>NZ_JBVISR010000007.1:0-449910 GCF_055575415.1 Streptomyces sp. NPDC034099 | reverse complement strand
AGTTTCACCGCGACAAAAGAACCTCTGCCCACGCCTTGTGTGTGCAGCCAGCCGGCGGTCCGGGCGGACCAGGCGTCCAGCTCCCGGTAGGTCAGTGTCCGGTCACCGCATTCCACGGCCACCGCGTCCGGTGTCCGTTCCGCCTGCTCACTGAAGAGCTGGGGCAAGGACGCCCCGCGCAGGGTGCGTGTTGCTCCCTGCCAGCCGGACAGCACCCGCTCCCGCTCGGCCTCCTCCAGCACCTCCACCTCGGAAACCCGGGAATCGTCGTCGCTGTCGGCCACCCACTCCAGGACCCGTGCCAACCGGTCGGAGTGAGAGGCGAGTTCGTCCTCCCCGTACAGCTCGTGATGGCCGTCCAGTTCGACACGGATGCCGGAGCGCGAGTCGGCCGTGCCGTAAAAGTTGATCTTCAGGTCGTTCACGGGGCCGGTCGAGAGCGGATGGGTCACGGCGGGTGTGGTGCCGAACAGGGGCTCGCCGGCGAAGGCCATGATGTTGACGGTCGGGCCGAGGCGGGCCTGGCCGGCGCCGGAGAGGCCCAGCTCGTGGATGAGCTCCTCGCCGCGGAAGCGCTGGTGACGGACGACGTCGGCCAGGGACCGGGACACCTGTGCGGCCAGTTCTGTGAAGCGGATGTCCGAGGTGAGCCTCACGCGCAGGGGCAGCACGTTGACCATGGCGCTCGGTGTGGTCAGGGACGTACGCCCCGAGCGTCCTGCCAGCGGGATCGAGAACGTGAAGTCGGTGCCGCCCGTCATCCGGTGGAAGAAGGCGGCGGTGGCGGCCAGGGCCAGGGCGGGCCACTGCACCCCGGCACGGGCGGCCGCCCGGGTGAGACGTTCGGCCAGTGGGGAGGGCAGGGTGCGGACGTGGCGGCGCAGGCTGTGTGTGCTGCCGGACGCGCGGCCGGCGAGGGAGACCGGCTCGGGCAGGTCGGTGAAGACTTCACGCCAGTGGGCGCGGTCCATGGTGTGCCGTCGTGAGCCGGCGTAGGCCGCCTCGTCGGCGACGACCCGGTCCAGGGTCGCGAAGCCGGTGGGCGAGGGCTCCTCCCCGGCGAGGAGGGCGGAGTAGAGCGCGGCGACGCGGGTGGCGTACACGGACTGGCCGAAACCGTCGAGGACGGCATGGTGGTAGCCGTGGAAGTACCAGTGCAGGTCGTCGGCGAGGGTGAGGAGAGCCTGTTCGCTGACAGGGCCGCGCGTCAGGTCGAAGGGCCTGGCCATGCGCGCGTTCATCCACCGGTGCGCGGCTGCCTCCGGGTCGGAGGCAGCGCGCAGGTCGACGAACCGCAGGGGGTGCGGCTCGGCCGGCTCGACGAGCTGGTGGAGGGTCACTTCCGGGCCGCTGTCCGTGTCCCGTTCCTCCTGGGCGAAGCGCGAGCGCAGCGCCTCGGTCTCCTGGACGCCCCGCCGTACCGCTTCGGCGAGGATCTCCGCGTCCACCGGCCCGGCGATCTCGTAGTAGCCACCGCAGTTGTAGAGGGGGCTGTCCGCGTGCAGGTGCTGGGCGACCCAGATGCCGGACTGCGCGGCGGAGACGGGTCGACGGAGCAGACGGGCTTCGGACATGGCGGTGCGGTCCTCTCGATTCTGCGGGAGTGCTGGACTGCGGGGGGAGGAAGGGCCGTGACCGTCAGCCGTTGACGGCCAGTTCGTCGGCCAGCGCCTTGCTCAGCGCGTCGACGGTGGGGTTGTCCCACATGAGAGCCGGGTCCACGGAGATGTCGAAGTGGTCTTCCAGTTCGGCGATGACCGACAGGGCGTACAGCGAGTCGAGCCCGTAGTCGGAGAGCGGGACCCCGGGGTCGATCGTGTCGACCGGGCGTTCCAGGTGGGTGGCCACGCAGTCGGTGAGCCAGCGGGTGAGGCTTCCGGCGGTGGGGGTCTCGAGGTCGGACTCGGGCATGGAGCTGTCCTTTTCTTGGAAGCGGGGGCGGATCAGGGACGGTCGGGAATCCGGCGTTCGACCAGGTCGAAGGTGCGGGCGCCCTCGTAGCGGCGGATCAGGTCCGCGTACAGGCGCTGCTGGACGCCGCCCGAGGGCTGGGGTGAGCGCCGCACCGGCGTGGTGAGCACCCGGCCGGGGGCTGCCCGCGCGAGCTCGGGGTCGAGGAGGGCGGCGGCGCACGGCGCGGTGACCAGCTCGGTCAACGGCAGGGGACCGGGGGCGGGGCGAGGACCGTGCGCCGGGGCGAACAGCTCCCGCTGGGCCCCGTTCAGCAGCAGCTGGAAGATGCCGGTTTCCCCCTCTCGGACGTAGAAGCGCGACCCCATCAGGACGGACAGCCGGTCGAGGGCGCCCTGGAGGACGCGCGGGACCAGTCCGAGCACCGCCTGCTCGTGGGCGCCCTCCCGAGCGGGCAGCGCGTCCTCGCCGCGGACCGCGAGTGTGGTCAGGACGTCGCACAGCAACAGGTCGGCGTGGACTCCCGCGAGCACCTCGCGCAGATGGGGGATGTCGATGGCGGGCGCCCCGTAGAGCAGGCGGCCCCGCAGATGGCGGACAGTGACGCGGAGTGCCGAGTCGAGGGTTCCGACGCAGGCGCCGACGGCCAGAGCCGCGGCCCGCGGTCCGTTCTCGTGGAGGCCCGTGCGGACGGTGCTGCCGAGGCCGGGCGAGCGGCGGTACAGGGCACGCAGCGCGTGCAGCCACGCCTCGGGGGTGAGGTGCGCACTCGCCGTGAGGGCGTCGGGGAGCAGGTCGCCGGTCCATGGCCGGCCCGTCTCGCGCGCGGCCAGGACCGCCGCGAAGCCACGGGGGTTGGCGGTGTCGTACGGGTCGCCGAGATGCTGTTCGACGGTGTCGGCGAGATCGGTGGAGACGGTGACCGCGGTCATCGGGCCGCACCCTCCAGGGAGTCGAGGAGTGAGGGGACCGTGCCGGGCGCGGACAGCAGCACGTCCGTGAGGACGTCGAAGGCGTCGCGGTCGGCCGCCTCGACGGGTTCGCCGAGGTCGGTCAGGGCCTTCACCAGGCAGGCCCGCAGCCAGGTCTCGTCGACGCGGTCGGGCCGGCGCAGCCACAGGTGGACCGCGGCCGCCGCGGCGAAGCACAGTTCGTACTGCTCGGCGAGCCCGAAGGCGTGGCCGGGCACGGCACGCGGGGAGTAGCGGACGGTCGCCATCCGCTCGTGCAGCCCGTCCGCGGCCCGCCGGATTCCCTCCGCCAGGGTGGCGAGCCCGCGACTCGCGCCTCCGGACGCCGCCAGGTCGCGGACGCGGTCCACGGCCGACGGCAGGGCGGCGACGACGGAAGCGCCGGTCGCGGAGAGCAGGCTGAGGGCCTCGGGGCGGAAGGGACGCACCGGGGCGTGGACGTCGGTCGCCTCGGCCAGACCGGATTCGTCCCGGCGGCCCTTGCGGTAGGCGCGGGCGAGCCGGGGGAACTGGTCGATCAGGGCGTTGCGGTTGACCAGGCTGCTGCCGTCGAAGATGCCGATGATGCGGTGGTCGCGCTCCAGTTTGGCGAAGTGTCCGTGCGGGTCGGCGTCCGTGAGCCCGTAGGGGCCGAGGGTGTGCAGCAGGCGGGCGACGAGGTCGTCGACCTGGGCCGGAACGAACGCCTTGGCGACGGCGGACACGACGCTCATCTCGCCGGTGAGCGCGTGGACGGACCGTGCGGCGACCACCCCGGCGGCCTCCGCGAGCAGCAGGCCGGCCACGGCCTCGCCCAACTCCCGGCGTACGTGGGGCACCTGCGCGAGAGGTGTGCCGCGGTCGGCGGCCTCGGCGGCGAACCGGGCGGCCAGTTCCAGGGCGTGGTCTCCCGCGCCCAGGGACATGCCCATGCAACCCGTGCGGGTCACGTGCAGGGCCTTGAGGATGATCTCGAGCCCCTGGCCGGGCGCCCCGATGAGAGCGTCGTCCGGCAGCATCGCGTCGTGGAAGGCGAGCCCGCTGATGTCCGCCCCGCGGATTCCGTACGTGGGAACCTTCGGCAGCGGGGACAGGGCGCCGGGAGCGAGCCGCTCCTTGTCGACGAGGAAGAGGCTGAAGCCGCGCGGGCCGCCCTCGGGGCTGGTGCGGGCCAGCACCGTGACCAGATCGGCGCGGGTGATGTTGTTGATCAGCCACTTCTCACCGGTGAGCCGCCAGCCGCCGTCCCCGTCCACCCGCTCGGCGGTGACCTCGCCGGCCAGCAGGTCGCTGCCGTGGTGCCGTTCGGTCAGCGCGCAGGAGACGACCGCGCCCTCGCGGATCCGGCGGCCGAGGCGCGCCGCCCGCTGCGGATCACCGGCGATCCAGGTGGAGACGGCCCCGAGGTACGTCTTGCCGTGGGCCGCCGCCACCGTCAGGTCCACGCGGGACACCGCCCGCAGCAGCCGGGTCACCATGCCGAAGTCGTCCAGGGCGCCGCCGTGTTCGGCCGGCACGTAGTAGTGCGACAGGCCGAAGGCGTCGAGCGCGCGGCAGGCGTCGGTGGGGAAGGCCTCCCGCTCGTCCAGGGCGGCGAGCCGCTCGCCGGAGAAGGTCTCGCCGGGTGCGGTCAGTTCGCCGAGGAGGCGGGTCAGTTCCGTGACGGGGGCGGCCACGGGCGCGGCGGGCGTGGCCGTCATGCCGGGGCCTGCTCGCGGCTCGCGGCCGTGGGCAGCAGCGTGGGCTGGTAGTCCGCGTACGTCGGCTCCAGTGCGCCGGCCCGGAACAGCTCGCGCATCGCCGAACGCTGGATCTTGCCGCTGGTGGTGCGGCGTACACCGCCGGGCCGCAGCAGCAGCACGGCGCCGACGGGGGCACCGAACTCGCGGGCGACGGTGAGCCGCATGTCCGCCGCGAGCTCCCTCAGCCGCTCTTCGTCCTTGATGCCGCGGACCTCGTGCGTGACCACCAGGACGTCGTCCTGACCGGATCCGGCGGTCTGGGGCACGGCGAAACAGGCCCCGACCAGGTTGCCCAGCTCCGGCCGCTGGACGCGCAGTTCGTGCTCGATGTCCTGCGGGTAGAGGTTGCGGCCGCGCAGGTTGAGGACGTCCTTGATGCGGCCGGTGATGTAGAGGTCGCCCTCGTACAGGGCTCCGAGGTCTCCGGTGCGCAGGTAGCCGCTGTCGCCCTCGGCGGTGGTGGCCCGGAACTCGGCCCCGTTGGTGGCCTCACGCGCCCAGTACCCGTGCCCCACGACGGGGCCGCGCAGCCACAGCTCCCCGACGGACCCCTCGGGCAGGGTGCGCAGCGTGCCCGGGTCGACGACCAGGACCTCGGCCCCGAGCGGCGGCCCGCAGCTGACCACGTCCCGGCCGGACTCTCCCGCGGCGGGACGGAACTCGTCGCGTTCGAGGGAACCGGCGTCCACGCGCACGCTGCTCGGCGCGACACCGATCGCACCGGAGACGAAGAGGGTCGCCTCGGCCATGCCGTAGCTGGGGGCGAGCGTCTCGGGGCGCAGCCCGTACGCGGCGAACCGCCGGTGGAAGCGGTCGAGGACGGCGGACCTGACGGGTTCCGAGCCGTCGACGGCGTGCCGCCACCGCGAGAGGTCGAGACCCTCGGCCTGTGCGTCGGTGACGCGCCGGCTGCACACGTCGTACGCGAAGTCGGGCGCGGCCGAGAAGTTGATGTCGAGCCGGTCGATCATGTGCAGCCACAGGTGGGGCCGCTTGAGGAAGGTGCTGGGGCTCATCAGCACGGTGGCGGAGCCGGTCATCAGCGGCGTCGTCATCAGGCCCATCAGGCCCATGTCGTGGAAGTGGGGGATCCAGCCGCCGCCGCGCGTGGTGTCGTCCAGTCCCAGGGCGTCCGCGATGTTCTCGGCGTTGTGCAGCAGATTGCCGTGGCTGATCATCACGCCCTTGGGGTCTCCGGTGGAGCCCGAGGTGTACTGGAGCACGGCGAGGGTGGAATGACCGGTGGCCGGCATCGTCCAGTCACCGGGGCCCGGTCCGGCCTCGTCGGTGGCCAGCAGGGGGAGACCGCCGAGCCCCTCCTCGGCGCACCAGGCCTCGACGTCGGCGCGGGTCCCGGTGTCGGTCAGGATCGCCGCCGCGCCCGAGTCGTCCGCGATGCGCCGGACCCGGTGCCGCTCGTGCCGGTAGCGGCCGGGCAGCGAGGAGGGGACCGCGACGACACCGGCGTAGAGGCAGCCGAAGAACGCGACCAGGAAGTCGAGTCCGGCGGGGTACAGCAGCAGGGCACGCTCACCGGGCCCGATCGAGGACCGGTGCAGGCGCACGGCCAGACTCCGGGCCCGCCCGTCCAGCTCGGCGTAGGTCAGCCACTGCGTCCCGTCCTCCCGGAGGGGATCCGTCACAAAAGCCGCCGCCTCTTTTTCCGGCCGGTTTTCCGCATGCTTCCTCAGCATCGCGGTAACACTGGGGGCGGTGACGATTCCCGCCATATCCGTGGCCTGCCCTTCGTGGTTGCGAACGGGGGTTTTCCGCGCACCGATTCGGCACTGCCGTGACTTTCTACCGGCTGCCCCAGGGGCGGGGAAGGCGACTGACAGCAAACTGCACCCGCAGTCGGCGGTCCCTTCAGCAACAGGGACAAAACCCCCGTACCGGCTGGCAGTTCGAGGGTGACGAGGCCAGTACCGGCCAGCCGATCCCCGGCTTGGGCCCCGCCCGCGCCAGTAGAGTCGAGGCCGACCGCAATTCCAAAGAACCTTTCAGCCGCTGAGTGCGCCGCGTTTCCGGGTGTTCCTGCCCGGGACTTACGGCACTCCCCGACTCCGGGATTCCGATGAATTCCATGCCTGGCACCCCTATGTCTACCGTGCTGGTCACCGGCACCTCTTCCGACGCCCACACCTGGAATCTCGTCTACCTCCAACTCCTGTTGGAGGAATGGGGCCACGAGGTCACCAACCTCGGCCCCTGCGCACCCGACGACCTGGTCATGGGATCGGCCGTCGAGCTACGTCCGGACCTGATCGTCGTCAGCAGCGTCAACGGCCACGGCCACCAGGACGGCCTCCGGCTGGTCCAGGTCCTGCGCGCCCGCCCGGAACTCGCCGGCACCACCATCGTGATCGGCGGCAAGCTCGGGACCGACGGACTGCGCAACGTCGGCCAGGTGCGCCGGCTGCTCGCGGCGGGCTACGACAGGGTCTTCGACGACGGAGACGTGAACGCGTTCCGCGACATGCTGGCCCGGCCCCCCGCCCGAGCGGTGTCGTGACGCAGGTCCCCTTCGGCGAGTTCGTGGCCGGAGCCCGGGCCCGCGGCACGCTCGTCGTCCAGCCCCGCATGGGCTTCAGCGACCCCGGACGGATGCGCCGGGGGCTGGCCCGCACCAGGGCGGCCGACGCCGTCACGGTGGGGACGCTGACCCTGGACAGCTACACCCGGGTACGTGACCTCGAAGCCGCCCGCCGGGCCCTGGCCGAGGGGGTCACGCTCAACGGCTACCCGATCTGCACCCACCCGCCCGAAACCACCCGGGCCGTGCTCGACGGCATCCACGACGCCTCCTTCCCCGTCCAGGTCAGGCACGGTTCCCCGCGGCCCGAGCACATCGTCTCGGCGCTGCTCGGCCTCGGCCTGGACGCCACGGAGGGCGGGCCGGTCTCGTACTGCCTGCCCTACAGCCGCACCCCGCTGGCCGACGCGGTCGTCTGCTGGCGCACGGCCTGCGAGATGCTCGCCGAGCACACCGGAGACGGCAGGGTGCCGCACCTGGAGAGCTTCGGCGGCTGCATGCTCGGGCAGCTGTGCCCGCCGGCCGTTCTGGTCGCGGTGAGCGTCCTGGAGGGCCTCTTCTTCGCCCGCCACGGGCTGCGCAGCGTGTCCCTGAGCTACGCCCAGCAGACCAGCCCGCAACAGGACCTGGAAGCGGTCGCCGCCCTGCAACGGCTCGCCGGGGAACTGCTCGGGCCCACCGACTGGCACGTGGTGCTCTACGCCTACATGGGCGTGTACCCCCTCTCGCGCGGCGGCGCGCTGAACCTCCTGGAGGCGGCCGCCCGGCTCGCGGTGACCTCCGGGGCGTCCCGGCTGATCGTGAAGACGGCCGCCGAGGCGCACCGCATTCCGACCGTCGCCGACAACGTGGAGGCACTGGAGACCGCCGCGCGCGCCGCGGCCACCGCCACCGCGCCGCCCCCCGGCCCGCCCGCCGCGGACTCCGAGGTGTACGCCGAGGCCCGCACCCTGGTCCATGCCGTGCTGGACCTGCACGACGACGTGGGTACCGCCCTGCTGACCGCGTTCCGGCGAGGTCTGCTCGACATCCCCTACTGCCTGCACCCCGACAACGCCGGGCGGGCCAGGAGCTTCATCGACCACGACGGACGGCTCCGCTGGGGGGACACCGGCGCGCTGCCCCTCGGCGGGGCGGCCGTGTCCGCCGCCCGCAAGGTCACGTCCGCCGATCTGCTCACGGCACTGTCCCGTGTGCAACGGGCCTACGACTCCGGAGGAACCCCATGACCAGCACCTCGCCGCCCCCCGCACGGCTCACGGCCGCCCCGGTGCCGACCTGGCAGGGCAGCGGCCTGACGGCGCAGTTGCTGATCCTCACCGGGCGCTCGGTCAGGGCCAACTTCACCCACGTCAAGGTCGTCGTCCTCAGCATGCTCCAGCCGGTGTTCATGCTGCTGCTGCTCAGCCAGGTGTTCGGCGCCATCGTCGACCGGGGGCACCTGCCCGACGGTGTGGCCTACCTGGACTTCCTGCTGCCGGCCCTGCTGGTGACCACCGGCATCGGTCCCGCCGTCGCCTCGGGTATCGGCCTGGTGCGCGACATGGACAACGGAGCGGTGGCCCGCCTGCGTACCCTGCCGATCCACGCCCCGCTGCTGCTGTTCGCCCGCAGCTTCGCCGATCTGCTGCGCACCACCGCCCAGTTGGTGATCCTCGTGGTGGTGGCGGTGGTCTTCCTGGACGCCGACCCGGCCGGCGGACCGCTTGGGCTGCTGGCCGCGGTCCTCCTGACCTGCGTGGTCGTCTGGGCGATGACCTGGATCTTCCTCGCGCTGGGGGCGTGGCTGCGCAACCCCGAGGCCATGCAGAGCGCCGGCTACCTCGTCACGTTCCCGCTGATGTTCGCCTCCAGCGCCTTCGTCCCCAAGGAGCGGCTGCCGGACTGGCTCCAGGTACTGGCGACGGTCAACCCGCTGTCGTACGCCATGGAGGCCAACCGCGCACTCGCCCTCGACCAGCCGCTCGGCGGCCAGGTGTGGTCCGCGCTGGGCGCCGGTGTCCTGGTCGCGACCGTCGGATCGATCACCGCGGTACGGGCGTTCCTGCGTCCGCCCGCCTGAACCGTGTCCCCGCGCCCGCGGACAGGCACGGCGCACCCCTCCCGAGAGACGAAAGAGGCATCGCCCCATGCCCGGAACCGGAACAGGTCCGCTCGACCGCCTCGACGCGACCGAGGCGCCGCCCGGCGCCGCCGTCGACTGGCTCACCGCCCGCCGCCCGGAGATCAGAGCGGCGGTCGCCCGCAACGGTGCCGTACTGGTACGCGGACTGCGCCTGGACAGCCGGGCGGCCGCCGCCGCGGCCGTCGGCCGCGTCATCGGCGACCCGCTGATCGAACGCGAGGGGTTCGCGCCCCGCGACACCTACGGGCAGGGCGTCTACTCCTCCTCGCACTGGCCCGCCGACCAGCCCATGTGCATGCATCATGAACTCAGTTACGCGGCCTCCGCCCCCCGGCTGATGGCGTTCGCCTGCCTCACCCCGCCGGCCGACGGCGGCATCACCGCGACCGCCGACAGCCGCGCCGTACTGCGCGACCTGCCGGAGGACCTCGTCGCCCGCTTCGAGCGGCACGGCTGGCGGCTCACCCGCCACTACAACCCCTTCGTCGGGATCGGCTGGCAGGAGGCCTTCGGCACCGACGACCCCTCGGAGGTGGACCGCTACTGCGCCGCGCACGGCATCGAGGCGCGCTGGGACGCCGACGGCGCGCTGCACACCGTACAGACCCGCCCGGCCGTGGTGAGGCACCCGGAAACGGGAGAGCGGTGCTGGTTCAACCAGATCGCCTTCCTCAACGAGTGGACCATGGCTCCGGAGGTCCGCGAGTTCCTCACGGCGGAGTTCGGCCCCGAGGGGCTGCCCTTCAACACGTTCTGCGGCGACGGCACTCCGCTGGACCGGGCGAGCGTCGACCTGATCAACGACGTGTACGAGAAGCACACCGTCCGCGAGCCGTGGCGCCACGGCGACCTCCTCGTGATCGACAACGTCCGCACGGCGCACAGCCGCGAACCCCACCGCGGCGAACGGGAGATCGTGGTCGGCCTCGGGGAACCGTTCCAGCCGTAGCCGAACGACACGGAAGGGGCCGCACCCGGCGTCACGGGTGCGGCCCCTTCCGGGTGTCCGGGTCAGTGGAAGCTCAGGGTGCGGTACACCGTCACGTTGCCGGCCAGCTCCTGGCAGGCCTGGGCGGCGGCCGTGAGCCGGCCGTGGCAGTGCGGTGCGGAGGTGTCCAGCAGGATTCCCAGCGTGGTGCCGCTGTGCCCGACGACCACGCCCAGACCGCCCACCTCGCGGCAGATCGCGATCATCGGCTCCAGCGACCACTTGTGCCGCAGCACCTGGTTCATCCGGGCACTGGCGGTCGCCACCGCGCCGACCTCGGCCAGGTCCTGCCGGGCGACGGCACCGGTGATCCGGTCCAGGAGCCGGACGTACTCCCGCTCGTCCGCCGCCGTGAACGGCTTGGGGATGCTGTTGAAGTCCACGGTGTCCACCGCGCCGCCCTCGTCGACGCTGACCACCGCCATGGACGGCAGGGAGCCGAGCCGGGCGCGCAGCCGCACACTGCGGTGGTGGAAGGCGACCACCGACGGGTAGAGCACCCCGTCGGTCGGCTCGATCCTGGCGAGGTAGGACTCGATGCGGCGCGGCGGCATGGGCTCGTCCAAGGCGTTGGCGACCGCGCGGGCGGTCGCCACCAGGTCCGCCGAGGAACTGGCCAGACCCTTGCCCTCGGGCAGCGTGCTGTCGATCGTCAGCACACCGCCCGCGGGCCGCCCCGAGTCCGCCATGATCATCGAAGCGAGCCGCAGGGCCTTCTTCTTGTGCGGCGGCCACACCTCCAGCACGTCCGTGTGCGGTGCCACCTCGAAGCGGGCCACCGCCCACCGGGCGACGGGCAGCGTGACCAGGAAGTCACCGTCCGCCTCCGGCAGCACGCCCTGCAGAAGCTCACCGAACGTGCCGAAGGCCGAACTCACCCCGGTGGCGGCCACCCGGCGGTAGTCGGCGGGCGGCGTCCTCGTGTCGATCGTCGTCACCCTGGTCCTCCTAGTCCCGGTGCGCCGGCTTCGGGCAGCAGGCCCGCACCAGTGCGGCGGTGTCCGCCGGTCGTGTGCCGATGAAGTAGTGGCCGCCCTGGCCCAGTTCGTGCAGGGTCACCCGGTCGGAGACGGCCTTCCAGTCGCCGTGGTCCGCCGCGAACCGCGCCGTCGAGGCGTCGTCGCGGGCGACGACGACGTCCACCGGGGCGTCGATGCGGTGACTCTCGGCGTCCTCACGGATCCGGATCAGGTGGCTGTTGGCCGTCAGGACGTCGTGCCGGTAGGCCCGGCCCACGACGTCGGCGCGTTCCGGCTTGAGCTCGTCGAGCTCGACGTACGCGTTGTCCGCGCGCAGCCGGGACAGCAGGGTCTTGTTGTCCGCCTCCGACGCCTCCGCCATCTCCGCGCGCAGCGCCCCGACGTCCTCCAGCAGCAGCGCGCCCACGAAGACGCGCTCGGCGGGACGGCCCGCCTCCTGGAGCAGCCGCGCCGTCTCCAGGGCCGGGGCCGCGCCCGCGCAGTGGCCCCACAGCAGCACGGGCGTGGTGACCCTCGCGGCGATCTCGTCCCGGACCCGGCGGGCGATCTCCGGGACGTCGGCCATCGGGTCGTCGCCGCCCGCGAAGTCGTGGCCCGGCAGCTCGACCCCGAGCACGGCGATGCCGTCCCGTTCCAGCTCGGCCGCCAGGGAACGGAAGTTGACGGCGTTGCCCCCGGCGTACGGGAAGCACACCAGGGTGCGATGGGCGTCCCTGGCGTTGGCCAGCGGCTGCAGCAGGTTCTCCGCCGCGACCCGTTCACCGCCCCGCACCCGCTCGTCCAGCGCCCGCCCGAGGTCGGCCAGGACGGGGTGGGCGACCAGGTCCTTCAGGGACAGCGCCCGGTCCAGCTGCACCAGGAGACGTACGGCGGCCAGCGAGGTCCCGCCCAGCTCGAAGAAGTTGTCGTCCCGCCCGATGCGCTCCAACGGCACGCCCAGCACCTGCGCCCACAGCATGGCCAGCCGCTGTTCGGCGGGCGTGCTGGGGGCGGCGTAGGCCGCGCCGCCGTGGCCCAGGGTGCCGGCCAGCCGGATCAGGGCCTTCTTGTCGATCTTGCCGTTCTCGGTGAGCGGCAGCCGGTCCAGCCGGTGGAAGTACGTCGGGACCATGTACTCGGGCAGCAGTCCCGCGAGGAAGTCCCGGGCGCGTTCGGTGGTGGGCCCGGCGTCCGGGCCGGCACCGCCGCTGAAGAAGGCCACCAGGTTCCGCTGCCCGTCGCCCGTGCCGTCGATGACGACCGCGGCCTCCCGGACCCCTGCCAGGCCCAGCAGCTTGTTCTCGATCTCGCCGATCTCGATCCGGAAGCCCCGGATCTTCACCTGCTCGTCCCGCCTGCCCAGGTACTCGATCCGCCCCTCGGGCAGCCAGCGCCCGAAGTCACCCGTGCGGTACATCCGGGTGCCGTCGCGGAACGGGTCGGGCACGAACGCCTCGCGGGTGCGCTCCTCGTCGTTGATGTAACCGCGGCCGACACAGACCCCGGAGAACGCGATCTCCCCGGGCGAACCGAGCGGAACCAGCGCCAGATCCTGGTCGAGCACATAGGTGTTGACGTTGCGCAGCGAGCGGCCCACGGTCACGAAGTCGCGGTCCGGCACCCGGTCGAGCACCTCGTGCATGGTGTCGTCGGACACCTCGGTGGCGCCGTAGGCGTTGACCAGCTTGATCTCCGGGTACAGGGCGAACCACCGCTGGACCAGTTCGTACTTGAGGGCCTCCCCGGTGACGGACACCGTGCGCAGCGCCCCGAGCGGCCGGGGGTGCTGCTCCAGGTGGGTGAGGAGCACCTCCAGGTAGGAGGGGACGATCTGGACGACGGTGACCCCGCCCGTGACGATCTCGTCGAGGAAGCCGGCGACGTCGAGCAGGGCGTCCGTGTCGACGACGCGTACGCTGCCGCCCACCATCAGCGGAGCCGCGAACTGCCACAGGGAGATGTCGAAGCACTGCGAGGCGGTCTGGGTGACGACCTCGGCGGTCCCGTTCGTCATCTCCATGTCGTCGAGCTTCATGTGGAGGTGGTTGAGCATCCCGGCGTGCTCGCACATGGCGCCCTTGGGAGCGCCGGTGGAGCCGGAGGTGAAGTAGATGTAGGCCGCCTGGCCGGGAGCGATCGGCACCCGGGGGGCCGCGTCGGAAACACCGGAGGCCTGGATCTCCGGTACGGACAGCACGGCCGGCGCGCGGCCGGTGAGTTCACCCGCCCTCTCCGCCAGCGTCGCACTGCCGGGCTCGGTGAGCACGAACGCGCATTCGCTGCGGCTCAACTGGGCCGCCACACGGTCGGCGGGGAAGTCCGGACGCACCGGGAGGTAGACGCCGCCGGCCTTGAACACACCGAGCGCCGCGGCGATCCAGTCGAGGGTGCGGTCCATGACCACGGCGACGACGTCCTCGGTGCGCACCCCGGCGTCCAGCAGCGCGTGGGCGACCCGGTTGGCCCGCAGGTCGAGCTCGCGGTACGTCCAGCGCACCGGGCCGTGCACGGCGGCCACCGCGTCCGGAACCTCGCGCACCCGGTCCTCGAAGTGGTCCACGAAGGTCCGGTCGGTCAGGTCGACGCGTGGGCCCGCGAGGCCGTACAGGTGGGTGTCGACCTCCTCGTCCGACAACAGGCTCCGGCTGTGATGGGGCGCGGAGGTGTCCGCCGCGAGGAGTTCCAGCGCGCGCAGGTGGTAGCCCGCCAGCCGCCGGGCGTAACTCTCGTCGAGGTGCGCCCGGTCGTACACCAGGCGCAGCGACAGCCCGGCGGAGCCGGCGACGAAGGCCGCCCTCAGCACGACACCCTCACCGAGGCCGACGGCCGTGTCGCCCGGGTCCGGGCGGTCGGCGGGCGCGGCGGCCGCCGGTGCGAGGCCCGACAGGTCGAACACCACCTCGGGACGGCCCTCCGCGCGGGGTGCCGCGGCCGGCGCCGTGCTCGCGAGCGCGACGAGGTCCGCCCAGGAGGAGTCCGTGACGGTCAGGCTCAGCGGCGACTCGGCCCGGCCGGCCGCCGGAACCAGGCCGATGAGCAGATCGGGTTCGGCCACCACCGTCGCCAGGACCCGGGCGTGCGCGGCGAGCAGCACCGCCGGCAGTCCCGCACCGGTGTCGGCGGCGCGCTCCTGAAGCGCCCGGGTGAGTGGCGCGGGCAGCGCCTCCCGGTGCTCCGCCGCCCCCTGCTCGTCGCTGCCCGGCATGGTCCATCTGGGGATTCTGGTGTACGTCTGCTGAGTGCGGTGCCCGCTCATCGGCCCCCGTTCCCTTCCTCCGGCGTCGCCGGTTCCTCCAGTTCGATCCTGATCAGTCCTGCGGCCCGCTCCGCGTGGGTCGCCGCCTGCGCGGTGCCGGAGCCGGTGGCGACCACGCAGCCCAGGCGGTCCTGGAACGAGTGCGTGATCCGCACCTGCCGGCCGACGACCGTGGTGGGCACGGCCACCACCACACCCGGCGCCGCGCCCGCCTCCCGGACCCCGGTCACGGCCTTGACCCGTCCCTCGCCGGCCGCGATCACGAACCGCACGGCGGCGTGGCCGGCCCCGCCGTCCGGGACCGCCGCCCCGGACGGCGTGTCCAGGCCCGCGGCCCGGGCGATCACGGCGTCCACCAGGTCCGTGCCGGTCGCGGCCCGTACGGCGACGGGGATCATGCCACCGGCGAGCCTGGGGTTGACCTCGATGACGACGGGACCGTCGGCGGACCGGCGGATCTCGGTGTGGGCGGCGCCCCAGCCGAGCCCGAGGGCCTTGAGGGCCGCCAGCGCCGTGTCGCCGAGTTCGGCGGTCGCCCCGGGGCCCAGGGGGGCCGGGATGTCGTGGCCCGTCTCCACGAAGTGCGGTGCGGGGGCGGTGTGCTTGGCGACGACGGTGACGACGTCGCCGTCGAAGGTCTCGACGGAGAACTCCGGCCCGTCGACGGCCGCCTCCACCAGGACGCGGGCCGGCACCGTGTTGCCCCGTTCGTCCGTCGCCCGCTCGAACAGCACGCGGGCCCATTCCTCCGTCTCGGCCCGGTCACGGCACAGCCGTACGCCGCTGGATCCCGAACCGCTCACCGGCTTGAGCACCACCGGATGCCCGATGGCGTCGGCCGCCCGCACCGCCGCGGTCAGGTCGGAGACCGCCGTCCAGGCGGGCACCGGGACCCCGTGGGCGGCGAGAGCCGCCCGCTGGAGGTCCTTGGACCGGCAGCGGGCGATCGCGTCGCCGTCGGCCGCCGGCAGTCCGAGGCGGGCCGCCGCGCGGGCGGCGTCCGCCACGAAGTACTCGGAGCTGGAGGTGATCCCGGCCAGTCCCGTGCCCTCGGCCAGGCCCCGGCAGGCCGACACCACGGCGTCCAGGTCCGTGGTGTCCAGCTCCAGGGTGTCGACGGCGTCCTCGGTGACATACGGGTACCGGGCCGGGTCCCGTGTCAGCAGCACGGGCCGCAGGCCCCGAGCACGTGCGCGCGCGCAGAACTCCCGCCCCGTACCGGTGGTGTTGCTCTCCACGAAGGCGAACCATCGGACCGCTGTACCGTTCATCGCTCTGCTCCCTCGTCCGTTGCGCCGGTCACGGCCGCGACCGCCGCGTCGAGGGCGCGTTCCGCCCGCGACAGCCGCGCACGGTACCGGGCGAGGGCCGCGGTGTGCTCCGCGCAGCGCTCCCGGAGTTCGTGGACGACGCTCTCGCACGCACCCGGACCGCCGCCCCGGTCGTGTTCGGCGACAAGCTCGGGAAGCGCCGGGACGTCCGCGCTCACGTCGGCCCGCAGGCCCTCCGGCAGCGTGATCTTCGTCAGTTCCGACTCACCGGCGTCGACCGCCTCCCGCACCGCGGCTCCCACCACGTGGTGTGCGGTGCGGAAGGGAACGCCCTGGCGCACGAGGCGGTTGGCGATCACCGTGGCGGTCACGAAGCCCTCCCGGGCCCGCTGCTCCATCCGCCGGCCGTCCGGCCGGGCGCCGCTCACGAGCACCTGCGCCAGGAGCACGCTGTCGCGCACGGTGGCCAGCGCGGACCAGGCCCCGCCGACCGCCTCGGTGCCCACCTCGATGGAGTTGGTGAACGGCGTGGACTTCATGGCGGCGGCCGAGGCGGTCCACGCGCCGACGGCGGCCGCCGCCTTGGCCTTCACGTGCTCGAGCAGGAAGGCGTTGCGCTTCTGAGGCATGGCGGAACTGCCGCCCACCAGTCGCTCGGGGAACTCCACGAAGCCGAACTCCTGGGTGCTCCACAGCTGGAGATCGGTGGCGAGGCGGCTCAGGGTGAGCCCCGCACCGGCAGCCGCCGCGAGGGCGCGCAGCAGCGTGTCCCGGGAGGCCACCGCGTCCATGGCGTGCAGGGGCGGCCCGTCGAATCCGAGCAGTTCGGCCGTGCGGGCCGGGTCGATGGGCAGGTCCGTACCGGACACGGCACCGGCACCGAGCGGGCAGTTGCTCCGCTCCGCCACCACGTGCCGCAGCGCGGCGATGTCCCGGTCCAGCGCGGTGGCGATCCCCGCGAGGTAGTAGCCGTAGGTGACGGGCATCGCCGGCTGGAAGTGCGTGTAGACCGGCATGACGACGTCGCGGTGGGCGCGGGCGCGGGACAGCAGCACGGCCTGCAGGCGCAGCAGTTCGCCGAGCAGGTCCGCCAGGTCGTCGCGCAGCCGCATCGCGGTGATGGTGGCCTTGATGTCGTTGCGGGAACGGCCCGTGTGCAGCTTGCCCCCGATGTCCGGGCCGAGCCGCTCGATGAGGTGGCTTTCGTACATCAGGTACAGGCCGCGCGGTGCCGGGCGGTCGTACAGCTCCCGGAAGCCGTCGGTGCGGAGTGCGGTCACGGCTCTCAGCAGGGCGGCGGCCGCGTCCCGGGGCAGCAGCCCGCACTCGGTGAGCATCACCACGTGCGCGAGGTCGATGACCGAGGTGTGGCCGAGTTCCCGGCGGATGTCGTCCGGGCCCGGTTCGCCGTAGACGACGCGGGCGGTGCGGGCTCCGAGCGTGCGGGTGAGCCGGCCCGTGCCGCTCATGAAAGCACCGGGTCGGGCAGGGACCCGCCGGAGCGCGGCACGGTGCCGTGCACGTCCTCGTACGTACGACGGCCCCAGAGCATCCGGGTCCAGCCGTCGCCGGCGTCGGCCGGCGAGCCGACCAGGGCAGGCTCCGCGGGAGGGTGGGGCAGCAGGTGGCCGTTCTCGGCGAGCCAGGCGTCGTTGTACACCGTCGCCTGATAGCGGTAGCCCTCGTCGGGGAGCATCACGACGCACAGTCCGTCCGGGTTGCGGTCGGCCCACCACTTGGCGGCCAGGTAGGCGGCACCGCTGGTCGGCCCCTGGAACAGCGCGTGGGTGGCGTGCAGTCGCCTGGTGAAGGCGTACGCCTCCGGCGCCGAGCACCAGTGCACCTCGTCGAAGGTGGAGTGGTCGAGGTTGGCGGGCCACAGGCTGTTGCCGAGGCCGCGCAGGGAGCGGGGGCCGTCGGGCTGGCCGAAGAGCACGCTGCGGTGGCTGTCCACGCCGATGGCCTGTGTGTGCGGGGTCAGTTCGCGCAGCCCGCCGGCGGTGCCGCACATCGATCCGCCCGAACCGACCGGCCCGACCAGGCAGTCGACGGTGCCGAGCGAACGCGCGATCTGCTCGGCGACCACCCCGTAGGAGCGCGGGTTGTCGGGATTGCTGTACTGCTCGGGGCAGAAGGTGGAGGGGAGTTCCGCGCGGATCTCGGCGAGTCTGCGCAGCCGCGCCTCCTGGTAGCCGCCGACCGGTGCGGGCTCCTGGCAGATCTCGATGGTGGCACCGAGATCGCTCAGTCTTCGGTAGAGGTTGGCGTCGATCGCCGGGTCGCTGACGAGGACCAGCTCCCGCTCCATGAGGGCGGACTGCATCGCCAGCGCGAGGCCGAACGTCCCCGACGTGGTCTCCACGATCACCGTGCCGGTGTCCAGGTCGCCCCGGGAGTGCGCGCGCTTGAGGATGTAGCGCGCGGGAAGCAGCTTCATGAGGGAGAAGACCGCGCCGTACAGGTTGGGGCCGAGCCGGACGAGACGCGGCATCATCGTCGCCTCGGTGATCGAGTGGTACGTCGGCGTGGTCGCCGTCATGAAGGGCTCCTGGGGGGTCGAGGCCGTCGATGATCGTGGGGAGTGAAGTCGCCGCGGACGCCGCGCCGTCCGCGGAACCACCCCCGTACCCGCACGCTCCACGGCGTGGCGGTCCGGGGTGCTCCCGGCGGGGTGGCGGGGCGCGTACGGACGTCGGTCAGCCTGCTGATGGTCCACAGATTCACGGGCGCGGCTCGGATTCGAGGTGGGGGAGGCGCGGGGCCTCAGGAAGGGACCGGAACGCCGGCGCGCTCTTCGGCGAGGGCCAGATAGACCTCGTCCAGCGTCGGTTCGGACAGCGAGATGCCGGTGATCTCCACTCCCGCCGCGTCGAAGGCCCGGACTGCGGCGGCCAGTCCGATGGATCCCTCCACGGGGGCGGTGACCGTGCCCGCGGGTTCCCCCGGACAGGGGTCAAGGCCCGCCACGCGCAGGGCACTCAACGCGGCCGGCACGCCGCCGGGGTCGGCGAGGGTGGCCCGGACGGTGCTGCCGCCCAGACGCTCCTTGAGCTGGGCGACCGAGCCGTCCGCGACGCTCCGGCCGCGAGCGAGCACCATGACGCGGTCCGCCAGCTGTTCGGCCTCCTCCAGGTACTGGGTGGTCAGCAGCACGGTGGTGCCGGTGCCCACCACCTCGCGGACCAGGTCCCACAGGGCGTTGCGGCTGACGGGGTCGAGCCCGGTGGTCGGTTCGTCCAGGAAGAGCACCTGGGGGTGGCCGACGAAGCTGCTGGCCAGGTCGAGGCGCCGGCGCATGCCTCCCGAGTACGTGCCCGCGGCCCGGTCGGCCGCCTCGGTCAGCGCGAACATGTCCAGCAACTGCTCGGCCCGTGCGGCGGCCTCCCTCTTGCCGGCTCCGAGGAGCCGGGCCACCAGCAGCAGGTTGGCGCGTCCGGTGAGGCTCTCGTCCACCGCCGCGAACTGGCCGGTCAGTCCGATGCGGCGGCGTACGTCCCGGGACTCTCGCACCACGTCGAATCCGGAGACCCGAGCTGTGCCTTTCGTGGGCGGCAGCAGAGTGGCGAGAATACTCACCAGCGTGCTTTTCCCCGCTCCGTTATGACCGAGCAGGCAGAGCACACGCCCTTTTTCCATCTGAAAGCTGATGTCGTCGAGTGCCAGGGTGGCACCGAACGTCCTGCCCAGCTCCATTGCTTCGATCATCACGTCACTCATCGATGCCGTTCCTCGCAGATAGCGGCCGAGACGCCTTTTGGGGAGGCAGGAAGATCCTGCAATCCCGACCGTACGCACCACAAGGAGATCTACAACAAGCTGCCAGCGACCTGAGGTTTTCCGCATTGTCAAAGCTCAGCCTGACAAGTTCTTACCCCGCCAACTGGCCGGTAGCCGAGGGCAGGAGATCGCCCGAGGGTGAAAGGAGGCCGAGCTCCACGGCGCGTGCACCCGCCTGAAATCTTGAGGTCGCCCCCAGTTCACGGGTAATTTCCGCGACGTTGCGCCGGTACGTGCGCACCGAAACGCCCAGTTCACGGGCGGCGGCCTCGTCGGTCCGCCCCGAGCTGAGCGCCTGGAGGATGCGCCGGCCGAGCGCGCTGCGTGAGCGGTCGCTCAGGCGCCGGTGGTCCGCGAGGGCGGCACTGCCGGACCAGGAGACGGCGAACAGGGTGCGCAGATTGCGCAGGACGGCCGGGGCCCGGACGACCACCGCCTCACGGACGGCGACTCCGTTGCGGATCCACACGGCGCCGACAACGCTGTCAGCGAGGACGACCTCCTGTAACGGAGCCTTGGCCAGGCGGGTTTCGACCCCGGGCGCGTACTTGTCGAGGTGCTCGAGGAAGCGGCGGTCGCGCAGCAGGCCGACCCGGCCGAGCAGCTTGACCCCGACGCCGCGTGCGGTCGCCCGGCCCAGCTGGTCGATCAGCTGGTAGGTCTCGTCCTGGCCCTCTCCGGTGAGGACGACGGCCAGGTGGTGACGGGCGGTGGCGATCATCTGCTCGGTGGCGACCCCGACCGAATTCTCGTTCGGTTCGAGCGAGGCGACCAGCCGCTCGACGTTGCGATGGCGGTCGACGGCGATTTCGACGAGTTTCCGTGCTTGTAGCAGCACGCCCTCTATTTCGTCACTCGACGGCCGTGATTCCGTGAATTCTGCAGTGAATTCGGAATCGTTGGCTATCTCGAAATTGACTGAGTTACTTGGCACAGCTCCCCCTGAAGCTTGACCAATAGGAGTTCCCGCCTGCCCTGTGCCGGGCGCCTTCGTGGGGCGCGAGGATCCGGGCGCGGGGTCATACCCGTGCAAACAGCCAGAGAGATAACCTAGCGAGACGCCGTACTGTGCCCATGAAGGGGCGTACGGCCTGCAGATACAACACGGCAGACATCCCGCATTTCGAGCTCCATTCCCCCGCTAGGCAGACACAGGCGGCAAACTGGACATCCATCCGAAGGATGGTCAACAGTTGCCTGTGTCGCTCCCGTTAGTTCGACGGTACCCAGGACAGCTTCGTAACGTCAAATACCCCTGTCTGAAACGATTACGGAAAACCGCATTGCGCGACGAGGGCATCCTTTGCACGCCGATGTCACTTCGCGTGAACGCCTCCGGCCCGCCGGGTACGGCAGGGGCCGGAGGCGCCTGGGGTCGGAGAGGCCCGGTCAGTCCAGGGCCCCGTCGTAGTCGGGCAGCTTGAAGGTCCGCTCCGCGTGTCCCCCTACCAGGTCCGACGTGTTGTTCCCGATGTTGGCGACGATCGTGTACCCGTCGGCCTCGATCTGCGCCCGCTTGGATGTCTTGAACTCGGCCGTGTCGCGGAAGAGGTCACCGATGTTCCGCTGGTACAGACCGGTGATCGGATACCCGACCGCCTCCAGGTTCGCCTCCGTGACCCACGAGATCAGGTCGGGTCGAGCGGTGACGAAGAATATGGCCGCGCCCTTGCTGTGCGCGTACTGGGCGAGTTCGAGAGTCGGCTTGACGGCCGGCGTCGGCGGAAGCACCTGGAAGTGCGTCTCCAGCGAGGTGTTGTCGATGTCGAGGACGATCGCCGGCTTCTCGCCCGCGCTGTCGGCCAGCCGCTGCTCGACGTAGGGGCGGGCCTCGTCGATCACCTTGCGCACATCGCTCTGCCAGGTGTCGTAGTCCACCTCCGCCGCCGCGGCCCGGGCCTGTACGGCCGTCGTCGACCGGCTCTCGTCCGCCGGGGCGGCCACCGCCTGGGTCGCCCCCGTGGCTCCCAGAACGAGCGCGGCCGCGACGGTCGCCGCCGCGCGTCCTCGGAACGCAATCCTGGCCATTCGTCCTCCCTGGTGTTCGCTGCGCGATGGCCGTCCGGCCCCCGCCAAGCTGAACCTAAAGGCCGATTCGACCGGTTTGACGTGGGCGTGACCGCAACCGGAAGAGGAGTTCCGCACGACCGCTTCCCTGCTCACCGGCACCTGCGACATCGCGCCAAGCAGGCCGAATCGGTGGCAGGTTGCTGCCAGTCCACCACCCTCGCGAAGTCGCCCGGGCCGCCGTCGGTGCGGCGGCGGCCCGGGCTCGATGGGGGCTGTTTCGTCAGGTGCGGGTCCAGCGTTGGTTGCTGCCGTTCGAGCAGGTGTAGAGCTGGATCAGGGTGCCGTTGGCCGTGCCGGTCCCGACGGCGTCGAGGCAGAGGCCGGACTGGACGCCGACGATGGACCCGTCGGAGTTGAGGCGCCATTTCTGGTTGTCGCCGCCCCAGCAGCTGTAGATCTGGACCTTGGAGCCGTTGCCGGTGCCGGCGGCGTCCAGACACTTGTCGCCGTAGACCCTCAGCTCACCGGCGTCGGTCTGGGTCCATTGCTGGTTGGTGCGGCCGTTGCAGTCGTACAGCTGGACCTGCGTGCCGTCGGTCGTGCTCGCGTTGGGCACGTCCAGGCAGCGGCCCGAGCCGACGCCCTTCACCGCGGTGCCGTCGCCGGGCTCCTCCGGGTCCGGGCCGCCGCCGTCGCCGCCGTTGAGGGCGTTCAGCACGGCGGTGTACGCCGCCTTCTTGCTGCCGTCGTTGTTGAACAGCAGCGGGGTGTCGCCCGAACGCCACGAGTCGCTGTCCCGCACTCCCCAGACGGTGATGCCGAGGCAGCGCGAGACCGCCAGGCAGTCGTTGGTCACGGCCGCGTACGTCGTCGGGGACGCACCCTGGATGTCGAGTTCGGTGATGGCCACGTCGACCCCGAGGGCGGCGAAGTTCTGCAGGGTGGTGCGGAAGTTGCTGTTGTACGGGCTGCCGCTGTTGAAGTGCGACTGGAAGCCGACGCAGTCGATCGGCACGCCGCGCGACTTGAAGTCCTTCACCATGTTGTACATGGCCTGGGTCTTGGCCCAGGTCCAGTTCTCGACGTTGTAATCGTTGTAGCAGAGCTTGGCGGACGGGTCGGCGGCGCGCGCGGTGCGGAAGGCGACCTCGATCCAGTCGTTGCCGGTGCGTTGCAGGTTGGAGTCCCGCCGGGCTCCCGAACTGCCGTCGGCGAAGGCCTCGTTCACCACGTCCCACTGCGCGATCTTGCCCTTGTAGTGGGCCATCACGCCGTTGATGTGGTCGATCATCGCCTGGCGCAGTGCGCTGCCGCTGAGGCTCTGCATCCAGCCCGGCTGCTGGGAGTGCCAGGCCAGGGTGTGGCCGCGCACCTGCTTGCCGTTCTGCACCGCCCAGTTGTAGACCCGGTCGGCGGCGGAAAAGCTGAACTGGCCCCGCTGCGGCTCGGTGGCGTCGATCTTCATCTCGTTCTCGGCCGTCACCATGTTGAACTCACGGGCCGCGATCGACGTGTACGCCGAGTCGCCGAGTTTGCCCGAGGCGATGGCGGTGCCGAAGTAGCGGCCGCTCTGCGCCGCCGCGGCGCCGAGCGTGCTCTCGGCGGCGTGGGCGGGTGGTGGCGCCACCAGCGCGGCGGTCGTCGCGAGGGCGCCGATGACCAGCGCCGGCAGCAGGCTGCGTACCTTCCGGCGGACATCGGGTCTGGGGAGGGCGTATGAGCCCATGGCTGTGCCTCCAAGGTGTTCGGCATATCGATCTGCGGCCGGTTTCCCAGACAGGGATGATTGAGGGTTGACGATGCTCGGTCAATAGCTGTTTCAAGAAAAGTTTCTGTCTCATTCCGAAAGTTTCGCCGGGCTTCATAGGGTTGGCATCGCTGGACGTGGTGATGGCGCGAGGTGGGGCGCACCTGGGCTTCCAATGGGTTCGAGATGCAGGTTCGGCCAAAAGTTTCGAATTGCCGGGCGATCCATGCGAGAGGTATTGACGGCGTTCGTCGGGTCCCTAGGATGCGGACCGCTCGACACTCCGACCGATGTTCGACATGACGAACACACGGTGTCACTCCATTGCAAGGGAGTTCCCATGCACAGAGGAAGATTCCGTCGCGGGCACACGTCCGCGGCGCTCGCCGCCGTGGTCGCGGCTCTCGCCGCGCTGGCGGCGATGCTCGTCGCCACCCCGGCCCAGGCGGCCACCAGTGGCGCCCTGCGCGGTGCCGGTTCGAACCGGTGTCTCGACGTGCTGGGCGGCAGCCAGACCGACGGCGCGCTGCTGCAGATGTATGACTGCTGGGGCGGGACCAACCAGCAGTGGACGTCGACCGACAGCCACCAGCTCACCGTGTACGGCAACAAGTGCCTGGACGTTCCGGGGCACGCCACCACGCCCGGTACACGGGTGCAGATCTGGTCCTGCTCCGGCGGCGCGAACCAGCAGTGGCGGGTGAACTCCGACGGCACGGTCGTCGGAGCGGAGTCCGGACTGTGCCTGGAGGCCGCGGGCGCCGGTACGGCCAACGGCACGGCGGTGCAGGTCGGAACGTGCAACGGCGGCAGCAACCAGAAGTGGTCCGGACTGACCGGGACGCCGCCGACGGACGGATCGTGCGCCCTTCCGTCCACGTACCGGTGGACGTCGTCGGGCGTGCTGGCGCAGCCGGCGAACGGGTGGGCCGCGGTGAAGGACTTCACCACCGTCACGCACAACGGCAAGCACCTGGTCTACGCCTCGAACGTGTCGGGGTCGTCCTACGGCTCGATGATGTTCAGCCCCTTCACGAACTGGTCGGACATGGCGTCGGCCGGCCAGACCGGGATGAGCCAGGCCGCGGTGGCGCCCACGCTGTTCTACTTCGCGCCCAAGAACATCTGGGTGCTGGCCTACCAGTGGGGTGCGTGGCCCTTCATCTACCGCACGTCCAGCGACCCCACCAACCCCAACGGCTGGTCCGCTCCGCAGCCGCTGTTCACCGGGAGCATCTCCGGCTCCGACACCGGGCCGATCGACCAGACCCTGATCGCCGACGGCCAGAACATGTACCTGTTCTTCGCCGGTGACAACGGCAAGATCTATCGGGCGAGCATGCCGATCGGGAACTTCCCGGGCAGCTTCGGCTCGTCGTACACGACCGTCATGAGCGACACGAAGGCCAACCTGTTCGAGGGCGTCCAGGTGTACAAGGTGCAGGGCCAGAACCAGTACCTCATGATCGTCGAGGCGATGGGCGCGAACGGGCGCTACTTCCGCTCCTTCACGGCCTCCAGCCTGAGCGGCTCGTGGACCCCGCAGGCCGCGAGCGAGGGCAACCCCTTCGCGGGCAAGGCCAACAGCGGTGCCACCTGGACCAACGACATCAGCCACGGTGACCTGGTCCGCGACAACCCCGACCAGACCATGACCGTCGACCCCTGCAACCTGCAGTTCCTGTACCAGGGCAAGTCGCCGAACGCGGGCGGCCCCTACGACCAGCTGCCGTGGCGGCCGGGCGTTCTCACCCTGCGGCGCTGACCCCCGCGGGACGCGAATTCCTGGAGTGTCGTCTCCTCGCGGTCGCCTCCGTCGGGCCCGGTGAGTCGTTCGGCTCGATCCCGTGGGAACCTTCGGCCGGGTGCCGGACACGGATGGGACATGGAACTGAACGACGCTGGTCCCGACGGACCGGTCGGCGGGACGTCCGACCGGGAGCTGTGGGCGAGGGCCGTCGACGGCGATCGCGAGGCGTTCGGCCGGATCTTCGACCGGCACGGGAAGGCTGTCTACAACCACCTGTTCCGGCGGACGGCCGACTGGTCCGAGGCCGAGGACCTCACGTCGACGGTCTTCCTGCACGCCTGGCGACGGCGAGCGGAGACGGTGCTCGACCGCGACTCGGCTCTGCCGTGGCTGCTGGGCATCGCCAACGGCCAGTTGTCGAACACCAGGCGGCGGCTGCGGCGGGCCGAGGCGTTGCTGCACCGGCTCGTCTCGCACGACGAGTCGGTGGGCGACCACGCGGACCGTGTCGCCGGCCTGGTCGACGACGAGCGCCGGATGTCGGAGATCCACCGGGCGCTGGCCCGGCTGCCGCGGCACGAACGCGAGGTCGTCGAGCTCTGCGTCTGGTCGGGCCTGGACCAGCAGGCGGCCGCCGCGGTGCTGAAGGTGGCGGTCGGGACCGTGAAGTCCCGGCTGCACCGGGCGCGGCGGAGGCTCGGGGCCGACCTCGGCGGAGCCGCGGCTCCGCCGCCGTTCAGTTCCAGGAATCCCGTCAACGCGAAGGAGGTCGCACGATGAAGGACACGCAGGGCGTTCCCGCGGCTCCTTCCGATCGTGATCTGCCGAACCATCGGCGGACCCGAGAGGAACTACTGATGAAGATCGGTCCGCAGGACAACGGTGCTTCGCTGCGCAGCAGGTGGGGAGTGCCGCTCGGCGTCGCCACCGGTGTGACGGCGGTGAGCCTCGCGGCCGTGGTCGTCCTCGGCGGGACGGGGGACGCCGGGCCGAGTGCCGCCGACCCCGCGCACCGCGGGGGAGGACCGGCCGCCGCCACGGCGGCACCGAGTCCGAGCGCACCGTCCTCGCCCGGCGGGACGTCGGCCGAGGCCGGCTTCACCATCACCGACGCGACGACGACCCCGATCGACGCCGGGACCGTCACCCGGATCCTCTCCTCCTGCCTGGGGCCGGACGCGTCGCGGTACCACCCCGTCGTCGCGGTCCGTACGCCGCTCGCCTCGTCGGACTCGGACGGCGTGGTCGTCGCCGTCGACTCCGCCGACCAGTACGTGCAGTGCCAGTCGAAAGGCGACAAGGGCACCAGCCCGGACTCCCCGCCCACCTTCATCAACGACCGCCTGTGGGGCACCGGTCGTGTCATCGAGTACTTCGACTCCATGATGGAGCCCGCCGGTCAGGGGACGTACCTGATGCTGGGCGCCGGGCACTACTCGTCCGAGGTCGCAAAGATCACCATCAGCTACGGCGACGACCCGAAGCAGTACCCGGCACGCATGGCGGGCGGCGCGTTCGTCTACGGGGCCGCGCTCTCCCCGGACACGCCTCCCGGCCCGCGCTACATGGGCCCGAGCCCTTATGTCCACGCCTACGACGCGTCGGGCAAGGAGATCTACAACCAGGCCGAGGACCCGAAGTTCAGCGACGAGCAGTAGGCCGAGCGCCCCACCCCCTACCGCGGTATCACCGCACGTTGGCTCCCGAGTATGACGCCCGGCGCATGACCGTCCCCTCACTCTGCCTTTCGCCGCCAGGCACCACCGAAACCGCGTCGGTGCCTTCCCACGGGCGGCCCATGAAGTGAGGGACGTTCATGACCACAACCCTGGCTCCACCGGTCCCCATCGGGAAGGCCGCTGTCGGTGCCCTCGGCTTACTGGCACTGTCCACCGGTGCCCTGGAATCGGTGGTGTCACCGACGATCCCGCTCCTGGAACGCGAGCTGGACATGAGCCAGTCCGAGGGGGCGCTGCTCAGCATCGTCCTGCTCATCACCGGCGCGCTCATCACCCCGCTGGCGGGCAAGTTCGGGGACCGCTACGGCGGGAAGAAGGTCCTGATCCGCCTGATGGCGGTGGTCTCGGTCGGCGGCACGGTGTCCGCCCTGGCGCCGAACCTGCCCGTGCTGCTGCTCGGCCAGGTGTTGCAGGGCGCGATGATCGGCGCGCTGCCCCTGTCGTTCATCGTGGTGCGCAAGCACCTGCCACCCGGCGAGTCCAAGGTGGCCATCGGCGTGGTCAGCGGACTGTTCGTCGGCGGGTCGATGGTCGGCATGCTGTCGGCCGGCCCGGTGGCGGAACAGCTCTCCCGGCACTGGATGTTCGCGCTCCCGACGATCGCGGTCGTCGGAGCCACCCTGCTCGTGAACAGGCTGATGCCCGCCGATCCGCCCGGCCGGACGGACGGCGCCGGGATCGACTGGCCGGGCCTGCTGCTCCTGAGCGGGATGCTGACCACCCTCATGCTCGTCCTCGCGCTGGCGCCCGAAGCCGCCTCGCAACCACTCGCCCTCGCCGCCCTCGTCGTGCTGCTGGCCGTCCTCGTCGGCAGATGGGTGCGGGTCGAACGGCGCGCGGCCGCACCGATGATCGACCTGCGCATGCTGGCCCGGCCCGCGATCTGGAAGGCGTGCGTGCTGACCTTCGTGATCTGCCTCGGCGCCACGATGGCGGTCTACCTCGTACCGCAGCTTCTCGACGAGCGCGGCGACGGCTACGGATTCGGCGCCAGCGCCACCGAGATCGGCTTCTACCTGCTGCCCGGCGCCCTCGCCGCCACGCTGGCCGGGCCGCTCGGCGGGATCGGGGACCGACGGTTCGGCTCGCGTGCCGTGGTCACCACCGGCGTCGTCCTGATGACCGTCGGACTGCTCGCCGTGGCCGCCGTACACACCGAGGTCTGGCACCTCGTCGTCGGCAAGGTGCTGATCGCGCTGGCCAACGGCCTGTGCGTCACGGCGATGATGACCAGCACCGCCACCGCCGTCGACCAGAAGGACACCGGCATCGCCACCAGCCTGATCCTGGTGAGCCGCGTGCTCGGCTCCGCCGTCGGCGGGCAGCTCGGCGGCGCGTTCCTCACCGCCGGTACCCCGTCCGGGTCGGAGGTCGCGGCCGAATCGGCCTACGTCACCGGCTTCGTCATCGCCGGCGTCGTCGTGTCGCTGGCCCTGTTCGTCACCCGCACCATGAGCAAGGGAGTCCACGCATGACCCGCACCGCACCGAGGCGCACCGCCCTGATCTCCGGGGCCAGCATCGCCGGTCCCGCCCTGGCCTACTGGCTCGACCGGCACGGCTACGAGGTCACCGTGGTGGAGAAGGCCGGCACCCTCCGCAGCGGCGGCTACCCCATCGACGTACGCGGCGCCGCGCTCGACGTGGTGGAGAAGATGGGGCTCCTGCCGCGACTGCGCGAGGCGCACATCGACCTGCGCCGGCTCACCTTCCTGCACGCGGACGGCAGCGAGGTGGCCTCGCTCCACCCGCACGCCGTCACCGGCGGTGCCACGGGACGGGACCTGGAGATACGGCGCGGCGACCTGACCGACGCGCTGTACACGGCCGTCCGGGACAACGTGGAGTTCCTGTTCAACGACTCCATCGACACCCTCGACCACTCCGAGCACGGCGTCGACGTCACCTTCCGCGGCGGCGGCAGCCGTCGGTTCGACCTGGTCTTCGGCGCGGACGGCATGCACTCGCACACCCGAGGGCTCCTGTTCGGCCCCGAGGAGCGGTTCCACCGCTATCTCGGCCACTGCTTCGCCGTGTTCACCATGCGCAACACCCTCGGCCTCTCCCACGAGACCGTCATGTGGAACACCCCCGGAAGGGCGGCCGCCCTCTACGCCGTGGGGGAGGAGGACGAGGTGCACGCCTTCCTCACCTTCGCCCGGCCCGCCCCGCCCTTCGACGCGTTCAGGAATCCGCAGGCCCAACGGGACCTGATCGCCGAGGTCTTCGCCGACGCCGGGTGGGAGGTCCCGGGCATCCTGGCCGCCCTCCACGACGCGGACGACGTGTTCTTCGACGCGGTCGGCCAGATCCGCATGCCCCGCTGGTCCCGGGACAGGGTCGCCCTGCTCGGCGACGCCGCGCACGCGCCCTCGTTCCTCACCGGCCAGGGCACCAGCCTCGCCCTCATCGGGGCGTACAACCTCGCCGGTGCGCTGGCCGACCGGGACCACGCCGAGGGCTTCGCCGCCTACGAGCACGGCACGCGGGACTTCGTGACCCAGACCCAGGACCGGATCGGCGAGGGCGGCGGCACCCTCTTCCCGGCCACGGCCGCGGCCCTGGAGCAGCGCAACGAACGGCTGCGGAGCCTCAGCGGCCGATGAACCCCGCCCACGCCTCGCGCGACACGCGGATCACGGGGCCGGGCACGGCCTTGGAGTCCCGGACGAGCACGGCTTGCGTGCCCGCGGCTATCTCGACGCAGTCGCCGCCTTCGGCTCCGCTGTAGCTGCTCTTGACCCAGGCGACCTCGACGCACTGGCCGCCTTCGGCTCCGCTGTAGCTGCTCTTGATCCATGCGAGATCTGACGGGATGGCTGAGGACTCAGAGCTGTTCATAGCGATCTCAGCAACCTTTCCACGAAGTCGAATGACTCTCGGGACGGGAGAGCCTGCGATCGGATGATCCCATAACGAGCGGCGGCGAGGGTCGTCTGCTCCGGTTGGGTCTGGAGGGCGCTGGTGCCCTGGGCTTCGGTGTAGACGAACCTCATCCCGTCCTTGCGTGAGATAACAGTGAACGCACCGTCCACACCGGCATTCTGCTCGCGGTCCGTTGGCATGACCTGCAGCTCGACGTTCTGCTTCTCACCGATGAGGAGCAGGTGCTCCAACTGGCCGCGATGCACGGCCCTGCCTCCCCAGGGGTGTCGCAGGGCCGCCTCTTCGAGCACGAAGCCGAGCAGTGGGGCAGGCCAGCGTCCGAAGATGTCCTGCCGTGCCAAACGGGCCACCACGCGCTGCTCGACGGTCTCCTGGTCCAGCACCGGCCGACGCATGTCGAGCACTGCCCTTGTGTACTCCTCTGTCTGAAGCAGACCGTTGAGCACGTGAGTGTCGTACGCGAGCAGCTCAACGGCCTCCTTCTCCAGCGACGCCATCCCCTGGAAGAACACCGGATACTGCGCCCGCTCCACCTGCTCCTTCCACACCGTCAGCAACCCGCCCGCGTCCAGGACCTCGTCCGCCCGCTCGATGGTCCGGGGCGACGGGATGCGCCGTCCCTGCTCGTACGACGCGACCGTGGCCGCCGAGTAGCCGATCCGCCGGCCGAACTCCTCGCGTTCCAGGCCCGCCCGCACCCGCAGCGTCTTCATCGTCTGGCCGAACGCGACAACCACCGGCTGCCCCGACGTGTCCGCACCCTCGCTCATCCTCAGCGCCTCCCTGCCCCAACGCCGCGCACGCGGACCTGTCACGCCGCACGCCTCGTACCCCTACCGCCACCGCGCGTACAGCGGGCCGCGTCGGTGCGTCACCACTGGTCACGCTACGCGACCGGCGCCACCGTTGTCGGTATGACGAACCAACCCGTCCTCGCCGACGGCACCTTGAGGCGCACCTTCGAGATGCGCTTCACCTCCACCCCGCGCGGTGCCCGCCTCGCCCGCCGGCTGGCCGCGCACCGGCTCGACGCCTGGGGCATCCCGTACGGCACCCGCCCGCACGACGAGATCGTGCTGGTGCTCGGCGAGTTGACCGCGAACGCCGTACGGCACGGTCACGTCCCCGGCCGGGACTTCCACCTGCTCCTGCACGCGACCGCGCCCTGCGGCACCGTGCGGATCGAGGTCACCGACAGCCGTGGCGAGCGCATGCCGCCGCAGCCGGAGGAAACGCGTGCTCCCGACGACGAGGACACCGGCGGCCGGGGGCTCCTTCTGGTCGCCGCGCTCGCCGAGCGCTGGGGGTGGCACCCGCGGCCCGGAGGGCCGGGCAAGACGGTGTGGGCGGAGTGCGCGACCCCCTAGGTCCGGTCGGTGCGCGTCCGGAGGAAGAGCGCGGCGACCGCGACTCCGAGCAGGACCAGGGCCGCGTTGACCGCGATGGCCGTCGTGACCCCGTGGTGGACGGCGCCGGCGGTGGTGGCGCCCGCGGTGCCGGCGGTGACCACGGCGGACATGATGGGCGTCCCCATGGTGATGCCGACCTGCTGGGACATCGAGGCCAGGCCGGTGGCCAGGCCCTGTTCCGCGTCCGGCAGCCCGCTGGTGGCCGTGACCATGAAGCCGACGATGACGAGCATGTTGCCGACCCCGCCGAAGAAGGTGGCGGGCAGCAGCAGGGCGAGGGACGCGCCGGTGGTCGTGCCGAGCAAGAGCAGCGCCGCGGTGAAGGCCGCCTGGACGAGACCACCCCCGACGAGCACGGTCACGGTGGACGTCCTGGCGAGCAGACGGGGGGCGAGCAGGCCGCCGACGACGGTGCCCGCGCCGAGGACGCCGAAGGAGACGCCGGCCGCCAGGGGGGAGAAGCCCAGGGTCTTCTGGAGGTACAGGGTGAGCAGATAGACCAGCGAGGTCTCGGTGAGGAAGGCGAGCAGGCCCAGCAGGTTGCCCCAGGCCACGGTGCGGCGTCCGAGCGTGGCGAGCGGTACCAGCGGTGCGGCCACTGTGCGCTCGACCAGGACGAACGCGGCCAGGAGGAGCACGCCTGCGGCCAGCCCGCCCAAGGCGTGCGGGTGGGTCCAGCCGTGCTCTCCGGCCTGGGTCATGCCGTAGACGAGACCGAGCAGACCGAGGGTGACGGTGAGCGCGCCGGGCATGTCGAGGCGGGGGCGGGTGGCGGGCCGGGACTCCTTGATGACGGCCGGGCCGACGAGCACGACGGCGAGCGCGACGGGCACGTTGACGAAGAACGCCCAGCGCCAGGAGAGCAGGTCGGCCAGGACGCCGCCGAGGATCGCGCCGGTCGTGAAACCGGCCGACATCAGCGCCCCGTTGACGCCGAGCGCCTTCTGCCGCAGGGGGCCTTCGGGGAACGAGGTCGTCAGCAGGGACAGACCTGCCGGGGTGGCGGCGGCGGTGGCCAGGCCCTGGGCGACCCGGGCGGCGAGCAGGATTTCGGGGCTGGTGGCGAGGCCGCCGAGCAGGGAGGCCAGACCCAGCAGGGCGATGCTGCCGATGAAGATCTTCTTGCGGCCGATCAGGTCGCCGATGCGGCCGAAGAAGAGGGTGAAGCCCGCGGCCGACAGGGCGAACGAGGTGGCCACCCATTGCAGGTCGGCCAGGGAGAAGCCGAGTCCGTCGCCGATCGCGGGCAGCGCGACGTTCAGGATCGAGAAGTCGACGGCCAGCATGAACTGGGCGACCAGCAGGACCGCGAGGATCAGTTTCGAACGGCCGGTCAGCCGCTGCGGATCGGTCTCGGCCTTGGGCGGGCCGGAGGCCGGGACCGGACGTGCGGTCGACCGCGGCGCGTCCTCGGTGATGGACATGGCGTTCCCCTCGGAGTCACTCATGGATCTACTAACGGGTCTGTGGTTCCGTTACGGCTCGGAAGGTAGCACGGTGGAGTCGGTAAGGGAACTGTGGTTCCGATAAGATGGGTCTCCGCTGTCGTGACAGACAAGAGGGAGCCGTCATGCCGGACACAGCCGCCCCCGGGACCCAGCGGCCCGGAGGCCGCACCGCCCGTATCCGCGAGGCCGTCCTCCGCGTGGCGGGCGACACACTCGCCGCCGACGGCTTCGACGCGCTGGACCTCGGGGAGGTCGCGCGCCGCGCGGGTGTCGGCAAGACGACGGTCTACCGCCGCTGGGGGAGTCCCGGGGGCCTCGCCGCCGACCTCTTGGCCGACATGGCGGACCAGTCGCTGCCTCGTGCCGACACCGGCACCCTGGAGGAGGACCTCCGGGCGAACGCGCGCCTCGTCGTGAAGACGCTCACCGACCCGCGGCAAGGGCGCCTCTTCAAGGCGCTGATCGCGGCCTCCCTCTGCAACGAGCAGGCCGCCGAAGCCCTGCACCGCTTCTACGCCGTGCGCGTCGACGAATGGGCCGGCTGCGTGCGGGACGCCGTCGCGCGGGGCGAAGTCCCGGACGGCACCGATCCGCACGGCGTCGTGGCGGCCGTCTCCGCCCCGCTCTACTACGCGCTGCTCAACACCGGTCGGCCCCTCACCGAGGCCGACGCCGACCGGGCGGCACGCGCGGTGGGCGCCGCCGCGCGCGCGGGCGTGTGGGCGGCGGGGTGACCGACGAGCCCTCCGTGCGCGTGGAGACCAAGGTCAGGGCGTGATTTCCGCCTGGCGGGAAACCTGAGGCGGCATGGCGAGACTCGGAACACCCCAGACGGCGGACACCCCGGACACCCCGGCGCTCAAGCGGGCGCTGACCACCCCGCTGCTGTACTTCTTCATCCTGGGCGACGTGCTCGGCGCGGGCGTCTACGTGCTGGTCGGGCAGGTGGCCGCCGACGCCGGGGGAGCGGTGTGGGTGCCGCTGGCCGTCGCGCTGCTGCTGGCGATGCTGACCGCCGCCTCCTACGCCGAGCTGGCCACGAAGTACCCGCGGGCCGGCGGCGCCTCCCACTACGCCACCCGCGCCTTCGGACCGTTCGCCGGGTTCGTCGCCGGCTTCTGCATGCTCGCCGCCGGCATCGTCTCCGTGGCCGCGCTGGCCCGCGGCTTCGGGGGCGACTACCTGTCCGCCTTCGTGACGTTGCCGGTCGGGCTCGTCGCCGTGCTGTTCCTCGCCCTGCTCGCCCTGGTCAACGCCCGGGGCATCAAGGAGTCGACCCGCGCCAACGTCGTCGCCACCGTCGTGGAGGTCGGCGGCCTCCTCGTCATCGTCGTCCTCGGTGCCTGGCTGCTGCTGCGCGGCGACGGCGACCTGGGCCGGCTCGGGCAGCTCGGCACGCCGGAGAAGGGCGCGGCGGCGGCCGTACTGAGCGGCTCCGTACTGGCGTACTACTCCTTCGTCGGCTTCGAGACGTCGGTGAACGTCGCCGAGGAGACCCGCGACCCGCGGCGCTCCTACCCGCGCGCCCTGTTCGGTGCCCTCGTCACCGCGGGCGCCGTGTACGTGCTGGTGGGCCTCGCCGCGTCCGCCGCGGTACCGACGGACCGGCTGGCGGGGTCGAGCGGGCCGCTCCTCGAAGTCGTCGAGGAGGCCGGGGGCGTCCCGACCCGGCTGTTCAGCGCGATCGCCCTCGTCGCCGTGGCGAACGGGGCGCTGCTCACCGGCATCATGTCCTCCCGCCTGGCCTACGGAATGGCCCGGGACGGGCTGCTGCCCGCCGCGCTGACCAGGGTGCTGCCCGGCCGCCGTACCCCGTGGGTCGCGATCGCCCTCACGACCCTGCTGGCGATGCTCCTCGCGCTCACCGGCAGTGTCGCCACCCTGGCGTCCACCCTGGTCCTGCTGCTGCTCGTCGTCTTCCTCATGGTCAACACGGCCGTACTCGTCCTGCGTCGCGACGCGGGCGAGGCGGACCACTTCCGCGCCCCGACCGTGCTCCCCGTACTGGGCGCCGCGTCCTGTGTCGCGCTCGCCACGCAGATCGAGGCCCAGGTGTGGCTGCGCGGCCTGCTGACCGTGGCCGTGGGAATGGTCCTGGCCACGGTCGCGGCCGTTCGCCGCAGCAGGGCCGCGGACCCGGCCGAGCGTGGCTAGAGACCCTCTGCTCCGGCGGTCCCGGCACCGTCGTCCGGCCCGGCGACGCCGACAGCGGGACCGCTCTGCCCGGCGACGTTCTCGGTGTCCTGCTCGTCGCGCCCCGTGCCAGAATGGACGACCACGTTCAGGCCGCCCACCCCGCCCCCCCGCATCGTCCCGCCCGAGGTTCCCGTGACCAAGCCCGTCGCCCGTGAGCCGCAGCGCCGCAACGCGCGGTCGAACCGGGCGCGCATCCTGGCCACCGCCCGCCGGGAGCTGGGGCGGAACCCGGACACCACCCTGGAGGAGCTGGCCCGCGCCGCCGGTGTCGTACGGCGTACCCTCTTCGGCCACTTCCCGGGGCGCGCGGCGCTCCTGGAGGCCCTCGCCGAGGAGGCGTCCGAGGTGCTGCGGGCCGCGATGGCCGAGGCGGCCGGGCCGGACGAACCGGCCGACCGGGCGCTCGCGCACTTCATGCTGCTGATGTGGCCGGTGGGCGACCGCTACCGGATGCTGCTGGCGCTGGCCCGGCACGATCTGGGCGTGGAGCGCGTGGCCGAGATCCTGGCCCCGGCCCGCGCCGAGGTCACCGCCATCCTGGAGCGCGGCCGGCGGGACGGGGTCTTCCCCGCCCACCTGCCCCCCGCCGTGCTGAGCGCGGGGCTCGAAGCGATGGTCGTGGCGCTCCTCGAACAGGTCAACACCGGTGCCCTGGAGGACGACGGCACCCGGGCCGCCACCGCCATTCTCATCGCCGCCGGGGTGCCGGAGCGGTCCGCGCGGAGCGTGGTCGAGAGCGCGGGTCCCGCGGCGCTCGCGAAATCCGTCCCGGCCGAGTAGGCCACCCCTCCCGTTCAGCAGGCGCCCCCCCGGTTGGTGGGCGCCTTATTTGCACGCACGTGTGCAACAAACTACGCTTCTCTTGTCTGCTCATCTATGGGCAATTAACTTGCCGTCGCTTGTCTCCGGGAGCCCTCCATGCCCCTACTGGCCACCACCCCCGTCGAGAAGATGCCCGGGCCCTACGCCCGGCGCTGGTGGGCTCTCCTGGTGCTCTGCCTGAGCCTGCTGATCGTCGTCATGGCCAACACGTCCCTGATCGTGGCCGCCCCGGACATGACGGCCGACCTGGGCCTGAGCAGCAGCGACCTGCAGTGGGTCATCGACGGCTACACCGTCCCGTACGCCGCGCTGATGCTGGTGCTCGGCGCGATCGGCGACAAGTACAGCCGTCGCGGCGCCCTGGTCACCGGTCTGGTGATCTTCGCGGGCGGTTCGGTGATGGGCAGCCTGGTCCACGAGACGGGGCTGGTCATCGCGGCCCGGGCGGTCATGGGCGTCGGCGCCGCCGTCGTCATGCCGGCCACGCTCTCCCTGCTGGTCGCGGTCTTCCCGAAGGGGGAGCGGGCCCGCGCCATCACGGCCTGGACCGCCACCTCCGGGCTCGCCATCGCGGTCGGGCCGCTGGTCGCCGGGTGGCTCCTGGAGGACCACGCCTGGGGCTCGACCTTCCTGGTCAACGTCCCCGTCGCGGTCCTCGCCGTGGTCGGCGCGCTGGTCCTGGTACCGCCGTCCAGGGCGGCCGGCATGGGCCGCGTCGACTACGTCGGCGGGCTGCTCTCCATCGTCTCCGTCGGCAGCCTGGTCTACGCGACCATCGAGGGCCCGCACTTCGGCTGGGGCGCGGGACCGGTCGCCGCGGCCGTCGTCGCCGGGGCCGGCCTGATCGCCTTCGTGGCCTGGGAGCTGCGCCACCCGCACCCCATGCTGGACGTGCGCAGGTTCCTGCTGCGGCCGTTCAGCGGCTCGATGCTGGCGGTGCTGTTCTTCTTCTTCGGCACCTACGGCGCCATCTACTACGCCACGCAGTTCCTGCAGTTCGTGCTCGGCTACGGCGCGCTGGAGACCGGCGTGCGGCTGCTGCCGCTGGCCGGTGCCGTGTTCGTCGGCGCGGCGGTGACCGGGCGGCTCACCCCGAAGCTGGGCGTGAAGGCGATGGTCGGCTCCGGCATGGCGATCGGCACCGTCGGCGTGTTCCTGCTGGTCCTGATCGACCAGGGCTCCACCTACGCCGACTTCCTCGCTCCCATGCTGCTGCTCGGCCTCGCCATCGGCCTCAGCGTGTCCCCGGCCACCGACACCATCATGGGCTCCTTCCCGGAGAGCGAACTGGGCGTCGGCGGCGGCGCCAACGACACCGCGCTGGAACTCGGCGGCTCCCTCGGCATAGCCGTCCTGGGCTCCCTGCTCGGCACCGCCTACCGGGACGAACTGGCCGGCCTGGTGGGCGACCGGCTCCCGGCCGCCGCGCTGGACACCGCCCAGGACTCGGTGGGCGGCGGACTGGCCGTCGCCGAGCGCCTCGCCACCAACCCGTCCGCCGGACCCGAGCAGGCGCAGGCCCTCGCCGACGCCGTGAACAAGGCCTTCGCCCACGGCGTCTCGACGACCAGCCTCGTCGGCGGCATCATCATGGCGGCCGGCACCCTGATCGTCCTCGCCGTCCTGCCCGGCCGCCGCGCCCGGCAGACGGCCGAGAACACCGGGGAGAGCGCGGCGCAGGACCGGGACACCGAACTGAGCCGCTCCCAGGGCTGAGCCGTTCCCGGTGCTGAGCCGTTCCAGGGCTGAACGCCCGCCCACGCCCCGTCAGCCGGCCAGTGCCGCCAGCTCCTCCGCCGTACGCGGGCCGGTGGCGGAGTCGGGCAACAGCCCCCGCGCCCGCAGGAGTCCGGCCGCCGCGACGCCCCACGGGAGCCGCAGCCCGGCCTGCCGCAGCAGGTCGGTGCGGGCCAGCGTCGGGGCGGTCGGGCCGGTGCGCACACCGTCCGGGGTGAGCAGGGCGGCGTCGTCGGACCAGCGCAGGGCGAGGTCGACGTCGTGGGTGGCCATCACCACGGTGGTGCCGCCCGCGCGCAGCCCGTCCAGGGTGGCGAGCAGCCGCTCCTGCCCGTCCGGGTCGAGACCCGCCGTCGGCTCGTCGAGGATCAGCACCCGGGGCCGCATCGCGACCGCCCCGGCGATCGCGGTGCGTTTGCGCTGCCCGTACGACAGCAGATGCGTGGGCCGGTCGGCCAGCGCCGCGATGTCCAGCGCGGCGAGCGCCTCCCCGACCCGGGACCTGACCTCCGCGTCGGGCAGCCCCAGATTCAGCGGCCCGAAGGACACGTCCTGGCCGACCGAGGCCGCGAAGAGCTGGTCGTCCGGGTCCTGCACCACCAACTGCACCGTGGTCCGCAGCCGGGTCAGCCCCTTGCGGTCGTAGGACACCGGCTCCCCGCCGAGCGTCAACGACCCCGTGCGCGGCCGCAGTCCACCGCTGAGCAGCCGCATCAGCGTCGTCTTGCCACTGCCGTTGCGGCCGAGCAGCGCCAGCGCCCGCCCCTCGGGCACCGCGAAGTCCAGGTCCGTCAGCACGTCCGGGCCCTCCTCGTACCCGAACGACGCGCCCCGCAGGGCGACCAGGGCCGGTTCCGGTGACTGCGCCGGTCCGTTCACGACAGGGGTCCTTCCAGTACGAGGGTGAGGCCGGCCAGCGTCGCCAGCAGCGCGACGCTCGCCGCCGTGAACGGCACCGAGACGCGGGCCTCGGGCACCAGCACGCGCAGGGTGCCGTCGTAACCGCGCCCGGCGAGCCCCGACTGGAGCCGCGCCGCCCGGTCGAAGGCCCGTACGAACGCGGTGGCGCCCAGCCCGCCGAGCGAACGCCAGGCCGCCGCCCGGGTGGTGTGGCCGAGCCGCGCGGCCTGCGCTTCCCGGATGCGGCGCACGGAGTCCAGCAGCAGGAAACTCATCCGGTACGTCACCAGCGCCACGTCCACGACCGGCGCGGGCACCCCGGCCCGCACCAGGCGCGGCAACAGGTCGGACATCGGCGTGGTGAACGCGAACAGCAACACCCCCAGCGAGGCCGCCGAGGTGCGCAGCAGCAGCCCACCGGCGCGCGCCGCACCGCCGTCGGCCGCCGACAGGAACCCGTCCGGGCCGCCGACCTGCACGAGCAGCGGCAGCGCCCCCGTCACGCAGAAGCCCAGCGGCACCCGGTACGCCCGCCACAGCCGGCGCCCGGGCACGCCCGCCGGGCCGAGCAGCACCGTGAGCGCCGCCACCAGCACCAGCGCCGCACCCGGCCAGGGCGGCAGCGAGATCGCGAGCACGGTCAGGCCGAGACCGAGCACCGCCTTGTCCACGGGATGGCGGCGCCGCCAGCGACTGGCGTGCGCCGCCGCGTCGATCGGCAGCACTCAGTCCCCTTCGGGGGTGTCTCGCGACACCGCCGTGGCCCCGGAAGCCGCCAACGCCCGCTCCTCGCCCTGCCGCCGGCCCCGGCGCAGCCCGAAGTAGTACGCCAGCACGCCCGCGCCGAGCGCGGCCTGCAGGGCGAACAGCGCCGACTCGATCTCCCCGGAGGGCGGTTCGTACAGCGGGGAGAACCACGGCTCATAGTCCGGTTCGATCTCGGTGATCGCCGTCTCCGCCTCCGCGTCGGCCCCGGCGAACGGCTCCTTCTTGTGGTCGCCGAGCCCCAGCACCAGCGGCAGCACCGCCAGCGCGGCCACGGCGAGCAGCAGCAGGGTGTTGATCTTCGCGTTGCGGCTCATCGGGCGACCGCCTCCTGCTTCCGCTCCCCGGACCGGGTCAGCAGCACGCCCAGCCGGGTCAGTTCGCCCTTGCTGGACTGCACGAGGAGCCGCATCACGATCACCGTGAGCAGGCCCTCGCTCACCGCGAGCGGGATCTGCGTCACGGCGAAGATGGACCCGAACTTGCCGAGCGCGCCCAGGAATCCGCTGCTCGGGTCGGGAAAGGCCAGCGCCAGCTGCACGCTGGTGACGCAGTACGTGGACAGGTCGGCGACGAACGCGCCGAAGAACACGGTGACCATCAGCGGCACGTCGAAGCGGCGCAGCAGCCGGTAGACGCCGTACCCGGCCCAGGGGCCGACGATCGCCATCGAGAAGACGTTGGCGCCGAGCGTGGTCAGCCCGCCGTGGGCGAGCAGCAGCGCCTGGAAGAGCAGGGTGATGGTGCCCAGCACCGCCATGATCGGCGGCCGGAACAGGATCGCGCCCAGGCCGGTGCCGGTCGGGTGCGAGCAGCTCCCGGTGACGGACGGCAGTTTCAGGGCCGACAGGACGAACGTGAAGGCTCCGGAGGCGCCGAGGAGCAGCGTGCTCTCCGGGTGCTCCCTGACCTCACGGGTGAGTGACCGGACTCCGTGGACGACGAACGGCGCGGACGCGACACCCCAGGCGATCGCGTGCGCCGGTGGCAGAAAGCCCTCGGCTATGTGCATGGCTCAGCAGACCCTCTCCAGCACCTCGTGGATGGACGACGCGCCTTGGCCGGTCTCCTGGCTTACGGGTACCACCGCCCGTGCTCCGCCTTCCCGGATCGCAAGCGATCCAGTGGCTGCCCGTGAGGGCCGGAGCCGGACTTCCCGATTCACAGTGGCGAGGGCCGCACCGGCATCACACCGGATTTCCCGTTCACCAAGGCGTGGCGACAGTAGTGCTCCCCCGGGGGCGGGCACAAGCGGGCCTCGGGCCCGGCGGGCGCCCCGCCGGGCCGCCGGACAGGCCTCAGGGCTGCGCAAACGCCCGGCGCCGCCGGTCCGTCAGCTGCCGCCGCTCGTCCTCGTCCATCGTGGCGAAGATCTCCGCGCGCCTGTGGTGCAGGGCACGCAGCTCCTCCTCGCCGAGCGACTCGGCCCAGCGGCGCCGCGCGTCGCCCAGACGGGCCACCTCTTCCGGCGTCAGGGGACGTTCCACGGCCGTCATCTCCTCGATCACCTCCAGATAGGCCTCGGCCGAGCCGGCCACCGCGGTGTCCAGCGCGCCCAGCACACCGAGCAGCCGGATCCGCAGCTCCGCAGTCTGCCGCAGCCGTTCCTCGACGACGTCGAGCTGCCGCCGGATCAGCTCCGCCGGGTCGTGGTCCGGCTCGGCGTCCAGCACCGCGCGGATCTCGGCCAGCGGGAGCCCGAAGCTGCGCAGCGCGAGCACGCGGTGCAGGCGCCGGACGTCGTCGGCGTCGTAGCAGCGGTGGCCGCCCTCGCTGCGGGCGGACGGGGTGAGCAGGCCGAGCCGGTCGTAGTAGCGCAGGGCGCGGATGCTCAGCCCGGTCTCCCGCGCGAGTTCGCCGATGCGCCGGGTGCCGTCGGTCGCGTGTGTCATGGGGCTCCTCCACGAGTGTGCGACCGAGGCTAGAAGGTGACGCCGCGGCAGCTTCAAGCCCTCGGCCGGGCCGCGCCGCCGTCAGCGGGACCGGCCGCCCCGTTCGGTCCGTCGGACCACCATGTCCCGCATGCGGGTGGTCAGCGCGGTGGCGGCGGCGGTGAGGAAGACGAAGCTGTACGTGATCTGCAGGATGGTCACCACCCGCGCGGCCTGGCCCCGCGGGGTGATGTCCCCGTACCCGACCGTGGCGAGCGTCACCACGGTGAAGTACAGCGCGTCGATCCGGGTGTGCAGTCCGCTGAACTCGCCCGGCGCCTTGGCCAGGGTGTAGTACGCGGCCGAGAAGACGTGCACGGACAGGACGATGAGCAGCGAGATGACCACCCCGGGCCTGCTGTCCGGACGGTCGAGGAGGACGTGCCGGATCTGCCGCAGCAGCAGCACGGCCACGACGGTCAGCAGCAGGGCGAACAGCACCCAGCTCAGCACCGGCCGCTGCGGCCCCAGGTGGTCGAGGGGGAGCAGGAAGTACGCCCCGACCACGGCGGCCGCGATCCCGACCCGTACGAGCCAGGGCCGGAGCGCGTCCCAGCCGGTACGGGTGCGGGGGTGCGGGGGCGCGGTCCGGCGGTCCTTCACCGTGCCGCCCCCGTCGTCGGCGCCCCGCCCGACGCCCGGCCCGCCTCCGGCTCCGTCCGCCGCACCAGCTGGGCGACGACGAACGCGACGACCGACGCCATGACGATCAGCGGCGTCCGGTCGTGGGCGTCCCGGCCCATCAGCAGCACCGCCAGGACCGAGCTGGCCAGCGGCAGCCCCGTCACCGCGGCCGCCGCGGCGGCGATGCCGAGGGCGAGGGCCGGGGTCGCGCCGAAGCCGGGCAGCCCGGAGCAGGCCAACGCGGTCGCCGCGCCCAGCAGAACCGACGGGAAGATCGGACCGCCGCGCAGCGCGCCCAGCGCGATGCCCCAGGCCAGCCCCTTGCACGCGACCAGCGCGACCAGCGCCCCCACGGACCAGGCGTGCGGGTGCGCGGCGAGCTGGGCGAGGGTGGCCTGGCCGGACAGCGCCGCCTCGGCCGGAGAGCGGCCCGTGATGAGCGCGTAGGCGGCGACACAGACGCCGACCGCGGTGGCGCAGACGACGGTGCGCGCGGCCGTGCGGTGCCGCGTCCAGGTGACGGTGCGGCGGCCCAGCGCGCGGGCCAGCGTGACCAGTACGGCGATCAGGGCGGCGGTGGGCAGGCCCCACAGGAAGTCGCCCGCGTCCGGACCGGCCTGGGGCGGCAGGTCGGGCAGGGCCAGCGCGCCGATCTCGAGCCCCGTCCACTGGCCGAAGCCGGTGAAGACCAGCGCACCCGTCGCGCTGGCCAGCAGACAGGGCAGCAGGAGCGCGACCAGCCGGGTGCCGGCCAGTCCCGCCCCCTCGATGAGCAGGACCGCCGCCGCGACCGGACCGCCGAGGATGGTGGAGATCGCGGCGGTGGAGCCGGCCGTGGCGAGGATCGCGCTCGCCCGCTGGTCACCGCCCGCGCGCGTCCGCCGCACCGCCAGCAGGGCGAGCCCGCTGCCGACGGCCATGAGCGGGGCCTCGGGACCCAGCACCACGCCGAGCGGCAGCGTGGCCAGCGCGGCCAGCACCGCGCCGGGCAGCGCGCGCGGGCCGACGGGCGCCCCGCCCAGGCCGTTCACCGGGAGGTGGCCGCCGCCGCCCGGGAGCCGGGTCACGATCGGCGCCAGGATCAGCCCGGCGAGGAGCAGCGCGGGCAGCGGCCACCACCAGGGCGGGGTGTCGTAGCCGGCCGCTTCGGGCAGCGAGGTCCACACCCAGTGCTGCAACTCGTGCTGGAGTCCGACGAAGAAGAAGCAGGCCAGCGCGATGGGCACGCCGAGCAGGACGCACAGCAGCAACAGCCGCCGGTAACCCGGGCTGAGCAGGGTCTGCCGCAGGGACTGCTCGGCCCGGCCCGGGGCGGCGTTCGCCGGCGCGGTCACGGAACCCGCCCGCGCGGCCCGCCCAGGGGCAGTGGGCCCCGCCAGGACATCGGGTCCTTCCGGGACAGCGTGCCGAGCCTGAACCTCGGGCTCCGCCGGGGCAGCGGTCCCCGCCGGGGCAGCGGCCGACTCGTCACACGCCCTCCTTCTTCCGCCCCGCGGGCGCCGTCGGTCACCGGGGACGCGGGTGCCGCTCAGTTAACGCGAGGCCGCCGCCGCCCGCATGCGCACGCCCCGCGCGATTCACCCGTACGGCGGGCCCGCGTGGCCGGGGAGCACGGCCGCCCGCAGGCTCTAAACGACCTGTCGGTGCCGTCGGCGCCGCCGGGCAGCTGCCCCGTACGGGGGACACAGAAAGGACTCCGCTCATGAGCCAGCACGCCGAACCCACTCCCGGCCGGCCGCCCCGCGGCGGCGACGCCTCCTGGGCCCAGCGCTCGGGCGACCGCACCAGCGGCTGGGTGACCGGCGGTGTCGTCTTCGCGGGCGTACTGCTGCTGCTGAACGGCGCGCTCGCCGTCCTCCAGGGCATCGCGGCCATCGCCGAGGACGACGTGTACGCCCGTATCGGCACCTACGTCTACGAGATGAGCCTGACCGGCTGGGGGATCGTCCACGTCATCCTGGGCGCCCTCGTGTTCGTCACCGGATTCGGACTGCTCAAGGACATGGCGTGGGCGAGGGTGGCGGGCATCGTCCTCGCCTCGCTGAGCCTGATCGCCCAGTTCCTGTTCCTGCCGTACTCGCCCGTCTGGTCCGTGATCATGATGGCGATCGACGTGTTCGTGATCTGGGCCCTGGCCAGCCGCCAGGACAACCCGTCCCGCGCCTGAGACCCCACGCCCACGAAGGACGGTCACCCCCGCACCCGCGGTGGTGACCGTCCTTCGTGCCGGGCCTTCGTGCCGGGCTCAGCGGCGGCGCAGGCTCCGGGCCACTGCCGTAGCCGCCGCCGCGGTGCCCACGGCGGCCGCCGCCGTGCCCGCCAGGGCCAGGGCCCGGGCCCGGGGGCCGGGAGCGGCCGGACGGGCGCCCGGCGCGGTGCCGTACGCGCTGCCCGGCGTCCCGGAACCGGCCGCGGGGTCCGGCAGTGCCGAGGCCAGCAGTTCCGCCAGGTGCACGCCCTCGTGGCCGCCGCTGTCGAACTCGTGGATCTGGGTGCGGCAGCTGAAGCCGTCCGCGAGGACGACGGTCGACTCGTCCTCCTCCCGCAGCCGCGGCAGCAGCACCCGCTCCGCGCACGCCTCACTGACGTCCAGGTGACCGCGCTCGAAGCCGAAGTTGCCGGCCAGCCCGCAGCAGCCGGAGTCCAGGCGCTCCGCGTCCACCCCGGCCCGCCGCAGCAGCTCCTGGTCGGCCTCCCAGCCGAGCACCGCGTGCTGGTGGCAGTGCACCTGGGCAAGCGCACGCGCGGACCGCTCCGGGACCCGCGGCGGCTCGTAACCGGGGGAGTGCCCGGTGAGCAGCTCCGACAGCGTCAGCGTCTGCTCGGCCAGCCGCCGCACGTCCTGGTCGCCGGGGAACAGCTCCGCCGCGTCGGCCCGGAACACGGCCGTGCAGCTCGGCTCCAGCGCCACGACCAGGCCGCCCGCCCGCACATGGCCGGCCAGAGCGCGCACGGTGCGGGTGAGCACCTTCTCCGCGGTGCCCAGCTGCCCGGTGGAGATCCAGGTCAGCCCGCAGCACAGCGGCTCGTGCGGCAGCTCCACCCGCCACCCGGCGTGTTCCAGGACCCGAACCGCCGCCCGGCCGATGTGCGGGTGGAAGTGGTTGGTGAAGGTGTCCGGCCACAGCAGCACGGAGCCGCGGTGTCCGTCGCCCTCCGGCTCGTGGTCCGCGAACCACTGCTCGAAGGTCCGCTCCGCGAACAGCGGCACCTCCCGGTCCGCAACCCCCGCCACCAGCACCGCGGCCTTCGACAGCAGCGGGGCGTGCGTGAGCGCGTTGACGACCGGCCCCAGCCGGGTGCGGCCCACCACCCGGGCGAGCGCCGGCAGCCAGCCCATCGACCAGTCCGACCGCGGCCTGCGCCACGGCCGGCCCTCGTAGTGGTGGGACAGGAACTCCGCCTTGTACGTGGCCATGTCCACGTCCGCCGGACAGTCCTTCTTGCAGCCCTTGCAGGCCAGGCACAGATCGAGGGCGTCCTTGACCGCCTCCGAACGCCAGCCGTCCCGGATCGCGCCGTCCCCGTGCCCGTCGAGCATCTCGAACAGCAGCCGGGCCCGGCCCCGCGTCGAGTGCTCCTCCTCGCGGGTCACCTGGTACGACGGGCACATCACCGTGCCGTCGCTGGTGTGCTGCCGGCACTTGCCGACCCCGACGCAGCGGTTGGCGGCCTGCGCGAACGAACCCCCGTCGTGCGGGAAGCGGAAGTGCAGGTCACGGGGTTCGAACGGGGCCCAGTCACCGCCGAGCCGCAGGTTCTCGTCCAGTCCGTACGGGGCGACGACCTTCCCCGGGTTCATCCGGTTCAGCGGGTCGAAGACCGCCTTCAGCCGCCCGAACGCCTCGACGAGCCGGTCCCCGAACATCCGGGACAGCAGCTCGCCCCGGCTCTGCCCGTCCCCGTGCTCGCCGGACAGCGAGCCGCCGAACTCGACGACGAGGTCGGCCGCCCGCTCCATGAATCTCCGGTACGTCGCCACCCCGTCCGCGGTGTACAGGTCGAACGGGATCCGGGTGTGCACGCAGCCCTGCCCGAAGTGGCCGTACAGGCTCGGACCGGTGTCGCTCAGGTACCCGAACTCCTCGAACAGGGCGCGCAGTCGCCGCAGGTAGTCGCCCAGCTTGTCGGGGGAGACCGCAGAGTCCTCCCAGCCCTCGAAGGTGTCGGGCTTGCCCGGGATGTGCGCGGTGGCGCCCAGCCCGGCCTCGCGCACCTGCCACAGGTCCTGTTCGTACGCCGGATCGTCCAGGAACGCGCAGTCGGCGTCGTGCTCGGAGCGGTGTACGGCCTCCAGCATCCGGTGCGCCCGCGCGTCGGCCTCCTCGACGGTGTCGCCGCCGAACTGCACCATCAGGTAGGCGTTGCCGTCGGGCATCCGGGCCAGCGCCTTCGGGTTCAGGTGCTTGATCCGCTCGTCGCGGACCAGCCGGGCGTCGACGCCCTCCAGCGCGATGGGGTCGTGCGGCAGGATGTCGGGCACCGCGTCGGCGGCCTTGTCGATGGTGTCGAACCCCAGGACCAGCAGGGTGCGTTCCTTCACCACCGGTACCAGTTCCAACTCCGCCCGCACCACCGTGACCAGTGTCGACTCGCTGCCCACCAGCAGCCCGGCCACGTCGAAGCCGTACTCCGGCAGCAGCGAGTCCAGGTTGTAGCCGGAGACCCGGCGCGGGATGTCCGGGAAGCGGCGGCGGATCTCGTCCCCGTAGGTGTCGCGCAGCGCGCGCAGCCGCCGGTAGACGGTCGCCCGCAGATCGCCCTGCCGCTCGATCTCGGCGTACTCCTCGTCGTCCGTCTCGCCGCACCAGAAGCGGGTGCCGTCGTAGAGCAGCACCTCCAGTCGGGCGATGTTGTCGACGACCTTGCCGTGCGCCTGGGCGGTGGCACCGCAGGAGTTGTTGCCGATCATGCCGCCGAGGGTGCAGTTGGCGTGGGTGGCGGGCTCGGGACCGTAGCGCAGCCCGTGCGGCGCGAGTTGCCGGTTCAGGTCGTCGAGCACGATCCCGGGCTGGACGACGCAGGTGCGGGCGTCGGGGTCCACCGACTCGATCCGGGTGCAGTACTTCGACCAGTCGAGGACCACGCCCGCGTTGGTGCACTGCCCGGCCAGGCTCGTCCCGCCGCCGCGCGACAGCACGGGCGCGCCGAACTCCCGCGCCACGGCCACCGCCTCCGCGCCGGCCTCCGGGTTGCGCGGGACGACCACACCGAGGGGTGTCTGGCGGAAGTTCGACGCGTCCGTGGAGTACGCGGCCCGGCTCCCGGCGTCGAACCTGACCTCACCGTCGACCCGCTCGCGCAGCGCGTCCCGGAGCGAGGCGGTGTCGACCGGCGGGGGTGCCCCTTCGCGCGTGACGGGCTCGGGGAGATCCAGCGCACCCATGGGCACTCCTTCGTGGGTCGGCGTACGTCCGTCGGCGCGACAGCGGCGTCCGCGGGGGCGCGACGGCCGTCGCTGAGTACCCGGCCCGGCGCCGGACAACCACCGGACACGGAGTGTCGCCAACCGTGTCGCTGTTGGGCCGAACGGGTGACTTGGCGTAAGAATTGGCTGGTGCAGGCAATGAAGGCGAGTGAAATCGGGGGAGCCGGTGAACAGCCACGACGTCACCGATGAACAGTGGGAAGGGCTCGCCCAGGTCGTGCCGCTGCGGGGGCGCGACGCCTGGCCGTCGGCGGTCGGTCACCGGGCGATGCCGGAGGCGGAGACGGAGCGCCGCCGCCGCTTCGTCGTCCTCAGGGTCAATGTGTTCGCGGACGCCCGCGAGGTCGCCGAGACCCTGATGGCGGGGATCCCGGTGCTCCTCGACCTCACCAGCGCCGAGGGCGAGGTCGCCAAGCGGGTCCTGGACTTCAGCACCGGCGTCGTCTTCGGCCTGGCCAGCGGGATGCACCGGGTGGACCGCAACGTCTTCCTGCTGACCCCGGCGGGCACCGAGGTGAACGGGCTGATGGAGAGCGCGGTGGGGGTCCCGGGCGAGTGACGGTCCCGCCGGTACCGGAGGGTGACGGTCCCGCCGGTCGTGACCGGCCGGTCCCCCGATCGTAGGAAAGCCGTCCGGGCAAAACGGTTCACCGTGCGGCGCGGTCCTACGGTCCGCATATGGCAGCGTCACCTGCGTCCTCCGCGTCACCTGCGGCGTCCGGTTCACCCGTGTCGCCCGCGTCCGCCCCGCCGCTCCCCGGCCGCCCCCGCATCACCCAGCTGCGGCTGTCCGCCTTCGCCGGGCACCGGCGCGCCGTGCTGCGGCTCGGGCCGCTCACCGTGCTCGCCGGGCCCAGCGGCAGCGGCAAGACCAGTGCGCTCAGGGCGTACGACGCCCTGGCCCGGCTCGGCGGCGGCGCGGAACTCGGCGCGGTGTTCCCGGACCCGGCCGCCTGCGTGCCCGAACGGGCCAGGCCCGACGCCCAGCACCGCCGGGGCTTCCGCATCGGCTGCACGGCCGACGGGGCCGAGGGTCCGGTGCACCTGGACGTCGCCGTGCAGGCCGAGCCCGAGCTGCGCATCGTGGGGGAGCGGCTGACGGCGGCCGGCGTCGTGCTCCTGGAGACGGCGCTGCGCGACCCCGGCCGCCGCGCCGTGCAGGCGGCCTGGCACACGGCCGGGTCGGCGCCCGTGACCCGCGCCCCGCTGCCGGACGACCGGCTCGGCACCCCGCTGCTGCCGCTCAGGGTGGCCGGCAAGACGGACGGGCAGCGCAGGGTGCTCGCGGCGGCCGAGCAGATGGTGGTCGCCCTGCGCTCCGTCTTCGCCTGCGATCCGCGGCCGGGCCGGATGCGGGAGCCCGTGCCCACCGGCTCCGGACGCCTCCTCGGCGGCTGCGACAACCTCGCCGACGTGCTGTGGCGCACCCGCGCCGAGTGCGGCCGCCGGCACGCGCAGTTCGTCGCCGCGGTACGCACCGGATGCGCGGGCCCCGTCGAGGACGTCCTGGCCGAACCGGTCCTCGGCGGTGTGGTCCGCGCGCTCCTCGACCGGGGCGACGGCGTCCGTACCGGCCTCGCCCGCCTGGGCTACGGCGAGCTGCGCTACCTCGCCCTCGCCCTCGTGCTGTTCACCGGGCCCGGGGTACTGGAGGTCGACCCGGCCGGCGAGGTGCCCGCCGCGCTGCAGACGCTCACCGTCCTCGCCGACGGCTTCGACCGCGGCCTGGACGCGCGCCAGCGTGCCGAACTGCTCCGGCTGGCGGCGCGGATGTGCGACCGGGGGCACATCCGCTTCGTCGGAGCGGTCGCCGACGTGTCGTGGGTGGCGGGGGCGGCCGGGGAGGCGGGGGCCGACGGGGCGGGCGGCGTTACGGTGGTACACCTGAACCCGTGACCGATCATCCCCGTGACCTCGCGGCACTGCGGCGCAGGCTGGCCGAGTTCGCCGCCGCGCGCGACTGGCAGCCGTACCACACCCCCAAGAACCTGGCCGCCGCGCTGAGCGTGGAGGCCTCCGAACTCCTTGAGATCTTCCAGTGGTTGACACCCGAGCAGTCGGCCCGCGTCATGGCCGACCCGGACACCGCCCACCGGGTGCGGGACGAGGTCGCCGACGTGCTGGCGTACCTCCTCCAGTTCTGCGAGGTGCTCGGCGTCGATCCGCTGGCCGCGCTGGAGGCGAAGATCGAGCGCAACGAGTCCCGGTTCCCCGTGGCGGACGCGCCCGAAGACTGAACCCGGGGGAGCCAACCGCTCCGTTATCACTCTCCGCAGTCAGAATCCGGCCAGAAATCAATATCGTGTCCGAAGATTTCCGCCTTCCTCTGGCTTTTCGCCCCACACGCCTTCACTCTGGGTAGTGGACAGCGGAGTTCGGGCGGACGCGTCGCGAGCGCGTCGGAACAGACGGGGGCAGCGCATGGACGCTGTGCGGCTCATCGTGACGAGTGGGCGTGCCCTGGCCGCCGGTGGCGAGGTGCCGGACGTCCTGACGGAGGTGTGGCAGGTGCAGGCCCTGGCCCAGGCGATCGGCAGCCGGCTGGCGGTCCACGGCCCGCCCGAACTGCGCGGCGAGGCCATCGGCTTGACCGAGCTGGCGGGCCGCGGCTGCGGGGTGCTGGGCACTCCCGAGCTGGCCCCGGGTGAGCTGCGCGCCGCCCAGCTCACCGAACTGGGCGACGCCCGGCAGGCCCTGATGCGCCTGGGCACCCTGCTCGGCGAGACCGGCATCGCGCTCGTGGGCGTCGCCTGCGCCGCGGACGACGAGGCGACGTACTGGCAGTGCATGGAGGCCATCGACGCGGCCGACGAGTCGCGGGACCGGGTCCTGGAAATGCTGCGCAAACTGGCGGACCGCGACGCGCACTTACCCGAGCGGGAGGCAGGCTAGGACGCCCGCGCGCCGCGCGCCGCGACCCGAGCCTGTGCCGGACACCCGCGCCGAGCAGGCAGGATGGGAGACATGGATCTCCGTATCTTCACCGAGCCCCAGCAGGGGGCCACCTACGACACCTTGCTCACCGTGGCCAAGGCCACCGAGGACCTCGGCTTCGACGCCTTCTTCCGCAGCGACCACTACCTCCGCATGGGCGCCGTGGACGGCCTCCCCGGCCCCACCGACGCCTGGATCACCCTGGCCGGCCTCGCCCGGGAGACGAAGCGCATCCGGCTCGGCACCCTCATGACCGCGGGCACCTTCCGGCTGCCCGGCGTCCTCGCCATCCAGGTCGCCCAGGTCGACCAGATGTCGGGCGGCCGTATCGAGCTGGGCCTGGGCGCCGGCTGGTTCGAGGAGGAGCACAAGGCGTACGGCATCCCCTTCCCGAAGGAGAAGATCGGCCGCCTGGAGGAGCAGCTGGCGATCGTCACCGGCCTGTGGGCCACCGAGACGGGCAAGACCTTCGACTTCCACGGCAGGTTCTACGACCTCACCGACTCGCCCGCGCTGCCCAAGCCCGCGCAGGCCAAGGTGCCCGTGCTCATCGGCGGCCACGGAGCCACCCGCACCCCGCGGCTGGCCGGCCAGTACGCCGACGAGTTCAACATGCCGTTCGCCTCGATCGAGGACACCGAGCGCCAGTTCGGCCGGGTGCGGGCCGCCGCCGAGGCGGCCGGCCGCGGCGCGGACGCCCTCACCTACTCCAACGCCCTCGTCGCCTGCGTCGGCAAGGACGACGCCGAGGTCGCCCGGCGCGCCGCCGTCATCGGCCGCCAGGTCGACGAGCTGAAGGCCAACGGCCTCGCGGGCTCCCCGGCCGAGGTCGTCGAGAAGATCGGCCGCTACGCCGAGGCCGGCGCCCAGCGGATCTACCTCCAGATCCTCGACCTCGACGACCTGGACCACCTGGAGCTGATCTCCTCCCAGGTCCAGTCGCAACTGGCCTGACACCGCCCGCCCGTCGAGCAGCCGAATAACCGAAGGCGCCGGTCACCCGCCCTGTGCGATCGTGTGACCGTCGTCCTGCCGGAGCCCTCGGGGTACCGCCCCCGGGGGCTCCCGCACGTACGGCGCCAGCAGTCGTCCCCCGCACCGCCGACCCGGCCGGAGAGGCCCATGTTCCTGACCGTCACCACCACCGGTACCCCCGAGCACCCCGCGACCGACCTCGGTTTCCTGCTGCACAAGCATCCGGACAAGGCGCAGGCGTTCTCCACCTCCTTCGGCACGGCCCACGTGTTCTACCCGGAGGCGGAGGAACAGCGCTGCACGGCGGCGCTGCTGCTGGAGGTCGACGCGGTGGCGCTGGTCCGGCGCGGCAAGGGCAAGGGCCGCGGCGGCGCCCCCGGCGCGGCACTCGCGCAGTACGTCAACGACCGTCCGTACGCGGCCTCGTCCCTCCTCGCCGTCGCGCTGAGCACCGTCTTCTCCAGCGCGCTGCGCGGCGTGTGCAAGTCCCGCCCCGAGCGCGCCGCCCGGCCGCTGCCGCTGCGCGTCGAGATCCCGGCGCTGCCCGCCCGCGGCGGCCCCGACCTGGTACGGCGCCTGTTCGAGCCGCTCGGCTGGGCGGTCGCCGCCGAGGCCGTGCCGCTGGACACCCGGTTCCCCGAGTGGGGCGACTCGCGCTACGTCCGGCTCGTGCTGGAGTCGCAGACCCTCACCCTCTCGAACGCCCTGCGCCACCTGTACGTCCTGCTCCCGGTGCTCGACGACGCCAAGCACTACTGGGTCTCCCCGGACGAGGTCGACAAGCTGATGCGGTCCGGCGAGGGCTGGCTGCCCCGCCACCCGGAGCAGAAGCTGATCACCAGCCGCTATCTGTCCCGCCGCTGGTCCCTGACCCGCGAGGCGATGGACCGGCTGGAGCTGATCCGGCTGGCCGAGACCGACGACAGCGAGGTCGAGGAGATCGACAACGCCGTCGAGGCGGACGCCGAGCAGGAGCCCAGGCCGACCCCGCTCGCCGTGCACCGCCGCGAGGCGATCCTCACCGCCCTGCGCGAGAACGCCGCCGCCCGCGTCCTCGACCTCGGCTGCGGCGAGGGGCACCTGGTGCGCGAGCTGCTCAAGGAGCCGCGCTTCACCGAGATCGTCGGCGTGGACGTGTCGGTGCGCGCGCTCACCATCGCCTCCCGGCGGCTCAAGCTGGACCGCATGGGCGAGCGGCAGGCCGCGCGCGTCCGGCTCTTCCAGGGCTCCCTCGCCTACACCGACAAGCGGCTGGGGGGTTACGACGCCGCCGTGCTCAGCGAGGTGATCGAGCACCTCGACCTGCCGAGGCTGCCCGCCCTGGAATACGCCGTCTTCGGCTCGGCACGCCCCCGCACCGTCGTCGTCACCACGCCCAACGTCGAGTACAACGTGCGCTGGGAGAGCCTGCCCGCCGGTCACGTCCGCCACCGCGACCACCGTTTCGAGTGGACCCGCGAGGAGTTCCGCGCCTGGGCCGGGACGGTCGCCGAACGGCACGGCTACGGCGTGGAGTTCCGTCCCGTCGGCCCCGACGACCCCGAGGTGGGCCCGCCCACCCAGCTGGCCCTGTTCACCCTCAGGACCACCAACGAGACCCCGACCCCGACCGCGACCGAGAAGGAGGCGAAGGCCGCATGAGCACCGCGGACACCACCGGCACCACCGTGCGGGCCCGCGCCCTGCCCGTCACCGACCTCTCCCTCGTCGTGCTGATCGGCGCCACCGGCTCCGGCAAGTCCACCTTCGCCCGGCGCCACTTCAAGCCGACCGAGGTCATCTCCTCCGACTTCTGCCGGGGCCTGGTCGCCGACGACGAGAACGACCAGAGCGCCAGCCGCGACGCCTTCGACGTCCTGCACTACATCGCGGGCAAGCGGCTCGCCGCCGGCCGCCGCACCGTCGTCGACGCGACCAACGTGCAGCAGGACGCCCGGCGTCAGCTGATCGACCTGGCCAGGAAGCACGACGTGCTGCCCATCGCCATCGTCCTCGACGTGCCCGAGCAGGTCTGCGCCGAGCGCAACGCCACCCGCACCGACCGCGCCGACATGCCCCGCCGGGTCATCCAGCGCCACACCCGCGAACTCCGCCGCTCCCTGCGCCACCTGGAGCGCGAGGGCTTCCGCAAGGTGCACGTCCTGCGCGGCGCGGCGGAGGCCGAGCACGCCACCGTCGTCACCGAGAAGCGCTTCAACGACCTCACCCACCTCACCGGGCCCTTCGACATCGTCGGCGACGTCCACGGCTGCGCCGCCGAGCTGGAGGCCCTGCTCGCCAAGCTCGGCTACACCGACGGCGTCCACCCCGAGGGCCGCACCGCCGTCTTCGTCGGCGACCTCGTCGACCGCGGCCCGGACAGCCCCGGCGTGCTGCGCCGCGTGATGTCCATGGTCAGGTCGGGCAACGCGCTGTGCGTGCCGGGCAACCACGAGAACAAGTACGGCCGCTTCCTGAAGGGCCGCAACGTCCAGCACACCCACGGGCTCGCCGAGACCGTCGCGCAGATGGAGGGCGAGAGCGAGGAGTTCCGCGCCGAGGTACGGGAGTTCATCGACGGTCTGGTCAGCCACTACGTCCTCGACGGCGGCCGGCTCGTGGTCTGCCACGCCGGTCTGCCCGAGAAGTACCACGGCCGCACCTCCGGCCGGGTCCGCAGCCACGCCCTGTACGGCGACACCACCGGCGAGACCGACGAGTTCGGCCTGCCCGTGCGCTACCCGTGGGCCGAGGACTACCGGGGCCGCGCGGCGGTGGTCTACGGCCACACCCCCGTCCCGGAGGCCACCTGGCTGAACAACACCATCTGCCTGGACACCGGCGCCGTCTTCGGCGGCAGGCTCACCGCGCTGCGCTGGCCGGAGCGCGAGCTGGTCGACGTACCCGCCGAGCGGGTCTGGTACGAGCCGGCCAAGCCGCTGCGGACCGAGGCGCCCGGCGGACGCGACGGCCGCCCGCTGGACCTGGCCGACGTCCAGGGCCGCCGGACGGTGGAGACCCGGCACGCCGGGCGGATCACCGTGCGCGAGGAGAACGGGGCGGCGGCCCTGGAGGTCATGAGCCGCTTCGCCACCGACCCCCGCCTGCTGCCGTACCTCCCGCCGACCATGGCACCGACCGCCACCTCCGGGGTGGACGGCTACCTGGAGCACCCGAAGGAGGCCTTCGCGCAGTACGCGGCCGACGGCGTCGCACGGGTGGTGTGCGAGGAGAAGCACATGGGCTCGCGGGCGGTGGTCCTGGTCTGCCGCGACGCGGACGCGGCCCGCGCCCGTTTCGGGGTCGACGGGCCGACCGGGTCCCTCTACACCCGTACCGGCCGCCCCTTCCTCGACGACGCCGCCGTCACCGAGGAGATCCTCGACCGGCTGCGCACGGCGATCGGCGAGGCCGGGCTGTGGGACGAGCTGTCCACCGACTGGCTGCTCCTCGACACCGAGCTGATGCCCTGGTCGCTCAAGGCCTCCGGCCTGCTGCGCTCCCAGTACGCCGCGGTGGGCGCCGCCTCCGGCGCGGTGTTCCCGGGCGCGCTGGCCGCCCTTGAGGGGGCCGCGGCGCGCGGCGTCGAGGTGCGGGACCTCCTCGGCCGCCAGCGCGACCGGTCCGCCGACGCGGCCGCCTTCACCGACGCCTACCGCCGGTACTGCTGGCCCACCGACGGCCTGGACGGCGTCCGCCTGGCCCCGTTCCAGATCCTCGCCGTGCAGGGCCGCAGCCTGGCCGGGCTGCCGCACGACGAGCAGCTCGCCCTCGTCGACCGGCTCGTCGAGCACGACGGCAGCGGCCTGCTGCAGACCACCCGCCGCCTGTACGTCGACACCGGCGACCCCGAGTCGGTGGCGGCCGGCACCGACTGGTGGCTGGAGATGACCGGCCGCGGCGGCGAGGGCATGGTGGTCAAGCCCGTCGGCGCCCTGGTCCGCGACGGCAAGGGCCGTCTGGTGCAGCCCGGCATCAAGTGCCGCGGCCGCGAGTACCTGAGGATCATCTACGGCCCCGAGTACACCCGCCCCGACCAGCTCGCCCGGCTCAGGCACCGGTTCCTGAACCACAAGCGGTCCCTGGCGATCCGCGAGTACGCCCTCGGCCTGGAGGCCCTGGACCGCCTCGCCGACGGCGAGCCGCTGTGGCGGGTGCACGAGGCGGTGTTCGGGGTGCTGGCCCTGGAGTCGGAGCCGGTGGACCCGCGGCTGTGACCCTCACTCGCCTCGCCCCGGTCCCTCGGCACCGCCCTCGGCCGCCGCGTACGGCTGCACCGCGGTGGCGCCGGGGGCCGGTGCCGCGGGGCGGTCGCGTGCCGCCAGGTGCCGGGTCAGCACGAGGAGCGGCTGGGTCAGCAGGGTCGTGGTGAGCGCCATGAACACCAGGACCGTGTAGAGCGGCGCGCTGACCAGCCCCGCCTCCAGGCCGGCGTTGAGGGCGATCAGCTCGGTCAGGCCCCGGGCGCTGAGCAGCACCCCGACGGTGCGGGCGTCGTGCCGGTCGAGACCGCCGAGCCGGGCCGCCACCAGCCCGCTGCCGACCTTCGTGGTGACCGCGAGCACCGTCACCACCAGCAGCACCGTCCAGCCGGTGCCGGTCATGCTGTTCAGGGCCACGGACTGCCCCGAGAGCACGAAGAAGAACGGCAGCAGCAGGGAGCTGATCTCGTGCAGCGGGCGCAGCAGATCCGGATCGAGGGTGCCGCCCTCCTCCCGCGGAGTCACCAGACCGGCGAGCAGCGCCCCGAAGATCACGTGCAGCCCCAGCCAGTGCGTCACCCAGGCCGACCCGAGGGCGAAGCCGATCAGCAGCGCCAGCCGCAGCGAGGGCTCCAGGCGCGTCCGCCACAGCAGTCTGCGCAGCACCGGCCGGGCCGCGAGCGCCATCACGGTGACGAAGCCGACGGCGAGCGCCGCCCGCCACGGCCAGGCCGGCGCCGCCTCGCCCGCCCCGCTGTCGAGCATCGCGCCCGCCAGCACCGTCCAGCACACCGCGTCGAGGACCCCGGCCGCCGAGACCGCCACCACCCCGGGCACGGTGCGGGTGAGGCCGTTCTCCCGCACGATCGCGGTCAGCACGGGCACCGCCGTTATCGACAGGGCGATGCCCGCGAACACCACCGCGGCGGTCGACAGGTCCCGCCCGCCGCCGAGGTCGCGCAGCGTGTCCCGGAACAGCAGGGCGGTGCCGCACCCCACGGCCATCGGCACCACGAACGAGGCCAGGGCCACGGTCACCGAGACCCGCGCCCGGTCACCGAGGATCTTCAGGTCCAGCTCGTATCCCACCGCGAACAGGAACACCACCAGGGAGAACTGCGAGAACCCGGTCAGCGCCGGGCCGATGGCCGCCGGGAAGAGGCCGTCGTACGCCTGTGGGGCGAGGGTGCCGAGGAGGGAGGGGCCCAGGGCGATGCCCGCCGCCAGCTGGCCCACGATGTAGGGCTGCCCGAGCCGCCGGGCCAGCCCGCCACCCGCATGCGCGGCGACCAGGATCAGAGCCGATGCGCCCACCAGGTGGGCGATCAACGCGTCAGGACTCAAAGTGTCTCCGCACGCTCCGGTGTCCGATGCCGGCCTCGTCGGGAGCCGGCCGGCACTGCCAACCTCCACAGTCTGGGCGCGGCCCGGCGTCGCATCGCAGGTCGTACACCGGCCCCCGCCCGGAGCACGGGAAGCACGGAAGGCGGCCGTCCCCATACGGTGCACCGGCGTTCGCGCGACGGGCTTCGCTGCGCCCGAGGGGCGCGTCCCGCCCCGCGCGTAAAGGACCGGAGCGCACGGGTCCGCGGAAGCGGGGGGTGAACAGGCGCCCGAGTGGTCAGGATGGAGGCATGGGATTCCAAGTCGACTCCGAAGCCGGGCGGCTCACCCGCGTCATCCTGCACCGGCCGGATCTCGAGCTCAAAAGGCTCACCCCCAGCAACAAGGACGCCCTTCTCTTCGACGACGTGCTGTGGGTGCGCCGGGCGCGCGCCGAGCACGACGGGTTCGCCGACGTGCTCCGCGACCGCGGGGTGGCGGTGCACCTCTTCGGCGACCTGCTCACCGAGACCCTGGACGTCCCGGCCGCCCGGCGGCTCGTCCTGGACCGGGTCTTCGACGAGAAGGAGTACGGAGTACTGGCCACGGACCACCTCCGGGCCGCCTTCGAGACCCTGCCCGCCCACGAGCTGGCCGAGTGGCTGGTCGGCGGCATGACCAAGCGGGAGTTCCTGGACGCGCACCCGGAGCCGACGTCCGTGCGCTTCCACGCCATGGAGCTGGACGACTTCCTGCTCGGCCCGCTGCCCAACCACCTCTTCACCCGGGACACCTCGGCCTGGATCTACGACGGCGTCTCCATCAACGCGATGCGCTGGCCCGCCCGGCAGCGGGAGACGGTCCACTTCGAGGCGATCTACCGGCACCACCCGCTGTTCCGCGACGAGACCTTCCACCTCTGGTCCGAGGGGCAGGCCGACTACCCCTCCACCATCGAGGGCGGCGACGTCCTGGTCATCGGCAACGGCGCCGTGCTCATCGGCATGAGCGAGCGCACCACGCCCCAGGCCGTCGAGATGCTCGCCCACAAGCTGTTCGCCGCCGGGTCCGCCCGGACCATCGTGGCCCTCGACATGCCCAAGCGGCGCGCCTTCATGCACCTGGACACGGTGATGACGATGGTCGACGGCGACACCTTCACCCAGTACGCCGGGCTCGGCATGCTCCGCTCCTACACCATCGAGCCGGGCGCCGGGGAGAAGGACCTGAAGGTCACCGACCACCCGCCGGAGCACATGCACCGCGCGATGGCCGCCGCCCTCGGCCTCGGCGAGATCCGGGTCCTCACCGCGACCCAGGACGTGCACGCGGCCGAGCGCGAGCAGTGGGACGACGGCTGCAACGTCCTGGCCGTCGAACCCGGCGTCGTCGTCGCCTACGAACGCAACTCCACCACCAACACCCACCTGCGCAAGCAGGGCATCGAGGTGATCGAGATCCCGGGCAGCGAACTGGGCCGGGGCAGGGGCGGGCCGCGCTGCATGAGCTGCCCGGTCGAACGCCTCGCCGTATAAGAATTCGGGATGTCGTATATAGTTCCAGAAGTTCCCCGTTCTTCGTCCCGTACCTCTGGAGCGCCCTCATGGCGACAGTCCCGACCGCCCTCGCCGGCCGCCACTTCCTCAAGGAGCTCGATTTCACCGAGGAGGAGTTCCGCGGCCTGGTCGAGCTGGCCGCCGAGCTGAAGGCCGCCAAGCGGGCCGGGACCGAGACGCGGTACCTCACCGGCCGGAACATCGCGCTGGTCTTCGAGAAGACCTCGACCCGCACCCGCTGCGCGTTCGAGGTCGCCGCCGCCGACCAGGGCGCCTCGACCACGTACCTCGACCCGGCCGGTTCCCAGATCGGCCACAAGGAGTCCGTGAAGGACACCGCGCGGGTACTGGGCCGGATGTTCGACGGCATCGAGTACCGCGGTGACAGCCAGGCCAAGGTCGAGGAGCTGGCGGCCTTCGCCGGGGTCCCTGTCTACAACGGCCTCACCGATGACTGGCACCCCACCCAGATGCTCGCCGACGTGCTCACCATGACCGAGCACAGCGACCGCCCCCTGCGGGAGATCAGCTTCGCCTACCTCGGCGACGCCCGCTTCAACATGGGCAACTCCTACCTGGTCACCGGCGCCCTGCTCGGCATGGACGTGCGCATCGTCGCCCCGAAGGCCTACTGGCCCGCCCAGGAGGTCGTCGACCGGGCGCACCGGCTCGCCGGGGCCGGCGGGGCACGCATCACCCTCACCGAGGACGTGGCCGAGGGGGTGCGCGGCGCCGACTTCGTCGTCACCGACGTCTGGGTCTCCATGGGCGAGCCCAAGGAGGTCTGGGCCGAGCGGATCAAGGCCCTCGCGCCCTACGCCGTGACCATGGACGTCCTGCGTGCCACCGGCAACCCCGACGTCAAGTTCCTGCACTGCCTGCCCGCCTTCCACGACCTGGGCACCAAGGTCGGCCAGGAGATCTTCGAGGCCCACGGGCTCGACTCCCTGGAGGTCACGGACGAGGTCTTCGAGTCGGAGCACTCGGTCGTCTTCGACGAGGCGGAGAACCGCCTGCACACCATCAAGGCCGTCCTCGTGGCCACCCTGGCCTGACCAGGACCGTTATTCTGACCGGCGGCCCCGGAGCCACCCCTTCCGGCGCCGCCCGCGCGACCACCGTCGCGCCCCGCACCACCAGAAACGAGCACCACCCGCCATGCCCGCTTCCCGCGTCAAGTCCCCCCACCTGCTCGTCGCCGAATCCGGCGCCGACCGCGAAGGCCACGGCCTGAAGCGCACGATGGGGCTGTTCCAGCTCGTCTGCTTCGGCGTCGGCGCGATCGTCGGCACCGGCATCTTCGTCGGTCTGTCCGACTCCGTCGCCGAGGCCGGTCCGGCCGTCGTCGTCTCCTTCGTCCTCGCCGCGACCACCTGCGTGTTCACCGCGTTCGCCTTCGCCGAGCTGGGCGGCGCGATCCCGGTGTCCGGCTCCTCGTACTCCTTCGCCTACGCCGGGCTCGGCGAGCGGACCGCGTTCCTCGTCGGCTGGTGCCTGCTCCTGGAGTACGGCGTGTCGGTCTCGGCGGTCGCGGTGGGCTGGAGCCAGTACGTCAACGAACTGCTCGACAGCGTCCTCGGCGTCCAGCTCCCGCACGCCCTGTCCGCGGGCCCCGGCGACGGCGGCGCCGTCAACCTGCCCGCGGTGATCGTCATCGCCCTGGCCTGCGTGCTCCTGGTGCGAGGGGTACGGGAGAGCGCCCGCGCCACGGCCGCCATGGCCGTCCTGAAGCTGGCCGTCCTGCTCGCCTTCTGCGCCATCGGCTTCTCCGCCTTCCGGGACGGCAACCTCACCCCGTTCTCCCCGGCCGGCCTCGGCGGCATCGGTGCCGGAACCACCGCCGCCTTCTTCTCGTACATCGGTTTCGACGCCATCACCACGGCCGGCGAGGAGGCCAAGAACCCGCGCCGGGACATCCCCGTCGCGATCCTGGTCTGCATCGGTCTGGTCACCCTGCTGTACTGCGCGGTCGCCGTCGCCGCGATCGGCGCCGTCGGCGGCGACCAGGTCGGCGGCCGGCCCGCCGCGCTCTCCTACGTCGTCGACCGGGTCACCGGCTCGGCGATCGGCGGCGGCGTGGTCGCCTTCGGCGCGGTCGTCGCCATCGCCTCGGTGGTGCTCGCCGTGATGTACGGCCAGACCCGCATCCTGATGTCGATGTCCCGGGACGGACTGATCCCCCGGGTCTTCGAGAAGGTCTCCCCGCGCACCGCGACGCCCGTCGCCGGCACCCTGATCGTCGGCGCGGTCTTCGCCCTCCCGGCCGCCTTCGCCCCGCTCGACGCGGTGGTCAACCTGTGCACCATCGGCACCCTCGCCACGATGGCCGCCGTCAACGTCTCGGTGATCACCCTGCGCCGCCGCGAACCGGGCCTCGCCCGCACCTTCCGCGTCCCGCTGTACCCGGCGACCCCGCTGCTCGGGGTCGGCTTCTGCCTGTACCTGATGTACGAGACGGGCGGCGCCACCTGGCTCCAGTTCGCGGTGTTCCTCGCGGTGGGCCTGCTGGTGTACACGGCCTACGGGCGGCGGCACTCCCGCCTGGCCGGGGCCGCGGACGCGTCCGTCACGCCGGAGGGCGACGCTGAGCGGGTACCGCAGGAAGCCTGAACCAGACCGCCTTGCCCGCTCCGGTGGGCCGGTGACCGCAGGACGAGCTGAGGGCGCGGATGAGGAGCAGGCCGCGCCCGTCCTCACGCCACGGGTCGGGCGGCTCCATGTCCGGCCGGGTGAGGTCGGCCGGCGGCGACGGGTCCGGGTCGTGCACCTCGACCTGGCAGCCGGTCGGCCGCAGCTCCACCACCAGCTCGATCGGCGTCGGGCCGACCGGCGTGTGCTCCACCGCGTTGGCGACCAGCTCGGCCGTGAGCAGCTCCGCGGTGTCGCCGTCGGCCGTGTGCTCCAGCTCGGCCAGGGCATTGCGCACCAGAGCACGCGCCACCGGCACGGCCGCGGCGGAGTGCGGCAGCGCGATGCGCCAGGAGGCGGGTGCGGGGGAGTGATCGTGCACGGCAGTCCGTTTCGTGGAGCAGGGGTGTCCTGTCCTGCTTTCAACCTTATGAATGGTACGGCGCCGCCCGGCAGAGCCGTTCGACGGGCGCCCCCGGGACCTTCGGCCCGAGCCGCCGAAGCCTTGTCGCGCCCCGAGCCTTATCGCGCACCCGTGACGACAGTCACAGATGAGTGATAACTTCGAGTGCCATGAGTCCCTTCACCGGCTCCGCCGCCCCCACCCCCGACTGGCGGCACCTGCGTGTCGAGATCACCGACGGCGTCGCCACCGTCACCCTCGCCCGCCCCGACAAGCTGAACGCGCTCACCTTCGAGGCCTACGCCGACCTGCGCGACCTGCTCGCCGAGCTGTCCCGCGGGCGGTCCGTACGGGCGCTGGTGCTGGCCGGTGAGGGGCGCGGCTTCTGCTCCGGCGGTGACGTGGACGAGATCATCGGCGCGACCCTGTCCATGGACACCGCCCGGCTGCTGGACTTCAACCGGATGACGGGCCAGGTGGTGCGGGCGGTACGGGAGTGCCCGTTCCCGGTGATCGCCGCGCTGCACGGGGTCGCCGCGGGCGCGGGTGCGGTCCTCGCCCTGGCCGCCGACTTCCGGGTCGCCGACCCGTCCGCCCGCTTCGCCTTCCTCTTCACCCGCGTCGGCCTCTCCGGCGGCGACATGGGTGCCGCCTACCTGCTGCCCCGCGTCGTCGGCCTCGGGCACGCCACCCGCCTGCTGATGCTCGGCGACCCGGTCCGCGCACCCGAGGCCGAGCGCATCGGCCTGATCAGCGAGCTGACCGAAGAGGGCCGCGCCGACGAGGCCGCCCACATCCTGGCCCACCGCCTGGCCGACGGCCCGGCCCTGGCCCACGCCCAGACCAAGGCCCTCCTGACCGCCGAGCTGGACATGCCGCTGGCGGCAGCGGTGGAACTGGACGCGTCCACCCAGGCCCTGTTGATGACGGGCGAGGACTACGCCGAGTTCCACGCCGCCTTCACGGAAAAGCGCCCCCCGAAGTGGCAGGGGAGGTAAGGCGATGGTGTCGACGCAGGGGAGCATGCCAACCTCAGGGGCGCGGGGCTGTGTTGATCAGCGGCTCCGCCGCGGGGCGCGGCCAGCCACAACGAACCCGCACTCGCCCGCGAAGACAACCCACCCCCTCAACACGGCGATCATCGGCGGAGGCCCCGGCGGCCTCTACACCGCCGCCCTCCTCAAACGCCTCGCCCCCGACCGCGAGATCACCGTCTACGAACGCAACGCCCCCGACGACACCTTCGGCTTCGGCGTGGTCCTCTCCGACGAAACCCTCGGCGGCATCGAACACGCCGACCCGGTCGTCTACGAGGCCCTCAAGACCCACTTCGTCCGCTGGGACGACATCGACATCGTCCACCGAGGCACCCGCCAGACCTCCGGAGGACACCGCTTCGCCGCCCTCGGCCGCCGCCGCCTCCTGGAGATCCTGCACGAGCGCTGCCACGACCTCGGCGTGGAGCTCCGCTTCCGCACCGAGGCACCGCCCCCGGACCGCCTCGCACGGACCCACGACCTCGTCGTCGCGGCCGACGGAGTGCACAGCGCCACCCGCGAGGCGTACCGCGACGTCTTCCGGCCGCACCTCACCCCCCACCGCTGCCGCTACATCTGGCTCGCCGCCGACTTCGCCTTCGACGCCTTCCGCTTCGAGATCGCCGAGACCGAACACGGCGTGATGCAGCTGCACGGCTACCCCTTTGCGCCCGACGCCTCGACCGTCATCGTCGAGATGCGCGAGGAGGTCTGGCGGGCCGCCGGTTTCGACGAACTGGACGAGACCGAGTCCACCGCCCGCTGCGCCAAGATCTTCGCCGACGCGCTCGGCGGCCGGCCGCTGCGTTCCAACAAGTCGGCGTGGACCACCTTCCGCACGGTCGTCAACGACCGTTGGTCGCACGGCAACGTCGTCCTGCTCGGCGACGCCGCCCACACCGCCCACTTCTCCATCGGCTCCGGCACCAAACTCGCCGTGGAGGACGCCCTCGCGCTCGCCGCCTGCCTGGAGGAGCGGCCCACCCTCCAGGAGGCGCTGACCGCGTACGAGGAGGAGCGGCGCCCCGTCGTCGCCTCCACGCAGCGGGCGGCCAAGGCCAGCCTGGAGTGGTTCGAGGACCTGGACCGGTACCTCGGCCAGCCGCCCCGCCAGTTCGCCTTCAACCTGCTCTCCCGCAGCCGCCGGGTCACGCACGAGAACCTGCGGCTGCGCGACGCCGACTTCACCGGCGCGGTGGAGCGCGAGTTCGGCTGCCCGCCCGGCACGCCCCCGATGTTCACCCCGTTCCGGTTGCGCGGCCTGACCCTGCGCAACCGCGTCGTCGTCTCCCCGATGGACATGTACTCCGCCACCGACGGCGTCCCCGGAGACTTCCACCTGGTCCACCTCGGCGCCCGGGCCCTGGGCGGCGCCGCACTGGTGATGACCGAGATGGTGTGCGTCAGCGCGGAGGGCCGCATCACCCCCGGCTGCGCGGGCCTCTACACCGGCCGTCAGGGCGAGGCGTGGCGGCGGATCACCGACTTCGTGCACGACAGCGCGCCCGGCACCGCGATCGGCGTGCAGCTGGGACACAGCGGCCGCAAGGGCTCGACCCGGCTGATGTGGGAGGGCATGGACCAACCGCTCCCCGACGGCAACTGGCCCCTGGTGGCGCCCTCCCCGCTGCCGTACCGCCCCGACAGCCAGATCCCGCGCGAGCTGTCCCGGGCGCAACTGACGGACGTACGCGAGCAGTTCAGGTCCGCCGCCGTACGGGCCGCCGGGGCCGGCTTCGACCTGCTCGAACTGCACTGCGCCCACGGCTACCTGCTCTCCGGCTTCCTCTCCCCGCTCACCAACCGCCGCACCGACGCCTACGGCGGCTCACTGGAGAAGCGGCTGCGTTTCCCGCTGGAGGTCTTCGACGCCGTACGCGAGGTGTGGCCGGACGAGCGGCCCATGACCGTACGGATCTCCGCCACCGACTGGGCCGAGGGCGGCACGCGTGCCGAGGAGGCGGTGGAGACCGCGCGCGCCTTCGCCGCGCACGGGGCCGACGCCATCGACGTGTCCACGGGCCAGGTCGTCGCCGGCGAACGGCCCGAGTTCGGGCGGTCGTACCAGACGCCGTACGCGGACCGCATCCGGCACGAGGCGGGCGTCCCGGTGATCGCCGTCGGCGCGATCTCCTCCTGGGACGACGTCAACTCGCTGATCCTGGCCGGACGGACCGACCTGTGCGCCCTCGCCCGCCCCCACCTCTACGACCCGCACTGGACCCTGCACGCCGCCGCCGAGCAGGGTTACGACGGTCCGGGCGCCCCGTGGCCGGCGCCGTACCGGGCGGGCAGTCGCCCACCGCGCACCGGGCGCACCGACGCCCCCAAGCCGAGGCTCACGCTGCACGGCCCGCGTCAGGACGTGTAGCCCCAGGCCGCGCACATCGGGCGCAGCCGCTCGGGGATCTCGTCCTCCCCGGGCAGCGCGCGCCCCGGCTGCACGGTGCCGGTGCGGATGTTCTCGCGCCAGTCGCCCAGTCCCCGGACCAGCTCGGCGCTGCTCTTCCTGCCGTAGTCCAGCATGGCCGGCGCGTAGTCGACGCCGAGGTACGCGCACAGCCGGCGCATCTCGCGCTCGGGGTCGCCGGTGATGTCCTCGTAGCGCACGGTGAATCCGTCGGCGTCCGCCGTACGGGCCTCCTCGACGGCCGTCATGTAGCGCAGCACGTCCGTGACGGCCGTGTCGTGGGGCCGCTTCACGGGGTCGGTCTCGTGCCAGGAACGGGCGGTCGACGCGGGATGGCGCAGCAGGAAGACGAAGCGCGCGTCGGGCCAGCAGTCCTTGAGGCGCCGGTACAGGTACACGTTGGCCGGTGTCTTCTCGACCACGAAGTCCTTGCCGGACCTGATGAGTTCGCGGTGCAGGACGCGGTCCCACAGCAGGTGCTCCAGGTCGCCGCGCCGCAGGCCGAGGGCGCCCATCGCGCGTTCGGAGAACCAGTTGGCGCAGGTGACCTCCAGCCGGCCGAGGTGCAGCTCGTGCGGGGCGTGCAGCCGCGGGTGGGCGCCCAGCATCATGCGCAGCAGGGTGGATCCGGACCGGATGGACGAGATGATGAAGACGGGTTGTCGCACCAGCCGTTCGGCCGGCAGCTCCTCGGCCGACGGACATCGGTACGCGGCCTCCTGCCGCGCCGCGGATCGCGCGGCGGCGGACTTCTTGCCCTGCCTCCCCTTCGGGCTTCCCTTCACCGCCTGGGGTGCTCTCCGTACCTGGAGGCCGGTGGTCACGGTGAGGGCCCGGTTCAAGTTGCGTGCGAGACTCATGCGTCCGCACGGTAGGGGCGAAACCTGAGAAGAGGGTCTGAGGAGGCTGAGGGTTCACTGATCCCGTAAGAAGGTGACGTGGTTCACTTCTCGGCGGATGGGGCCGGTCCCATCGCCGCGTAGTGCGCGCCCGCGTCCCGCAGCCGCTCGTGCAGCGCCCGGAAGACGGCCGCCGAGCGTGTGCCGGGCCAGCCCGCGGGCAGCAGCCGGGCGGGCAGCCCGGGGTCCGTGTAGGGCAGGTGGCGCCAGGAGTCCAGGGCGAGGAGGTAGTCGCGGTAGGCCTCCTCGGGAGGCGTGTCCGTCCGGCGCTCCCAGTCGTGCAGCACGCGCGCGTGGCGGTCGAGGAACGCCTCGTGCTCCTCGGCGATCGCGGCCAGGTCCCACCAGCGGGCCACCGCCTCGGCGGTCGGCGTGAAGCCCAGGTGCTCGCCGCGGAAGAAGTCCACGTAGCTGTCCAGGCCGAGGCGGCCCAGGGTGTGCCGGGTCTCCGCGTACAGGCGGGCCGGGGCGATCCACACGCCAGGGGCGGCGGTGCCGAAGCCTAGACCGGCCAGGCGCGAGCGCAGGACGTGCCGCTTCTGGCGCTCCGACTCGGGCACGGAGAACACGGCGAGCACCCAGCCCTCGTCCCCGTGGGGTGCGGTGGCGTAGACGCGCCGGTCCCCGTCGTCCAGCAACTGACGGGCCTCGGCGGAGAGTTCGTAACCGGCCGCTCCCTCGGTCGTACGGGCCGGCAGCAGCAGCCCGCGCCGCTTCAGCCGGGACACCGACGAGCGCACGGAGGGCGCGTCCACCCCGACGGCCGACAGCAGTCGGATCAGCTCGGCGACGGGCACCGGGCCCGGCGCGAAACGGCCGTACGCGCCGTAGAGCGTGACGATGAGGGACCTCGGAGCGTGCTGTACGTGCTGGTCGGACACGTTGATCATCTTATGTCGTCGGCGTCACGCCCGGCCGCCCAGGGGATCCGGACGAGCACCGGGACCGGTGGCGGGGGCGGGGGCGAGGCCCGGACCGGACGGGGCGAGGAGGCGGTAGCGCTGGAGCTTGCCGGTCGCCGTGCGCGGCAGCGCGTCCAGGAAGACGATCTCCCGCGGGCACTTGTACGGCGCCAGCTCCGACCGCAGGAACTCGCGCAGCGCGTCCGCGTCCCGCGCGGCCCCCTCCCGCAGCACCGCGTGCGCCACCACGACCTGCCCCCGGCGCTGGTCGGGACGGCCCACCACCGCCGCCTCCACCACGTCCGGGTGCCGCAGCAGCGCGTCCTCCACCTCGGGACCGGCGATGTTGTACCCGGCGGAGATGATCATGTCGTCGGCGCGTGCCACGTACCGGAAGTACCCGTCGGGCTCGCGGACGTAGGTGTCTCCGGTGACGTTCCAGCCGTCGCGCACGTACTCCCGCTGGCGCGGATCGGCCAGGTACCGGCAGCCCACCGGCCCGCGCACCGCCAGCAGTCCGGGCTCCCCGTCGGGGACGGGCGTGCCGTTCTCGTCCTGCACGCGCGCGTGCCACCCCGGTACCGGAACGCCCGTCGTGCCGGGCCTGATGGCGTCGTCCGCCGCGGAGACGAAGATGTGCAGCAACTCGGTGGCGCCGATGCCGTTGATGATCCGCAGTCCGGTGCGCTCGTGCCAGGCCCGCCAGGTGGCCGCGGGCAGGTTCTCGCCGGCCGAGACGCAGCGCCTGAGGCTGCTCACGTCGTACCCGTCCAGCTCGTCGAGCATCGCGCGGTACGCCGTCGGCGCGGTGAACAGCACCGACACCCGGTGCTCGGCGACGGCCGGCAACAGCTGCCTGGGGCCCGCCTGTTCCAGCAGCAGCGTGCTCGCCCCGGCCCGCATCGGGAAGACCACGAGACCGCCGAGCCCGAAGGTGAAGCCGAGCGGCGGGCTGCCCGCGAAGACGTCGTCCGGGCGCGGCCTCAGCACGTGCGCGGAGAAGGTGTCGGCGATCGCCAGCACATCGCGGTGGAAGTGCATACAGCCCTTGGGCCGCCCGGTGGTGCCGGAGGTGAACGCGATCAGCGCCACGTCGTCCGCGGCGGTGTCGACGGCCCGGTACGGCGTCCCGGGCACCCCACCGGACGTCGTACGGCGTCGCAGGTCGTCCGGCGCGTCCCCGCCGTACGTGGTGACGGCCAGACCGGCGATCTCCGCCTTGGCGAGGTCGTCGACGGCCCGGACGTCGCACAGCGCGTGCCGCACCCGCGCGATCTCGCAGATCGCCCGCAGTTCGTGCGGACGCTGCTGGGCCAGCACCGTGACCGCCACCGCGCCCGCCTTCAGCACCGCCAGCCAGCACGCCGCCAGCCACGGGGTGGTGGAGCCGCGCAGCAGCACCCGGTTGCCCGGGACGACGCCGAGGTCCCCGGTGAGCACGTGGGCGATCCGGTCGACGCGGTCCCGCAGCTCGCCGTACGTCCAGGTGTCCCCGGACGCGGTGCGGAAGGCCGGGCGGTCGCCGGGCGGGCCGGTGAGCAGCTCGGCCGCGCAGTTCAGCCGCGCCGGGTAGCGCAGCTCGGGCAGGTCGAAGAGGAGCTGGGGCCACTGCTCGGGGGGTGGCAGGTGGTCGCGCGCGAAGGTGTCGACGTGGGCGGAGCGGTGCGGGTCCGCGTGGCGCGGATCGGCCATGGCGGTTCGCCCCCTTTGTCGTGGTGGGCTCGCGCAACGAGCGTATCGTGTTGGTGACGGCAGTCAACGGGGCGCGATAACCTCGGTCGTGGCCCGGCAGCCCGTCAGGTGGTCCGGCAGACGGGCAGGGCGGCAGGGGAAGGGACCGGCGATGACCGCATTCTCGCTCGAACCGGCACAACTCACCTGGTGCGACGAGCTGCGCTCGCTGGCCGCCGAACGGCTGCGCCCGCTCGCGGAGAAGGGCGAGCCGGGCCGCGTCAACCGCGCCCTGGTCGCCGAACTGGGCGCCCTCGGCCTGCTGCCCCGCCTGTTCACCTCGGGCGCGCTCGACCTGTGCCTGATGCGCGAGTCCCTCGCCCGCGCCTGCACGGAGGCCGAGACCGCCCTCGCCCTCCAGGGCCTCGGCGCCCACCCCGTGCACGCCCACGGCACCGAGGCCCAGCGCGCCCGCTGGCTCCCCCGGGTGAGCGACGGCACCGCGGTGGCCGCCTTCGCCCTCAGCGAGCCCGACGCCGGCTCGGACGCGGCGGCGCTCTCCCTCCGGGCGGAACCGGAAGCGGGCGGCGAACCGGACACCGGGCGGGCAGGGGTGGCGCGCACTCCCGGTTCAGGGGCGGCCCCCGCCCCCCTGGCCGCCGACGCCGACGGGCCCTCCGGCTGGCGGCTCACCGGTGAGAAGTGCTGGATCTCCAACGCACCCGAGGCCGACTTCTACACCGTGTTCGCCCGCACCACCTCCGGCGCCGGAGCCCGCGGCGTCACCGCCTTCCTCGTACCCGCCGACCGCCCAGGACTCAGCGGCACCCCGCTCGACATGCTCTCGCCGCACCCCATCGGCGCCCTCGCCTTCGACGCCGTGCCCGTCACCGCGGACGACGTGCTCGGCGAACCGGACCGCGGCTTCCGGGTGGCCATGGACACCCTCAACCTGTTCCGCCCCAGCGTCGGCGCCTTCGCCGTCGGCATGGCACAGGCCGCCCTGGACGCGACCCTCGCGCACACCGCCGCCCGCGACGCCTTCGGCGGCAAGCTGCGCGACCTCCAGGCCGTCTCCCACCAGGTCGCCGAGATGGCCCTGCGCACCGAGGCGGCCCGGCTGATGGTGTACGCGGCGGCGACGGCGTACGACGCGGGCGCGCCGGACGTCCCGAAGCGCGCCGCGATGGCGAAACTCCTCGCCACCGAGACCGCCCACTACGTCGTCGACAAGGCCGTCCAGCTGCACGGCGCCCGCGCCCTGCGCCGCGGCCACCTCCTCGAACACCTCTACCGCGAGGTGCGCGCCCCGCGCATCTACGAGGGCGCCAGCGAGGTGCAGCGCGGCATCGTCGCCAAGGAGCTGTACCGGACGCACCGGACCCACCCGACGCACCGCTCGCAGGACGACACGACCGAGGAGGCCGGAGCATGACCGCCGAACGGGTCAACCCACCCGAACTGTCCCCGCCCACCGGCTTCTCCCACGCCGTCGTCGCCACCGGCACCCGCGTCGTGTTCCTGGCCGGGCAGACCGCCCTCGACCCCGACGGCAAGGTCACCGGCGACACCCTCCCCGCCCAGTTCGAGCAGGCCCTCACCAACCTCCTCACCGCCCTGCGCGCCGCCGGCGGCACCCCCGCCGACCTCGCCCGCGTCACCGTCTACGCCACCGACGTCGCCGCCTACCGCACCCACGCCGCCGAACTGGGCCGCACCTGGCGCGAGCTGGCCGGCCGCGACTACCCGGCGATGGCGGTCGTGGAGGTCGTACGGCTCTGGGACGAACGGGCACGGGTGGAACTGGACGGGTTCGCCGTACTGCCGTAACCCGCCCGCGGCCCCTACCATTCCGGCATGCCGGACATCGAACTGAGCGCGGGAACCATCGAGTACGAGGACACCGGCGGCGACGGCCCGGTCGTCGTCCTCCTCCACGGCCTCGTCCACGACTCCACCGTGTGGCGCAAGGTCCTCGCCGACCTGCGCACCGACCACCGGGTGATCGCGCCGACCCTGCCCTACGGCGCCCACCGGCTCCCGCTGCGCCGGCCACCCACCCCCGACCTGGTCAACGAGCTGATCGCCGAGTTCCTCGACCGCCTCGACCTGACCGACGTCACCCTCGTCGAGAACGACTGCGGACGGGCCCAGACGGTGGCCGCCCGGCACCCGGAGCGGCTCGCGCGGCTGGCGCTCGTCGCGTGCGAGGCGTTCGACAACTACCCGCCGGGTCTGCCCGGGAAGCTGATCGGCATCGCCTGCCGGGCCCCCGGCGGCGTGTCCCTGCTGGTGCGCACCCTCGGCCTCAAGCCGCTGCGCCGTCTCCCGGTCGGCATCGGCGCCCTCACCAAGCGGCCCGTGCCGGACGCGGTCGTCGACGGCTGGCTGCGCCCGCTGCGCACCGACCCGGCGATCCGGCGCGACTTCCGCCACTACGGCACCCACGTCCGCCGCGACGAACTGCTCGAAGCCGCCCAGGGCCTGCGGCGGTTCGACCGGCCCGCGCTCGTCGTTTGGGCGACCGAGGACCTGATGATGCCCCGCGCCCACGGCCGGCGCCTGGCCGAACTCCTCCCGCAGGGGCGGCTGGTGGAGGTCGAGGACACCCGGACGCTGATCCCCGAGGACCAGCCGGAGCTGCTCGCCTCCCTGCTGCGGGAGTTCGTCGCCGAGAAGCACTGACCCCGCCGACTCCGCCGCACACTGCCGCGCCCGGCGGTGCGGAAGCGGTCAGGCCGCCATCGCCAGGTGCCCGCCCGGCACCCGGTGCGGGGCGACGACCAGGCCGCCGGGCCGCAGCTCGCCGGTGTCGTCGAAGACGATCGTGCCGTCGCACAGCAGGTTCCACCCCTGCTCCGGATGGGCGGCGACGGTGTGCGCGGTGACGAAGCGCGCCTCGGGGGAGTCGGCTGCGGGGCAGGAAGGCCGGTGGGTACACATGGCGCACCTCCACGTCGGGAGACCGTCCCGTCGTCGGGACCGTCGCATGTACAGACGGTGCGCCCGCCGGGAAGTCATCGCCAAGACCCGGGCGGCAAGCGTGACAACACCCGGACAAGTCGGCGACGGTTCCACGACGGCCGACGCGGACTCGCCACCGAAGGGGTGACGGTCACTGCCGTCCGCCCCTGAGCCCGGTAGCAGTGGAACCCCTCATTCCGAACTACCGGGAGGTTCCCATGCCCGTACGGTCCGCCGCACTCGCCACGGCCGCCGGCGCCGCCCTGCTCCTGCTCTCCGCGCCCGCCGCCACGGCCGCGCCACACGACGCCCGCCTCGTCGCGGAGTCGGTCACGGTCGACCCGACCGGCCGCATCGCCGCCGACGGCAGCGTCACCCTCTCCGGCACCTACCGCTGCACCGGCGGCACCGGCCCGGTCTACGTCAGCTCCACCGTGAGCCAGAGCGACCCGTCCGTCCGGTACGGCGTCGGCGGCACCCGCGCTGTCTGCGACGGCCTGGAGCACCGCTGGGTCAACACCGGCACGCCCGACACGGTCGTGCTCAAGCCCGGCGCGGCCCACGTCGAGGCCACCCTGATGGAGCTGCGCCCCATGGGCATCGTGCCGCTCCCGAGCTTCCACGCCCGGCAGGGACAGGACGTGACACTGACGGCGGGCTGACCCACGCGGTGGGCCTTCCGTATCTGTCCGTAGCTGCCCGAACCCGTCCCGGCGCGATCCCCGACGCATTCCGCATTCCCTTTTCCGCACATCCTCCGGAGGGAATGGAAGCCCGTTCCGGTCACCTTGTTCCGTTCCGGGTCAGGTTCGTTTCCCGGGGCCCGTGCCGGGCCTTGGTGGACGGACGAGACTCTGCCGCTGCTGCGGAAGCGACACCGGATCGCCGGCCGCCTTGCCCGACAGGTCGTCACCCGGAGTGACCACGGCGCGCTGCCGGTGGCGCGGCACCGCACGCCGGGGCGGACGGGTGAGCGTGATCTGCCGGACGACCTGCTGGAAGCAGACCAGCGACGCCAGGCCCGGCAGGGCGGCCGCCGCCGCGTCGCTGACGGTTCTGGGTGCCTCCGCGACGCACAGCAGCATCGCGATGGCCGAGAACAGCAGGACGACGGCCCAGGAGTGCACCGCGCGGCGCTGGTGCAGCGCCGCCCGCAGCACCGCCAGCGAGGCCACCAGCCAGGGGCCGTAGACCAGCAGCGGCCACCAGGACACCACGCTGCCGCGGGTGCGGGTCACGGCGGCCAGGCGCAACGGTTCATAGGCCACCATGCCGCCGAACAGGGACACGGAGGCCGCGATGACCGCGGCGAGCGCGGCGACGAACAGGCTCGCGGCGCGCAGCCGGCTCACCTTTCTCCCTCTGCGGACCCTGCGGTGACTCGTCGGGGACTCCCTCAACGGGGGCAGCTCCGCCGTGATCTCCTGCAGATTGCTCAGCGGTGTGCCCGGGGCGGGTGCGAGCGCCGAGGTGTCCGTCGCGGAGGGAACGCCGGTCCGGGGCTCCATCGCGTCCTGGAGCAGGAACGCGAGTTCCTCGGCCGGGTCCCAACCGGGTTCGGGCGGGACCAGGGTCTCCTGGAAGGCCGCTTCGGACGCACGGTGCCGGCCGGTGCCCGTGATGCGGAACGGACCTTCGCCGTACGGCATGTCGGGGTGAGTGTGTTCTTCGTACACGAGGTGCCGGTCACTCCGCCCGGGTGTACGTCAAGGAGCCCTGCGTACGGCCCCACCGCTCGGCGAGGCCGCTCTCCAACTCGGTCATGACGTCCAGGAAGCGCTGCAGGACGGGCTCGGTCACCCGGAGGGGGACGGGGAGCCCGCCTCTGGTCAGAGTCCCGTCACTCGGTGACGGACAGTGATGTCTGCCGGGCTTGAAGGTGTACGGGCCAAGCGACGTCAATTCCCCGTTTTCCTCGGTCATATCCGAAGTAACGTCTGCCTACTCCGTCGGATGCGCGGCAGTCGAGTGAACGATTTCTGCGATCCTTACCCAATCTCGAATTCACACCGGTTCGGTCGTGGTCCGGTACGAAAAGCGCCGGAGCATCGTGCGAACGGGCGAAAACGCGACGTTCGGCCGCGCGTCCGGGTGACCTTTCGAAACGTGTCCGAACGTCCGCGCCGATCGCCGCGACCGGTTCCCCCTGGGCCGCCGGCGCCGGCCGCCCTGCCGGTGCTGGTCCGCCCGGCCGGCAGGCGAGGCACGCACACCCCCACCACCGGAAGGCGAACCGGCCGCGTGCGTGACCCGTCAGTACGTTCCCCATACGTTCTCCAGCGCGGCGATGACGTGGGAACACCAGCCTCCGCCCATGATCCGGTGGGCCGTCCGCTGAGCCGGGTCGTCCGGGTCGAAGCCGTCGCCGGGCATCATCCACCGGCCGATCAGGTCGGGCTCGGTCAGGGCCCGCCAGACCTTGGCGGGTGGGTGGGGCAGGCTGACACGGGCGGTGGGCGCTGAGCGGTCAGCGCTTGAAGTCCATCTCCTCGACGCGGGTCTGCACCGTCCGGCCGCTTTCCCAGGCGTTGGCGCCCGGTGCCACTTCCGGCATGGGGATGTCCGCCCGGTTCTCCCGTTTGCGGGAGGTCGAGAGGCCCAGCCTGTCGTCCCGGGCCCGGATCATCTCGTCCGACGCCTGTCCGTCGCCGGTGAAGCCCATCATCAGTTGAGGGATGCCGTACGGGAAGTCGTCGCGGTCGTACTGCCACGTGTGGAAGGTCTTCCCGTACGTGGTCACGAGGTCCTCGAAGTAGGCGTGCTCGGCCAGGTCGGGGATGCCGGGAGCGGTGAGGCTGCCGGACTTGACCTCGTAATGGTGGCTGTGCCACAGGCGCTTCTCGTCCTCGGGCAGGCCGCGGAAGCGTTCCTCGCTGATGATGTACTCGATGCCGATCAGACGGGCGTCGGGCGCGTTGCGGTCGAAGATCACGCACTGGTGCAGGTCGTGCTGGAGATGTATGCAGAAGTGCGTGGCCTCCACCTGGCGTCCCATGTCGTCGGCGTACATGTGGAAGCCGTTGAGGTACGTGCTCATCGCGTCGAGCGGATACTTCGTCTGCATGGCGCCGGCCGCCAGGTCGAGGGCGCGGTGCTTGAACGGGTGCCCCTTGCCGACCTTGCTGATCGTGGCCACCTTACGGCCGAACAGCAGGCCGCCCGCGGCCGTCAGGCCCGCCGCGACACCGATGCCGATGCTCGCGGCCGGCCCCCGGCCGGAGCCGCGTGAGCGGTGCGTGCCCTGTACGAGTCTCATGGGCGGCGAGTCCCCTCTGCCGGGCGGCCGTAACGGGCCGCGTCCCGGTGCTCGGCGTCCCCGTCGGCAGACCGGTGCCGTGCTCGGCCGTACTGGCGGGCGCCACCGGTAGCTGATGAGGCCGAATGCCCTCATCGCCGTCCTGTACGGCCCAGAGGGCGAGGGTGCTGAACGACCTGCTCGCGGCCCTCGGCACGCGGTCCTGAGGCGCGTCCCCCGGCTGCGGCGGGCGCGGAGTTCCGCGCGTACCGACTGACACACCCTCGTCACGCGCGTCCTCGTGCACCACCTCGCCCGGTCCCGGGACGCCGGCCTTCCTCACAGCCCCGAACGGTGACCGTGTCCTCCCGTTGAGTGAAGCGCCTGCCTCCGCAGGGTGACAGCAGTCGACCGCCGGGTGACCGGCTCTGTGAGGGCGCGCACAGGGCTCACGTCACACGGGGCCGGGGATAGTAGATGCCGGACGGCGGCTCACCTGCGGGGTCGCCAGTCGTCCGCGCGGTCACGCGGCCGGGTCTGCGAAGCGGCGTAGTAGGTCACACACTTGTCGCGGCGCCGGAGCGTTCCGCAGTGTGTTCGGCGTACCGGGGAGCCGAGCGCCGGGACCGGACGGGAAGAGCCCGTCCGTGATCCAGACACCGGCCCTGATGACGCGAAGCCGCGTCCAACGCGGACACCGCGTCGCCGACCCCCCGTCGGCCTCCCCATCACGTTCCCGAATGGAGAGGTACACCCATGCACGCCATCATGCGCCGCCCCAGCTTCCGCAAGTCCGCCGTGGCCTCCCTCGCCGCCGCGGGCGCCGCCGCCGTCACCCTCACCCTCGCTCCGAGCCCGGCACATGCCGCCGAGCCGGCCAAGGCCTCCACCGCGCAGACCCAGGCCCAGACCGACAAGATCAAGGCCATCGTCAAGGCCGGCGAGAAGAAGCACGGCGACGACCTCGACGGCTGGATCCGCACGGCCCTGGACGTCATGGACGCCAAGAACATCCCGGGTACCTACGAGGGCCTGCACCGCAACATCATGCGCGAGTCGTCCGGCAACCCGAACGCGCAGAACAACTGGGACGTCAACGCCCAGAACGGCATCCCCTCAAAGGGTCTGCTCCAGACCATTCAGCCCACCTTCGAGGCCTATCACGTCAAGGGCACCAAGGACTCCATCACCGACCCGGTCGCCAACATCGTCGCCGCCTGCAACTACGCGGCCGACAAGTACGGCTCCATGGACAACGTCGACTCCGCCTACTGACCGGCGGACCCACCGACCGCCTGGGCCCCAGGGACGACCGGTCCCGTGCGGAGGCCGGCGGGGCCCAGGCAGCACGGCGGGGCCGGAGGGACGACACGTCCCCTCCGGCCCCCCTGCGTCGCACTCCGTGCGTCTCAGAAACTCCCAGAGGCGCCACCACGCGCTGCGGCCGACGAGGGTGCGCAGCACCGGCCACAGCTCCAGGAGCAGGTCCTGGTCGAGGAGAGCTTGATGTGACGGTGTTGCGACGGCGGTCGGCATGTCCGTCACCGACCGGCCCTCTCAGACCGGATACGCCGTATGGATATGGCCGTCGCGGATGACGACTTCCACCTCCCTGGTCTCCCGTCCGCTGCCGTTGATGCCCACGGGCTCGCCGTGTTCAAAGCGGTGCAGGTGGCTGTCCTGTCCGGCCCTGGCGCGCGGGTTGGGGATGGCGGGCGTGCCGTCGACGCCCTCGCGGAGCCGCCGGCCCAGGACGAAGTCGTCGCCCTCCCAGAAGAAGTCCTCGTAGAACTCACCTGGCAGTGAGGGTTCCGGCCCGGTGGGGTCGGCGTTGTCCCGCACGCGGTCCTGGGCACCGGGGCCGTGCTGGCCCTCGATGTGGGCCTCCCGTTGCTCCGTGATGCCGTGCCTGCTGCTCTCGCAGCTCACCAGCCCCCACGGATCGGTCCAGCGAAGGGGGTCGAGGACGTAGGCGTGGTGGTTCGGCGCGGGAGCGAGGCCCAGGGGGTCCGGGCTGATGTAGCGGGCGTTCTCGGGGTCGTAGTAGCGCCGGAAGTTGTAATGGAGGCCGGTTTCCGGGTCGTGGTACTGGCCCGGGAAGCGCAGAGGGCAGTCGACCGGGCCGGCGGGACCGCCCACCGGCGTGCCCCACAGCGTCGTGCGTGCCCGCCAGGCGACCCGTCCCTCCTCGTCGACCAGCTCGGTGGGGGTGCCGACCAGGTCGGTGACGATGGCGTAGAAGCGGCGGTCGACCTCGTCCTGGTCGATCTGCAGCAGCGCACGGTCGGTGCCCGGAGCCCATTCCCAGCTTCGGGTGGGACCGCCCGTGGAACTGCTCTGTTCCACCAGGTGGGAGCCGTCCCAGGTGAAGACCGTCTCCTCGACCGGCAGACCCGCGTCGGACAGCAGGCGCTTGGCGACGCGGCGGCCGAGGCCGTCGTAGAGGTACGCCCAGCGACGGCCGTCCGGGGTCGTGACCTGAGTGAGCCGGTCCTCGGCCTCCCACGCGTAGGTCCACTCCCGCGTCCCCCCGGACAGCAGCTTGCGCGTCTGCCGCACGAGGCGCCCCTGTGCGTCGTGGACGTAGGTGATGTGTCCGGCCCTGCGGATGAGTGTGCCGTCGTGGACCCGTTCCCCTTGCGGGCCCTCCGGTGCGTCCGCCCGGCTGACGTTGCCTGCCGCGTCGTAGGCGTAGCGCTCCGACCACCCGGTGGCGGAGACCGCCTCCACCCGGCCGAGACGGTCACGGCTGAACCGGCGGGTGCCGTGGGTCTGGTCCTCGACGGCGGTCAGGCCGCCGTCCGGTCCGTACGTGTACGAGCGGTGCAACAGGGTCTCGTCCGGCGAACCCGTGTCGGAGGCGACTCGGCCGAGGACCCTCTGCTCGGTCAGACGGTGGCCGGCGTCCCACTCCTGCGTCAGTACCGTCGTCTCCCCGAGCCGCCGCTCGGTCTCGTGGCCCGAGGTCCCGTAGGCGAAGGACAGCGAGTTGTCGGCGAGCCGGACCCGGGTCGGCCGGTTGTTCGCGTCCCATTCCCAATGGCTGACGGCACCCGACGGAGTCCGGCGTTCCGTCCGCCGGCCGAGTACGTCGTACGACGTGCGGACCGCGCGGCCGTTGCACTCCTCGGAGACGACACGGCCCACCACGTCGCGTTCGAAAGTGAGCGTCGTCTCGGGGGTGACCGCCGTGATGAGTTGACCCGAGGAGTCGTAGGCGAAGGTCGCGATCGCCTCGCCGGACCGTCGCTCCACGACCCGGCCGCACGCGTCCCGCACGTATGCCGTGATCTCGCCCGCGCCGTTGGTGCGCCGGATCAGACGGCCCGCGGCATCGTAGGTGTAGGCGACGGCTCGGCCGTTGAAGTCCACTTCGCGGACGAGGCGGCCCGCCGGGTCGTAGATGTACGACCACACCGCACCCGACGCGCTCGTCACGGACGTGAGCCGCAGTTCGGTGTCGTACGCGAACCACGTCGTCGAACCGTCCGCCTCCGTCCTGGAGCGGAGCCGGTCGAAGTGGGTGAAGGTGTGGGTCGTGCTCCGGCCGTCGAGGCCGGTGTAGCGGACGATGTTGCCCTCGCCGTCGTAGGACCAGCTCTCACCGCTGCCGTCGGCCATGACGCGCTCGGCGGGGTAGCCCTCCACCGTCCAGGTGGTGCGTGTCGCCGCGCCGGCGGCGTCGACGGTACCCACGATGCGGCCGAAGGCGTCGCGGGTGACGTGCGACGTACCGCCCAGTGGCGCGGTGACGGAGTCGGGCAGCCCCAGCGGTCCCGGTTGGACGCGGTGGGTCGCTCCCAGGGCGTTGGTGACGCCGAGCAGTCCACCGGAGGGTTCATGGGCGTAGGTGGTGACGGCACCGTCGGCGTCGACGGTCGCCGCCGGGTGGCCGTGCTCGTCGTACGCGTAGCCTCGCCTGCCGCCGTTAGGCAACGTGATCCACAGGGGACGGTCGGAGGAGTCGTACTCACAGGTGGTGACCGTGCCGTCGGGACGGACCACAGAGATGAGGTTGCCACGCTCGTCGTAGCTGAAACGGGACGTGTAGCCCAGCGGATTCGTGCGTGAGAGCAGCCGGTTGTACGCGTCCCACTCGGCGTGGGTGGTGTTGCCGAGCGGGTCGGTCTGGGCGACGACCTGCCGGCGCTCGTTGTACCGGTAGGTCGTGGTGTGGCCGAGCGAGTCGGTGTAGCGGGTCTCCCGGCCTTCCGGGTCGTAGGCGACGGAGCAGGACAGGAACCCGTCGGCGCCTTCACCGCGTATGCAACGGTCCTGGTCGTCGTAGGTGAAGCGGTACCAGGTGCCGTTGCGGTCGGTCCAGGATGTGATGCGTCCCTGGAGGTCGTAGTCGTACCTGAGGGGAAGACCGCTGGAGTTGTAGATCTCCGTCAGGTGACCCTCGGGGCTGTAGCCGTAGCGCCGCAGCGTCGTGCCGTGCGGCCCCGTCTCCTCGTCGCGCAGCCGCAGGCCGACTATGCGGTTGCCCTCGGTGTCGATGTGCACATGGCGGCCGCCGGAGTCGCGGACGGCGACGGGGGCGCCGGTGTCGTCCCGGTCGATGTCGATGCGCCGTCCACCGCGGTCGGTCACGGCGGCCAGGGGAAGGGTGAACGCCTCGTACGCGGCGACGGGTCCGGCGAGCGGGGCGAAGTGGCGGGTGCGTCCGGAGGCCGGGTCGGTGATGCGGAGGGGGCTCTCGGGGGAGCCGTCCCAGTCCAGCGGCCAGCGCGGGCCCTCCGTCGGCATGACCGACGTACCGGGGGCGGGCACGGGATACACGAGGATCATGCCGTCTTCAGCGGCGAAGACGACGCCTTCCGCGTCCAGCTCAAGGCGCTCGTCGAACGTCGAGGCCCAGGACGGGCCGAACCACGAACCCCAGTTGTACGTCGAGAGGTGCGTACGCCGCAGCACGAGAGGGAGGAGCCCGGGAAGCTCGACGTCGGTCTCCTCCACGAGCATCTCGCCGGAGACCATGTCGATGGGATCGCCGTTCTTGCAGCGCCCCTTGGCCGGTTTGCTCTTGCCGACCGCGTCGTCGGCTCCCTTGCGCAGGCCTCGTCCCAGGCCCTTGGCCATCGCCTTGAGGCCGCCCTTGCCCAGGGCTTTCGCTCCTGTCGCGAGCTTGCCGAGTGTGGTGATGCCCTTGCCGCCAGGTATGCAGTCCAGGGCCGCGAAGCCCACGTCCCAGAGCGACGCTTGGCCTTTGCGGTATTTGTTGAGTGTGTCGGCGAGGACGACGAGGGCGGCCACGACGACGATCGCGGCCAGGATCGGCCCGCCGATGATCATCGCTACGACGCCGACGACCGCGACGACGACCTTGCAGACCGCGACGATCGAGTCCCAGTTGTCGGAGAACCAGTCGCCGACGTCCTCCCACCAGGAGCGGTTCTGGATGCCGGCGTCGGAGGCCTCGTCGATCTTGTTCTTGGCTTCCCGGGCCGCGTCGTCGCGCATCTTGCGCGCGTCCTCGGCCATCTTCTTCGCCGCGTCCAGCGCCCCCTGCGCGGAGTCGACGGCCGACTGGGCGTTGGCGTGAGCGGTCTTGGCGTGCTGGACGTCACGGGTGGCGGCACGGACCTTGGCCTCGTCCGGCTTGTCCGCGTCCGACTTGCTGCCCGTCGGGTCGTCCTTGTACTTGTCCGCCTCCTTCGACGCCCGTGTCACCCACGAGTCCGCCGAGGACAGCTTCGACTGCGCCGAGGAAAGGTCCTGGCGGGCCTCCCGCGCCTTGACCAACGCCCGGTCCGCCAGCGCCTGCGCCCGCTCCAGCTTCGGCCAGAAGTCGGCGAGCGCGTCACCGCACATCCCGTACGACTTCTCCAGCTTCTTCAAGTTCTTGGGAACCCCGGAGAACTCCTCCTTGAAGACCGTCGCCGACTTCCCCGCCCACTCGGCCAGGGTGGACTCCCCCGCCATGCCCTTCACCAGACGCAACGCCTCCGAGACGTCGTCGGCGAAGTCGTGCAGCGTCTTCGCGAGCGTCCGCACCCGCTGCGGATCACCCGGAGTCGGGTCCTTGTCCAGGTCCAGGACATGCCAATCCCTCGGCCGGTTTCCCACGCTCTTCCCCCGTCGCACGGTTTCACTCAAGGCACCTATGCCTCAGCAAAGTTACTTGATCCTCGGCCCGTAGACTCGGGGCGTGAGCCACAACCAAGAGACGCCTGGCGACAGCTGTTCCGATCGGCATCGCCGGGAGGAGTCGCAGCGTCTGGCCGAACTCGGACCGGAAGCAATGTACGAGGCGGCGGTGCGGCTGTGCACGGTCCGCGAAGGGCCCCCTGGAGCCTCCGTGGGGACCGTCGCGCGGATCGCCGAGACCCTCGCCGACACGCGTTCGCGGGACTGTGTGATGTTTGCGGCGGACCTCGTGAGTCGGCTGCTGCCCGACGGGGGCATGTCCCCCGGCGAAGGTGATCGATTGCTGCGTTCCGTGGCTGCGAAGCTGGTCAAGGCTCAGCACCTGCGCGACATCGAGCCCTTGTTCGCCGAGTTGCCGGACGGGGTTCCGGGTCCGGCAGTCGAGCTACGGGCCTGTCTTCTCGGAGAGCTGGCACTGATCGGCTCGGGGGGTGGTCGTCGTTCCCTGGAGGCGTACGCCGACAGGCTGCGTGAGCTGGGGCACCCACTGGCTCGGCTGCCCAGGACGCGGCTGGACATCGAGCACCGGTTCGCCGTCCGCGTCCGGGGACTGGGGTCGGTCAAGAGCGCGAAGCAGCTCCGGTCGCGTTTCCCCGAGGCTCCCTCGACTGACGGCGGTGCGGTCGTCGGCCGCGGTGCCAGGGATGCTCGAGACGACGGTCGGGCGAACGCGGCCGCCCGACCGTTCCGTGCCGGCGGATGGGCCCGTGAGCCCGAGGCACGGTTCTTCACGCTGCCGAGCCCGCTCAGCCCCGGCGACTTCGGCATCTCCTTCATCAAAGAACTGTCCTTGCGCTGTCTGGCGGGTGAGGGCAGCCGCCCGGGGAGTGCGCTCGCCTGCGTGACGACACCCGACGATGTGCTCAACGAACTGTTCTCGGCTTCGTACCTCGGCGGTGTGAACGGCCAGGGGCAGGGCGGTGCGTACGCGAGGCTGTATGCCTGGGAGAGTCTCTACGCGCTCATGGGGCTGCCCACCGGTGTACCCCTCTTGGAAGTGGTGCGGCGCGCGGCGGATCACCGGTGGTTGCGGTTCATGGCGTTCACGGACTGGTTCCACCACGACACCTCGGACCTGGCCTTCGCCGTGCTCGATCCCACCCGGACTCGGCTCGCCGTGCTGGCGGCGACCGATACCGATGCCCACGGCGACGCTCTCGGATAGGGAAGACGTCCTGGTACCTTCTTCGCCCTTGTCGTCGGAGTTTGCCGAGATCCTTCCGGCCCTGTGAAGCAGGACGCGGGCGTCACCAGCACCGTTCTCGATGAACGGACGCGTGACGTGCATGTCCGCAGAGAAATCCCAGGGACAACTGCGCGTCCTCCCGGCCCCCGCATCTGCGCAGGCCAGGAGGGTTTCGCGCCGTTTTCTCCTCAGACCCTCAGATGTCCCGGAAGATCTCGATCTGCGCCCCGATCGAGTTCAGCCGCTCCGCGAGGTCCTCGTAGCCGCGGTTGATGACGTAGACGTTGCGCAGGACCGACGTGCCCTCGGCCGCCATCATCGCGAGGAGGACGACGACCGCGGGGCGCAGGGCCGGCGGGCACATCATCTCGGCGGCGCGCCAGCGGGTGGGGCCCTCGACCAGGACGCGGTGCGGGTCCAGGAGTTGGAGGCGGCCGCCGAGGCGGTTCAGGTCCGTGAGGTAGATGGCGCGGTTGTCGTAGACCCAGTCGTGGATGAGGGTCTGGCCCTGGGCCGAGGCCGCGATGGCCGCGAAGAAGGGGACGTTGTCGATGTTCAGGCCCGGGAAGGGCATGGGGTGGATCTTGTCGATCGGGGCTTCGAGCTTGGACGGGCGCACCGTGAGGTCCACCAGGCGGGTGCGGCCGTTGTCGGCGAAGTACTCCGGCGTGCGGTCGTGGTCGAGGCCCATCTCCTCCAGGACCGCCAGCTCGATCTCCAGGAACTCGATCGGGACCCGGCGCACCGTCAGCTCCGACTCCGTGACCACGGCGGCGGCCAGCAGGCTCATCGCCTCCACCGGGTCCTCGGAGGGGGAGTAGTCCACGTCGGCGTCGATGACCGGCATGCCGTGCACGGTGAGGGTGGTGGTGCCGATGCCCTCGACGCGGACGCCCAGGGCTTCGAGGAAGAAGCAGAGGTCCTGGACCATGTAGTTGGAGGAGGCGTTGCGGATGACGGTGACGCCGTCGTGGCGGGCGGCCGCCAGGAGGGCGTTCTCCGTGACCGTGTCGCCGCGCTCGGTCAGGACGATGGGGCGGTCCGGGCGGACGGTGCGGTCGACCACCGCGTGGTAGTGGCCCTCGGTCGCGGCGACGTCCAGGCCGAAGCGGCGCAGCGCGATCATGTGCGGCTCGATGGTCCGGGTGCCGAGGTCGCAGCCTCCGGCGTAGGGCAGCCGGAAGCGTTCCATGCGGTGCAGCAGCGGGCCGAGGAACATGATGATGGAGCGGGTGCGGACGGCGGCCTCGGCGTCGATGGCCTCCATGTCCAGCTCGGCCGGCGGCACGATCTCCAGGTCGGTGCCGTCGTTGATCCAGCGGGTGCGCACGCCGATGGAGTTGAGCACCTCCAGGAGGCGGTAGACCTCCTCGATGCGGGCGACCCGGCGCAGCACCGTGCGCCCCTTGTTGAGCAGCGAGGCGCACAGCAGGGCCACGCAGGCGTTCTTGCTGGTCTTGACGTCGATGGCGCCGGACAGGCGACGGCCGCCGACCACGCGCAGGTGCATCGGACCCGCGTAGCCCAGGGAGACGATCTCGCTGTCCAGCGCTTCGCCGATCCGGGCGATCATCTCAAGGCTGATGTTCTGGTTGCCGCGCTCGATCCGGTTGACGGCGCTCTGACTGGTGTTGAGCGCCTCCGCAAGCTGTGACTGCGTCCAGCCGCGGTGCTGCCGGGCGTCACGGATGAGCCTGCCGATGCGTACGAGGTAGTCGTCTGCCATGAGGTTGAGGCTATCTCAGATATGAGATGGCGCCTCTCGGGGGGTCCGTTCGGGTGACGTGACGTCAAGAAACCCCTGGTGACGGCTCAGCGGCGCCTGCTCGTCGTCGTACGGCGCCATCCGAAAGGTCCCGGCAAATCCATCGATGTCGTACGACGTCCGGTGCTGCTGCGGGTGTGGCGCGGGCCGTTCCCGCCTCCGGTGGTGATGGACCATGAACGTTTGTTGATGTTCAGCCGCACTCCGGGGAGGATCCGGAAGCTCTTGCGGAACGTGAGCGGCATCGTGCCCCCTTCCGAGTCGTGCCGGGTCGGTCCGGCATGCATCGGATACCCCCGTTCGGCGTACTGATGGCCGCACGGGTCACCCGGGATGGGGCGTACGCCACACGGCGCCCGGACATGACCGGGCCGCCCCCATGTACTAGAGTTATCTCGACATCGAGATATCTGCCGAGGCGTACCGCAGTCGCACGCCGCTACCAGGCCTGGTGGTAAGGGTTACCTAACTTAGCCTTACCTTAGCGGATCGGCCAGGGGGGCGTGGCGGCAGGATGCGGTGGTACGCGCACATAAATGAAGGAGACTGTCGTGTCGGCGAACAGCTTCGACGCCCGCAGCACACTGCAGGTGGGCGACGAGTCTTACGAGATCTTCCGGCTGGACAAGGTCGAGGGCTCCGCGCGCCTTCCCTACAGCCTGAAGGTGCTGCTGGAGAACCTGCTCCGCACCGAGGACGGCGCGAACATCACCGCCGACCACATCCGCGCCCTCGGGGGCTGGGACTCGCAGGCCCAGCCGTCGCAGGAGATCCAGTTCACGCCGGCCCGCGTGATCATGCAGGACTTCACCGGCGTGCCCTGTGTCGTCGACCTCGCCACCATGCGTGAGGCCGTCAAGGAGCTGGGCGGCGACGCGGCGAAGATCAACCCGCTGGCCCCGGCCGAGCTGGTCATCGACCACTCCGTCATCGCCGACAAGTTCGGCACCAACGACGCCTTCAAGCAGAACGTCGACCTGGAGTACGGCCGCAACAAGGAGCGCTACCAGTTCCTGCGCTGGGGCCAGACCGCCTTCGACGAGTTCAAGGTCGTCCCGCCCGGCACCGGCATCGTCCACCAGGTGAACATCGAGCACCTGGCCCGCGTCGTCATGATCCGTGACGGCAAGGCCTACCCCGACACCCTGGTCGGTACCGACTCGCACACCACCATGGTCAACGGCCTCGGCGTCCTCGGCTGGGGCGTCGGCGGCATCGAGGCCGAGGCCGCGATGCTCGGCCAGCCGGTCTCCATGCTCATCCCGCGCGTCGTCGGCTTCAAGCTCACCGGTGAGCTGACCCCCGGCACCACCGCCACCGACCTGGTCCTCACGATCACCGAGATGCTGCGCAAGCACGGCGTCGTCGGCAAGTTCGTCGAGTTCTACGGCGAGGGTGTGGCCGCCACGTCGCTGGCCAACCGCGCCACCATCGGCAACATGTCCCCGGAGTTCGGCTCCACCGCCGCGATCTTCCCGGTCGACGACGAGACGCTGAACTACATGCGCCTGACCGGCCGCAGCGAGCAGCAGGTCGCCCTCGTCGAGGCGTACGCCAAGGAGCAGGGCCTCTGGCTGGACCCGAAGGCCGAGCCGGACTTCTCCGAGAAGCTGGAGCTCGACCTCTCCACGGTCGTGCCGTCCATCGCCGGCCCGAAGCGCCCGCAGGACCGCATCATCCTCGCGAACGCCGCCGAGCAGTTCAAGCAGGACGTGCGCAACTACGTCGACAGCGTGGACGAGGCGGGCCAGGAGTCCTTCCCGGCCTCCGACGCCCCCGCCGTCACCAACGGCGTGCCGTCCAACCCGGTCCCGGTCACCGCCCCCGACGGCACCACCTACGAGCTGGACCACGGTGCGGTGACGGTCGCGGCCATCACCTCCTGCACCAACACCTCCAACCCGTACGTCATGGTCGCCGCCGCCCTGGTGGCCAAGAAGGCGGTGGAGAAGGGCCTGACCCGCAAGCCGTGGGTCAAGACCACCCTCGCCCCGGGCTCCAAGGTCGTCACCGACTACTTCGAGAAGGCGGGCCTGACCCCCTACCTCGACAAGGTCGGCTTCAACCTGGTCGGCTACGGCTGCACCACCTGCATCGGCAACTCCGGCCCGCTGCCGGACGAGGTCTCCAAGGCCGTCAACGACCACGACCTCGCGGTCACCTCGGTGCTCTCCGGCAACCGCAACTTCGAGGGCCGGATCAACCCCGACGTCAAGATGAACTACCTGGCGTCCCCGCCGCTGGTCGTCGCCTACGCGCTCGCGGGCTCCATGAAGGTGGACATCACCAAGGACGCCCTGGGCGCCGACCAGGACGGCAACCCGGTCCACCTGAAGGACATCTGGCCGACCGAGGCCGAGGTCAACGAGGTCGTCGCCAGCGCCATCGGCGAGGACATGTTCGCCAAGTCCTACAGCGACGTCTTCGCGGGCGACGCCCAGTGGCAGGCGCTGCCGATCCCGACCGGCGACACCTTCGAGTGGGACAGCGAGTCCACCTACGTCCGCAAGCCCCCGTACTTCGAGGGCATGGGCATGGAGCCGGCCCCGGTCGAGGACATCTCCGGCGCCCGGGTGCTCGCCAAGCTGGGCGACTCGGTCACCACCGACCACATCTCCCCGGCCGGTGCGATCAAGGCCGACACCCCGGCCGGCAAGTACCTGACGGAGCACGGCGTGGAGCGCCGCGACTTCAACAGCTACGGCTCGCGCCGCGGCAACCACGAGATCATGATCCGTGGAACCTTCGCCAACATCCGCCTGCGCAACCAGATCGCGCCGGGCACCGAGGGCGGTTACACCCGCGACTTCACCCAGGACGGCGGTCCGGTGTCGTTCATCTACGACGCCTCCCGCAACTACATCGAGCAGGGCATCCCGCTCGTCGTCCTGGCCGGCAAGGAGTACGGCTCCGGCTCGTCCCGCGACTGGGCCGCCAAGGGCACCGCGCTCCTCGGCGTCAAGGCCGTCATCGCCGAGTCGTACGAGCGCATCCACCGCTCGAACCTCATCGGCATGGGCGTCCTCCCGCTCCAGTTCCCGGAGGGCCAGACCGCGGCCTCCCTCGGTCTGACCGGCGAGGAGTCCTTCTCCGTCTCCGGCGTGACCGAGCTGAACGACGGCACCACCCCGCGCACGGTGAAGGTCACCACCGACACCGGCGTCGAGTTCGACGCGGTCGTCCGCATCGACACCCCGGGTGAGGCGGACTACTACCGCAACGGCGGCATCCTGCAGTACGTGCTGCGCAGCCTGATCCGCAAGTAGGCGGCGGCGCACAACGGTTGAGGGCCGCATCCCCGGTGACGGGGGTGCGGCCCTCGCGCTTGTCCGCCTCGAAGAGGCGTCGCGTACGCCCTTAGAACATCAGGCGGTACGTGTTCCAGCCACCGCTGCCGATCTTCACCCGGGACTTGAACGGGGAAGCGGCGTTGCCGGTGCCCTTGTACAGGTACAGCGCACCGTTCTTGTCGCGCGCGACCACATCGGTGATGCCGTCGATGTCGATGTCGCCGACGGAGAGGATGTTGTTGTACGTGTTCCAGCCACCGCCGACGCGGGTGCGGGACGTGAACGGCGCCTTGTAGTTGCCGGTGCCCTTGTAGAGCCACAGCACGCCCGACTTGTCCTTGGCGACGATGTCGGCCTTGCCGTCACCGGTGAGGTCGCCCTTGCCGGTGATGTGGGTGTAGGAGTTCCACCCGCCGCCGACCTTGTAGCGCTGGGTCAGCTTGCCGTTGCCGTAGCCGAGGTACAGGTACAGGTAGCCGGAGCCGTCGCGGGCGAGCAGGTCGTCGGCGCCGGCACCACCCAGGTTGGCACCGGAGAACACCTGGTTGTAGATCTTCCAGCCGTTGCCGACGAGGGTGTGCTCCTCGGTGTTCCAAGGGGCCCAGTAGAGCTGGCCCCCGGACGTGACGTGCCAGAGGCCGTCCGAGAATCCATCGGAGTCCTGGTCGACCTGCGTCATGGCGCGGGCGGTCTGCCAGCCGTAGCCGGCGTCCCAGCGAGCGTCCAGCCCCCCCTCGAAGTCGGGGTCGTAGCTCCACAGGTCACCCGCGCCGTCCACACCGAACACCGGGTTGATCGGAGCGTCTCCGGGCATGGCGGAGGTGCCGTACTTCTCGCCACCCGACGGCTTCACGTCGAGGTGCGACCGGGAAGCGCTGGCTCCCGGCTCGTCCGCGGCGACGGCGCTGCTCGCACCGGTCGCCACCAGTGCGGCAGTGAGCGCCGCAGCCGTGGCACGCGCCAGTGCGCGACGCGTGTTCAGGCCAGAGCTTTTGGCCACGTGGGTCCTCCATCTGGTCATGCGGAAGGGACCACGAACGGGTAAGTCCGCGAGATCCCGGGATACTTCGTGATCCTTACACATGACGTTCACGGGTCAACCAGATTTACGACCGAGGACGAGAGCGGTACAGAACAGGTACGCAAGCGCAACGTGGGGCGTACAACCTTTTGCGGGGTACGCCGGTCACCCGGCGTACCCCGCAGCGTCATTCCCCGCTCACCTTCGTCTTCAGGCCAGCAACTCCACCTCCGCCAGCGTGTGCTCGCCGTCCAGGACCAGCCGGTACTTCGCGTACGAGCCCGGCGACTTCACCGAGAACGCGCGCGTCTGCCGGTCCCAGGCGAAGGACTCGCCGGAGCGCTCGTCCAGCGTCCGCCACGTGCTGCCGTCGGCCGAGCCCTGGAGCTTCCAGCCGGTCGGGGCCTTGGTGCGGTCCGCCGACGAGGTGAGCGTGTACTGGACCGCCTTGGCGCCCTCGCCGGACACGGGCAGGTCCACCGACGTCACGTTCGCGTCCGTCGCCGAGGTGTTGTCGAACAGCGCGCCCCGGCCCGTGATCGCGTCGGTGCGCGGGGTCGGCACCTCGTCGTCCTCGGTGATCGACGGCGGCGCCGCCTTCTCGCCCGTGCCCCACGAGGAGGGCTTCGCGCCCATGTCGAACTCCAGGACGCCGCCCTTCGCGATCAGCGAGTGGGGGAGCGAAGTGGAGTTCCAGCGCTTGCCGTTGACCTTCAGCCCCTGCACGTAGACGTTCTTCGTGCTGTTCTTCGGCGCCTTGACGACCAGCTCGCGGCCGTTCTCCAGGTGCACCGTCGCTTTGGTGAACAGCGGGGACCCGATGGCGTACTCGCCGCTGCCCATGACCAGGGGGTAGAAGCCGAGCGAGGAGAAGAAGAACCAGGCCGACTGCTCGCCGTTGTCCTCGTCGCCGTGGTAGCCCTGGCCGATGTCGCTGCCGGTGTACAGCCGCTGGAGCACCTCGCGGATGTTCTTCTGCGTCTTGTACGGCTGCCCGGCCGCGTCGTACATGTACAGGGCGTGGTGGGCGACCTGGTTGGAGTGCCCGTACATGCCCATGCGGACGTCCCGCGCCTCGACCATCTCGTGGATGACCCCGCCGTAGGAGCCCTTCAGGTCCGGGGAAGCGGTCTCCGGGGTGGACAGGTAGGCGTCGAGCTTGTCGCCGAGGCCGTCCCGGCCGCCGTACAGGTTGGCCAGGCCCCGGCTGTCCTGCGGGGCGGTGAAGGCGTAGCCCCAGCCGTTGGTCTCCGTGTAGTCGTAGCCCCACACGCGCGGGTCGTACTTCTCGGAGGCCACGCGCCAGTTGCCCTTGTTGTCCTTGCCCTGGAAGAAGCCGGCCTTCGCGTCGAAGAGGTTGACGTAGTCCTGGGCGCGGTTGAGGAAGTACGCGGACTCGTCCTTGTACCGCTTCTCGCCGGTCTCCTTGTAGAGCTTCTCGCCCATCTTGGCGATGCCGTAGTCGTTGAGGTAGCCCTCCAGCGACCAGGACAGGCCCTCGTGCGTCTCGGTACCGGCGTAGCCGAGGAACGGCGAGGTCTCCATGCCCTTGCGGCCCACGCCCGAGGACGGCGGCACGACGGTGGCGTTCTTGACCGCCGCGTCGTACGCCGCCTTCGCGTCGAAGTCGACGCCCTTGACGTAGGCGTCGGCGAAGGCCACGTCGGAGGAGGTGCCGGTCATCAGGTCCGCGTAGCCGGGGGAGGACCAGCGCGAGGTCCAGCCGCCGTCCTTGTACTGCTGCACGAAGCCGTCGACCAGCTCACCGGCCTGGGACGGGGTGAGGAAGGAGTACGCGGGCCAGGCGGTCCGGTACGTGTCCCAGAAGCCGTTGTTGACGTAGACCTTGCCGTCCACGATCTTGGCGCCGGTCTCGGTCGGCGTGTTCTCCTTGACCGCCTTGGAGAACGGGGAGGCGTACTTGTACCTGCCGTCGACCTTCTCGTGGCCCGCGTTCGGGTACAGGTACAGCCGGTAGAGGCCGGAGTACAGCGTGGTCAGCTGGTCCTGCGTGGCGCCCTCGACCTCGACCTTGCCGAGGATCCGGTCCCACTGCTTCTGGGCGTCGCGCTTGACCTTGTCGAAGGAGGCGCGCTTCGGCAGCTCCTGGCGCAGGTTGTCCTTCGCCTGGTCGACGCTGATCAGCGAGGTGGCGATGCGCAGCGTCACCGCGTGGTCCCGGCCGGCGTCGAAGCGCAGGTGACCCTTGACGCCGCTGGAGTCGCCGCCGGTGACCTTGCTGTCGAACTCGCCGTAGACGAAGAGGCGGGTGGCACCGGCGGAGCCGCCGGACTTGACGTCCGAGTAGCCGGTGAAGGTGCCGTTCTCCTTGTCCAGGGTCAGACCGGCCTGGTCGTTGACGTTGTCGAAGATGACGCTCGCGTCGTCACCGGGGTAGGTGAAGCGCATCATCGCCGCGTGGTCGGTCGGCGCCATCTCGGCCTTGACGCCGTTCTCGAACCGCACCCCGTAGTAGTACGGCCTGGCCGTCTCGTTCTCGTGCCGGAAGGCCAGCTCGCGGGCGTCCCGGCCGGTGTCCGGGGTGCCGGAGGCGGCCGACGGCATCACCTGGAAGGTCTGCCGGTCGCCCATCCAGGGGCTCGGCTCGTGGCTCGCGGCGAACGCCTGCACCGTGGGCAGGTTGTCGTCGTTGTTGCCGCTCGCGTACTCGTAGATCCAGCTGAGCGACCCGGCGTTGGTCACCGGCGTCCAGAAGTTGAAGCCGTGCGGCACGGCGGTCGCGGGGAAGTTGTTGCCGCGCGAGAAGCTGCCGCTGGAGTTGGTGCCGCGGGTGGTGAGCGCGTAGTCGGACAGGTGGGCCTTGGGACGCTCCGGCGCGGCCCGCTCGATCTCCACGTCGTCCAGCCAGCCGCGGAACTTGGCCGGGCCCTTGGGGGAGTCGTACGCCACCAGGATCCGGTCGACGGTCTTGCCGGCCGCGACCGAACCGATCCCGGACTTCACGCTGTTCCACTGGTTCACGTAGAGGATCTTGGCGTCGCCCTGACCGCGCGGCGTCAGCGGGAACCCGTGCTGGTCGGTGGCCTTGAGGTCGCTCAGGTAGGTGCCGTCGGTGAAGGCGAGGTCGACGGAGACGTTCGTGGCGTCGTAGTCGAGGTCGCCGTCGGCCATCGACGGGAAGATCTTGTACGACAGCTCGGTGCGCCGGTCGACCGCGACGTTCACGTCGAAGACCTTGTTGTACGAGTAGCCCCGGCCGTCCGCGGTGTGCCGGCCCGCGTAGCGCAGCGCGTGGGTGCCGGTGAACCCGGCGTTCGCCTTCGCGGTCGGCGAGCCCACCGGGCCCTCGTCGACGAAGGAGAGCATGTCCTCGGGTGTGGGGACCTCGGTGGCGCTGGTGGCCAGCTGCACGTCGGCGAGCTGGAGCGCGTCGCCGGCCCCGTTGTTCTTGGTGATCTCCAGCCGGAAGTGCTGGAACTCGGCGCTCTTCGCGAGTTCGTAGGTCTTGGTCTGGAAGCGCTCGCCGAAGTGCTCCCCGGAGCGGGTGTCCAGCGTCTGCCAGTTCTCGCCGTCGGCCGACCCCTTCAGGGTCCAGTCCAGCGGGTCGCGTTCGTCGTGGTCGTTGGCCGAGGTGAGGGCGTACTTGGCGATCTTCGTCGGCGCGTCGAGGTCGAACTCCACCCAGCCGGTGGGCGCGAAGGTCAGCCACTTGGTGGCCGGCTCGTTGTCGACGAGGTTCTCCTTCACCTCCCGGCCGCCCGTGTTCTCGGCGCTGGCGCGCACGCCGGTGACGTTCTCGGTGACGTTGCCGGGTATGCCGGTGCTGTATCCGCCGTCCACGCCGGAGGCCCGCTTGCCGCCGCCCGCGCCGGTGTCGACGGTGTCGGTCCAGTCCGGAGCCGGGTCGTCGGCCTCGAAGGACGACGCGAACTCCCGGTCGGCCTTGGCGGGCGCGTCCGGCAGTGCGACCGCCGCCCCCTGGGAACCCACCGCCAAGGCGAAGGCGGTCGTCATGACGACCGCCGGACCCCATCTGTGCCGAACTCTGTACTGCATGTCCTGGCCACCCTCCCTGCGCGTGGGACAACGTTGTCAAATCAGCTGCGCAAGGACCAGTAGGGGTCAAGTGGCATGTGATGTCAAGGGTGTTGGATGTGGCGTTCGGGGCTTATGGCAGGGATTCCTACGGCATGCGGCGCACAGGCCGCTCATATTTCCGGGAGGTCTCAACTCGGAAAAGACGTACCGCGAACCTTGCATTCGATCTTGCTCCGCCGACGGAAAGTGGACTATACCTGTCGGCCACCGGGGGATACGGGGGGAACCGCGACGAGGAACCGTCCAAGGCGCCCGAACAGCGGTGACAGTATCTGTGACCGCACAGCAGTACCCGCATTTCCTGCACGACCCAGCGTGACCCGATCGCGGTGCCGGGGAGGATCCGGTTCACCGCCTGAGTCCTGGAGAAGGCGAGGACTTGAGCATGGGATCCACTTCCGCCGAGAACAACGGTACGGGCGTCGGCCGCCGCGATCTGATCAAGCGGTCCGCCGCGCTCGGCCTGATCTCCGTACCCACGATGGGCTTCCTGTCCGCCTGCGCGAGCGGCGGCGGGGACGACCAGAAGAAGGCCGAGGCGGGCGAGAAGTCCGCCAAGAACCCGCTCGCGGTCAACGACAGCGCCCAGATGGAATTCGTCCTCTTCGACGGGGGCTTCGGCAAGGAGTACGCCGAGGACGCCGTGAAGCTGTACGAGAAGGCCTTCCCGAAGGCCAAGGTGAAGTTCGCCGCCACCCAGAAGATCCAGTCCACCCTCCAGCCGCGCTTCAACGGCGGCAACCCGCCCGACCTCGTCGACAACTCCGGCGCGGAGCAGATGGACATGGGCGTCCTGGTCGGCAAGAAGCAGCTCGCCGACCTCACCCCGCTGCTCGACGCCCCGTCCTACGACGACCCGAACAAGAAGGTCCGCGACACGCTGCGCCCCGGCATCGTGGAGATGGGCCAGTTCGACGGCGACCCGGTCTGGATCATGTACTACGCCTACACGGTGTACGGCAACTGGTACTCCCAGAAGGCCCTGGACTCCCTGGACGCGGAGTACCCCAAGACCTGGGACGAGATGCTCGCGGTCTGCGAGAAGGCCAAGAAGAAGGGCATGGCCGGCTGGACCTACGCCGGCAAGTACCCGTACTACATCCCCTTCTCGATGTCCCCGATGATCGCCAAGGTCGGCGGCCGCGAGGTGCTCGACGCGATCGACAACCTGGAGCCGAACGCCTGGAAGCACCCGGCGGTCAAGACGGTCTTCGAGGCCTGGTACGAGCTGTACAAGAAGGGCTACATCCTCAAGGGCACCCCGGGCCTGGACCACATCCAGTCGCAGACCGCGTGGGCCAAGGGCAAGGCCCTGTTCATCCCCAACGGCTCCTGGGTGGAGAACGAGTCGGCCAAGGTCATCCCCGCCGACTTCGACCTCGCCGTCTCCGCGCCGCCCGGCATCGACGACTCCGACAAGATGCCCTTCGGCACCATCTGGGCGTCCGGCGGCGAGCCCTTCATCGTCCCGGCCAAGGCCGCCAACGGCGCCGGCGGCATGGAGCAGCTGCGCATCATGCTCAGCGAGGCGTCCTCCAAGAACTTCACCAGCAAGGTGAAGTCCCTGAGCGCCTACAACGGCGGCACCGACGGCATCGAGCTGACCCCGGGCCTCAAGTCGGGCGTCGCGGCGCTGGAGCTGGCGGGCGACAACGTGGTGAACCCGCGCATGCAGGACTGGTACGTGCAGCTCCAGAAGGAGAAGATCGGCGTCTCCTGCCTGGGCGAGATGATGGCGGGCCGGATGACCCCGGCCGAGACCATCAAGAAGATCCAGGGCTACGCCGACGAAGCCGCCAAGGACTCGTCGATCAAGCACTACAAGCACCAGTGAGGACGCGTCACCAGGGCCTGTCCGGCGCCACCGCGCCGGGCGGGCCCTGGCGGCGCCACCCGCGCGCAGATCGGGGTCGGTAGCAATGCAGCACGGCAAGTACCGGTTCATCGTGGGGTTCCTGGCGGTTCCCCTGGGACTGTACGCGCTCTTCGTCATCTGGCCGTTCATCCAGTCCATCTACTACTCGTTCACGGACTGGACGGGGCTGAGCCCCGAGTTCAAGATGGTCGGCTTCGACAACTACTCGCGGATGCTCGACGACGACATCTTCTGGAAGTCGTTGCAACACAGCGTGATGTTCGCGCTGTTGGTGCCGCTGGTGACACTCAGCCTGGCGCTCTTCTTCGCCTTCATGATCAACGTGGGCGGACGGCGCCGCCGCGGCGGCCCGGCGATCACCGGTGTGCGCGGCTCCGGCTTCTACAAGATCGTCTACTTCTTCCCGCAGGTGCTGTCGATCGCGATCGTCGCCCTGCTGTTCCAGTTCGCGTACAACCCGGACAGCGGTGCGATCAACTCGCTGCTGCGCGGGATCGGCCTGGGCTCCGTCCAGCCGCTGTGGCTCGGCGACCCCGACATCGCCCTGTGGTGCGTGATGGCGGTGCTGGTCTGGTCGACGGTCGGCTTCTTCGTGGTGCTCTTCTCCGCGGGCATGGCCTCCATCCCGGCGGAGCTGTACGAGGCCGCGCTGCTGGACGGCGCGAACCGCGCCACCACCTTCTTCAAGGTGACCCTGCCGCTGCTGTGGGACACCGTGCAGTCCGGCTGGGTCTACATGGGCATCCTCGCGCTGGGCGCCGAGTCCTTCGCGGTCGTGCAGATCATGACGACCGGCCCCGGCGGACCCGACTACTCGACCACCGTCATGGTCCTGTACGTGTACCAGAAGGCGTTCCGTGACGGTCAGGCCGCCTACGCCACCACCATCGGCGTCGCCCTGCTCGTCGTCACGCTGGCCTTCGCCGCCGTCGTGATGCGGCTGGGCCGGCGCGAGCGGCTGGAGTACTGATCAATGAAGACGACCGAGACCCCCGCCCCCGTACCGGCCGAACCCGGTACGCCCGTCATCAAGGCCCAGGCCGCCCCCGGCGGACTGAAGGAGGGGAAGAAGGAGGGCACCACCCTCAACGTCTTCTCCCACGGCGTCCTCGTCATCTGGGCGATCATGGTCGGCCTGCCGCTGGTGTGGGCGGTGATGACCTCCTTCAAGGACGACGCCTCCATCTTCGGCTCGCCCTGGGCGCTGCCCGACAAGCTGCACTTCGACAACTGGTCGCGGGCCTGGTCCCAGGCGCACATGAGCGACTATTTCCTCAACACCGTCCTGGTGGTCGGCGGTTCGCTCGTCGGCACCCTGGTGCTGGGTTCCATGGCGGCCTATGTGCTGGCCCGGTTCGACTTTCCCGGCAACCGGTTCATCTATTACTTGTTCATCGCCGGCATGAGTTTCCCGATCATGCTCGCACTGGTCCCGTTGTTCTACGTGGTGGACAACATGGGGATGCTGAACACCATCCACGGGCTGATCCTGGTCTACATCGCCTATTCGCTGCCCTTCACGGTGTTCTTCCTGACCGGGTTCTTCCGGTCCTTGCCCACATCGGTGGCGGAGGCCGCTTTCGTGGACGGCGCCTCCCACTCGAGGACCTTTTTCCAGGTCATGCTGCCGATGGCCAAGCCCGGTCTGATCAGCGTGGGAATCTTCAACTTCCTGGGCCAGTGGAACCAGTACATGCTGCCGACCGTGCTGAACACGGACCCGGACAAGCACGTCCTCACCCAGGGCCTGGTGCAGCTGGCGGTCAGCCAGGGGTACAAGGGCGACTGGTCGGGCCTGTTCGCCGGCCTGGTCATGGCGATGCTGCCGGTGCTGGCCGCGTACATCGTCTTCCAGCGCCAGGTGGTCCAGGGCCTCACGGCGGGCGCCCTGAAGTAGCGCACCGGACACCTCGCTCATGCCGCTCCCGGAGCCCGGGGGCGGCATGCTCGTGTGGGCGGGGAGGACCACAGAGGAGACCCGGATGCGGTTCAACCTCTTGACGGGAGGTGACCCGAACGGCTCAGCTTAGAGTTCACTAGTTGGACATGGAAGGGGCCTCATCGAAGCGGCCCCGCGCGCAGGAGGTCGTCGTGGAGACTCCCGGGTCGCAGTCGTCGCTGCACCGAGCCAACCTGGAACGCGTCGTACGGGCGGTACGGCTCGCCGGTTCGCTCACGCAGGCGGAGATCGCGAGGACGACGGGCCTGTCCGCGGCCACGGTCTCGAACATCGTCCGGGAACTGAAGGACGGCGGGACCGTCGAGGTCACGCCCACCTCCGCGGGCGGCCGCCGGGCCCGCAGCGTCTCGCTCAGCGGGGACGCCGGCATCGTCATCGGCGTGGACTTCGGCCACACCCACCTGCGCGTCGCCCTCGGCAACCTCGCCCACCAGGTGCTCGCCGAGGAGTCCGAGCCGCTGGACGTCGACGCCTCCTCGGACCAGGGCTTCGACCGGGCGGAACAGCTGGTCAGCCGACTGATCGCGGCCACCGGCGTGGACCGCGCCAAGATCGCCGGGGTGGGTCTGGGCGTGCCCGGTCCGATCGACGTGGAGTCCGGGACGCTGGGCTCGACCGCCATCCTGCCCGGCTGGGGCGGCACCCGGCCCGCCGAGGAGCTGCGGGGGCGGCTCGGCGTGCCGGTGCACGTGGACAACGACGCCAACCTGGGCGCCCTGGGCGAGCTGGTCTGGGGCAGCGGCCGGGGGGTGCGGGACCTGGCGTACATCAAGGTCGCCAGCGGCGTCGGCGCCGGTCTGGTGATCAACGGGAAGATCTACCGCGGACCCGGCGGCACAGCGGGCGAAATCGGGCATATCACACTCGACGAGGCCGGTCCCGTCTGCCGGTGCGGAAACCGGGGTTGCCTGGAGACCTTCGCGGCAGCACGCTATGTGCTTCCGCTCCTGCAGCCCGGCCACGGCACCGATCTGACGATGGAGGGCGTCGTGCGGCTGGCCCGGGACGGTGACCCTGGCTGCCGTCGCGTGATCGCCGACGTCGGCCGCCACATCGGCAGTGGAGTCGCCAACCTCTGCAACCTGCTCAACCCGAGCCGAGTCGTCCTCGGCGGCGATCTCGCCGAGGCCGGTGAGCTGGTGCTCGGGCCGATAAGGGAGTCCGTGGGGCGTTACGCCATCCCCAGCGCGGCGCGGCAACTCTCGGTGCTTCCCGGGGCACTTGGGGGCCGTGCGGAGGTGCTGGGAGCCCTCGCCCTCGCGCTGAGCGAGATGGGCGATTCGACGCTCTTGGACGGATCTGCGACCGGCGCTCTGCCGGCGGTTACGCCTGCCTTCACTTAGAGCACGGATGGCACCGTTGTCATCTCGTTAAGGATTTACTTCTTGACGTCGCACGTGTGGCCGAGTTGACTTCCAGCCACCTCGGCCGCAACGACGCGGCCTCGTCAGGGAGGTTTGTGAAGTGAACACGCGTATGCGTCGTGCCGCCGTTGCTCTCGCCGCCGGTGCCATGGCCGTCTCGCTCGCCGCCTGTGGCAGTGCCAAGGAATCCGGCGACGGCAACGACTCGTCCGACTCGGCCGCGAAGAAGGGCGACGACATCAAGGTCGGCCTGCTCCTTCCGGAGAACCAGACCGCGCGGTACGAGAAGTTCGACAAGCCCATGATCGAGAAGAAGGTCAAGGAGCTCACGAACAACAAGGGCGAGGTCGTCTACGCCAACGCCAAGCAGGACGCCAGCCTGCAGAACCAGCAGGTCGACACGATGGTGACCAACAATGTCGACGTGCTGATCGTGGACGCGGTGGACTACAAGGCGATCGCGGGCTCGGTGAAGAAGGCCAAGGACGCCGGCATCAAGGTCGTCGCCTTCGACCGCCTGGCCGAGGGCCCCATCGACGCCTACACCTCGTTCGACAACGTCACCGTCGGCAAGACGCAGGGCGAGGCGCTCCTCCAGGCGCTGGGCGACAAGGCCAAGGACGCCCAGATCGTCATGATGAACGGCTCCTCCACCGACCCGAACGCCGCCCAGTTCAAGCAGGGCGCGCACGCCGCCCTCGACGGCAAGGTGAAGGTCGGCCGCGAGTACGACACCAAGGAGTGGAAGCCGGAGAACGCCAACGCCAACATGGAGGGCGCCATCTCCGCCCTCGGCAAGGACAAGATCCAGGGCGTCTACTCCGCCAACGACGGCATGGCGGGCGGCATCATCACCGCCCTGAAGGCCGCCGGCATCTCCAACGTCCCGGTCACCGGCCAGGACGCCGAGCTCGCGGGTGTGCAGCGCATCGTCACCGGTGAGCAGTACATGTCCGTCTTCAAGTCGTACCCGAAGGAGGCCGAGACCGCGGCCGAGATGGCCGTCGCGCTCGCCAAGGGCGAGTCCCTCGACTCCATCGCCAACGACAAGGTCGACTCCGCCACCGCCAAGGGCATCCCCGCGGTCATCGTCCCGGTCGTCTCGCTGACCAAGGACAACATCAAGGAGACCGTCATCAAGGACGGCTTCTACACGGTCGACGAGATCTGCACCGACAAGTACAAGGCCGCCTGCGACAAGATCGGCCTCAAGTAGGCGGACCCGACGTCCAGGGCCGGCTGAGCCGCCCGGGACCGGCCGCCCCAGCTCCTCCGGCGCCCCGCACTCATCAGCCCCGCAAGCTACGCGGGGCGCCGGACGGAACACCCCCCCCAATACTTCTGCACAACCTCCCGCCGGGTCAGGCGGCGAAGGAGATGGTTCACGTGTCCGCTACGCCCGTGCTGGCGTTGCGCGGGGTCTCCAAGCGATTCGGTGCCGTCCAGGCGCTCACCGAGGTAGAGCTTGAGGTCCACGCCGGTGAGGTGGTCGCCCTGGTGGGTGACAACGGCGCCGGAAAGTCCACGCTGGTCAAGACGATCGCCGGCGTGCACCCCATCGATGAGGGCGCCATCGAGTGGGACGGCAAGGCCGTCTCGATCAACAGGCCGCACGACGCCCAGAGCCTCGGCATCGCGACGGTCTACCAGGACCTCGCGCTGTGCGACAACATCGACGTCGTCGGCAACCTCTACCTGGGCCGGGAGATCCGCCGTCGCGGCGTCCTGGACGAGGTGGAGATGGAGCGCCGCTCCCGCGAGCTCCTGGACACGCTGTCCATCCGCATCCCCAGCGTCCGCATCCCGATCGCCTCCCTCTCCGGCGGTCAGCGCCAGGTCGTGGCGATCGCCCGGTCCATGCTCGGCGAGCCCAAGCTGGTCATCCTGGACGAGCCCACCGCCGCCCTCGGCGTCGAGCAGACCGCGCAGGTCCTCGACCTCGTGGAGCGGCTGCGCGAGCGCGGCCACGCGGTCATCCTCATCAGCCACAACATGGCTGACGTCAAGGCGGTCGCCGACAAGGTCGCCGTCCTGCGCCTCGGGCGCAACAACGGCGTCTTCGAGGTCAAGTCGACCTCGCAGGAAGAGATCATCTCCGCCATCACGGGCGCCACGGAGAACGCCGTGACCCGTCGTGCGGCACGCGCAAATGGGGAGATCAAGAAGTGAGCATCGACAAGACCTCCACCCCCGCCGCGGACAGCGCGGTGGAGAACACCGACGCGGCGGCCGCCGCCGTCACGGCCGTCGACCCCCGGCTGCTGGTGCGCGAGCAGGGCTTCGCCGGCTACATCGGCGAGTTCAAGCGGAAGATGAAGGCCGGTGACCTCGGGTCCATACCGGTCGTCGTCGGTCTGCTGATCATCTGGGCCATCTTCACCAGCCTGAACTCCAACTTCCTCACCGCCGGTAACTTCTCCGACATGTCGGTCGCCATGGTCGGCACCGGCATGATCGCCGTCGGTATCGTCTTCGTCCTGCTGCTCGGCGAGATCGACCTCTCGGTCGGCTCGGTCAGCGGTGTCGCGGGCGCCACCTTCGCGGTGCTGAGCGTCACGCACGGCATGAACGAGTGGCTCGCCCTGCTGCTGGCGATCCTCACCGGTACCGTCGCCGGTGCCATCCACGGCTTCGTCTTCGCCCGCATCGGTGTCCCGGCCTTCGCCGTGACGCTCGCCGGACTGCTGTTCTGGCAGGGCTTCATGCTCCAGATCCTGGGCGACAACGGCACGATCAACCTCGACTCCGACGGCGTCGTCGTCAAGCTGACGAGCTACTACTTCAGCGACGTGGCCGCCGCCTACGGCCTGGCGGTCGTGGTGACCGCGGGGTACTTCCTCGCCGCGTTCTTCGACAACCGCCGCCGCGAGGCCGCCGGGGTCCCGTCCCGGCCGCTGAACGAGATCATCGTGCGCACGGTGCTGCTCGCGATCCTGGCCTTCGCCGTGGCGATCGTCTTCAACCAGTACAAGGGCCTGCCGCTGGCCGTGGTGATCTTCCTGGCGTTCCTGCTGCTCACGGACTTCGTCCTGCGCCGCACCGCCTACGGTCGCAAGATCTTCGCGCTGGGCGGCAGCGTCGAGGCCTCCCGCCGTGCCGGTATCAACGTGGAGCTGGTCCGGATCTCGGTCTTCGCGATCGCCGGCGGCTTCGCGGCGATCGGCGGCCTCTTCGTGGCGTCGAAGATCGCCTCCGCCAACCAGGGCGCGGGCACCGGTGAGTTCCTGATGAACGTCATCGCCGCGGCCGTGATCGGCGGTACGTCCCTGTTCGGCGGCCGCGGCCGCACCTGGGACGCGCTGCTCGGTGTGATGGTCATCGTCTCGATCCAGTACGGCCTCGCCCTGGAGGGCATCGCCTCGCCGGTCCAGTACATGATCACCGGTGGCGTGCTGCTGGCGACCGTCGTCATCGACGCGATCACCCGCAAGACGCAGAAGACGGCCGGCCGCGCATAGCGTCCCGCACGGCCGACGACGGTCCGCCCGCCCGCCCGGCTGAGCCCTGGGCCGGCGGGCGGACCGCTCTGTCGTACGGGTCCTTGCCCGTGGTGGTCAGCAGGCGCCGAGGTCCTGCCAGACGCCCCACTGGCCGGTGGTCCCGGGCTCCTCGCCGGTCGTCCACCACTTGGCCTTCCAGGTGTGCCCCTCGTGGGAGACCTGCTGCCCGCCCGTGTAGACCGCCCCCGACTTCCACGGGGCGGCGGTGCACTGGCCGCCGTTGCCGCCGGTGACGGTCAGCGCGTACGTGGTGCTGTGGCTGCCGGACGGGCTGGTGCCCGTGACGGTGACGGAGTAGGTCCCCGAGACGGCCTGGCCGGTGGTGGAGAGGGTGAGCGTCGACTGCCCGCCCGCCGTGACCGAGCCGGGACTGAACGAGGCGGTGACTCCCGCCGGGACCCCGCTCGCCCTGAGCTGCACCGTCTCCGCCTCACCGGTCTTCACCGCGGTCTTCACCGTGGTGGTGGCCGAGGCACCCGCGGTCACCGTGCCGGAGGCCGGGGTGGCGGAGAGGGAGAAGTCGTTCGCCGGGGCGGTGCCGCCGCTGGTGAAGGGCGCGAAGACGTGCGAGAAGTCCCAGGTGTTCTGCTGGATGCCCGAGCAGTTGTCGGCCGCCGCGCCGCCCGCGCAGCCGCCGTTGTCCCGCTGGAGCGCCCAGAAGGACAGCGTGTTGATGCCCTGCTTCAGTGCCCAGTCGTAGACCGTGCGGGCGTTGGCCAGGGTGAAGGTCTCCGCCGGTCCGAAGTCGTCGACGCCGATCATCTCGATGACGCCGATCATGTGCCAGAGGTCGGCGGAGGACTTGCCGGGGTAGAGCCGGGCCAGCACGTCGTGCAGGCCCTGGGTCGCCGTTTGCGTGTCCCGGGCCATGTCGTGCTGCTGGTTGTCGTAGTAGTCGAACGTCATCAGGTTGACGACGTCGACCTTCGTGCCGTTCTTGACCGCGTTCTCCAGCAGGGCGACGCCGTTGCTCGCGAGGCCGCGGGTGGTGGTGGGCAGCGTGTAGGAGATCTCGAGGTCGCGGCCGTTGGCGGCGGCCCAGTCCTGGACCAGCTTGATGGCCTTGTTGCGGCGGTCGATGCCCGCGGTGTTGTCCAGCGCGTCGATCTCGATGTCCATGTCGAGCCGGGAGACGTCGTAGGTCGTGATGACCTTCTCGTAGGCCGCGGCGATCTGCTGGACGTCGGTGCAGCTGTCGGCGATCTCGGTGCCGGTGGTGTCGGCCGTGTAGCCGCCGAACGAGGGGATGACGTCGCCACCGTTCGCCTGGATGGTGTCGAAGTCGGCACCGAAGGTCGACTGCGCGATCGGCATCGACGTGTCGCCGTTCCAGTACGGCGTGCAGGAGCCCGGTGTCGCCGTCTGGAGGAAGGCCATGGTCAGGTGCTTGGCGCCCGACTGTGCGGCCAGCGCGGACGGGCTCTCGCCGGTCCAGGCCTCGAAGTACGGCGCGAAGACCCGGTCCGGCAGCGGGGTCGCCGCCTGGGCCGGGCCGGTGCCGGACAGGGCGAGGCCCACCGCGGCCACGGTGGTGGCGGCCGCGGTGAGGGCCGCGCGGATGGAACGCATGCGTCTCATGTCAGTCCCGGTGTGTGTGGGGAGGAACGTCGATTCCCGTGCTGTGCTGGGGTGTTGCCGGGTACGGGGATATCGCCGGAGCACCGGGGGACGCAATGGTCTGGACCAGAATGGGACTAGACCAATCGGCCGGGCCGGGCGCCACCCGGCCTGGACACCGCGCGCCCGGTGGACTGGACCACCCGGGTAAAGGTGTCCCCAAGCGGACGGCGCCGTGCCGGCGGACGCGGGCCGGGAAGACGCGGACCGGGAAGACGTAGAACGGCCCGCCCCTGGGTAAGGCCGAACGCGTGACGTACGACGCACCGCCCGGACACGTTCCGCCGGGGCGGAACATTAGACTCGACGAGCCCGGCAACAGCTCTACTGCAAGGAGGCACGGGTGCCGCTGCTGACCCGCATCACGGGACCGCGCGATCTGGACCGGCTCAGCCTGGAAGAGCTGACTCAGCTGGCCGAGGAGATCCGTACCTTCCTCGTCGACGCCGTCTCCAAGACCGGCGGCCACCTCGGCCCCAACCTCGGCGTGGTGGAACTCACCCTCGCCCTGCACCGCGTCTTCGACTCGCCGAAGGACAAGGTGCTCTGGGACACCGGCCACCAGTCCTACGTGCACAAGCTGCTCACCGGCCGCCAGGACTTCTCGAAGCTCAAGATGAAGGGCGGCCTGTCCGGCTACCCCTCGCAGGCCGAGTCCGAGCACGACGTCATCGAGAACAGCCACGCCTCCACGGTCCTCGGCTGGGCCGACGGCATCGCCAAGGCCAACCAGGTCCTGGAGCGCGACGACCACGTCGTCGCCGTCATCGGTGACGGGGCCCTCACCGGCGGCATGGCCTGGGAGGCGCTGAACAACATCGCCGCCGCCAAGGACCGCCCCCTGGTCATCGTCGTCAACGACAACGAGCGCTCCTACGCGCCCACCATCGGCGGCCTCGCCAACCACCTGGCGACCCTGCGCACCACCGACGGCTACGAGCGCTTCCTGGCCCGCACCAAGGAGGTCCTGGAGCGCACCCCGGTCGTCGGGCGCCCCCTCTACGACACCCTGCACGGCGCCAAGAAGGGCCTGAAGGACTTCATCGCCCCGCAGGGCATGTTCGAGGACCTCGGCCTCAAGTACGTCGGCCCGATCGACGGCCACGACCTGGAGGCCCTGGAGTCCGCCCTCACCCGCGCCAAGCGCTTCGGCGGCCCCGTCATCGTGCACTGCCTCACCGAGAAGGGCCGCGGTTACCAGCCCGCCCTCCAGGACGAGGCCGACCGCTTCCACGCCGTCGGCAAGATCCACCCCGACACCGGCCTGCCCATCTCCACCTCCGGCGCCGACTGGACCAGCGTCTTCGGCGACGAGATGCTCAAGCTCGGCAAGGAGCGCGAGGACGTCGTCGCCATCACCGCGGCCATGCTCCAGCCGGTCGGCCTCGACAAGTTCGCCAAGGCCTTCCCGGACCGCGTCTACGACGTCGGCATCGCCGAGCAGCACGGCGCGGTCTCCGCGGCCGGGCTCGCCCACGGCGGCGTCCACCCGGTCTTCGCCGTGTACGCCACCTTCCTCAACCGCGCCTTCGACCAGGTCCTGATGGACGTCGCCCTGCACAAGTGCGGCGTGACCTTCGTGCTGGACCGGGCCGGCGTCACCGGCACCGACGGCGCCTCCCACAACGGCATGTGGGACATGTCGATCCTCCAGGTCGTCCCCGGCCTGCGCCTGGCCGCTCCGCGCGACGCCGACCAGGTCCGCGCCCAGCTGCGCGAGGCCGTCGCGGTGGACGACGCGCCGACCGTGGTCCGCTTCTCCAAGGGCGCCGTCGGCCCCGCCGTACCCGCCGTCGGCCGCGTCGGCGGCATGGACGTGCTGCGCGCCCCCGGCACCGACACGCCGGACGTGCTCCTGGTCTCCGTCGGCGCCCTCGCGCCGATGTGCCTGGAGGTCGCCGACCTGCTGAACAAGCAGGGCATCTCCACCACCGTGGTCGACCCGCGCTGGGTCAAGCCCGTCGACGAGGCCATGGCCCCGCTCGCGGAGCGCCACCGCGTCGTCGTCACCGTCGAGGACAACTCCCGCGTCGGCGGTGTCGGCTCCGCCGTCGCCCAGGCCCTGCGCGACGCCGGCGTCGACGTACCGCTGCGCGACTTCGGCATCCCGCCGCGCTTCCTCGACCACGCCTCCCGCGCCGAGGTGCTGGCCGAGATCGGGCTCACCGCGCCCGACATCGCGCGCCAGGTCACCGGTCTGGTCGCCAAGCTCGACGGCAAGTACGACCGCGCGGGCGCCGAGGTGGAACAGGTGGAGGCCGCGCGCGACTGACGTCCGCACTCCGCACTGGGCCGGATGGGCCGGTTCCGCCACTCGTTGCAGTGGGGGAACCGGCCCATCCGCGTGAAATCGCCCACGCCGGGGCATACGCAGTACGCCCCCTCTCGATCATGTCGAGGACGACAAGCGTGGGAGGTCCCCGTGAGCAACACCCTCTTCAGGACCAAGAAGATCGAGCAGTCCATCCGTGACACGGAGGAACCCGAGCACGCGCTCAAGAAATCCCTGTCGGCGCTGGACCTGACCGTCTTCGGTATCGGCGTCGTCATCGGCACCGGCATCTTCGTACTGACCGGCACGGTCGCCAAGAACAACGCCGGGCCGTCCGTGGCCCTGGCGTTCGTCGTCGCCGGAGTCGTCTGCGCGCTCGCCGCGCTGTGCTACGCCGAGTTCGCCTCCACCGTCCCGGTGGCCGGCTCCGCGTACACCTTCTCCTACGCCTCGCTGGGCGAACTGCCCGCCTGGATCATCGGCTGGGACCTGGTCCTGGAGTTCGCGCTCGGCACGGCGGTGGTGGCCGTCGGCTGGTCGGGCTACATCCGCTCGCTGCTGGACAACGCGGGCTGGCACATGCCCGCCGCGCTGGGCGGCAGGGACGGCGCGGAGGGCTTCGGCTTCGACATCCTCGCCGCGGCCCTGGTGCTGGTGCTCACCGCCATCCTCGTGCTCGGCATGAAGCTGTCGGCGCGGATCACCTCGCTCGTCGTCGCCATCAAGGTGGCGGTCGTCCTCATCGTGATCATCGCGGGCGCCTTCTTCGTCAAGAGCGCCAACTACGACCCCTTCATCCCGAAGTCGCAGCCCGTCGAGGCGGGCGGGGGACTGCACTCACCACTGATCCAGCTGATGTTCGGCTGGGCACCGGCCAACTTCGGCGTGATGGGCATCTTCACGGCCGCCTCGGTCGTCTTCTTCGCCTTCATCGGCTTCGACATCGTCGCCACGGCCGCCGAGGAGACCAGGAACCCGCAGCGCGACATGCCCCGCGGCATCCTCGGCTCCCTGATCATCTGCACCGTCCTGTACGTCGCGGTCTCGATCGTCGTCACCGGCATGCAGCACTACACCAAGCTCTCCGTGGACGCCCCGCTCGCGGACGCGTTCAAGGCCACGGGGCATCCCTTCTTCTCGGGTGTGATCAGCTTCGGTGCCGCCGTCGGCCTGACCACGGTCTGCATGATCCTGCTCCTCGGCCAGAGCCGGGTGTTCTTCGCGATGAGCCGCGACGGACTGCTGCCGCGCTTCTTCTCCCATGTCCACCCGAAGTTCCGCACCCCCTACCGGCCGACCATCCTGCTCGGCGTGATCATCGCGATCGTCGCCGGTTTCACCAGCCTCAGCGAGCTGGCCGAGCTGGTGAACATCGGTACGCTCTTCGCCTTCGTCATCGTCGCGATCAGCGTGATCATCCTGCGCCGGACCCGGCCCGACCTGCCCCGCGCCTTCCGCACCCCGCTGGTCCCGCTGCTGCCCATCGTGTCCGTGGCCGCCTCGCTGTGGCTGATGCTGAACCTGCCCGCCGAGACCTGGGTCCGCTTCGCCGTCTGGATGGCGATCGGCTTCGTCGTGTACTTCCTCTACGGCCGCACCCACAGCCGCCTGGCCCGCGGCGAGGAGGCGCCGGCCGAGCCGCCCGCCCCGAAGGGTCCGTAGCCCGTCGCGGGACCGCGTGATCGGCGGAGCGCGCGCAGCGCCGGCCCGGGTGCGCGCTCCGGCCTCACCCGGGCCGCACCGTCCTCGGCCCCGCGACCTGCGCGCCCAGCTCCGTCACCCGGCGGCGCAGCCCGCGGTCGGCCGTCACGACCAGGACGGGACGGCCGCCCGCCGTCCGCGCGACCAGCTCGACGATGTGGTCGTCCCCGCTGCCGGGCGCGGACTCCACCCGTACGCCGGCCACGGACTCCACCCCGCGGGCCGCGCCCTCGACGACGAGCACGACCTCCACCGGCCCGGACCGCCCCGGCACCCCGTCCGCCGCCAGCCGGTCCCGCAACCGCTCCGCGGCCCCGCGCCGGTCCCGCCACCAGCCGTCGGGCACCGAACCGACCACGTTCGCGGCGTCGACGACCACGAGCAGGGACGCGTTCTCTTCCATCCCGCCAGGGTCGCACGCGCCGTCCGCCCCCCAGCGCCTTCGGCCGTACCCGACCGACACGGAGCCGACGGTCCCGCTTAGAGTGATGCGGTGAATGGCGACTGGCTTCTCCTCGGCCGCGACGGCCGCCTCAGTGTGTACCTCCCGTCGAACGACGCCGCCCTGTGGCGCGCCGAACGCACGCCCGCGGGCCCCTGGGAGGGCCCGCGCCGCATGGGCGGCGACCAGGAACTGCACCCGGGCGGCCTCGCGGCCGGCCGGGGCCCCGACGGCTACGCCCACCTGGTCGCCTGGCGCCCGACCGGTGCCGACCGCTGTGCCCTGGTGCACACCACGCACTTCCGGCCGCTGCTCGCGCCCCTGGACTGGCAGCCGGCCGGCCACCCCAACAAGCAGGGCGGCCGTACCGGAACCCCCGCCGTCGCGGTCGACGCGCAGGGACGCGCCCATGTCTTCGTCCGCAACGGCGGCGGCGGCATGAGCATGGTGGCCCAGCAGGAGAAGGGCGGCTGGGAGCCCTGGCGGGACCTGAAGGGCCGCGGCGTCCAGGAGTCGCCCGCGGCCGTCACGGCCGACTCCGGCCTGGTCGAGCTGTACGCGCCCGTCGAGGGCGGCATCCTGCACTGGAGCCAGGACAAACCGGGTGCGCGACCGGTGCTGGGGGAGCGCCTCGACGCGGCCGTCCGCCCGGGCACCCTGCGCGCCCTGGCGACCTCCGGGGAGCGCACCACGGTCTTCTTCACCGACGACGACTCCGGTGAGCTGTGCGCCTGGCGCCCCGGTGGCAAACCGACCCCCTTGGTGGCCGCCGCCGGCCCCGGCCCCGTGGCCGCCGTCCGCACCGTCATAGACGGCCACGACTGCACGCTGCTCGCCCAGCGTTCGGCGGCCAGCGGCCGTGTCGCCTTCGCCGCGTACCCCACGGAACTGGAGGAGATGGGCGCGGCCTGGACCGAGTCGGGCCCCGCCCTGCCGTCCGACGCGACCGTCTCCCTGGCCCTGGACACCGACGGCCGCCTGGTGGCGGCGACCCTGTCCCCGTCGTCCGGCCAACTGCTGCTGACCCGCCGGAAGGACGAGGCGGGGCTGGCGCTGGGGGCTTGGGGGGCGGTCTGAGAACGGCGGGAACCGGCGGAGAGGGCCCTGACGGCCTTCTCCCCCTGGTGGACCTACCGGTGGCGGGTCAGGAAGTCTTGCCGCCCGCGGGGGACTTCTTCGCCGACTCCGGGATCTCCTTGTCGCCGCGGATCGCCTTCCACAGCGTGGAGGCCTGCGGCTGAGCGGCCACCACCCGGTTCGGGTCGATCTTGTCGTACGCCACCGGCAGCATGATGGTCTCCATCGTCGACGGGTCGACCCCGTTCAGGCTGCGTCCGAAGTCCGCGAGCGCGGTGAGCGAGGCGAGTTCGGAGTCGGTGGTCAGGGCCGCGGTGAGGGTGTCGGCGATCTTGTACGTCTTGGTCGGGCTGCCCAGGAGGTCCTGCTTCTTGATCTCGCTCAGCAAGGCGATCATGAACTCCTGCTGGAGCCCGATCCGCCCGAGGTCGCTGCCGTCACCGATGCCGTGCCGGGTGCGTACGAAGGCCAGCGAGTCGGTGCCGTTCAGCTTGTGCGTACCGGCCGTCAGGTCGAGCCCGCTGGACTTGTCGTGGATGTCCTGGTCGACGGTGACGGTGACGCCGCCTATCGCGTCCACCAGGTCCTTGAAGCCCGCGAAGTCGATCTCCACGTAGTGGTCCATGCGGACCCCGGACATCTTCTCCACCGTCTTGACCACGCAGGCCGGACCGACCTGCGAGTAGACGGAGTTGAACATCACACGCTCGGCCGAGGCCACCTCGGAGCCGTCCGGCTTGGTGCACTCGGGCCGGGTCACCAGGGTGTCACGCGGGATGCTGACGGCGACGGCCTCCTTGCGCCCCTCGGGGATGTGCATCACCAGCGCCGTGTCCGAACGGGCCCCCGCGACCTTGCCGGTGTTCAGTCCGGCGTTGTCGCCCGCGCGCGAGTCGGAACCGAGGATCAGGATGTTCTGCCCGGAGGTGGGGAGCTTCTCCGGCCGGTCCTTGCCGATCGCGTCGTTGATGTCGACGCCGTCGATGTTGCCGTTGAGGTCGCGGTACAGGTAATACCCGTAGCCACCCGCGGCGAGTACGAGCAGGAGCAGGACGACGAGGGTGATGCGCCCCCAGCGCCGCTTGCGCTTCCTGGACCCGCGGTGCCCGTTGCCGCGCCCGGGCGGCGAGGGGCGGTCCGTCTCCGGGTGGCCGTGGTCGGTCCGGTGGGTGTCGGTGCTCATCCAGCTCGTTCCTCCGTGCCCGCCGGTCGGGCGTGACCGCGAGGCGGTCGGGTCGGGTGGGCCGCGTCGATGCGTTCCAGGTCGTACGACACAGAAGGCCCGCTTGACCGGGGCAGGCACAGGCGCACAGGCGAGGTGCCCGAGATGTGTCATCGGAGGGGGGAGGCCGAGAGGCCACGATGAATCGGACAGGTGCCCGAGAACTATAGACGGCTCGTCACACTTTGGGGAATGTCGGGCGGAGCGGCTGCCCCGTGGGCAGGTCCCGGCCGTGTGGAGACGGCTCGAAGAACAAGTGAACGGTCGGCGTATGATGTTCCGGATTTTCGTAGACCCCCAGGTGGGGAACGCGTTGACACCAGGAAGGTGCACCAGGCTATGCGGAGAAGGTCGGCAGGCCCCGCGAGCCGCACGGACGAGCAACAGCAAGGGCCGGTGGCCCGAGCGGCCCACGGCGACTGGCTGACTCTCGGCCGTGACGGGCGGCTCAGCCTCTATGCCGTCACCGACGGAGGTCTGCTGCGCTGGACCGAGACAGCGGTCGGCGGCCCCTCCTGGAGCGGTCCGCACTTCGTCGCGGTGGAAGCGCTCACGCATCTCACCGTGGCGCAGGGCGCGAACCGGTATGTGCATTTCCTCGCCCGCAGGGACCGGAATCATTCCAGCGGTCAGCGCGTCGTCGACATCGCCCACGCGATCCAGTACCAGACCGGACTGGCCTTCACCGACTGGTTCTCCATAGGCAACCCGCACTACAAGCACTGGGACCAGGGCTGGGAGATCGGCCCGCCCGCCGCGGCCGTGGCCCGGGACGGCACCGTGCACGTCTTCGTGCGCAACGCGCAGGGCGGGCTGTCCCTGCGCCGCGAGAGCCCGAACGGCAAGTGGAAGTTGTGGGAGAACCTGGGCGGCGTCGGCCTGGACGCCCGGGCCACCCCGGTGGCGCTCGGCAGCGGGCGGCTCGAGGTGTGCTCCGCGGCCGAGTCGGGTCTGTTCGTCTGGCGTCAGACCGCGCCCGGCAAGGACTTCGAGCAGCCCAGTGGATTCGCGCTGAACCCGGTGCCCGGTACGGCGGCCGCCCTGGAGACGGGGCCGGACAGGGCCACCTATCTGTGGGCGGACGCCAGGCTCGGAGGGACCGCGGCCTGGCGGCAGGGCGGCTGGCCCATGCCTCTCGGCGGCGCTGCGACGCAGGGAGGGTACGCGGTGCTGCGCGCACCGGTCGACGGCTACGACTGCACGGTGGTCGCGTGCCGGGGTGACGGCGAGTCCGTCCTGCTCGGCATGGGCGGCACCGAGAACGAGCAGGCCGGCTTCTGGTGGCAGTCCCTGGACGAGCCCTGCCAGGGCTCCCCTGCGCTGGCCCGGGACGGTCACGGCCGGATCGTCATGGTCCTGATCGATCCGCGGGGCTTCCCGAAAGTGGCCCGTCAGGAGAGCGGATCGGGGCTCTCGCTGTCGCCCTGGAGCAGAATCTGAAAGCGGAACGGCCATGCCTCACAACGGTTACGCCAAGGTGACCGCAAAGGGTTGTAATGATGTACAACACATTGATCACTCTTGACCGTCTCTAAGCTACGTATAAGATGTGAATGACTTGTGACGGGGGGTGTCTGACGTGCGAAAACGTCACAAGTGAACATCGGTGCCAAGGCTGCCAACGTTTTCTGGCGCTCTTGGGGGGCGAAATGTCTTGGTAGGAGCGAGAGTTGGCGGATCACCCGCGTCTGAGCGTTGTCGTCCCTTTTCAGGATGTCGAGATCTACCTCGCCGAGTGCCTGGAGTCGATCGCACGCCAGTCGTTCCGTGACTTCGAGGTCATCCTGGTCGACGACGGCTCGACCGACAGCTCCACCAGGATCGCGGCCGACTTCTGCGCCGCGGACCCACGCTTCCGCCTCGTCCGCCAGGGGTCGCACGGTCCCGGCCACGCTCGCAACACCGGCCTGCGCGCCATGCACCCCCAGGGCGAGTTCCTGGCCTTCGTCGACGGCGACGACGTCATTCCCGAGTACGCGTACGAACTGCTGGTCCGCACCCTTGAGGAGTCCGGCTCGGACTTCGTCTCCGGCAACGTGCAGATGATGAACTCCACCAAGAAGTGGCAGTCGCCCCTGCACAAGGGCCCCATGCAGAAGAACCGGCGCGGGACCCACATCACCCGGTTCGAGGCGCTGATCTACGACCGCACCGTCTGGAACAAGTTGTTCCGGCGGTCCTTCTGGGACTACCACTACATAGAGTTCCCCGAGGGCGTCATGTACGAGGACTCCTGGGTCAACATGTTCGCCCACTTCCGCGCCGAGAAGGTCGATGTCATCACGGACATCGTCTACTTCTGGCGGCGGCGCGAGGGCGGCGCCGCGCCCTCCATCACGCAGCGCCACACCGAACTGTCCAACCTGCGGGACCGGGTGGCGGCCGTGCAGTCGGTGAGCCGCTTCCTGGCCGAGCGGCGCTCCAAGCTGTACGTCGACAGCAAGCGGAAGTACGACCTGGCCTGCCTCAAGTCCGATCTCATGCTGCACCTCAAGGTGCTGCCGGACGCCGACGAGGAGTACCAGAACTGCTTCATGCAGTGGGCCAACGAGTTCCTCGACGAGTGCGACATCAGCGTCATCGACGAACTCCCCGCCGACGCCCGGGTGAAGTGGCTCATGGTCTACGAGGGGCGGCTGCCCGAGCTCCTCGATGTCATCGAGTTCGAGCGCAAGGGCGGCCCGATGCCCGTCCAGCGCCGATTCCACCGCTACCTCAAGTACCCCCACCTGGGCGACCGCAGCCTCGGACTCGACAAGAAGGCCTACCGGCTCGACAAGGAACTCTCCCTGCACGGTTCGCTCTCCGACGCGGCATGGGACGGCGACCAGCTCCGGCTGACCGGCACCGCGTACGTCCGCTTCATCAACGTGCACAAGAAGCACATGTCGGTGAAGGCCCTGGCCCTGCGGAACAAGAAGCAGAAGCGGATGGTCGTCGCCGCGGCGAAGACCACCTACGCCCCGCAGGCCACCGAGCGGTCCAACCAGAATCGTTACTGCTACGACTGGGCCGGGTTCGAGGCCCGCTTCGACATCAACCGCCTCAAGCGGAAGGGCCAGTGGGTCGAAGGGACCTGGGACGTCGCCACCGGCGTACTCAGCCGAGGACTGTTCCGCTACCGGGGCATCGACCGGGGCGGCGCGGGCACCGCCGCCAATCCGCCCTACCGGTACGTCGACAAGAACACCCGGGTCCTGCCCGTCTTCTTGCAGGGCAAGCTCAAGGTCCGGGTGGAGACAGTGCGTTGCCGGATCACCGGCCACCGCCTCAACGGTGAGCACCTGGAGCTGCGCGGCGTCTACCTCGGTCCCAAGGTGCCCGAGTGGGGCAAGCTGCGGGTGGCCAGCCTGAGCGGGTCCGGACAGGCGGAGGGCAAAGTCTGGTTCACCCCGGGCGGAGAGGGCTGGTGCACCTTCGCGGCCCGGCTCCCGCTGCGTTCCCTGGTACCCGGCTTCCGTGCGGGAGCACAGGCGGGCCAGGAGATCCCGAAGTCCTGGAGCATGGGCAGCAACGGCTGGAAGACCACCTTCCACGTCGAGGGCCGCAAGATGACCATGTATCCGGTCATGGCGGAGGACACCCCCGACGGGCACTACCGCATGCCGCAGAGTCTCCAGACGCGGGAGGGTGACCGAGAGATCGTCGTCCACCGCAACGGCTCGGGCTACCTCGTGCTGTTCGAGCGCGCGACCCTGCCCATGGCGACGGCTCTGGTGTGGCAGGAGGACGGTTCCCTGGTGCTGCACGGCCGCTACGCCGCCGCCGACCGGCTGTCCGCCGAGGAATACCGGGCGGCGCACATCGTGGTCCGCTCGCGTGCGCACGGAGCGGAGCGCACGGTGCCGCTGCAGTGGAACGGAGCCGAGTTCCGCTGCGTCCTCGCCCCCGACGCCATGCGTACCCTGGCCGGTGACATCCCCCTCGCCGCCGGCCGCTGGGACTTCTTCCTCCGCCGTCAGGACCTCTCGGCCGTCGCCAGAGAGGACCGCCTCGAGGACCTGATGGTGAAGATCGACCAGGGGCTCATCCGGGAATTCCCCCGCGAGTACGAGAACAACGAGCGCAGATACGAGGTCCAGGCGGAGGCCTGGGACCGCCTCTCCCTGCTCGTCCACTCCGCCATGCCCGACGAGGCCCGGGGGCCGTACCGTCAGAAGCTGCTGCGTACCAAGGCCTATCCGGCGGCCCGCAAGTCACAGGTGCGGTCCGCGATCCTCTACGACGCCTTCAAGGGCACCCAGTACTCCGACAGCCCCCGCGCTCTGCACGAGGAACTGGTACGACGGCGCGTCCCCCTCGATCACCTGTGGGTGGTCCGCGACGACCAGGTCCAGGTGCCCCCCACGGCGACCCCGGTCCGCATGTGGTCGCCCGAGTGGTACGAGGCGCTCGCCACCAGCGCGTACGTCGTCGCCAACAACCACCTGCCCGACTGGTTCGTCAAGCGCGACGGGCAGATCGTCGTGCAGACCTGGCACGGCACCCCGCTGAAGAAGATCGGCCACGACATCGAGGCCATCCACTTCGCCGACCAGCGCTACCTGGAGCGGGTCGAGAAGGAGGTCCAGAACTGGGACTTCCTGGTCTCGCCCAACAGCTTCTCCACACCCATCCTCAAGCGTGCCTTCGGCTTCCCCGGGGAGATGGTGGAGAGCGGCTATCCGCGCAACGACATCCTCCGAAGATCCGGCACGGCGGACCGCGAGCGGGAGATCCGGCGCCGCATCGGTCTGCCCGAGGGCAAGCGCGTCGTCATGTACGCCCCCACATGGCGTGACGACCAGTTCTACGCGCCCGGCAAGTACAAACTCGACTTCCGCATCGACCTCGAGGACGCCCGTGCCCGCCTCGGCGCCGATCACGTCCTCATGGTCCGCCGCCACCCCAACGTGGTGGACCCGGTGCCGGGCGCCGGAGACGGCTTCGTCTTCGACGTCTCCGACTATCCGGACATGGCCGACCTGTCCCTGATCACCGATGTGATGATCACGGACTACTCGTCCTTGATGTTCGACTACGTCAACACCGGGCGTCCGATTCTCTTCTTCACCTACGACCTGGATCACTACCGGGACACCCTGCGCGGCTTCTACTTCGACTTCGCGAACAGCGCGCCGGGACCGCTGGTGGACACCTCCGAGAAACTGATCACCGCGATCCGTCACATCGACCGGATCCAGTCGGCCTATGCCGAGCGTTACCGGTGGTTCCAGAACGAGTTCTGCGACCTCGACGACGGCTACGCCGCCGCGCGGCTCGCCGACCGGATGCTGCTGGCGGGCGGTGACCTGACGCCGGAGGACGCGCGGGCGCCCCGTGTCGGCACCGTGGACACACGGCGCTCCGCACGCCCGATGACGCCCCTCACGGACAACGGGCAGTGGCACGCCAGCCCCCCGGCCATGACCGGGGCGTACCGGCAGGACGCCGGACCGCAGGGCACGGGACACCAGGGGGCCGGCCCGGGACACCCGGTGCAGCGCAGGGCTTTGGGGCAGGCCGCGCCCCAGCGGCAGTTGCCGCAAGGCGTTCCGCTGGGTTCCGTCCCCCGGCAGCCGGTGGCACAGCAGGGGCGCCCCCGGCCGGTCTCGCCGCCGGAGGGCCGGACGTACGAAGGCGTGATCGTGTGATGGCTTCGGCTCCGGTCCAGGCGGGCCCGCCCGGGTACTCGCCACCGGGGTTCCGCCCGGCCGGCGGGTCAGCCGGTGCGCACCTCGAGCAGGAGTGCCCGGTGGTCGGACGTACCGGTGTTCCGTACCGTGCAGGAGATTCTCGGCAGCCCGGTGAACAGGTAGTCCAGTTTGTGGCCCGAGGCGTGGGTGGGCCGTGCCGGGTACGACGACGGGGAGTTCTGGTCGCACTCCCGGTAGGCGTGGTAGGCGGCGCTCGGCCACACCCAGGCCGCAGGGTTGCGTGCGCCCGGCGGAGCCAGGTTGAAGTCCCCGCCGAAAACGGTCCGTTGCTTCGGAACCGCCGCCACGAGGGCCTTCAACTGGTCGTCGCGGTACTCCCAGGAGGGGTGCGCCGGGTCACCGTCCGGCAGCGTGAGATGGGCGACGCACACCCGTATGTCCGGGCCGGCGACCGTGGCGCAGAGGATTCCGCGCCGCAGTCCGGCGACGGGCTGCGGGGAAGGTACCGCTCTGACCGAGGTCAGGGGGTGGGCCGACAGAACCGCGAATCCCGCGGACCCGCGGCTGTTTCCCGTGCACCGCACCGGAGCGGTCCTTCCCGCCCGGTCGCGGGAGGCGTAGGGCCGGAACGCGAGATGCCAGGAGGAGCCGAGACTCCGCCGCGCGCGTTCGAGATCCCCGGAGCATGTCTCCTGCAGCAGCAGGACACGGGCCCCGTCGGCCGTGACCAGTCGCCGCAGCGCGGACTCCTTGGCGGCCGGGCTGCCGGTTTCCGAGCAGTTCCACTGCCTTACGCCGCACATGTTCCAGGTGGCCACGGTCAGTGTGCCGCCTGCCCCGTGAGCCGGGGCCGGACTCGTCGCGGAGCGCACCACCGGCACCGTGACGACGAGCGCCAGTACCAACGCCGTGATCGCGCCGATGAGTCCGCGTCGCCGGAGGCCGCGCCTCGCCGGTGGCCGGTCTGCCGGAATCATCCGGGCATCATGCCTGGTGAGGTGATCGTTTGCCAAAGCGGCGGACTGCACGGTCCGCCGGCATCCGTCACTCGTCGCGGCGCGGTCCTGGCGGCACCCCTCGTAGTGAACTTCAGGAAACGGGACGCGCACCATGGCTGAATCCGCGAAGAAGGGGCGCGCCGTACTCAAGGGGATAGACGCCTCCGGTCCCGTTCCCGTCGAGTACCGGTTCGCCCACTCCAAGGGCGGCAATCGGCACCTCACGGTGGTGTTCGCCAACCTCTCGTTCGACGGCGGCAACACCTATTACCTCTGCGCGGGCATGGAATTCTCCGTCGAGAAGTCGGTGATCGGACTCGTCCGTGGTGCGGATGCCGGAGGCGCACCAGCGACTGCCCGAGACGGTCCGGTTCGCCGGACTCGCCGCAGGTGCGGTGAGCGTGGGCCTGCGTGAAGGCGGCTACGCCCTGGGGACGTGCCCGGTGGCTGCCGACGGCACCTGGCTGTGGGACGCCGGTGGGGCCTGGCCCGAGGGAGCGCACGTCGTAGAGATCTTCGCCGTTGACGCGGTCGGACAGGAGTCCGCGCCCGTACCGGTGCCCTTCACGGTCGTGCGTGCCCAGGCCGGGGCCGTGACGTACGGGCTCTGACCTCCCCGAGGCCGGTTCCCGTGGGCCGGTGCTTCGGAGCCGGCATTCAGATGGAAGTACAGGAAGTGGAGACCGCAATGCCCAGCCCAGCAAAGAAGGGGCGGGAACTGATCCAGGGCGTCGATGCTTCGGGGACGTTTCCCGTTCAGTACCGCTTCGCCCATGCCAAGGGCGGCAACCGCCACTTGGTGGTCGTCTTCGCCAACTTCGCGGTGCCGGAGGACTACGGGTGGTCGAACGGTGTGTTCGACCCCGTCAGGGCGAACGTGCTCTGGATCAAGGACAGGTTCGACGGCCACAACTCGTACTACCTGTGCAAGGGGATGGACTTCTCGTTGGAGAACTCCGTCGCGGGCCTCATCTTCAGGGTGATGGAGGCCCTGGGCCTCACGCGTGACGACGTCACCATGTGGGGCGGCTCGAAGGGCGGCAGCGCTGCCCTGTACTTCGGTCTGCGCTACGGCTTCCGGAACATCGTCTCGCTCGTTCCCCAGTTCCTGATCGGCACCTACGTCCAGAAGGTGCATCCCAAGGTGGCCACGTTCATGTTGGGGGAGGGCGTGCCCGAGCAGAACGTGCGGGCCGTCGACGCGGTCATTCCCGACCTCGTCCGGTCGGAGGTCAACCGGACCGCGAACATCTATCTGCTGTCGTCGCCGCAGGACGAGCAGTACCCCGAGCAGGTGGAACCGTTCCTCGGGCTTTTCCAGCGCTACGAGAACTTCAACTTCGTCTTCAGCGATTCGCCCTACATCACGGAACACTCGCAGGTCACCAGGCGCAACGTGCCCTTCCTCATGGGGCTGGTGAACATGCTGGCGGACGGCATCGCACCGCGCCTGGGCATGGTGCGCAACGGTTACGAGCAACCCGACCGCGACCGGTCGGGCATCGATGCCTACCTTGCCGCCACGTCCGTGGTGAAGAGCGCCGACGTCTTCCCGCCGCCGCTGGTCACCGGCCCGGCGCAGCACTCCCAGGTCCCCCGCTCCGGGCCGCGCTTCACGGGTACCGCGCAGGGAGCGGAACGGGTCAGTGTGTGGGAGCACGGGCGGTTCCTCGGGCAGACGAACGTCGCGGCGGACGGCACCTGGTCGTGGGAACTGGGCCGGGCCTGGTCGCAGGGCAAGCACCTGGTCCGCATCTTCGGGGTGCACGCCGCGGGATTCCAGACCGAGCGGACGGAAGTTCACTTCACGGCGGTGGAAGGCGCGGCGGCGGTGCCCGCTCCGGGGCCTGCGGGGCAGACGCCGCAGGGCGGCCAGGTGCCGCGGGTGGTCGTCTCGGCGCCCGAGGCGTTGCAGCAGGTGGGTCCGGCGGTCGCCTTCCGAGGGTTCGCCGAGGGTGCCGTAGAGGTCCGCTTCTGGGAGAACGGCGTCCTGCTGGGCGCGGCGGCGGTCGGCTCCGACGGCGGCTGGGCCTGGGACTCGGGCTGGCCCTGGGCGGAGGGCATGCACGCGGTCGAGGTACGCCCGGTCGACGGGAACGGCGTCGAGGGATCACCGGCTCCGGCGCAGTTCGCCGTGCTCACCGCCTCGGCTGCCGCCGGGTACTACCGTCCCTAGCCACACTGACGCACGCGACGGCGGTCGGCTGAAAAGGGGCCTGGGCGGCGCGTTCGCGCCGCCCAGGCCCCTCAGGATCCCCGTCGCTCCGCGGCTACGCCGGAACCGACGCCACCCCCGCCTCCAGGAACCGCTTCCCGTTCACCCGCTCCGAGACGCCCTCGCGGTCCAGGTACGGCGTGATGCCGCCCAGGTGGAAGGGCCAGCCGGCGCCGGTGATCAGGCAGAGGTCGATGTCCTGGGCCTCGGCGACGACGCCCTCGTCGAGCATCAGGCCGATCTCCTGGGCCACCGCGTCCAGGACGCGGGCGCGGACCTGCTCCTCCGTCAGGACGGTGTCGCCCTGCTTCAGCAGTGCGGCGACCTCCGGGTCCAGCTCGGGCTTGCCGCTGTCATAGACGTAGAAGCCGCGCTTGCCCGCCTCGACGACCGCCTTCAGGTTCGGGGAGACCGTGAAGCGCTCGGGGAAGGCCCGGTTGAGGGTCTCCGAGACGTGCAGGCCGATCGCGGGGCCGACCAGCTCCAGGAGGACCAGCGGGGACATCGGCAGGCCGAGGGGCTCCACCGCCTTCTCCGCCACCGGCACCGGGGTGCCCTCGTCGATGACGTTCTGGATCTCGCCCATGAAGCGGGTCAGGATCCGGTTGACCACGAACGCCGGGGCGTCCTTGACCAGGACCGCGGTCTTCTTCAGCTTCTTGGCGACGCCGAACGCCGTGGCCAGCGAGGCCTCGTCGGTCTGCTCGCCGCGGACGATCTCCAGCAGGGGGAGGATCGCGACCGGGTTGAAGAAGTGGAAGCCGACGACCCGCTCGGGGTGCTTGAGCTTCGACGCCATCTCCGAGACGGAGAGGGAGGAGGTGTTCGTGGCCAGGATCGCGTGCGCCGGGGCGACCGCCTCGACCTCCGCGAAGACCTTCTGCTTGACGCCCATCTCCTCGAAGACGGCCTCGATCACGAAGTCCGCGTCCGCGAAGCCCTCGGCCTTGTCCAGGACGCCGGTCACCAGGGCCTTGAGGCGGTTGGCCTTGTCCTGGTTGACGCGGCCCTTGCCGAGCAGCTTGTCGATCTCGGCATGGACGTAGCCCACACCCTTGTCGACGCGCTCCTGGTCGATGTCGGTCAGGACGACCGGGACCTCCAGGCGGCGCAGGAAGAGCAGCGCGAGCTGGGAGGCCATCAGGCCGGCGCCGACGACGCCCACCTTGGTGACCGGGCGGGCCAGCGACTTGTCGGGCGCACCCGCCGGGCGCTTGCCGCGCTTCTGGACCAGGTTGAAGGCGTAGATGCCGGAGCGCAGTTCGCCGCCCATGATGAGGTCGGCGAGGGCCTGGTCCTCGGCGTCGTAGCCCTGCTGGAGGTCACCGTTCTTGGCGGCGGCGATGATGTCCAGGGCGCGGTAGGCGGCCGGGGCCGCGCCGTGCACCTTGGAGTCCGCGATGAAGCGGCCCTTGGCGACGGCCTGGTCCCAGGCCTCGCCGCGGTCGATCGCCGGACGCTCGACGGCGAGTTCGCCCTTGAGGACGGACGCCGTCCAGATCAGCGACTGCTCCAGGAAGTCCGCGCCCTCGAAGATCGCGTCCGCGATGCCGAGTTCGTAGACCTGCTCGCCCTTGAGCTGCTTGTTCTGGTTGAGGCTGTTCTCGATGATCACCGAGACGGCCTTGTCGGCGCCGATCAGGTTCGGCAGCAGCGTGCAGCCGCCCCAGCCGGGCACCAGGCCGAGGAAGACCTCGGGGAGGGAGAAGGCCGGGAGGGCCGCCGACACCGTGCGGTAGGTGCAGTGCAGGCCGATCTCCACACCGCCGCCCATGGCCGCGCCGTTGTAGTACGCGAACGACGGCACCGCCAGGTTCGCCAGGCGCTTGAGGACGTCGTGGCCGCCCTTGCCGATGGCCAGCGCGTCCTCGTGCCGCTTCAGCAGCTCGACGCCCTTGAGGTCGGCGCCGACCGCGAAGATGAACGGCTTGCCGGTGACGCCGACGCCGACGATGTCGCCGTCCGCGGCCTCCTTCTCGACCTGGTCGAGGGCGGCGTCGATGTTCGCCAGCGACTGCGGGCCGAGCGTGGTCGGCTTGGTGTGGTCGTGGCCGTTGTCCAGGGTGATGAGGGCGAAGCGCCCAGCGCCCAGGGGCAGGTCGAAGTGGCGTACGTGCGCCTGCGTGACGACCTCGCCGGGGAACAGCTCGGCCGCACCCTTCAGCAGCTCTGCGGTGGTGCTCACTTGTCCCCCTCGAAGTGCGGGTTCTCCCAGATGACCGTCGCGCCCATGCCGAAGCCGACGCACATGGTGGTCAGGCCGTAGCGGACGTTCGGCTGTTCCTCGAACTGGCGGGCCAGCTGCGTCATCAGGCGGACGCCTGACGAGGCCAGCGGGTGACCGAAGGCGATGGCGCCGCCGTACTGGTTGACGCGCGCGTCGTCGTCGGCGATGCCGTAGTGCTCCAGGAAGGCGAGGACCTGGACGGCGAAGGCCTCGTTGATCTCGAACAGGCCGATGTCGTCGATGGACAGACCGGCCTGGGCCAGGGCCTTCTCCGTCGCCGGGATGGGGCCGTAGCCCATGACCTCCGGCTCGACGCCCGCGAAGGAGTACGCGACCAGGCGCATCTTGACCGGCAGGCCGTTCTCACGGGCGAAGTTCTCGCTCGCGATGAGGGAGGCGGTCGCACCGTCGTTCAGACCGGCCGCGTTGCCCGCGGTGACCCGGCCGTGCACGCGGAACGGCGTCTTCAGGCCCGCCAGGTTCTCCAGCGTGGTGCCGGGACGCATCGGCTCGTCGGCGGTGACCAGGCCCCAGCCCGTCTCACCGGCTTCCTCGTTGGTGCGGCGCACCGAGATCGGCACCAGGTCGGCCTGGATCTGGCCGTTGGCGTAGGCCTTGGCGGCCTTCTCCTGCGAGCGCACGGCGTACTCGTCGGCGCGCTGCTTGGTGATGCTCGGGTAGCGGTCGTGCAGGTTCTCCGCGGTCATGCCCATGAACAGGGCGGACTCGTCGACCAGCTTCTCGCTGACGAACCGCGGGTTCGGGTCCACGCCCTCGCCCATCGGGTGGCGGCCCATGTGCTCGACGCCGCCCGCGATGGCGACGTCGTACGCGCCGAAGGCGACGGAGCCGGCCACGGTGGTGACGGCGGTCAGGGCGCCCGCGCACATGCGGTCGATGGAGTAGCCGGGGACCGAGGTGGGCAGGCCCGCCAGGATGCCGGCGGTGCGGCCGATGGTCAGGCCCTGGTCACCGATCTGCGTGGTCGCGGCGACGGCGACCTCGTCGATCTTCTTGGGGTCGAGACCGGGGTTGCGGCGCAGCAGCTCCCGGATCGCCTTCACGACCAGGTCGTCGGCGCGGGTCTCGTGGTAGATGCCCTTCGGGCCCGCCTTGCCGAACGGGGTGCGGACGCCGTCGACGAAGACGACGTCCCTGACGGTACGAGGCACGATGGCTCTCCTCCAGGGTGCGGGATGGCACTGCTGCGGCACGCATGCACTGAGCGCGCGCTCAGTCCCCATGCTACTTATGAGTAACGTAGCTGCCCAGTCCCCCCGGCGGGAGCGGCGAAGGTCACACCGCTCGTCACGCCACCGGAGGACCGATCACCCGGGCGCCCGCTCCGGGAGCGGCACCCGGACCTTGGCCGGAATCCGCCGCTCCCGCTACGACGCGTCCCGCTACGACGCGTCCCGCTACGACGCGTCCTGGCTCAGCGCCGCCACCAGCACCGGTGTCACCTGCTCCACCTGCCAGGGCCGGGCCCCGTGTCCCGCGAGGGCCGTGCCCACCGACTCGGCGTCGACCGTCGCGGGCGGTTCCCAGCAGACCCGGCGCACCGTGTCCGGCGTGATCAGGTTCTCCTGGGGCATACCGAGGCGCTCGGCCAGCGCCGTCACCGCCGCGCGCGCCGCGGTCAGCCGGGCCGCTGCGGCCGGGTCCTTGTCGGCCCAGGCCCGCGGCGGCGGAGGGCCGGTCACCGGCTGGCCGGGCTGCGGCAGCTGCGACTCGGACAGCGCCCTGGCCCGGTCGACCGACACCTGCCACTGCTCCAGCTGCCTGCGGTTCACCCGCCCGAACCCGTTCAGCGCGGCCAGCGCGTGCGCGTTGGGCGGCAGCGCGAGCGCGGCCTCGACGATGGCCGCGTCCCCGAGGACCTTGCCGGGGGAGACGTCCCGGCGCTGCGCGATCCGGTCCCGGGCCTGCCACAGCTCTCGCACCACGGCGAGCTGACGGCGCCGGCGCACCTTGTGCATGCCGGACGTACGGCGCCACGGGTCCTTGCGCGGCTCGGGCGGCGGGGCCGACGCGATCGCGTGGAACTCCTGGCGGGCCCACTCCAGCTTGCCCTGGCGGTCCAGCTCCTTCTCCAGGGCGTCCCGCAGGTCGACCAGCAGCTCCACGTCGAGCGCGGCGTAGCGCAGCCAGGGCTCGGGCAGCGGGCGCGTCGACCAGTCGACGGCCGAGTGGCCCTTCTCCAGGACGAAGCCCAGGACGTTCTCCACCATCGCGCCCAGGCCCACGCGCGGGAACCCGGCGAGCCGCCCGGCCAGCTCGGTGTCGAAGATGCGGGTGGGCACCATCCCTATTTCCCGCAGGCACGGCAGGTCCTGGGTGGCCGCGTGCAGCACCCACTCCGCGTCGGCGATCGCCGCGCCGAGACCGGAGAGGTCGGGACAGGCCACCGGGTCGATCAGCGCCGTGCCCGCGCCCGCGCGGCGCAGCTGCACCAGGTACGCGCGCTGGCCGTAGCGGTACCCGGAGGCGCGCTCGGCGTCGACGGCGACGGGGCCGCTCCCGGCGGCGAAGGCGGCGGTCACCTCGGCGAGGGCGTCCGCGTCGGCGATCACCGGCGGAATGCCCTCGCGTGGTTCGAGCAAGGGGATCGGCGCCTGACTCACAGAAGATCCGGCGTCGTCCGGAGGGGCGCCTCCGGTGGTTCGCAGTGGACGGTCTGCTGCGGTTTCGTGGGCGTCGGTCACCTGTCAAGGGTATCGGTGGATCGACCGAGCCCGCCGACGGAACGTTCCGTCGGCGGGCTCCGGGGGGTCGTAAACCAGTCAGGTCGGTGAAAGATCCGCTGCGCGGGGCGTGGGTGGGGAGGGGGAACAGGGAGCGTGGGGGAGCGGGTGAAGCGTCGGGAGCGGGGTGGTGGGTGTCAGTGGATGATGCCCGTGCGCAGGGCGACCGCGACCATCCCGGCGCGGTCGCCCGTGCCGAGCTTGCGGGCGATGCGGGCCAGGTGGCTCTTGACGGTCAGGGCGGACAGGCCCATCGAGACGCCGATCGCCTTGTTCGACTGGCCCTCCGCGACCAGCCGCAGCACCTCCACCTCGCGGCCGGAGAGCTCGCGGTAGCCGCCCGGGTGGCTCGGGGCGCCCGGGGGGCGGCGGTGCAGGCGGGCGGCGGCGGCGCCGATGGGGGCGGCGCCGGGCCGGGTGGGGAGCCCGACGTTGGTGCGGGTGCCGGTGACGACGTAGCCCTTGACGCCGCCGGCGAGGGCGTTGCGGACGGCGCCGATGTCGTCGGCGGCGGACAGGGCGAGCCCGTTCGGCCAGCCCGCGGCGCGGGTCTCCGACAGCAGGGTCAGGCCGGAGCCGTCGGGGAGGTGGACTTCGGCGACGCAGATGTCGCGGGGGTTGCCGATGCGGGGACGAGCCTCCGCGACGGACGAGGCCTCGATGACGTCGCGCACACCGAGCGCCCACAGGTGGCGGGTGACGGTGGAACGGACGCGCTGATCGGCCACGACCACCATGGCGGTCGGCTTGTTCGGGCGGTAGGCGACCAGGCTTGCAGGCTGCTCGAGGAGAACGGACACCAGGCCTCCTGGGGTGCGGGGACGGGGCCGGCTCATGGGGGTGAAGCCGGGACGAACCGTGCTTTCAAGGTCACAGTCGTCTTCGGCACCGAACGCGTCCGCCTTTAGAGAATGATCACGATCTGGTGAGTAACAATCCGAGCAATTCGGACACACTGTCGATCATTCGAAGATCGAACGGTTTCGCACTTTGTCGATACGAGCCCGAAAGTGGCCGTGTCGACAAAGTGACGGAACCTCCTCCAGGCGTACGGGCCCCTTCGCCCGGAATGATGAACGGCGGTCGGCGGCGTCAGCGCGACTGCGGGCCGCGCCGCTGCGGCAGCGTCACGATCGAGGCGTCGCCGGGCGCCGCCGGCGGCAGGCCCGCGACCTGGGCCAGCAGATCGCACCACGAGGTCAGGTGCGCCGCGGTGTCCGGGACGCCGCCCAGTCCCTCGCGCGGCGTCCAGGACGCCCGGATCTCGATCTGCGAGGCGGACGGGCGCGCCGAGAGTCCTCCGAAGTAGTGCGAACTCGCACGCGTGACGGTGCCGCTGGGCTCGCCGTACGCCAGCCCGCGCGCCTGGAGTGCGCCGGTCAGCCAGGACCAGCACACGTCCGGCAGCAGCGGATCCGCCGCCATCTCCGGTTCCAGCTCGGCCCGGACCAGCGTCACCAGGCGGAAGGTCCCGTGCCAGGCGTCGTGCCCGGCCGGGTCGTGCAGCAGCACCAGCCGCCCGTCCGCGAGGTCCTCGTCGCCGTCGACGACCGCGGCCTCCAACGCGTAGGCGTGCGGGGCGAGCCGCTGCGGTGCGCGGGTCGCCTCCACCTCGATCTGCGGCCGCAGCCGCGCGGCGCGCAGCGCCTCCACGGCGGCCGTGAAGGCCGGCGGTGCCGTACTCCCGTTGTGACTCCCCTTGTGCCGGGCCTCTTCCTCGGTCCCCTTCGCGTCGTCCATTCCGCCAGCGCCGTCCGACAGTCGTCCCTGAGCCGCAGCCATGCGGGGAACATTAAGCGGAACGGCGGCCCGGCGCAGGGAGGGACACCCGCGTGCGGGCGCGATGTCCGGATCACGCGGCCCGGCGGGGGCGCGCGGGAGCCGCCCCTCCCGTGCTCCGCGGGGTGCCCGGACCGGCTCCGTGAGCCGCCCACCCGTGGTCCGGTGCCGTCCGGGGGACATGCGAGACTTGCCGGTGTGAGTGCCAACCAGAGCCCCGCGGGCCAGCAGCCGACCGCCACGTACGACTCCGCGTTCCTCAAGGCGTGCAGGCGTGAGCCGGTGCCGCACACCCCCGTGTGGTTCATGCGGCAGGCCGGGCGCTCACTGCCGGAGTACCTGAAGGCGCGCGAGGGCATCCCGATGCTCGAGTCCTGCATGCGGCCGGAACTCGTCGCCGAGATCACCCTCCAGCCGGTGCGCCGGCACGGTGTGGACGCGGCGATCTACTTCAGCGACATCGTGGTCCCGCTCAAGGCCATCGGGATCGACCTCGACATCAAGCCAGGTGTCGGCCCGGTCATCGCGAACCCGATCCGCACCCGCGCGGACCTGGCACAGCTGCGCGACCTCACCCCCGAGGACGTCACCTACGTCACCGAGGCCTTCGGCCTGCTCACCCGCGAGCTCGGCGCCACCCCGCTGATCGGTTTCGCGGGCGCGCCCTTCACCCTCGCCAGCTACCTCGTGGAGGGCGGCCCGTCCCGCAACCACGAGCACACCAAGGCCCTCATGTACGGCGACCCGCAGCTGTGGGCCGACCTCCTGGACCGCCTCGCCGGCATCACGGCCGCCTTCCTCAAGGTGCAGATCGACGCGGGCGCGAGCGCCGTCCAGCTCTTCGACTCCTGGGTCGGCGCGCTGTCCCCCGCGGACTACCGCCGCTCGGTGCTGCCCGCCTCCCGCAAGGTCTTCGAGGCCGTTTCCGGGTACGGCGTGCCGCGCATCCACTTCGGCGTCGGCACCGGCGAGCTGCTCGGCCTGCTCGGCGAGGCCGGCGCGGACGTCGTCGGCGTCGACTGGCGCGTCCCGCTGGACGAGGCGGCCCGCCGCGTCGGCCCCGGCAAGGCGCTCCAGGGCAACCTGGACCCGGCGGTCCTCTTCGCCGGCCGGGAGGCGGTCGAGACCAAGACCCGCGAGATCCTGGACGCGGCGGCGGGCCTGGAGGGCCACGTCTTCAACCTCGGTCACGGCGTCCTGCCGACCACCGACCCCGACGCGCTGACCCGCCTCGTGGAGTACGTCCACACCCGGACCGCGGGCTGACGCACTCCCGTCACGGAGGTCCGGCTCAGAGCGCCGACGCGGCCGTCAGGACCTCCGCCGCGGCCACCCCGGAGGCCGCGCTCGCGCCGTGGGTGAAGATCTGGGCCGCCGCGACGGTGGTGGTGCCCGGCAGGCCCATCTCCACCACGATCGCGTCCGGACGGGCGGCGGTCAGGCCGGTCACGGCGCGGCTCATCCAGGTGTGCCGGGCGGCGTCGCGGGCCACGATCACCAACGGGCGCCCCACGGCCGGTTCGAGGGCGCAGCTCTCCAGCGCCACCGTCCCCTCCTCCAGTTCCTGCCCGCGCACCCGTACGGAGGTCGTACCGGGCAGCCGCTCCCGCAGCGGTCCCGCCACGCCCCACGGGGTCTCCTTGCCGATGGCCATGTTGGTCACCGGGGCCAGTTCGACCACGTGCGGCGCGGCGGTCAGCGGCAGCGCGGCCCGCGCGGCGCCGGTGAGCCGCACGGCCCGGCGCGCGGCGACATGCCCGATGCCGTCCCCGGCCGCGTCCCCCGCGGCCCCGGCCGTCCGCAGCCCGGCCGACCAGCGGGCGAACTCCCGTACCCGGCCCGCCGCCTCGGCCAGCCGCTCCTCGGGCAGCTCCCCGCCGGTCACCGCGGCGGTGAGCGCCTTGACCAGCAGCGCGACGGTGGCTTCCTCGGCGCTCTCGCCGCCCACGCAGACGGCGTCCACCCCGGCGGCGACCGCCTTCACGGTGGCGCCGTCGATGCCGTGCCGGCGGGTGACGGCGCCCATCTCGATGGCGTCGCTGACGACCAGGCCGTCGAAGCCCAGCTCCTCGCGGAGCAGGCCGTGCAGGATGCGCCGGCTCAGCGTGGCCGGCAGGTCGGGATCGTAGGCGGGCACCAGCAGGTGGCCGCTCATGACCGCGCGCACACCGGCCGCGACGGCGGCCCGGAACGGGGGCAGCGCCTGGGCGGCGATCTCGTCGCGCCCGGCCGGGTACGCGGGCAGGTCGTGGTGGGAGTCGACGGCGACGTCCCCGTGGCCGGGGAAGTGCTTGGCGCAGGCGGCGACGCCTGACGACTGGAGGCCGCGGATCCACGCGGTGGTGTGGCGCGAGACCACCTCGGGGTCCGAGCCGAAGGAGCGCACGCCGATGATCGGGTTGTCCGGGTTGGAGTTGACGTCCGCGCTCGGCGCGTAGTCGAGGCTCACCCCGGCGGTGCGCAGCTGCCGGCCGAGGTCGGCGGCGACGGCCTCGGTCAGCTCCGCGTCGTCGACGGTGCCCAGGGCGAAGTTGCCCGGCCGGGTCGACCCGGTGGCGGACTCGATGCGGGTGACGTCGCCCGCCTCCTCGTCGATCGCGACGATCAGGTCGGGGTTCTCGGCGCGCAGTCGCGCGGTCAGCCGGGCGACCTGCTCGGTGGAGACGATGTTGCGGGAGAAGAGCACGACGGAGGCCAGTCCGTCGCCGATGTCGCGCAGGATCCAGTCGGGGGCCTCGGTGCCCACGAAACCCGGCTGCAGAACGGAGAGTGCGAGCCGGTGCAACGCGCTGCTGTGCTTGCTTGAGGACATCGGCCGCGCCTTTCGGATGGTTTCTTGGTATAGACCAAGCGGGTGCGCGTTCAGGTTAACCAGACGTGTCAAGGGCGCCCTCGCTGAACTGGGAAGTAACAACTCACCTAGTCGGGCGGGGTGTTGACACCCCGTCCTGGTCTAGTCCATTGTGAGGCGCAAGTTCGGCGAGGGACGGATGTGACACCAGTTTCCGCGCCGAGCACCTGCCGCGGCCGGACTGCGAAGACCGCCGTCGTGGCACCGACTTCCGTACGACGACTTCCGTGACGACCACCCCGGACCTCGCCCCGCTCCCGCCCCGTGCCGCGAGCGGGCCCCGCTGCCACCACCCGACCTCATGTGCGACGGCCCGACCACCGTCGTCCACACCGCCGTCGCCCGCACGGGGCGACGACGAGGATCTGGAGCACCACATGGCGACGCCCGATTCCTACCTCCACCGAGCCCCGTCGGACCTGCCCTACTTCAGCGCGGACGCCGACACCTACCTGGCCCGCACCCAGCTGCGCGACCTCGACAAGACACGTCCGCTGCGGGTGCTGTCCGAGGAGGACTTCGCCCACTGGCAGACGTACGGCTACGTCGTCGTGAAGGAGGCGATACCCGCCGACTCCGCGCGCCGACTGCTCGACTTCGCCTGGGAGTTCCAGGGGCTCGACCCCGAACGCCCCGACACCTGGTACCAGGACCGCGAGTACCGCTCCGACCTGGACCGGGAGCTGCACATCTACGGCTTCGTCGAGGCCTACCACCACCAGCTCATCTGGGACAGCCGCCAGACGCAGCGCGTCTACGACGCCTTCGTCGACGTGTGGGACTGCGAGGAGCTGTGGGTCACCCTGGACCGGCTCAACCTCAACCCGCCCAACGTCGGCAACCGCGACCGCGCCCTGATCGACAAGCCGGACCGCGGCTTCGACATCGAGCTGCACTGGGACGTGGACACCTCCCTCGGCGTCCTGCCGCAGCGCGTCCAGGGCATCATCGCCCTCAACGACACCAAGCCCGACCACGGCGGCTTCCAGTGCTGCCCCGAGCTGTTCCGCCGCTTCGACCGCTGGAAGGCACTCCAGCCGGACGACCGCGACCCCATCCGGCCCGCGATCGACCGCGAGGACATGCCGGTCGTACGGCCCGACCTGGAGGCCGGCGACCTCCTCATCTGGAACGGCCTGCTGGCCCACGGCGTCGCCCCCAACGTCTCCGGCGAGGGCGTGCGCGCGGTGCAGTACCTGTCGATGATGCCCGCGCTGGAGACCCACCGCACCCTGCGCGACTCCCGGATCGACTCCTGGCGCACCCTCGCCACCCCCGACTGGAACGCCACCCTGCTCGGCGACGCCCACCGGCACGAGTCCGAGCGCTACGGTCCCGCCGAACTGACCGAACTCGGCGCCAGGCTGCTGGGCCTGAAGTCCTGGCACCCCGGCACCGGTACCGACGGCAGTGACGAGCACCAGGCCACCGGGGACGGCGCATGCGCAGCATCTGCCTGACCCTCCCCACCAACCGGCACTGCCCGGACACCGTCGCGGCCCTCGGCGAGGAAGCCGCCTACGCCGCCGACCACTTCGACATCGATGTCCACCTCCTGGTCCTCGACTCCTGCCCGCCCGCCGACCGCGCCGCCCACGCCGCCGCGTTGCGGCGACTGCCGGCGCACCCCCGGATCACGGCCCACCACCTCGACGAGGCCGCCCAGCGCGACTTCCTGACCCGGGTCACGGCACGTTCCGGCAGCGCCAAGCCCGACCTGCTCCTCGACCTGATGCTCCCCGACGGACTGTCCTACGGCGCCTGCACCAACCGCGCCTTCCTGATCGCGGCCGCGCTCGGCTGCGAGTCCGTCCACCGCCGGGACTCCGACAGCCGCTACCAGCGCGTGAACGGCCGTACGGTCTTCCCCGTCCACCACGAACTGCTGTCGCTGGGCGAACGCGCCACCGACGCGGTGGCGGGCGTCACCGAGTCGGCGCTGCCGGACCGCCTGATGGAGCGGCGGGTCGCCATGGTGGGCAGCTCCTTCGTGGGCGAACTCTCCGTCGACATCGCGCAGATACGGGACGCCGACCCCGCTGTCTACCGCGACGTCGTCTCCCTGTGGGCACCGCAGGGCTGGTCCGCCGAGCAGAAACGCGCGCTGGCCGAGGAGTCCTTCACCGGCGCGGGCACCGAACCCTTCACGGCGGACCACTCGCTGCTGACGGTGGTCGACCCCATGCGCGTGGACATGTGCAACATCGCCTTCCACGGCCCGACGGTCAGCGAACGCGTGCCGCTGCCGCCCGCCCGGGACACCATCGGCAGCGACTACTTCCTCATCCACCTCGTGCACGACGCCCGGCTGCCGGGCGTGCTGCACAACCGCAACATCGTCAACTACTACACCGGCGAACGCCGGACCGGCCCCGGCTTCCTCGCCTACCAGACGCGCTTCGCCAAGTTCCTGCTGTCGATGCTCTACTTCCACCACGTCTACGACCGCATGGCCGAAGCGGGCGACGCACTGCTGGACGAGCGGGGCCGGGTCCGCCCCGCCGCCGTCGCCGCCCTGGCCCGCGAGAGCACCGGCCTCGACACCGCGGAGAACGTCCGCCGGCTCGACGCCCTCGACACCGCCTACCGGGGGCTAGGCGGCCGGTACGCCGACTTCGCCGGCCTGCTGGCCGGCCGCCGCGCCCGCCTCCTCGACGAGGCACGCGGCGACATGGCGGACTTCGCACTGCTCACGGAGGCGTGGGAGCCGATGGTGGCCGCGGCCCGGGCCACCCCCGTCTCCCCGGCCGCGGGACAGCCGCGGTGAGCGCGGTGACGGCCGCGGACCTCGGCGAACCCCTGGCCGCCGCCCTCCGTGCCGCCACCGAGGACCGGCTCGTGTACGACCTGGCCGGCATCGAGGGGCGCCACGACGCACTGCGCCGCGAACTGCCCGGCGCACAGGTGCGGTTCGCCATGAAGGCCTGCCCGGTCGACGAGGTCCTCGCCGCCCTGGCGCGCCGGGGCGCCGGTGCCGACGCGGCGAGCCCCGGCGAGGTCGAGCAGGCGTTGCGGGCCGGAGTGCCGGTCGGCAGCGTGCACTACGGCAACACCGTGAAGTCCGACCGGAACATCGCCGAGGCGTACCGGCTCGGCGTGCGCACCTTCGCCACCGACAGCCTCCAGGACGTGGCCGCCCTCGCCGCCCACGCACCCGGCGCCCGCGTGTTCTGCCGGGTGGCGACCGGCGGGGCGGGCGCGGTGTGGGGGCTGAGCAACAAGTTCGGCTGCCCGCCCGGCGACGCCGTCCGCGTGCTGGCGGCGGCCCGGGACGCCGGACTGGTACCGGCGGGCCTGTCCGTGCACGTCGGCTCCCAGCAGATGACGGGCGAGGCGTGGCACGGCGCCGTGGAGGATCTGGGCGAGGTGCTGCGCGCACTCGGCCGGCACGGCATCCGCGTCGACCACGTCAACCTCGGCGGCGGCCTGCCCGCGCTCGGCTACCGCGACCGGCGCGGCACCCCCCTCGACCCGCCCCTGGACAAGATCTTCGCGGTGATCAGGGAGGGCATGGACGAGCTGCGCCGGATCCACGGCGGTCCCCTGGACTTCGTCATCGAGCCGGGACGGCACCTCGTCGCCGACCACGGCGCGATCCGCGCCCACGTCGCCCGCCTCACCGAACGCCGGGCCGCCGACGGTGAACGGCGGCACTGGCTGTACCTGAGCTGCGGCAAGTTCAACGGCCTCTACGAGATGGACGCCCTGCAGTACCGGCTGGTCTTCCCGGGCCACCCCGACGGCCCGTACGTCCCGGCCGTGGTCGCCGGTCCCACCTGCGACAGCGACGACGCCTACTCCCACGAGGAGGGGCTGGTCCCGGTGCCGGCCGCGCTGGCCTCGGGCGACCCGGTCTGGGTGCTGTCCTGCGGCGCCTACGCGACCAGCTACACCACCCAGGGCTTCAACGGCTTCGCCCCGCTCCCGTACGCCTTCGCGGGCGGCCCGGAGGGGAGCGGCGCCGATGACTGAGACCGTGCGCATACGCACCCTCGCCGACGGGGACTGGGCCGCGGTGGTGGCGCTGGAGCGGGACGCCTACACCGGCCTCGGCCTGTCGGAGGGCCGGGCCGCGCTGGAGTCCCGGGCGGCGGCGTCGCCGGACACCTGCTTCGTCGTGGACGTCGGCACCCGTACGGCCGGTTACCTGCTCGCGCTGCCCTACCCGCCGCACCACTACCCGGACCTGACGCGGACGGAGGCGGCCCGGGGCGCGTTCGAGACCGGGAACCTCCACCTGCACGACATCGTCGTCGCGCCCGCCCTGCGCCGCAGGGGCCTCGCGCGGCACCTCCTGCACCACCTCACCGCCACCGCACGGGCGCGCGGGGACGCGCGGATCTCCCTGGTCGCCGTGGGCGGCACCGAGGGGTTCTGGTCGGCGCGCGGCTTCGTGGCCGAGCCGGGGGTGGTGCCCGTCGGCGCGTACGGCGACGGCGCCGTCTACATGTCCAGGCCGGTCGCGGCCGCCCGGCAGACCCGGGCCCGCCCGTCCCTCTCCCCGCCCGCCCCCACCCTGCGCGAAGTGAGCTGATGGCGCGTGTCCCGTCTCCACGACCCCTTCCGGCGCGGCCAGTTGGCGATCGCCGCGCTGTTCCTGTCCCTCGGCTTCCAGTACGCCACCTGGGCCGCGCGGATCCCCGCCGTCAAGGCCGACCTCGACCTGAGCGCGGCCGAGGTGGGGGTGCTCCTGATGGCCGCGGGGGTCGGCGCCGCGGTGTCCTTCCCCGCGGTGGCGTGGCTGATGCGCCGGATGGGCTCGCGACGCCTCGCCCTGCTGTCCCAGCTGGGCCTGGCGCTGCTGCTGCTCGCCCTGGCGGCGGCGCCGAACTACCCGGTGGCCCTGCTGGTGATGTGCGCCGACGGCGTCCTCGTGGGCTGCCTGAACGTGGCCATGAACGCGCAGGGCGCGGCCCTGGAGGCACGGCACGAACGCAACACCATGGCGAAGCTGCACGCCGTCTTCAGCGCCGGCTCACTCCTGGCGGCCCTGCTTGCCTCCGGCATGACCGCCGCCACCGGATCGGTCGCGGCACACTTCGGGGTCGCCGTCGTCCTCCTCGCCGCACTGGGCGCCACGGCACGCACCGGTCTGCTCGACGAGGACGCCCCGGCCGACGCGGCAGCCCCCGCCGACGCACCGGCCTCCGCCGACCCGGAACCGGCCCGCCGTCGCTGGACCGTCCCCTCGCGCCTGACCCTGTGGATGTGCTGCGCCATGGTCTTCGGCACGGTCGCCGAGGGCGCCATGAACGACTGGTCCGCCCTGTACCTGAAGGACATCGCCGAGGCGTCGGCGGAACTCGCCCCGCTCGGCATCGCCGTGGTGTCCGGGATGATGGTCGTCGCCCGCCTCTTCGCCGACGGCTGGCGCGGCCGCTGGGGCGACGGTCGGGTCGTCCTGCTGGGCAGCGCCGTGGCCGGTACCGGTCTCGCCGTCGCCCTGGTGAGCGGCGGCGTCGCACCGGCGCTGGCCGGGTTCGCCTGCATGGGCCTGGGCATCGCGGCCGTGACCCCCTGCGTCTACGCCGCCGCCGCCCGGCAGGGCTCGGACGCGCTGACGCTGGTCGCCGCCATGGGCACCACGGGGCTGCTGGCCGGCCCGCCGCTCATCGGCTTCATCGCCGGTGCGAGCAACCTGGCGTGGGGCATGGGCGCCGTGGCCGCGTCGGCGGGCGCCGTCGCGCTGTGCAGCACCCGCATCCGCTGGACCCCGGCCCCCGTCACGCGGAGCGAGGCGAGCCCGGCCTGAGTGCACAGGAATGGATGTCGCCATGCAGGGTAAGCGGCTCTCGTAGCCATCGGCGCCCGACGGGCGTTGACGACTGGGAGGGCACAATCATGACGACCACGACCGCGCAGACGACGGCGGACACCGCGACGGGGATTCCGGAGATCGCGGACCCGTCCAAGGTGGCGCCCAGGGACGCACGGGAGTTGTCGAAGCTGTTCTTCGAGCAGCTGGCGGTCCTGGAGGAGGGCACGCCCGAGTACCAGTACGCGCGCAACACGCTGATCGAGATGAACATGTCCCTGGTCCGCTTCGCGGCCGGCCGGTTCCGCAGCCGCGGGCCGGAGGAGATGGAGGACATCGTCCAGGTCGGCATGATCGGTCTGATCAAGGCCATCGACCGGTTCGAACTGACCCGCGAGGTCGAGTTCACCTCCTTCGCCGTGCCCTACATCTCGGGCGAGATCAAGCGGTTCTTCCGGGACACCTCGTGGGCGGTGCACGTGCCCCGGCGTCTCCAGGAGGCCCGCGTCCAGCTGGCCCGGGCCACCGAGGAGCTGCGCAGCCGGCTGGGCCGCAACCCCACCACCCGGGAGCTGTCGGAGCTGATGAGCCTGCCGGAGGACGAGGTCGTCGAGGCCCGCCTGGCGGCCAACGGCTACAACTCCTCCTCCCTGGAGGCGACCGTCGGCGGCAGTGAGGACGGCGAGTCGGCGCTCGCGGACTTCATCGGTGCCGACGACGCCGCCCTGGCGCTCGTGGAGGACTTCCACGCCCTGGCCCCGATGATCGCCGAGCTGGACGAGCGCGACCGGCAGATCATCCACTGGCGGTTCGTCGAGGAACTGACCCAGAAGGACATCGGCGAGCGCCTCGGCGTCTCCCAGATGCACGTCTCCCGGCTCATCTCCCGCCTGCTGACCCGCCTCCGCAGCGGCATGCTCGACCAGGCATAAGAGGCACGCCGCCCTTGGTCTATCCTTCGTTGGTTGTCGTATGACAATCAGTACGTCGTGGCAGAGGGATGGACCGGGGAGGGATGGGGCCGATGCTGTCGGAAGGGCCTGGGGCTGCCGTCGTTCCGCCACAGTGGGCACCGCCGACGAGTGAGCCGGCGGGCGACGGTGCGGTGTGGGCGTGGCAGGAGCCGGCGGTGCTGCTCATCGAGGACGACGCCGCCGACGCGATGCTGGTCGAGGAACTGGTCGCGGACAGTGCGCCGGGCATGCGGCTGACCTGGGCGCGTTCGCTCGGTGAGGCCCAGGTGGAGCTGGCGAACGGGCGGCCGGACTGTGTCCTGCTCGATCTTCATCTGCCCGACGCGCAGGGGCTCGCGGCACTGGAGCGGGTGCTGCGGGCGGCCGACGGGGTCGCGGTCGTGGTGCTGACGGGCCTGGCGGAGGAGCAGACCGGGCTGGCGGCGGTGGCGGCCGGTGCCCAGGACTACCTCGTCAAGGGCCGCGTCGAGCCCGAGCTGTTCGGCCGGGCGGTGCGCTACGCGATTCAGCGCAAGCAGGCCGAGCAGGCCGCGGCGGCCCTGCAGGCGAGCCAGATGCGGGCGCAGGAGAACTCCCGGCTGGAACGGGGCCTGCTGCCGACACCGCTCCTGCGGTCCGACTGCCGCGTGGAGGTGGTGGCGCGTTACCGTCCGGGGCGCGCGCACGCGCTCCTGGGCGGTGACTTCTACGACGTGGTGCAGTCGGCGGACGGCACGGTGCAGGCGCTGATCGGTGATGTCTCGGGGCATGGCCCGGACGAGGCGGCCCTGGGGGTGGCCCTGCGGATCGCCTGGCGCACCCTGGTCCTCAGTGGTGCCGACACGGCGCGGCAACTGCGCATGCTGGAGGAGATCCTGAGCGCCGAGCGCTCCGGTACGGAGGTCTTCGCCACCTTGACCGTGGTGTCCCTGTCTCCGGACGGGGAGACGGCAGGCGTGACCCGTGCGGGACACCCCGGGCTGCTGCTGCGATCCGGCTCCCGGGTGGAACGGGTGGAAGTACCCGGCGGGCCGGCCCTGGGAATTCTGCCGCCCGGCGAGTTCGCCTGGCCGGTCCACGAGCTGCGGCTTCCGGCCGGGGCGGGCCTGGTGCTGTTCACCGACGGCCTGTTCGAGGGCCGTATCGGTGAGGGCAATGAACGGCTGGGCGAGGAGGGCCTGCTGCGGCTGGCCCGGGACGCGGGGACGCTGCGCCCGGAGGCGTTCGTCGACGCGCTCATCGGGGGGGCCGAGGCACTGGCGGAAGAGGACGGGGGCCTGCTCGACGACGTCGCCGTGGTGCACCTGACCCGAGAACGAGAAACGACCGAGGACCGATGACCACAGCACCCGTCCGACCGACGACCCCGCGGGGGCGCGGGCACGCCCTCACCGTGCAGGGCTGGTTCCTCCTGGTCCTCGCCTTCATGGCCGTCATGGTGGTGGCCGGCACCGCGGTGGGCGCGCACCTGCTCGACCGCACCGCACAGGTCACGGACCAGATGACCGACCAGATACAGCCCGCCCGCGCCGAGGCGTACCGGCTGCAGACGGCGTTGGTGAACCAGGAGACCGGCGCGCGCGGCTACGCCATCACCGCCGACCGCCGGTTCCTCGCTCCCTACACCGAGGGCAAGGAGGACGAGGCGGACTCGGCCGCGCGACTGGGTCGCCTGCTCGCGGGCCGCGAGGAACTGCTCGACGACGCGCAGGCCGTTCGGCGAGCCGCGGCCTCCTGGCGTCGCGACTACGCCGATCCGCTGGTGGCCAGTGTGAGGCCGGGCGATCCGCGCCGTGCCGACAGCCGGGCCGCCGAACGCGGCAAGGAGGCCTTCGACCACATCCGGGCCCTGTTCGAGACGCAGAACCAGCACCTCGCACAGGCCCGGGACGCCGGTCACGCCGAACTGGTCAGGGCGCGCACCCAGCGCAACTGGGTGCTGTCGGCACTGGTGGCCGCCTTCCTGCTCGGCGGCGCGCTCATGGCCGCTCTGATACGCGTCCTGGTGGCGCGTCCTCTGTCCCGGCTGCGCTCGGCCTCCCGCCAGGTCGCGGACGGCGACTTCGACGAGCGCATCGCGGCGCACGGCCCGTCCGACGTGCGCTCGGTCGCCGAGGCCGTCGAGGACATGCGCCGACGCGTGGTCGACGAACTCGGCGCCTCGCAGGAGGCGCGGCAGCGGCTGGTCGAACAGGCCGCCGACCTGGACGCCCACGCCGAGGAACTGCGCCGGTCCAACGCCGAACTGGAACAGTTCGCCTACGTCGCCTCCCACGACCTCCAGGAACCGCTGCGCAAGGTGGCGTCCTTCTGCCAGTTGCTGGAGAAGCGCTACGGCGACAAGCTGGACGAGCGCGGTGTGCAGTACATCGACTTCGCGGTCGACGGCGCCAAGCGCATGCAGGTCCTCATCAACGACCTGCTCACCTTCTCCCGGGTCGGACGACTCAACGACGCCCACGTGTCCGTGCCCCTCGACACGGCCCTGGACAAGGCGCTGGCCAACCTCGCCACCGCCATCGAGGACGCCGGGGCCCGCATCGAGCGCCCGGACAAGCTGCCCGAGATCACCGGCGACCCCACCCTGATCGTGATGCTGTGGCAGAACCTCATCGGCAACGCCGTCAAGTTCCGCCGGCCCGATCAGCCCGCCGAGATCCGCATCACCTGCGACGAGGTCCCCGACCGTACGGAAGGGCCGGCCTGGCAGCTGAGCGTCAGCGACAACGGCATCGGCATCCCCGAAGAGTTCACCGAGAAGGTCTTCGTCATCTTCCAACGCCTGCACGGCCGCGACGCCTACAGCGGAACCGGTATCGGCCTGGCCCTGTGCAAGAAGATCACCGAGCACCACGGCGGCAGGATCTGGATCGACACGGGCTACACCGAGGGCACCCGATTCTGCTTCACCCTGCCCGTCCCCGTCGCGGAGCAGGCCGTACCCACCCCCCTTCTGGAAGGAACCTCCTCGTGAGGAATCCCGCGCAGCCCATCGACGTCCTGCTCGTCGAGGACGACCCCGGTGACGAGTTGATGACCCGTGAGGCGTTCGAGGACAACAAGATCGGCAACACGCTCCACGTCGTCCGCGACGGTGAGGAAGCCCTCGACTTCCTCTACCGCCGCGGCCCCCACGCCGAGGCGCCCCGGCCGGATCTGATCCTGCTGGACCTGAACCTGCCCAAGTACGACGGGCGCCAGGTCCTGGAGAAGATCAAGAACGAGGAGGAGCTCGCGCACATCCCCGTCGTGGTCCTGACCACCTCCGCCGCGGAGGAGGACATCCTGCGCAGCTACAAACTGCACGCCAACGCCTACGTCACCAAGCCCGTCGACCTGGACCAGTTCATCGCCGCCGTCCGTCAGATCGACGACTTCTTCGTCCAGGTCGTCCGCCTCCCGCACCGTCACTGACGGGAGGGGTCCTCGCAGCCGAAGAGGGGCGCGTATCCCGGCGGCAGCTGGGTCAGGATCCGGCGCAGCAGCGGTCGTTCCGCCGTGGCCGCCACCGTCGGCAGGACGGCCATGACCGCCCGGCGTGCCTCGGCCGACGTGCCCGTTCCCACGGCCACCGCGTCGAGGAAGCCGGCCGGGGTCAGCGGCTCGTGTGCCGGGACGGCCTCGGTCAGCCACGGCGTCGTGGGCGGCGGCAGCAGCGACGCCAGGTCGGTCCGGTCGTCCCCCACGAGATGGGACCCCAGGGCCGACAGGACACTGCGCGCGGCGTGCGCCGCGGCGTCGTGCGTCGCGTACGCGCCGCGTCGGCAGATCTCGTCAACAAACGAATCCATCGGATTCTCCCTGTTGCTGATCGTTCGCCCGTTGTCGGGTGCCCCTTCTGATGTCCGCACATTCCGTGAGGAAACGTGCGCACGCCGGATTCGGGCCGGACGGCGGCCCGGTGTACGCCGGTCGGGCGTACGGCTCCGGAACGTCCGTCCGCGCCCACCCGTACGGGTCGTTCCGCTTGAAGGCCCGGCCCTCGACGCTGTTGTGCGGGGCCGCCCCGCGGACAGCACGTTCAGCGGTCACGAATGTGTTCACGAGGAGAAGTCCAATCATGTGCGTGGCATACCGGAATGTGCGGACATGTGCTCACGGCGGAAAGGTCCGGTGACCGAGTCTCTGCGGCCGGAGCGCGCCCCCAGTACGCTGACGGCCGTCCCAGTGTCTGCGAGAGTACGAGCGGGAGTACGACCCGCCCCGGCCCCCAGCCCGACGAGGTCGCACGCGTGACCTCGACGGCCGCGGAACTCCTGGGAGTGCTCTGGGGCCGCACCTCGACGGCTCCCGCCTCGGCCTCCCGACTGCGCGTACTGCTCATCCTCGAACACCACGAGGGCATCGACCTGCGCACCCTTGCCGACTCCCTCGCTTCCACGCCGCCCTCCACCAGCCGGCTGTGCGACCGGCTGCAGGCCATCGGGTTCGTCGACCGCGTGGTGAGTCCGTCCGACCGCCGCGAGGTGCGCCTGCGTCTCAGCGACCGGGGCCGGGACTTCCTCGACGACCTGCGCGCACGCAGGCAGCGCGAACTGCGGGCGGCGCTGGACGGTATGCCCGCGGCCAAGCGGGCCGCGCTACCCGAAGGCCTGGAAGCCTTCTTCGACACCGCGTCAGACCGGATACACCACGAGGCCGCCTCCGAAGCCCGGTCCGCCTGATCCACTTCTGTTTCGGCAGGCGCCTGATCCGGCGCGGCCGGCTCCTACGGGTCCGGTCGGGCCCGGCGGCCGAAGAGGATGCCGCGTGGTTCCGGTGGTGGGGGAGTGCCGCGTTTGAGCGGCCAGGCGAGGAGCATGCCGACCGCGAAACCGACCACGTGGGCCACGTAGGCGACGGTGCCGGCGTCGGACACGCCCTGGCCGCCGGAGTAGAGCGCCTGGAGGACGAACCACAGGCCCAGGACGATCCAGGCGGGCAGCCGCAGCGGCAGGAAGATCAGGAAGGGGACGAGGACCCAGACGCGGGCCCTCGGATACAGCACCAGGTAGGCGCCCAGCACCCCGGCGATCGCGCCCGACGCGCCGATCAGCGGGGCGCCCGAGTCGGCGTTGAGGAGCGCGAAGCCGTAGGTCGCCGCGTAACCGCACACGCCGTAGAACAGCAGGAAGGGGACGTGGCCCATCCGGTCCTCGACGTTGTTGCCGAAGATCCACAGGAAGAGCATGTTGCCCAGCAGGTGCGGCCAGCCGCCGTGCAGGAACATCGCCGTCAGGACGCTCAGCTCCGGCGACTTGTCGTAGCCGGGCGGCGCGACCACGCAGCCGGGCCCCTGCGGGCCGACCCCGACGGCACCCGTGGGCACCAGGCGGGGCATCCGGTGCTGGAGCAGCTCCTGCGGCACCGCCGCCCAGTGGTCCAGGAAGGCCTGGAGGTCACACATCTGCGCGAGGCTGCCGTCGCCCGTCGCCGACCCGGTCATGCCGGGGGTGAACAGGAACACCAGGACGTTCGCGAGGATCAGGGCGTACGTCACCCACGCGGTCCGGCGCGTCGGGTTCACGTCATGGACGGGGATGACCACGAGACACTACTGCCCGCCCGGCGGGCGGTGTACCGGTCCGTCCCGTTGAACGCCCCCGTCCGTGTGTACGTATGCCCTCTCAACCGCCCGCGGTCCGGGGAAGGCGGGGCGCGGGGACGACGTGAGGAACAGGCGATGAACGAACGGGTCACACCGGCTCCGGCGATGCACGCCCTGCCCGACGGCGAGGCCGAGGTCGCCCTCGTGCTGCGGCTGCCCTGGGAGGACGTCGCCCGGCTCGGTCAGGAAGCGGGACGGCTGGCCGCGCAGATGCAGCGGCCGGTGACCCTGGACGAGGCGGTGAGCCACCGGCTGCGCGCCACCCGGGCCGCGACGCACGCCAGGCCGGCCGGTGAGCAGCCGCCCGCCGTGGCGAGTGCCCCGACGCCGGTGACCACCCCGGGCTCGGTGTCCTCCCTGCCGTCCCGGCCCCCGGCCGAGCAGGCCCGGCAGGCCATCGACCGCATCAACGGGACGGGCTGACCGGGCAAGCCCCTCAGCGCTGCTCCTCGACCGCCCGCGCCGCCTTGCGCGCCGCCACCAGCACCGGGTCCCACACCGGGGAGAAGGGCGGCGCGTATCCCAGGTCCAGGGCGGTCATCTGCTCGACCGTCATCCCGGCCGTGAGGGCCACCGCGGCGATGTCGACCCGCTTGCCCGCGCCCTCACGGCCGACGATCTGCACGCCGAGCAGCCGCCCGGTGCGCCGCTCGGCCAGCATCTTCACGGTCATGGGCGAGGCGTCCGGGTAGTAGCCCGCGCGGCTGGTGGACTCGACGGTCGCCGTCACGAACCGCAGCCCCGCCCGGAGCGCGTCCTTCTCCCTGAGGCCGGTCCGCGCGATCTCCAGGTCGCAGACCTTGCTGACCGCCGTGCCGACCACGCCCGGGAAGGTGGCGTAGCCGCCGCCCACGTTGGTGCCGATGACCTGCCCGTGCTTGTTGGCGTGGGTCCCCAGCGGAATGTGCCGCTCCCGGCCGGAGACCAGGTCGAGCACCTCCACGCAGTCGCCGCCCGCCCAGATGTTCTCGTGGCCGCGCACCCGCATCGCCAGATCGGTCAGCAGCCCGCCGTGCGCGCCGAGCGGCAGCCCCGCGGACCCGGCGAGCCCCGTCTCGGGCCGTACCCCGATGCCGAGCACCACCACGTCCGCCGGGAACTCGGCGTCCTCCGTCGCCACCGCCCGGACCCGGCCGTCGTCCCCGGTCAGCACCTTGGTGACCTCGGCGCCGTCGACCATCGTGATGCCGAGACCCTCCATCGCCTCGTGCACCATGCGGCCCATGTCCGGGTCGAGCGTCGACATCGGCTCGCGGCCGCGGTTGACGACCGTCACCTCGTAGCCGCGGTTGATCAGCGCCTCGGCCATCTCCACGCCGATGTACCCGGCGCCGACGACCACCGCGCGACGGCCACGCGTGCGGGCCAGCGTGTCGAGCAGCGCCTGCCCGTCGTCCAGCGTCTGCACCCCGTGCACCCCGGGCGCGTCGACACCCGGCAGCTCCGGCCGGATCGGCCGCGCCCCGGTCCCGATCACGAGCTTGTCGTACGACGTCCAGGACTCGGCCCCGGAATCCACGTCACGCGCGCGGACCCGCCCCCCGGCCACGTCGATCTCCGTGACCTCGGTGCGCATCCTGAGGTCGATGTCCCGGGCGCGGTGCTCCTCGGGCGTGCGCGCGACGAGCTGGTCCCGTTCGGGCACGTCGCCGCCGACCCAGTACGGGATGCCGCACGCCGAGAACGAGCTGAAGTGACCGCGCTCGAACGCCACGATCTCCAGCTCGTCCGGACCCTTCAGCCGACGCGCCTGCGACGCCGCGGACATCCCCGCGGCGTCGCCTCCGACGACGACCAGCCGTTCCCTCGTACCGCCCGCAGCGCTCATGCTCATGCGAACACGCTACGCGGGCGGGGCATTTCACTCCCGCCCGTCGCCCTCCCCGCCGGGGGCCGCCTCCCCACGCGGCGCCGCGGACGCCGGCGCCGGACGGCGCGGCAGCCGGCGGCGTACGACCCGCAGCCACAGCAGTGCGAGCAGCGCCGCCACCGCGGCGAACGGCAGCACGGCGCCGAGCACCACCGCCACCCAGCGCAGCATCGTCACGAAGGCGTCCCAGCCGCCGGCCAGCGCGTCCATGAATCCGGGGTCGTCGTCCTCCTTCTTCTCCTCGTGCTTCACCGGGGTCTCCGACAGGGAGAGGGTGATGGTGGCCAGGCTCGTGCGGTCCTTCAGGGTCGCCTGCCGGGCGAGCAGCGCCTCCAGCTCCGCCTGGCGCGTGCTCAGCTCGCCCTCCAGGGACACCACGTCGCTCAGCTTCGTCGCCCGGTCCATCAGCTCGCGGACCCGGGCCACACTGGCGCGCTGCGACTTGACGCGGCTGTCCACGTCCACCACCTGGTCGGTGACGTCCTCGGCCTTCGCGTCGCGCCGGAGCAGCTTCCCGGCGCCCTCCAGCTCGTCGAGTACGTCCTCGTACCGCTCCACCGGCACGCGCAGTGTCACCTCGGTCCGCTCGTGGCCCTCCGCGTCCCGGGTGGTGGACTCGTCACCCACGTAACCGCCGGCGTTCTCGGTCGCGGTGCGGGCCGCGTCGAGCGCCTCGGACGTGTCCCGGACCTGAACGCTCAGGGAGACGGTGCGGATGAGGTGGGCCGGGGCGAGCTTCGGCGGGGCGCTCGCGTCGGCGCCGTCGGCCCGGCCCGCACCGGCCGCGCCGGTCCCGTCGTCGGCCTGCGAGCCCTCCGCCCGCGCCCCGTCCTGCGGCGCGGCCGCCTTGGCGCCGCCGCCCGAGTCGGAGCCGGCGTCCGCCCCGCTGCAACCGGTCAGGGCCAGCGCCGTGACCAGCAGCAGGCCGGCCGCGGCGCGGGCGGGTGGCACGGATCTTCTCGTCGTTGCTCGTCGTGTCCGCATCGTGGGTACCCCCCGGGGTCGTAGCGACTGATGTCTCTACGACGCACGCGGGGGCTCGTACGACGGCGCGGAACGGTCCCGAAGAGATCACGGTCCGGACTCGCGGGACGGACGGGTGCGCGGAAACGCGGGAACCGGGGTCTGAGACGCTGGGGGCATGAGCGCAAGCGAGACCACGGCGGGCAAGACTCCCCCGGAAGAGGAACCTGGACACGTAGTCGTCGTAGGAGCCGGTATCGCGGGACTGGCCGCCGCCCACCGCCTCCTGGAGGGCGGCGCCCGGGTGACCGTTCTGGAGGCATCCGGCCGCGTCGGCGGCAAGCTGCTGCCCGGCGAGATCGCCGGAGTGCGCGTCGACCTCGGCGCCGAGTCGATGCTGGCCCGCCGTCCGGAGGCCGTCGGCCTGGCCCGCGCCGCCGGACTCGCCGACCGCCTCCAGCCGCCGTCCACCGCGTCGGCCTCCCTGTGGACCCGCGGCGCCCTGCGCCCCATGCCCAAGGGCCACGTCATGGGCGTCCCCGGCACCGCCGCCGCCGTGTCCGGCGTGCTCTCCGAGGAGGGCCTCGCCCGCATCGAGCGCGACGCCGCACTGCCCCGCACCGAGGTCGGCGACGACGTGGCGGTGGGGGAGTACGTCGCCGCGCGGCTGGGCCGCGAGGTCGTCGACCGCCTCGTCGAACCCCTGCTGGGCGGCGTCTACGCGGGCGACGCCTACCGCATCTCCCTGCGCTCGGCCGTGCCCCAGCTCTTCGAGGCTGCCCGCACCCACACCTCCCTCACCGAGGCGGTCCGCGCCCTCCAGGGCCGCACCGCCACCTCCCCGGCGAGCGGCCCGGTGTTCATGGGCATCGAGGGCGGCATCGGCACCCTCCCGCCCGCCGTCGCCGCGTCGGTCCGCGCGCGCGGCGGCGAGATCGTCACCGACGCGCCCGTCACCGAGCTGCGCCGCACCCCGTCCGACGGCTGGCGGATCGTCGCCGGCGACCGGGTGCTGCACGCCGGCGCGGTCGTCGTCGCCGTCCCCGCCCGCCCCGCCGCCGAACTGCTGCGTGCCGAGGCGCCCGCCGCCGCGGCCGAGCTGTCCGCCGTCGAGTACGCCTCGATGGCGCTGATCACGCTCGCCTACCGCCGCTCGGAGGCCGCCGCGCTTCCCGAGGGCAGCGGCTTCCTCGTACCGCCGGTCGACGGGCACACCATCAAGGCGTCCACCTTCGCCTCCCGCAAGTGGGGCTGGATCGCCGACGAGGACCCCGACCTGGTCGTCCTGCGCACCTCGGTCGGCCGGTACGGCGACACGGAGGTCCTCGGCCGCGACGACGCGGGCCTCGTCGCCGTCTCCCGGCACGACCTGGCCGAGGCCACCGGGCTGACCGCCACGCCGGTCGCCACCCGCGTCACCCGCTGGCAGGACGGTCTGCCGCAGTACCCCGTCGGCCACCACGCGCGCGTGGCCCGCGTCCGCGAGCACGTCGCGAAACTCCCGGGCCTCGCGGTGTGCGGCGCGGCCTACGACGGCGTCGGCATCCCGGCCAGCATCGCGAGCGCGTACGCGGCCGTCGACCAGATCCGGGGCGACCTCGCAGGTGTGGAGCAGCTCACGGCCCACCCGGTGCAGAGCCTGCACGGCGGAGCGGGAGAATAGGCCCATGAGTGACGACGCCTCCACCCCCGCGGCCGAGCGCATCCCCAACAAGGGCAAGCTGGCCAAGGACCTCAACGAGGTCATCCGCTACACCCTCTGGTCCGTCTTCAAGCTCAAGGACACCCTCCCCGAGGACCGCGCCGGGTACGCCGACGAGGTCCAGGAGCTGTTCGACCAGCTCGCCGCCAAGGACGTGACGATCCGCGGCACCTACGACCTGTCCGGGCTGCGCGCCGACGCCGACCTGATGATCTGGTGGCACGCCGAGACCGCCGACCAGCTGCAGGAGGCGTACAACCTCTTCCGCCGCACCAGGCTGGGCCGTGCGCTGGAGCCGGTCTGGTCGAACATGGCGCTGCACCGCCCCGCCGAGTTCAACCGCTCGCACATCCCGGCCTTCCTGGCCGACGAGACGCCGCGGAACTACATCAGCGTCTACCCGTTCGTGCGCTCCTACGACTGGTACCTGCTGCCCGACGAGGACCGCCGCCGCATGCTCGCCGACCACGGAAAGATGGCCCGCGGCTACCCGGACGTGCGCGCCAACACGGTCGCCTCCTTCTCGCTGGGCGACTACGAGTGGATCCTCGCCTTCGAGGCCGACGAGCTCCACCGCATCGTCGACCTCATGCGCCACCTGCGCGGCTCCGAGGCCCGCCGCCACGTCCGCGAGGAGATCCCGTTCTACACGGGGCGGCGCAAGGGCATCGGCGAGCTGGTCGCCGGGCTGGCCTGATCAGCCGGCGTGGCTGCGGGTCGGCCGGGGGTCCGGGGGTTGTCCCCCGGGAGATGCAGCACGGGGCGCCGCAAGGGCATCGGCGAGCTGGTCACCGGGCTGGCCTAGTCGAAACCGCCTGATCCGTCAGGCCCTCGGCTTCGGTTCCGGGCGCGGGGCGCACGACGTGTCCCGCGCCGGGAGGCGGCCCTCCAGCAGGTACGCCTCCAGGTGGCCGTTGACGCACGCGTTGGGACCGGCCGCGATGCCGTGCGTCCCCGCGTCCCGCTCGGTCACCAGCACCGAGCCCGCCAGCCGCCGCCGCAGCTCCAGCGCCCCCTCGTAGGGAGTCGCCGCGTCCCGTTCCGCGGCCAGGACCAGCGTCGGCGGCAGCTCGCCCGGCGCGGTGCGCACGTCGAGGGGCCGCTGCCGGGGCGCCCGCCAGTAGGCGCACGGCAGGTTCGTCCAGACGTTGTCCCAGGTCTCGAACGGCGCCCGGCGGGCCAGCCGCGTGTTGTCCCGGTCCCAGACCTCGAAGTCGGTCGGCCAGGGCGCGTCGTTGCACTCCACGGCCGTGTACACGGCGTTGGAGTTCTCCGCCCCGACCGCGCCCTCCTCGGTCCGCGTCCCCGCCTGGTCGACCAGCGGCTGCGGATCACCCTTCAGGTACGCCGACAGCGCCTCCGCGCGGTGCGGCCAGTAGTCGTCGTAGTACCCGGCCTTCAGGAACGCCCCCTGCAACTGCGCGGGGCCCACCGTCCCGCCCGCGGGCTCCTCCGCCAGCCGCGCGCTCGCCTCCTCGTAGCTGTCCTGCACCTTCCTCGCCGTGTCCCCGAGCCCGTACACGGCGTCGTGCTCGGCGACCCACTCCTTGAAGTCGTCCCAGCGGTCCTCGAACGCCTCGGACTGGTCGAGGTTGTTGCGGTACCAGACCTGCTCCGGGTCCGGGTTCACCACCGCGTCGAACACCATCCGCCGTACGTGCGACGGGAACAGCTCGGCGTACAGCGCGCCGAGGTAGGTGCCGTACGACGCGCCCAGGAAGGTGAGGCGCCGCTCGCCCAGCGCGGCGCGGACCACCTCCAGGTCCCGGGCGTTGTTGAGCGAGTGGTAGTGCCGCAGTGCCTCCCCGCCCCGTTCGGCGCAGTCGCGCGCGTACGCCTCGGCCTCGGCGGCGCGCTGCTCCTTGTACGCGTCCGAGGGCCGCGTCGGGGCGGGCCGGGGCCCCTTGAAGAAGTCCCCGGGGTCCTGGCAGGACAGCGGCGCGGAGGGCGCGACCCCGCGCGGGGCGTAGCCGACGAGGTCGTAGGCGGCGGCGATGCGCTTCCACTCGGGCACCATGCCCACCAGCGGGAAGTACAGCCCGGAGGCGCCGGGGCCGCCCGGGTTGAAGAGGAGGGCGCCCTGGCCGGGCACCTCGCGCTTGCCGTCGTCCGGGTCCTTGCGGGTGGCCCGCACCCGGCTGACGGTCAGTTTGATCCGCTTCCCGTCGGGACGGGCGTAGTCCAGCGGCACGGACACGGTGCCGCAGCGGATGCCGCGCGGCAGCTCCGCCGCCTTCGGGCACCTGCCGAACTCGATCCCGGCCGCCGCCGCGCGCCGGGCGGCCACGGCGGTACCGCGCGCCTCGGCGGACCCGGGTCCGGCCGGGGGCACGGACTGGGCCGGGGTGGCGGCGAGGGTGGTCAGCAGCAAGGACCCGGCGGCCGAGTAGAGGGCGGCAGCTCGCATCGCGTATCCCTTCGGTGCACGGTGTGACAGAAGGGATGTTTGGTGCGCCGGCCGGGCGGGGCAAGCACCGCCCGCGGGTGTCGCCGCCGAGTGCCTCCGTGCGCCCCCGGCGCGGTCAGGCGCGGCGCTCCCCGTGGTCCCCGGCGTACTTCTCGCGGTGCGCGAAGGCCGCACGCAGGTCCGGTTCGCCGATCGCGTGGACGCCGCGCACGGCGACCGAGGTGAGGAAGGTCCGGTCGTCGGCCGCGCCGTCGGCCTGCCGGACGAGGGCGCCGACCAGCCGCTGCCCGGCGGGGGAGGCCCAGCGCGCGTACGGGTGGATCTCCATGCGGGTGATGGCGAGGCACCCCAGGGTCAGGGCGAGCGGCAGCGCGAACCAGAGGGCGATGAGGAGACGCGGCTCGGTGGCGGGCAGCGGCAGCGCCAGGGCGACCAGGCCGAGCGCGCACACGGTCACCGCGGCGACCCGCACCCGCCGCACCCCGGCCGCGACGCCACCGGCGCCGCCGTCGGGGACCGCGAGGCCCGCTCCGACCAGCCGGTCGGCCAGGCTCCGCACCGCGTCGGCGGCGGCCGCGGCGGCCCGTACCGGCGCTATCCGCGACTGTCCCCCGGGTCCTATCGCGCCTATGACCGACCGCTCCATGTCGTCCCGGCCGCACGGGTCGACGACGGTCGCCCAGCCGGTGTGCGCGAGCAGCAGCCGGCGCTGGCGCGCCATCGAGACCAGCGTCAGGTCGGCCACCCGCCGCGGGCCGCCGGACAGGAACGCCGCCTCGTACAGCGTCAGCGTGTGCTCACGGACGGCGGCGCGCGGTTCGACGGCCGCCGCGCGCACGGCCGCCAGGCACAGCCGCAGGCAGGCGAGACCGGCGACGGCCCAGGCCGACAGGAGGAAAAGGACCCAGAACATGCCGTACTTCTATGCCAAGGGCTTTCGCCGGCGCCATGCCCTTTTCACATTCCGGGACGCAGTGTTGTGCGTATGTGACGTTCCGTTCGTTGATGTCCCCCGACCCTGTCCCCGGTTCAGCGGCGGAGCAGAACGCGCCTGGTCGCACGGGCCAGCCGGACCCCGGGACGCGCCGAGCGCGGCACCGGTCCCGACCGCTCCAGCCACCACTCCCGCAACTCCCGCCGCACACCCGGGGCCTCGTCCCCGGGCGCCGTCCGCAGCACGTGCGCGACGAAGTCGAGGGCGTCCCGCCGGTAGCCGCCGGTCATCGGACAGCCCTGCGCGTACGCGAGGAAGGCCGGCCGGTACCGCGCGCCCAGGATCACCGGCAGCTCGGGCGCGACTTTCCCGACCACGTCGGCCCGCTTCCCGGCGAGCGCCCGCGCCTGCACGCCCAGCCGCACCCGGTCGAACCCCTCGGGCACGGGCGTCCCCGCGACCAGCGCGGACAGCAGCGCGGCCTGCGCCAGCCCGAGCCGCTGCCGTACGGCGTCGTCGGCGCCGTAGCCCGCGTCGGTACGGGTGCGCGGGGTCCGGGCGGCCGCCCCGCTCCCGGTGGCCGCCGCCCGCCCCTTCTCCACGGCGACGCGGATCGCCTCCACCTCGCCCCGCAGCTCGTCGCCTTCGGGGAAGTTCTCGTCCCGCTCCAGCAGGACGCCCGGCGGTGCGACGCGCGAGGCGAGGTCGGTCAGGATGTCCAGCACCGGCCGCGGTACGGGGTGGGCGTGGCTGTCGTGCCAGACGCCGTCCCGCTCGAAGCCGCCCGCGACATGGACGTACGCGACGGCCTCCAGGGGCAGCTCGCCGAGCGCCCGGGCCGGGTCCTCACCCAGGTTGACGTGGTTGGTGTGCAGGTTCGCCACGTCGATCAGCAGCCGCACACCGGTCCGGTCGGCCAGCTCGTACAGGAACTGCCCCTCCGTCAGTTCCTCGCCCGGCCAGGACACGAGCGCGGCGATGTTCTCCACGGCGAGCGGCACGGGCAGCGCGTCCTGGGCGATGCGCACGTTCTCGCACAGCACGTCGAGGGCGTCCCGGGTACGCGGCACGGGCAGCAGGTGCCCCGCCTCGAGGAGCGGTGTGGCGGTCAGCGCCCCGCCCGCCCGTACGAACGCGATGTGCTCGGTGACCAACGGCGACCCGAGCACCTCGGCCCGCTCGGCCAGCGCCGCCAGCCGCCCCGGGTCCGGCCGGTCCGCGCCGCCGAGCCCGAGCGAGACCCCGTGCGGCACGACGGTCACCCCGCGCTCGCGCAGTCGCAGCAGCGAGTCGGGCAGATGCCCGGGACACAGGTTCTCGGACACGGCCTCGACCCAGTCGATGCCGGGCATCCCCTCCACGACGTCCGCGATCTCCGGCCGCCATCCGATACCGGTGCCCAGCCGCGCCATGCGCTCCATGGTTGCCTCCCCTCCGGCGAACATGTCGGGGGTATCGCCCACCCGGCCCGGGCCGAACCCCGGGCGGGGCATGTTCAGAGCTACATCTGAGGTTCCCGCCGCAGCGCCGGGTGGTCCGCCACCACCGTGCAGGAGCCCGGTGCGATCTCCGTGAACCCGGCGTCGCGGACCACCGGCAGGGCGCCGGTGGTGAGGCCGGGCCAGCGGGCCGGGTCCGCGGTGCGCACCGAGAGCGGGAAGCCCGCGTCGCGCCAGGCCGTCCGCTCGCCGTCCGACAGTTCCCACCAGGCGAGCTGCGCCCCGTGGCCCGCCTGGGCCATCGCCTTGCCCGCCGACATCTCCAGGTCCGGGTTCATCCAGAGCACCGGCGCGGTGGGGTCGGCGTCGGCCGGCGGCTCGGGGTCGTCGAGGTCGGTGCCGGAGACCTGGAGGCGGGCCAGGTCCTTGGGCCAGCCGTCCAGCGGAACGGGCGGGAAGACCCGCACCTCGGCCGTCCTGCCGGTGACCGTGATGCCGGGCAGCGCCTCGGCCCGGCGCCACTCGGCGCCGCGGGCCCGCCGTACGACCTTGCGGATGCGGGCGTCCTGCCAGTCCCGCACCGCCCGCGCCCACTCGCCGTCACCGGTCGACCGCTCGTCGGCGAGCATCACCAGCACCGCACGGGCCGCGGTCTCCAGCGCGTCGGTACGGGGCGGCGGCGCCGCCCGCTCGATGCGCACGACCAGCGGCAGCACGAACTGCGGCGCGAGGTCGCGGTCGCCGGGCTCGGGACGGAAGGGGCTGTCGGGGACGGGAACGGGGGCGGGGACGGGCGTCGTCGGGTCGTTGCTCACGCCCTACAGTCTGCCAAGCCTCCCGCCCGAGCCTGCCAAGTCTCCCGCTGGAGGCCCGCCAAGCCTCTCGTCCGTGCCCGCCGGGCCTCCGGCCCGCGAGAGTATGGCCCCCATGCGACCCGATCTGCGGCTGGACGGCGTGGGACGCCGCTACGGCATCCGCGGCCCCTGGGTGCTGCGCGGGGTCGATCTGGACGTGCCGTCCGGCACCCTCGTCCGCGTCGAGGGTGCCAACGGCACCGGCAAGTCGACGCTGCTCCGCCTGCTCGCCGGGATCGACGCCCCCACCGAGGGCCGCGTCACCGGCCGCCCGCGCACGGCCTACGTCCCCGAACGCTTCCCGCCCGCCCTGCCCTTCACCGCCGCCCGGTACCTCACCCACCTCGGCACCGTCCACGGGCTGTCCCGCCGGGCGGCGGCCCGTGCCGCCGGGCAGTGGCTGGAGCGGCTGGGGGCCGCCGGGTACGCCGACACACAGCTCTCCCGGCTCTCCAAGGGCAGCAGCCAGAAGGTGGCGGTGGCGCAGGCGCTGCTCGCCGAGCCGGAGCTGCTCGTCCTCGACGAGGCGTGGACGGGGCTCGACGTCGACGCGCGGGGGGAGTTGGAGCGGGCGGTCGCCGAACGGACCGCGGCCGGCGGCGCCGTGGTCTTCGTCGACCACGATCCGCGCCGCCTGGCCGGGACGACCGACGCCGTGTACACCGTGCGCGACGGCGCCCTGCACCGAACTACCGGACCGGAACCGGTTCCGGCCGGGCCTCGGGTCGTCGTCCGGGTGCAGGGTTCGCCCGGCGCCGCCCTGCCCGCCGAGGTGCACCGGCTCGCCGCCTCGGCGGAGGAGGATGGCCCCGGTTTCCACACGTTCACCGTCCCCGCCTCGCACTCCGACGTCGTGCTGCGCAGGCTCCTGACGGCCCGGCCGCCCTGGCACGTGGTGGGCGTGCACGACCCGGAGGACCACCGATGACCGCTCTCCTGCGCTACCAGACCGCCCTCCTGCTGCGCTCCCAGCGCTGGCTGCCGCCCGTCGTCCTGTACGCCGCCGCTGTCGGCATCGGCGTGCAGGGCGGGCAGCCGGTCCTCGACTCGCTGGGCTGGGCGGCGGCCGTGCTGCTGCCGGTCGCGGCCTGGCTGGTGCGGATCTGCGTCATGGGAGAGCCGCCCGCCGCGCGGGGGTGTGTGTCGGCGGCGCGCGGTCCCGGGCGGGCCCACCTGGCCGCCGTGCTCGCGGCGCTGGCGGCCGCCGTCGTCCTGGGCTCGGTCGCGACCGTGGTCGTGACGCTGATCAGCGACCCCGCCAGCACCGGTCACGGAACGCGCGTGCCCCCGCTCCCGGCGGCCGGCGCCGGACTGCTCGCGGCGCTCGTCTGCGCCCTGCTCGGCACCGCCGTCGGCGCGCTCACCGCCTGGCCGGTGCTGCGCTCGCCCGGCCGCGCGGTCCCCGCCCTGCTGCTGGCGGCCCTGCTGGCACTGGTGGCGTCGGGGTCCCCGGCGCGGGCGGCGGTCGCCGACCTGGTCACCGGGTCGAAGTCGGGCGCGGTACCGCTGCCGCTGCTGCCGCTGGCCGGGGCGGCGGTCATCGCGGCCGCCGCGATCGCCGCGGCCTGTGCGCTGAGTTCGCGCAGGCCGTCAGCCTGAGCAGGCGGTGCGCTGCGCCTCCTGCCACTCGCAGACCGTGCAGAGCGTGACGCCCTTGTACGCCTCCGGGTACTCCGTCGGTTCCCGGCACAGGACGCATTCCGCGTACGGCGGGCCGTCGGCCCTGGGCGGCCGGGGCGCGGTGCCGATCAGGGAGTAGCCGCCGGGCTCGCAACCGGGGCCGTCGGGGCCGTCGGCGCCCCGGTCGTGTTCGCTGCTCATGCCTCCAGCGTAGGCCCGTCAGCGGTGCCCGTTCGCGGCGCCGATCAGCTCCGAGACCTTCACGAAGCGGTAGCCCTGGCGGCGCAGCTCGGGCACCACCGCCCGGACCACCTCCTCGGTCACCGGGGCGGCGCTGCGCGTGCAGTGCATGACGACGACCGAACCCGGCCGCACCCCGTCGAGCACCTGCCGGGTCACCGCGTCGGCGTCCGTGGCGAAGGCGTCCCCGCTCACCACGTCCCACTGCACGGCGGTGACTCCGGTGGCCGACAGTTCCTTGAGGGCGGCCTTGTCGTAGCAGCCGCCGGGGAAGCGGAAGTACGGCATCGGGTTCGGCACCCCGGCCTTCCCGAAGGCGGTGTACGCCCGTTCCAGGTCCGCGCGCATGCGGTCCTCGGACACGGTCGGCAGGCCGTAGCAGTCGCCGGTGTAGGCGTAGTGGCTGTAGGAGTGGTTGGCGATCTCGAACCGCGGGTCCCGGCCGATGGAGCGGGCCTCGTCCGGGTACTCCTCGGCCCAGCGGCCGGTCATGAACACGGTGGCCGGCACCTTCAGCTTCCGCAGTGTCGCGATCAGTCGAGGGTTGTCGAACCGTTCACCCGACGCCGCGCGCGGCCCCTGGTCGGCGGTCATGTCGGCGTCGAAGGTGAGGGCGACCAGCTTGCCGTCCTTCGTGCCCTCCGTGCGCGGGCCGTGTTCGAAGACCGGCGTGAGGCCCCCGGGGCCGGGAGCGAGGGTGGGCGTCCGGGCGGGGGGCGGCGACGGGGCGGGGGCCGAGGGCGCCGGGCGGGGCGTCTGCTCGGCCCCGCTGGTTCCGCAGGCGGCGAGGGCGGCGCCCAGGGCACAGAGGGCGGCTGCGCGTCGTACGAGAGTGATCACCGTACGAACGTAGGAGTGGGATGTTCGGTTTGTATGACTATGTGGGGTGACGTGCCGCCGTGCTCACCCGCCCGGCCCAGCCGCCGTCAGATGTCCCGCTGCTCCAGCGGCTTGGTCGCCGGGCCCTCCAGCACCTTGCCGTCCGTGTCGAAGCGGGAGCCGTGGCAGGGGCACTCCCAGGCGCGCTCGGCCGCGTTGAAGTCGACCAGGCAGCCCAGGTGGGTGCAGCGCGGCGAGACGGCGTGCAGGGCGCCGGCCTCGTCCCGGTAGACCGCGACCCGGTCGCCGCCCGCCCGGACCACCGCGCCCTCGCCCGGCGGCAGCGCGTCCACCGGCGGCGCGGGCCGCAGCCGGTCGCCGACGAAGTGTTTCGCCACCTCGGCCTGCGTCTTGAGCAGCGCGGGTGCCTCACGCACCGCCGTGCGCAGCCGCCGCGGGTCGTACAGCCCGCTCCAGGCGCACTCCTCGCCGGTGATCTGCGCGGTGAGCAGCCGGCCCGCCATCATGCCGCCGCTCAGTCCCCAGCCGCCGAAGCCGGTGGCGACGTAGGTGTGGTGCGCGCCCGGGTGCAGCGGACCGGCCATCGGCACGGTGTCGGTGGGGTCGATGTCCTGCGTGGCCCAGGCGTGGGTGCGGTCGACGCCGGGGAAGTGCTCGTCCGCCCAGGAGGCCAGGCGGTCGAAGCGCTCGCGGGTGTCACCCGTGCCGGGCGTGAAGTGCTCGCCGGTGACGACGAGCAGGCGGCGGCCCGCGTCGTCCAGGGGCGCCGTACGCACCGAGCGGGTGTTCTCCTCCGGGGTGATGTACATGCCGTCGACGTCGCGGTCCGCCTCGACGGTCCCGGCGACGACCAGCTCGCGGCGCGGGGAGAGGCGGGCGAAGAGCAGCGCCCGGTCGAAGATCGGGTAGTGCGTGGCGACCACGACGTCCCGGGCGGTGACCGTCGCCCCCGCCTCCGTCCTCACCCGGCACGGCTCGCCCTCGTCCAGGCCCTGGACGGTGGTGTCCTCGAAGATCCGGCCGCCGTGCGCCTCCAGGTCCGCGGCGAGCGCCCGCAGGTACTTCAGGGGATGGAACTGGGCCTGCCCGGTCACTTTCACGGCGCCCGCCACCGGGAACGGCAGCCCGGTCTCCGTCACGAACGACGCCGGCAGCCCCGCCTCCTTGGCGGCCGCCGCCTCCGCCCGTACCTCGTCGACGCGGCCTGGATCGCGTACGTAGGTGTACGCGTCGCGTGTCTCCCAGTCGCAGTCGATGCCCAGCTCGGCGACGATCCCGGCGGCGCGCTCGATCGCCTCGGACTGCGAGCGGGCGTACAGGCGGGCGCCCTCGGGGCCGCGGGTGCGGCGCAGCTTGTCGTAGACCAGGGTGTGCTGGGCGGTCAGCTTGGCGCTGGTGTACCCGGTGACACCGGCGGCGACCCGCCCGGCCTCCAGGACCGCCACACTCCGCCCGGCCCGCGCCAGCTCCCAGGCCGTACTGAGCCCCGCGACGCCGGCGCCGATCACGGCGACGTCGACGTCGAGATCCTCGGCGAGCGCGGGGCGGGGCGCGCCGCCCGGTGCCGTCTGAAGCCAGTACGAGCCGTTGACCTGCACGTTCTGAGTCATGCGGCCCGGGTACCCCATGGCCGCGGCTTCAGTGACCGGGCGTGCGCGCCCCGCCTGGGACCCGGCCGCTACCTGCGCCAGGGACCCGTCACCGCGAAGGTGGTGCCGGGCGTGTAGCAGTTGACGTACATCGTGTCGCCGTCGGGGGAGAAGGTGACACCGGCGAACTCACCCCACTCGGGCTCCTCCTCCGTGCCGATGTTCTGCGCGCCGCGGGCCATGGCGTACACCTCGCCGCGCCGGGTCAGGCCGAAGACGTGCTGCGCGCCGTTGCCGTCCTCGCAGACCATGAGGCCGCCGCTGGGGGCGAGGCAGATGTTGTCCGGGGACTCGCCCGGGAGCTGCACGTCGGTGTCCGGACCGAAGACGATCACCAGGGTGAGCCGGCGCCGCTCGGGGTCGTAGCGCCAGATCTGGCCGTAGTGGTCGGCGGCCGACCCCTCGTTGCTGCGGGCGAAGGACGACACGAAGTACACGCTGCGCCCGCCCCAGTAGCAGCCCTCCAGCTTCTGGGCGTGCGTGATGCCCCCCCGGCCGAAGTCCTGGAAGCGGATCGGCGTCTCGGCGGCCAGCGGGTCCGGTACGTCCACCCACTCGATACGGTCGAAGGTGGCGCCGGTCTCCTGGATCGAGGAGAGGTCGGGCACACCGGGCGCGCGCATCGCCTGGAGCCGGCCGCCCGCCCGCAGCGAGCCCCGGCCGCCCAGCGGCTTCTCGGGCAGGAACCGGTAGAAGAGGCCGAACGGCCGGTCGAAGGCGTCCTCCGTCTCGTAGACCACCCCGCGCCTCGGGTCCACGGCGATCGCCTCGTGCTGGAAGCGGCCCATCGCGGTCAGCGGCACCGCGCCGGTGCGGTGCGGGTCGGCCGGGTCGACCTCGAAGATGAAGCCGTGGTCCTTGGTGTATCCGTTGGTGCCGGCCTTGTCCTCGGTCTCCTCGCAGGTCAGCCACGTGTTCCAGGGCGTGTGCCCGCCTGCGCAGTTGACGGCCGTACCGGCGATGGCGACCCGCTCGGACAGGACGTGGTTGCGGGAGTCCAGCTCCAGCGCCGTACAGCCGCCCTTGCCCTCCGGGTCGTACGTCAGGCCCTTGACGGTGGGGACCGGGACCCGTCCGTCGGCGCGGTTCTCGTGGTTGCGGACCAGGCGGGTGTGGCCGTGTCCGCCCGGGAAGGCGGACATGCCGTCGTGGTTGGACGGCACCGGGCCCTCCCCGGAACGCAGGCGGTCGCCCTCGCGGGACAGCACCCGGTAGCGGAAGCCCTTGGGCAGGTCCAGCAGGCCGTCGGGGTCGGGGACCAGGGGGCCGTAGCCGGTGTGGCCCAGGGACTGGGCGGCGGCGGTACCGGCGAAGAGTTCGGACAGGGCGCCGGTGAAGGCGATGCCTGCGCCCAGGGCTCCGGTGCGGGCGAGCACCTGGCGGCGGGTCGCCGCGCTGTGGGACGTGGACATGGGGAAACCTTCCTGCTGGCGGACAGGACTGTGACCCGCCGTGTCTATCACCTGCCAGGAGTCCCGGGAACCACGCGCGTAGCTCGTGTCACCGCTCGACCGGGTGCTCCTGCGCCTTTTCCAGGAAGCGCAGCAGCTCCACGGGGAAGGGCAGCACCAGGGTGGAGTTCTTCTCGGCGGCCACCGCCACGACCGTCTGGAGCAGCCGCAGTTGCAGGGCCGCGGGCGTCTCGGACATCTGCCGGGCCGCCTCCGCGAGCACCTTCGACGCCTGCAGTTCGGCGTCCGCGTTGATCACCCGGGCGCGCCGCTCCCGGTCGGCCTCGGCCTGGCGGGCCATCGAGCGCTTCATGGTGTCCGGCAGGGAGACGTCCTTGATCTCGACCCGGTCGATCTGCACGCCCCAGCCGACCGCGGGGCTGTCGATCATCAGCTCCAGCCCCTGGTTCAGCTTCTCCCGGTCCGACAGCAGGTCGTCCAGGTCGCTCTTGCCGATGATGGACCGCAGCGACGTCTGGGCCATCTGCGAGACGGCGAACCGGTAGTCCTCCACCCGCACCAGCGCGTTGGCCGCGTCCACGACCTTGAAGTACACGACCGCGTCCACCCGCACGGTGACGTTGTCGCGGGTGATGCCCTCCTGCGCGGGCACGGGCAGCGTGACGATCTGCAGGTTCACCTTGTGCAGCCGGTCCACGAACGGCACGATCATCGTGAACCCGGGGCCGCGTTCCTCCCCCGCCAGCCGTCCGAGCCGGAAGACCACCCCGCGTTCGTACTGCCTAACGACCCGCGCCGCCGCGGCGACGTAGAGGACGCCCGCGCTGCCGACGGCGGCGGCCGCGGTCAGAAGCTCCTGGACCATGGCGGCCTCCTCACTCGGAGGACGGTTTTTCACCCTTTATGTCACGATAGGCCCGCCGCCGGTCCCGGGGCCATGCCCGGGAACCGGCGGCGGGTTCCGGCTACACCCCCGCCTTCTCCGGTTCGGTGACCTTCACCGGGTCCGTGCCGGTGGCGCTGTGCCGTTCGGCCCAGTTCTCCAGGGCCGTGCGGCAGGCGTGGTCCAGATGGTGCAGCCCGGACAGGTCCAGCTCGACCGGGCGGTCCTGCGGCAGCGCCTCCAGGCCCTCCAGGATCTTCGGCAGCCGCAGGAAGGTCGCGTTGCCGGTCAGATGGGCCTGGACGGGGCCCGCGCCCTTGTCGACGATCTCCAGCTTGAGGTGCGAGGCCTCCCAGGCGGTCTTGACCACGGACAGGGCCAGACCGATCAGCACGCCCTCGAACATGTTGACCGCGACGATCGAGACGGCCGTGACCACCAGGATCAGCGCCTCGCCCCGGTGGTCGCGCCACAGCGGCAGGATGCTGCGGAACGGGATCAGCTTCCAGCCCGCGTGGACCAGGATGCCCGCCAGCGCGGGCAGCGGGATCAGGCCCAGCACGGACGGCAGCAGCGCCGCGAACAGCAGCAGCCACACACCGTGCAGCACCCGGGACGCCTTGGTGCGGGCGCCCGCGGCCACGTTGGCGGAGCTGCGCACGATGACCGCGGTCATCGGCAGCGCGCCGAGCACACCGCACACGGTGTTGCCCGCTCCCTGCGCCATCAGCTCCTTGTCGTACTCGGTGCGCGGCCCGTCGTGCAGCCGGTCCACCGCCGCGGCGCTGAACAGGCTCTCCGCCGAGGCGATCAGCGTGAAGGCGACGATCGTGCCGAGCAGGCCCACGCTCGCCAGCTCGCCGAAGGCGCCGGCGCCGGGCGGCTGGATCACGTCCAGCAGACCGCTCACCTCGACGGTCGCGACCGACAGTCCCAACGCCGCCGTGACCGCGGTGGCCAGACCGACCGCGGCCAGCGCCCCCGGCACGGTCTGCGCCCGCTTCGGCAGCCGCTTCCACAGCACCATCACCGCGACGGTGCCCGCGCCCAGGGCGAGCGAGGTCAGCGCCTCGCTGCTGCCCAGCGCTTCGGCGGCGGCCCCGGGCAGCCCGGTGAGCTTGTCGATGCCGGAGGCGGGCGCCTCGAGACCGGCGGCCGAGTAGAGCTGGCCGGCGATGAGCACCAGGCCGATGCCGGCCAGCATGCCCTCGACGACCGACAGGGAGATCGCCCGGAACCAGCGCCCCAGCTTCAGGGCGCCCATCACGAGCTGGATGATCCCGGTGGCGAGCACGATCACGCCGAGCGCGGGCAGTCCGTACTGGTCGACCGCGCCGAAGACCAGCACGGTCAGCCCGGCGGCCGGGCCGGAGACCTGGAGGCTGCTGCCCGGCAGGAATCCGGTGACCAGGCCGCCCACGATGCCGGTGACCAGGCCCAGTTCGGCCGGGACACCGGAGGCGACGGCCACGCCCACGCACAGCGGGAGCGCGACCAGGAACACGACGAGGGACGCGGTGAGGTCCTGCCGCCAGTGCGGGAACCTCCGGTTCTGATCGGCTATGAGGGACATGCCGGCGCTCACAGCGTCTCGAACGCGTCGGTGTCCGCGCGGTGCGCGCGCACGAGGCCGGTGTGGACCTCGTAGTACCAGCCGTGCAGCCGCAGCCGGCCGTCCGCCAGCCGCTGTTCGACGCAGGGGTAGGAGCGCAGGCGCAGCAGTTGCGCCAGTACGTGGTGCTGCACGGCCCCGGCGACCGTCGGGTCGGCGGGATCGCAGGGCTCCGGCTCGTCCGCCGCGTGCGCCAGCCAGTCGCGCACGGCGGGTACGGCGGTCAGGTCGTCGCCGCGCACCAGCGCGCCGACGGCGCCGCAGTGCGAGTGGCCGCAGACCACGATGTCGGCGACGCCGAGGACCTGGACGGCGTACTCGATGGTGGCCGCCTCGCCGGAGGGGCGCTCGGAGGCGTAGGGCGGGACGATGTTGCCGGCGGTGCGCAGCTCGAAGAGCTGACCGGGCCGGGCTCCGGTGATCAGGGCCGGTACGACCCGGGAGTCGGAGCAGGTGATGAACAGGACTTCGGGCGACTGGCCTTCGGCGTGCCCGGCGAACTCCTCAGGGCGCTGTCCGAACGTACGGGCGTTGTCGATGAGGGGTTGCATGATGAGGTATTCCTCCTGGCGCGCCGTGGGGGCGCGTCGGACGGGTGGGACAGAGGTGGGGGATGTGCCGGCGGTCCGTCAGCAGCGGAAGACCTGAAGTGCCGCGGGCGAGTGGTCCGGCGCGGATCTCGGCCGGTGCGCGGTCGCCAGGGCGGACATGAGGGGCGCGGTCGCCGCGGGGTCGCGCTGTCGCGCGCACGGGCGCTCGGGGGCGTCGGGCTGGGGCACGGCGGTGGTGCGGTGCCGGTCGCGGACCCCCGCGGAACCGTTCGGGTTCCCGGAGCGGCCGGTGTCGTGGCAGGTGACGGTCTCGTCGTGGGGGGCCGTGCCGGAGGGGGTTCCGGGGTGGGTGTTGGCCACGGCATCACGGCTCGTGTGCGCGGATGCGAAGGATGAGCCGGGTGCGAAGACCGCCAGGGCGAGCAGGACGGCGGCGAGGAGCGGAAACACGGTCCGGGCCGTCGTAGCACGCGACATACGCCCCCCTCCAGGCAGTTCGCGCCGATGGCGCGCTCCGGTACACGGTCAAAGCAAGGTCAACGCATGGTCAATGCGTGGTCAAGAAACACGTTAACCCTGCAAAGGGCTTTGCAGGGTTAACGTGGCGTTACGAGCCGGAAGAGAGCCTGAAATCGGCGGGTGGGTTGGCGGGAATGGACCGCTCCGGCCGCCCTCAGGGCGTGTCGACCAGGCGCGCGGCGTCCCGGGCCAGCGCGGTGAGCCGGGAGATCGCCCGGAAGTACTTCTTGCGGTAGCCGCCGTTCAGCATCTCCTCGCTGAACAGCCGGTCGAAGGGCAGCCCGGAGGCCAGGACGGGCACCTCGCGGTCGTAGAGCCGGTCCGCGAGCACCACGAGCCTGAGCGCCGTCGACTGGTCGGGCACCGGGCGCACCCCGGTGAGGCACACGGCCGTCAGACCGTCGGTCAGGGCACCGTAACGGCTGGGGTGGACGCGGGCGAGGTGGTCGAGGAGGGCGGGGAAGCCGTCCAGGGAAGCACCCTCGGTGGCCCGCGCCGCACGGGTCACCTGCTCGTCGGAGTACGGCGCCGGGGCCTCGGGCAGACCGCGGTGGCGGTAGTCCTCGCCGTCGATGCGCAGGGCGCGGAAGTGGGCGGACAGGCCCTGGATCTCGCGCAGGAAGTCGGCCGCCGCGAACCGGCCCTCGCCGAGCTTGCCCGGCAGTGTGTTGGAGGTGGCGGCGAGCGCCACGCCGGCCTCCACCAGCCGGGCGAGCAGGCTGGAGACGAGGACGGTGTCGCCGGGGTCGTCGAGCTCGAACTCGTCGATGCACAGCAGGCGGTGCCCGGACAGGGTCCGCACGGTCTGCTGGAAGCCGAGGGCGCCGACGAGGTTGGTCAGCTCCACGAAGGTGCCGAACGCCTTGCGGGAGGGCTCGGCGGGGGTGGCGTGCCACAGGGAGGCCAGCAGGTGCGTCTTGCCGACGCCGTAGCCGCCGTCGAGGTACACGCCGCGGGGTCCGGCCGGGGTCTTCGGTGCCTTGCCCCGGCCGAGCCCGAAGAAGCCGCGCCTGCCGGTGGCCGCGCCGGGCGCCTCGCCCAGCCCGCCCGCGAAGTCCTCCAGGACCCGGACGGCCTCGCTCTGGCTGGGCTGGTTCGGGTCCGGGATGTACGTGCCGAAGCGGACGGAGTCGAAACGGGGCGGTGGCACCATCTCGGCGACCAGACGGTCCGCGGGGACGTGGGGCTCGCGGGCGCACAGGGAGACCGTGGCCGGAGCCGTCCCGGTTATCGGGGCGGGCACGGAGGCGGGGGAGGAGGACGACACGGTACTCAATGGTAGGGCCTGCCCGGCGGGACTCCCCGCCGCCCGGACCGCGGGCGCCGGGTGCGGGCGGGAGTGGCGCGGGTGCCGGGGTGCGGTGCAGCGCGGTGCGGGTGGGGGCGCCGTGGTGCGGGCCGGGGTGCAGCGCGGTGCGGGTGGGGGCGCCGTGTGGTGGGGGCGGCAGGGCGCCGGCCTGCGGGGTTGGGGGGTCGGCCGCGTGGAACACTGCACCCCATGCGACGCCTGTTCCCCGTCCCCGCCGCCGTGACCGATCCGACCGTCGGCCCGGGCGGCTCCGAGACCGACCGGGAGTGGAGCCTGGCCGAGCTGGCCGCCGCCTACGCCTACCCCGAGCCGGACGGGGACCGGGAGACCTGGCTGCGGGCCAACATGGTCTCCACCCTCGACGGCGCCGCCCAGCACGACGGCCGCTCCCAGCCCATCTCCAGCGCGACCGACATGCGTGTCTTCGGCACCCTGCGCGCACTGGCGGACGTGGTGATCGCCGGTGCCGAGACCGTACGGCAGGAGGGGTACCGGCCGGCCCGCGTGCGGGCCGACTTCGCCGAGGCGCGGCGGGCGGCCGGTCAGGCACCCGTGCCGGCGATCGCGGTGGTCAGCGCGAGCCTGGAGCTGGACTTCTCCCGTCCGCTGTTCACCTCCCCGCTCGTGCCCACCCTCGTGCTGACCGGAGCCGCCGCGGCCCCGGACCGGATCGCGGCCGCCGAGCGGGCCGGGGCCCGGGTGGTGATCGCGGGGGACGGCGTCGGCGTGGACCCGGCCCGCGCCCTCGGGGCGCTCGCGGAGCTGGGGCACACCCGGCTGCTGACCGAGGGCGGCCCGCGGCTGCTGGGGCAGTTCGTCACGGCCGGGGTGCTCGACGAGCTGTGCCTGACGGTCTCCCCGATGCTGACCGCGGGGGACGCGCAGCGGATCGCGGGCGGACCGGCGGTCGAGGTCCCGCGGCGGTTCGTCCTGGCGTCCCTGCTGGAGGAGGAAGGTTTCCTCTTCAGCCGTTACCGGCGTGACTAGGGCGATCCCGAGCAGGTGTGGACGGCGGCGACCGGACAGGTGTTCGATCGTTACCGCACATCCGGGAATCGGCGGAATCTTCCGTTCCGTTTAGCCCGTGCCGGGCACACTGATTCCGGCAGTACCTGTGCGATCACGGGGCAGGATGGTTTCCGCAGGGTCTGGTACGGCCTACGGAGGGTGGGCCCACGGGCCCTCCAAGGAGAAGGGGCGCCTGGTGTTCACAAGCGTTTTGATGATCGAGAAGGCCCTGACGTCCGCCGACGTGGAGTTCGTCACGACCTTGCACGGGGACGAGCAGGTCGGCTTCCACGTGCTGCTCCAGCCGCGCGGCGATCAGGCGGACCGGCTGCTGCGGGCCATCGACGACGTCGCGCTCGGCGAGCTGGACGACGCCGTACGGGAGGGGGAGACCCCGGAGGGCCAGGAGGCGCAGAGCGTCGGGGAGCGGGCGCTGGAGGTGTCCCTCACGGCCCTGCGCGCGTCCGGCGCCCAGGCCGAGGGCCGGCTGATCGAGGACCACCCGCTGGACGAGCTCAAGTCCGTGGTCATGGAGGTCGCCGCCGACGAGGTGATCGTCCTGACCGACCCCCACTACGTGGAGGAGTTCTTCCACCGGGACTGGGCCTCCCGGGCCCGGCACAAGGTCGGCGTACCGGTCCTGAAACTCTTCTCCCACAGCAAGGCATAGGCTGGTGCCGCGCCCCCGCCGAGGGGGCGCGCCCACCGACGGATCACCCTGGGAGAACAGCGCATGGCACCCGGCCTTCCCACCGCCATGGACCGACCGCACTTCATCGGCATCGGCGGAGCCGGGATGTCGGGCATCGCCAAGATCCTCGCCCAGCGCGGCGCCGAGGTGGCGGGCAGTGACGCCAAGGACTCCGCGACCGCCGGGGCGCTGCGCGCCCTGGGCGCCACGGTGCACATCGGGCACGCGGCACGGCACCTCGCCGACGACGCGAGCTGCGTGGTCGTGTCCTCGGCCATCCGCGAGGACAATCCGGAGCTGGCCCGCGCCGCCGAGCTGGGCATCCCGGTCGTGCACCGCTCTGACGCCCTCGCCGCCCTGATGGACGGCCTGCGCCCGATCGCCGTGGCCGGCACCCACGGCAAGACCACCACCACCTCGATGCTGGCGGTCTCCCTGTCCGAGCTGGGTCTGAACCCGTCGTACGCGATCGGCGGCGACCTGGACGCGCCCGGCTCCAACGCCCTGCACGGCGACGGGGAGATCTTCGTCGCCGAGGCGGACGAAAGCGACCGCAGCTTCCACAAGTACGCCCCCGAGGTCGCCATCGTCCTCAACGTCGAGCTGGACCACCACGCCAACTACGCGTCGATGGACGAGATCTACGAGTCCTTCGAGTCCTTCGCCGCGAAGATCGTCCCCGGCGGCACCCTGGTGATCGCGGCCGACCACGAGGGCGCCCGGGAGCTGACGCGCAGGCTGGCCGGTTCGGTGCGGACGGTGACGTACGGGGAGTCCGAGGACGCCGACGTGCGCATCCTGTCCGTCGTCCCGCAGGGGCTCAAGAGCGAGGTCACCGTCGTCCTGGACGGTGCCGAGCTGACCTTCACCGTCTCCGTCCCCGGCCGCCACTACGCCCACAACGCCGTCGCCGCCCTCGCCGCGGGCGCGGCCCTCGGCGTCCCCGCCGCCGAGCTGGCCCCCGCGCTGGCCGCGTACACGGGTGTCAAGCGGCGCCTCCAGCTCAAGGGCGAGGCGGCCGGCGTCCAGGTCGTCGACTCCTACGCGCATCACCCCACCGAGATGACGGCCGACCTGGAGGCCATGCGCGCCGCCGTCGGCGACGCCCGCATCCTGGTCCTCTTCCAGCCGCACCTCTTCTCCCGCACCCAGGAGCTGGGCAAGGAGATGGGCCAGGCACTGTCCCTCGCGGACGCCTCGGTCGTCCTCGACATCTACCCGGCCCGCGAGGACCCGATCCCGGGCATCACCAGCGAGCTGATCATCGAGGCGGCCCGCGCGGCGGGCGCGGACGTCACGCCGGTCCACGACAAGGACGCCGCGCCCGCGCTGGTCGCGGGAATGGCGAAGGCCGGTGATCTCGTTCTCACCATGGGCGCGGGCGACGTCACCGACCTCGGACCGCGCATCCTGGACGAGCTGTCGAAGTAAGGGGCTGAGACTCATGTCGTACGACGTCGAGAAGCCGGACGAGCAGTGGCGGGCGGAGCTGGCCCCGGCCGAGTACGCCGTGCTGCGCGAGGCCGCCACGGAGCCGGCCTTCACCGGTGAGTACACCGACACCAAGACCGAGGGCGTCTACTCCTGCCGCGCCTGCGGTGCGGAGCTGTTCACCTCCACGACCAAGTTCGAGTCCCACTGCGGCTGGCCGTCCTTCTACGACCCGAAGGACACCGACGCGGTCGAGCTGATCGAGGACCGCTCCCACGGGATGCTGCGCACCGAGGTGCGCTGCGCCCGGTGCGGTTCGCACCTCGGACACGTCTTCGAGGGCGAGGGCTACCCGACCCCGACCGACCAGCGGTACTGCATCAACAGCATCTCCCTGCGGCTGGAGCCGAAGGCGGGCTGAGCCCGACCGGGCCGGCACGCGGCGGCCGGGAGCGTCACGGTGGACACCGTCGCTCCCGGCCGCCGCCGTCGGCCGGGTTTCCGGTGTGAACGCCGGAGCAGCGGGAAGGAGTCGCCCCGGAGCAACGGGGGCCCCGCGGACCAGCCGTCTACACTCGACCGGCGACGGCCCCACCGACCGCGGCCGGAGCGGGCAGCTTCTGCCAGACCCGAAGGGTATTCGGCGTTTTGATACGGATGGACTCAGTCACCAAGCGGTACCCGGACGGCACCGTCGCGGTCGACCGGCTGTCACTGGACATACCCGACCGCTCGATCACGGTCCTCGTCGGCCCCTCGGGCTGCGGCAAGACGACCACCCTGCGGATGATCAACAGAATGGTCGAGCCCAGCGAGGGAACGATCCTGCTCGACGGCGAGGACCTCCAGCAGCAGCCCGTCACCACGCTGCGCCGGTCGATGGGGTACGTCATCCAGAACGCCGGGCTCTTCCAGCACCGGACGATCCTCGACAACATCGCCACCGTGCCCCGCATGATCGGCTGGGGCAAGCAGAAGTCCCGCGAGCGGGCCGCCGAGCTGATGGAACGGGTGGGGCTCGACACCTCGCTCGCCAAGCGGTACCCCTACCAGCTCTCCGGCGGCCAGCAGCAGCGCGTCGGCGTGGCCCGGGCGCTCGCCGCCGATCCGCCGGTGCTGCTCATGGACGAGCCGTTCTCCGCCGTCGACCCCGTCGTCCGCAAGGGACTCCAGGACGAACTCCTGCGCATCCAGGACGAACTGGGCAAGACCATCGTCTTCGTCACCCACGACATCGACGAGGCCATCAAACTCGGCACCATGGTCGCGGTGATGCGCACCGGCGGCCGGCTCGCCCAGTTCGCACCGCCCGCCGAGCTGCTGTCCGACCCCGCGGACGACTTCGTCGAGGACTTCCTCGGCGCCGACCGCGGCATCCGGCGGCTCTCCTTCTTCCCCTCCGCCGCCCTGGAGCTGAGCACCGGACCGGTCGTGCGGGCCGACGCCACCGCCGAGCAGCTCGCCGGAGCCGACGGCGCCGGCCACCTGCTGGTGACCGACGCGGACGACCGGCCGCTGGGCTGGGCCGAGCCGGGCGACCTCGCCGCGGGGGACCTCGCCTCCGGGCGGCTGCTGTCCCACGGGCGGCCGTTCGTGCCGGGCACCGACTCGCTGCGGGCCGCGCTCGACTGCGCCGTGCTCTCGCCCACCGGCTGGGCCGTCGCCGTGGACGGTGACGGGCGGGTGACCGGCGTCGTCTCCCAGCAGACCATCGCGGAGGCGATCCGCTCCGCCCATGGCGCGGCGGACCCCGGCGACGCGCGGACCGAGGAGCCCGCCGACGTCGCGAAGGTCGCCCCGTGAACGGCTTCTTCGACATACCGAGCGACCTCGGCCACACCTACTTCGGCCTGATCGGGCTGCACCTGCGCGAGGCGCTGCTGCCGGTCCTGGCCGGGCTGCTCGCCGCGCTGCCCCTCGCCCAGCTGTGCGTGCGCTTCCGCTGGCTGTACCCGCCGGTGCTCGGTGTGACCACCGTCTTCTACGCCATCCCCTCGCTGGCCGTCTTCGTGGTCCTCATCGACTACACCGGCCAGACCGAACTGACCGTGATGATCCCGCTGGCCGTGTACAGCCTGGTGGTGCTCGTCCCGGCGATCGTCGACGGCGTGCGGTCGGTGCCCGAGGAGACGCTGGCCGCGTCCACGGCCATGGGCTTCGGGCCCGTACGGCGCTATCTCCAGGTGCAGTTGCCGATCGCCGTGCCCGCCATCCTCGCCGGGCTGCGAGTGGCCGTGTCGGCGAGCATCTCCCTGGTCAGCGTCGGCGCCCTCATCGGCAACCAGGGCGCCCTCGGCAACCTGCTCGCGGACGCCCAGAAGTACGGCCGTCCCGAGCTGGCGGTGAACTCCGTCCTCACCACCGCCGTCCTGGCCATCCTGTGCGACGCGCTCCTCGTCCTGGCCCGGAACCTGCTGACCCCGTGGCTGCCGCGGGGCAGGCGGCAACGCCCGAAGGAAGCCGCCGCGCGGCCCGAGCCGGAGGAGGCCGCGGCCCGGTGAACGTACTCCACTTCGTCAACGCCTTCTTCAGCGACAGCGCCCACTGGCACGGCTACGACGGCATCCCCGGACGCCTGCTGGAACACGTCCAGTACACGCTGATGGCCCTCGGTCTCGCGGCTGCCATCGGGTTGCCCGCCGGGCTGCTGACCGGGCACACCGGACGCGGCGGCAACGCCGTCGCCTTCGTCGCCACCGCCGCCCGCGCCCTGCCCAGCTTCGGACTGCTGGTGCTGATCGCCGTCGCCGTCGGCATCGGTCTGCTGCCCGTGATGATCCCGCTGGTCGTGCTCGCGATCCCGCCGATCCTGGTGACCACCTACGAGGCCGTCCGCTCCGTCGACCCCTCACCGGTGGACGCCGCGCGCGGCATGGGCATGCGCGAGACGGACATCCTCTTCCGGGTCGAACTGCCCGTGGCCCTCCCGCTGGTGCTCAGCGGGCTGCGCTCCGCCGCCATCCAGGTCGTGTCGACGGCGACCATCGCCGCCTACGTCAGCCTCGGCGGGCTCGGCCGCTACATCATCGACGGCCTCTACCAGCGCGACTACGAGAAAGTGGTCGGCGGCGCCACGCTGGTCGCCCTCATGGCGCTCGTCACCCTCGCGGTGTTCTGGGCGGTCGGGCGGCTGGCCGTGTCACCGGGGGTGCGCAGACGATGACGGCCACCGAGGTGAAGAAACCGTAACCAGGCCGTTCTTGACTGAGCGGCGACCGGATCGTTTGGATCGACGAATGACTTTCACCGCGAAGAGCAGCAGGTCCAGGACCAGGCACACCGGCGCGGCGGCCCTCGCGCTCGCCGCCGCCGCGGCGCTGCTCGCGGGCTGTTCCTCCGACTCCGACGACACCTCCGACAACCCCCTCGCGGGTGACAAGGCGGAGGCCGGCACCGTCGTCGTCGGCTCGAACAACTTCGCCGAGAGCACCCTGCTCGCCGACATCTACGGGGAGGCGCTCAAGGCCAAGGGCCTCAAGGTCACCTACCAGCACAACATAGGCAGCCGCGAGACGACGTACGGCCTGCTGAAGAACGGTTCCGTCACGGTGCTGCCGGAGTACAACGGCTCGCTGCTGGCCTACCTCGACCCGAAGGCCCGGCAGCAGTCCGTCGAGGCGGTGAACGAGGCGGCGAAGGCCAAGCTGGACAAGAAGCTGACGCTGCTGGAGTCGTCACCGGCCGAGAACAAGGACTCGGTGAGCGTCAACGCCGAGACCGCGAAGAAGCACGGCCTCACCGCCGAGTCGACCCTCGCCGACCTCAAGGACGTCGCACCGGACCTGGTGATCGGCGGCTCGCCCGAGTTCCAGACGCGTCAGCAGGGGCTCAAGGGCCTGGAGTCGGTGTACGGCCTGAAGTTCAAGTCCTTCAAGGCGCTCGACGCGGGCGGTCCGCTGACCCAGTCGGCGCTGACCAAGAACACCGTGCAGGCGGCGGACGTCTTCACCACCGACCCGACCATCATCAAGGAGAAGTTCGTCGTCCTGAAGGACCCGGAGAACCTCTTCGGCCACGCGAACGTGACCCCGCTGGTCGCCAAGGACGGACTGAACAAGGAGGGCGTGGCCGCGCTGAACGCGGTCTCCGCCAAGCTGGACACCGAGACGCTCCTCGACCTGGACGCACAGGTCCAGCTGGACAAGAAGGACCCGCTGGACGTGGCCAAGGCGTGGCTGAAGTCCGCGGGTCTCGTCTGACGGACGCCCGGGGGCCACGCCCGAAGACGACGCGCTACGACGCCGCGGCCCCGGTCGCGGCGTCGATCAGCTGGTCGATCAGGGCGAGGAGGACGTCCCGGCTGGAGGTCCGCTCCCGCGCGTCGCACAGCAGCACCTGCACGTGCTCCGGCAGCGCGAGGGCCTCGCGGATCTCCGCGGCCGGGTACGGGTGCCGGCCGTGGAAGCCGTTGACCGCGACGACGAACGGAATGCCCCGCCGCTCGAAGAAGTCGATCGCGGCGAAGCTCGACTCGGGCCTGCGGACGTCGACCAGGACCACCGCACCGAGCGCACCGATCGCCAGGTCGTCCCACATGAACCAGAAACGCTGCTGACCGGGCGTACCGAAGAGGTACAGCACCACGTCCCGGCCGATGGTGATCCGGCCGAAGTCCAGGGCCACGGTCGTGGCCCGCTTCTCCTCGATGCCGTTGAGGTCGTCGACGTCCAGCCCCGCCGCGGTCAGCGGTTCCTCGGTGCGCAGCGGGGCTATCTCGCTGACCGACCCGACCATGGTGGTCTTGCCGACGCCGAAACCACCGGCGATGAGGATCTTCACCGCCTCGGGCGCGGTGGAGCGTGCGGATGCCGTGGGCGTCTCGACGACGCGCTCAGAGCCGGCCAAGGCCGTCCCTCACTTTCTGCAACAGGTCCAGGTCCTCGGTGGCGTGGGAGACGGGGTGCGGCGGCCTCGCGGTGATCCGGCCGGCCTCCAGCAGGTCCGAGAGCAGGATGACGACCACGCTCACCGGCAGGTCGAGACGGGCCGCGATCTCCGCCACGGCGACCGGCCGGGCGCACAGCCGCAGGATCCGCAGGTGCTCGGGCTGCGGGCGCGCCGCCCGGGCGGGCTGCGGGTCGAGAGCGGTCACCGTCGTGATGAGGGTGAAGTCGGCGCGGCTGGGCCTGGTCCGGCCGCCGGTCAGGGTGAACGGCCGCACCAGCCGGCCCCCCGCGTCGCCTCCGGTCACGTCACTCGCCGGGTCCCGCGGTGGCCCGCGGTGCCGCGCTCAGGTGCTCGCCGATCTTCTTCACCAGCATGTTCATCTGGTACGCCACCACGCCGACGTCGGCGTTCGGCCCGGTGAGCACGACCAGGTGCGCGCCGGGGCCCGCGGAGGTGAGTATCAGGTAGCTGTTGGCCATCTCGATGAGCGCCTGACGCACCGGGCCGCCCCGGAAGTCCATGCTGACGCCCTTGCTGAGGCTCATCAGGCCCGACGCGGTCGCCGCCAGCCGCTCGGCGTCGTCCCGCAGGAAACCGGTGGACTTGCTGACGACCAGCCCGTCCTCGGAGAGCACCACCGCCTGGTTCACGTCGGCGACCCGCTCCACGAGTCCGGTGAGCAACTGGTCCAGCTCGGTGTGCGTGGCGGGGGAGGGTCGGGTCATCGCGTGTCCTTCGTCGGCGGTCGGCGGTCGGCGGTCGGGGTCGTGGGGGCGGCGGAGGAGAACACGTGCCCGTCGGTGTCGGTGTCGGTGTCGTCCGCGTCGGCGGTGTCCTCATCGGTCTGGGCCCGCAGCGTGCCGCGCTGGAACCCGGCGAGGGACGAGGCGGCGCGCTCGGCCGTGAAGTCGGCGTAGTCGTCCCCGGACGCGCCCGCCGAGCCGTTCCGGCGGCCGTCCGGGTCCTCGTCGCGCAGTTCGGCGGCGAGGCTGGTCTGCGGCACCCGGCGGGGCAGCGGTGCCAGGCCGCCGCGCTCGTCCCAGGAGCCGCCGAGTGAGTCGCCGGCGGAGCCCGCCGCGGCCGCGGACCGGCTCGCGGGCGCCGGCCGGGACGACCGTACGGGCCGCACGGACCCCTCGTCGCCGGCCGGGCCCCCCTCCGGCCCCGAGGCCGCGGCCGAGGGGGCGGACACGGTGGGCTGCTCGGCGGCGGCGGCGGCCGGGCCGGCCGAGTCGCGCGCGGTGGCCGCGAAGGCCCCGGCGACCCGGCGGTCCCGCACGCCGGCCACCGCGGCGCCGGTGCCGTCCGCCCGGCCGGCCGGCTCGCGCACCACGATCTCGTGCGGGATCAGCACGATCGCCGTGGTCCCGCCGTACGGGGAGGGGCGCAGCGTGACGGTGATGCCGTGCCGGTGGGCGAGCCGGGCGACGACGAACATGCCGAGCCGCAGGTCGTCGGCGAGCGCCACCACGTCGAACTGCGGAGCCACCGCCAACTGGGCGTTGAACGACGCGTAGTCCTCCTCCGACAGGCCGAGCCCGCGGTCCTCGATCTCGACCGCCAGGCCCTTGGCCACCAGCGCCGCCCGCACCCCGACCGGGTTGGGCGCGGGGGAGTAGGAGGTCGCGTTGTCGATCAGCTCGGCCAGCAGGTGGATCACGTCGGCCACCGCGGGCGGGGCGAGGGCCACCTCCTCGTCGGCGTGCAGCTCCACCCGCTGGTACTCGGCGACCTCGCCGACGGCGCTGCGCAGGATGTCCACCAGCGACACGGGTTCGCGCCAGGTGCGCCGGGGCTGCTCACCGCTGATGATGACGAGGTTCTCCTCGTAGCGCCGCAACTGGCTGGCCGTGGAGTCCAGTTCGTACAGGCCCTTGAGGATCTCGGGGTCCGTGTGCTCGCGCTCCAGGGCGTCCAGCTTGCCGAGCTGCATGTTGACGAGGTTCTGGCTCTGCCGCGCGATGCCCAGGATGACCTTCTGGAAGCCGCGCCGGGTGTCGGCGAGTTCGACGGCGGTGTGCACGGCGGTGCGCTGGGCGGTGTTGAACGCCTGGGCGACCTGGCCGAGTTCGTCCTGCCCGTAGTCCAGCGGCGGGGTCGCCGACTCCACGTCGACCGTCTCGCCCCGCTCCAGCCGGGCCACCACGTCGGGCAGCCGTTCCTCGGCCAGGCTCAGGGTGGCCAGCCGCAGCCCGCGCAGCCGCCGGGAGAGCGAGCGGGTGATGCGCCAGGACATGACGATGCAGAGCACCAGCGCGATCAGCCCGCCCGCGCTGAGCACGCCGGCCTTGATCAGCAGGCCCCGGGCCTCCTCGGCGCTGCGGTCGAGGAGACCCTCCGTCTGCTGCCGCACGAGCTGGCCGTACTGGGTGGAGATCGACTCGAAGGCGGCGTTCCAGCGCTGCCGTGCGTCCGGCAGGTCGATCCGCTCGCCCCCGCCCGCCGAACGGGCCTCGAGCACCTGGTCCTCGACGTCCTGCAAGGACTTCCACTCGGAGCTGGCGAGGATGCGCTCGGTCTGCGTCTTCGCGCTCCCGGTCAACGAGGGAACGACCTGGTCCTGCACCAGCCAGCGGCGGGTGTGCACCAGTTGGGCGAAGTTCGTCCACTGCTCCTGGTTCATCCGGTCGGACGGCCAGGCCAGGGTGAGCCGGGCGTCCTCCTGGGAGGTCAGCTCGGCGGCGTGCTCCAGGGCGACCAGCGGACCCGCCCGGGACGTGAGGTCCCCGTCGTCGACCTGGGAGAGTTCCTGGAAGGCGTGGATCTGCTCGTCGACGATCGAGGTGTACTGGTCGAGCGCCTGCTCGGCGGTGATGTCGCTGGGGTCGTCCACCTGGTCGCGGTAGTACTCCAGGCTGCCCACCGAACCGAGCACCGAGTACAGCCGGTCCGAGATCCGGTCGGGAGCGCTCTGGATCGCGTCCGACTGGCCCACCAGCTGGGCGACCGCCTCGTCCGTCTTCCTGCGCTGCGCGTCCAGTTCCGCCCGGTCGCCGTCCGGCTCGGCCAGCCAGGCGGCCGACAGGCTGCGCTCCTTCTGCAGGGCGAGGGCGGCCTCGGTGCCCATGGCGCCGGTGTCGCGGCTCAGCTCCGTCTGCGCGCGCAGCCGCAGCCCCTCCGAGAACATCTGGATCGTCGTGACGCCCCACACGGCCGCGAGGGTGACGCCGGGCACCAGGGCCAGGAGGATGAGGGACAGGCGTATGGAGCCGAGGCGGCGCCGGGCGCCCTTCCGCCGGGTCTTCGGCGTCTCCCGGGTCTTCCGTGTCTTGCGTGCAGACATCGTCGTCCTAGGCGATCAGTGGGGGAGAGAGACGGAGGCGGGCGGACGCCGTCGGCCGCGGGACCCGGTCACCGGGTGCCGCCCGCGGCGAACTTCGCTACCGAGTCGGCGTTGGTCCGGGTCACGAACGCGGGGCCGGTCAGCACGGGCGCCACCCCGCCGCCGCTGACGTTGCCGTTGGTGCGGTACAGCCACAGCGCGTCCACCGCGAGGTAGCCCTGGAGGTACGGCTGCTGGTCCACCGCGAACTGGACGTCCCCGCGCTTGACCGCGGCGACCAGGTCGTTGTCGAGGTCGAAGGTGGCGACGTGCGCGGAGCTGCCCGCCTCGTCGACCGACTCGACGGCGGTGAGGGCGAACGCCGCGCCGTTCATGACGACTTCGTCGATGTCGGGGTCCTGCCGCAGCCGCGCCGTGACGGCGGCGCCGACCGCCTTCATGTCGGTGCCCTCGACGTAGAGCATCTCGGTCTCGCCGCGGAAGGTCTTCTTCACACCGGCGCAGCGGGCCTCCAGGGCGACGTTGCCGCGCTCGTGGATGACGCACATGGCGTGCTTGGCCTTGAGGTCGTTCAGCTTGTCGCCGACGGCCCGGCCCGCGACGCTCTCGTCCTGCCCGAAGTACTCCAGGAGCCCGGTGGCACGCCAGGCGTCGATACCGGAGTTGAGGCCGACCACGGGAATCCCGGCGGCCTTGGCCTCGGCGACCGCCGCCTTCATCGCCTGCGGCTTGGCCAGGGTCACGGCGATGCCGTCGGCCTTGTCGCGGACGGCGTCCCGCACCAGGTCGGCCTGGTCGGCGGTGTCGGCGTCCCCGGCGTAGGTCAGGTCGACGCCGTCCTTGGCGGCCGCCGCCTCGGCGCCCTTGCGCACCCGGTCCCAGAAGGCGTCGCCCTCACCGCCGTGGGTGACCATGACGAGCTTCATCCGGCCGCCGCCGGACCCGCCCGCGGCGTCCGCCGCCGAGCCGTCCTCGTCCCCGCCGAGGGCGGAGCAGCCGGCCACCAGCAGGCAGACGGCCGCGGCGAGGGCCGCGGTGCGCAGGGGTGCGGGGGAGTGGATGGGCGGGGGAACTGTACTCATGGGGGCGGGGGCACCTCGCTGTGCGGCCGAGCAGGAGGAACGGAGCGAGCGGGCCCGGAGCCGCGGGTCAGTGCGCCAACCGGGTGAAACTCGCCTGGCCGGAGCAAACCGTGTGTGACCGCTGGTAGTCAAGTGACCAGCGAACTGCTGCGAGTTGTCGGTGCCGCATCGTGATGAACGGGACGGCGAAAGCGGGCCGAAGCGGAATGCCGGGCGGTATGCCCGACGGTGTGCGCGACGGGGCACGTGCCGTGCGGGGTCCACCGGGGTTGATCTGATGGACAGTTAGTCCGTGAGTTATCGTGTACGAGGGGTTAAGACAGGCGGCACGGTCTGTTGAGTTCCAGCCCGGGAGAGTCCAGCCGATGGCGAGGCAGCTACGCGCCGAGCAGACCCGCGCGACGATCGTCGGTGCGGCGGCCGACCTGTTCGACCGGCACGGCTACGAGTCGACCAGCCTGAGCGAGATCGTCGCCCACGCCGGGGTCACCAAAGGCGCCCTGTACTTCCACTTCGCGGCGAAGGAAGACCTCGCGCACGCCATCATGGAGATACAGTCCCGCACCTCCCGCCGACTGGCGAGCGACCTGGACGGGCGGGGCTACTCCTCGCTGGAGGCGCTGATGCGCCTCACGTTCGGCATGGCCCGGCTCTGCGAGGAGGGGCCGGTGCTGCGGGCCGGGCTGCGGCTCGCCACCGCCGGAGTACCGGTACGGCCGCCGTTGCCGCACCCCTTCACCGAGTGGCGGGAGATCGCCACGTCCCGGCTGCTGAACGCCGTACGGCAGTCCGACGTGCACCCGGACATCGACGTCGACTCCGTCGCCCACACCCTCGTCTGCTCCATCGTCGGCACCCGCGTCGTCAGCGGCACCCTCGAACCGGCCGGGCGCCAGCCCCGTCGTCTCGCCGAGATGTGGTACATCCTGATCCGCGGCATGGTCCCGGTGACCCGGCGCGCCCGCTACCTCACCCTCGCGGCCCGCCTGGAACGGGAGACGGCCACGGCCTGACCGGTACGGTGACGAGCATGCCCGACACCCCGTTCGTGCCCGCCCCCGTCATCGTCGCCGACGAGCCCGGTTCCTTCCCGCACGGCGTGCTGGCCGAGCGGCACCCCGCCATCGTGCGGCAGGTGCGGGACGCCTTCCCCCTCGATCCCGAACGGCGCCACGCGCTCGACGCGCTGCTCGCCGGCTGCGCCGACGGCGTGGTCGAGCCGCTGCCCGCCGACGCCGACCCCACCGGCCGGGACCGGGACCGCTGGGCGCGGTGGGGCATGGACGCCTACGCCGGCCGCTCCTGGTACGACGTGCCCTGGCTGTGGGCCGAGAGCCACTTCTACCGCCGGCTCCTCGACGCCGTCGGCTACTTCGGCCCCGGCGCCTGGCAGGGCGTCGACCCCTTCCGGCCCGCCAAGCGCGCCGAACTCGACGCGCCGGAGACGGACGAGGAACTCGCCGCGCTGGACGGCCTCGACCGCCTGCCCGCCGACGAACGGACCCGGGCCCTGCTGCACGGCTCGCTGTGGGGCAACCGCGCCGACCTCGGCTTCCGCCTCTCCGGCCGGGGCGCCGACACCCGGGGCGAGACGGAGGCCCTCGTCGCCGACGACAGCGACACCCTCTGGTCCCTGCTCCCGGCCCCGGGGACGGGCGCCCCGGACCGGGGACCGGCCACGCTGTGCCTCGTCGCCGACAACGCCGGCCGCGAACTCGTCCCCGACCTGCTCCTCGTCTCGCACCTCCTGGCCGAGGGCCGCGTCGACCGGGTCGTCCTGCACGTCAAGCCGTACCCGTACTACGTCTCCGACGCCACGCCCACCGACGTGCTCGACGCCCTGCGGAGGCTCGTCACGGCGGGCGGCGCCGCGGCGGCCCACGGCGAGCGGCTCTGGGCCGCCCTGGGCGACGGCCGCGTCACCGTCCGCGCCCACCCCTTCTCCTGCGCCCCGCTGCCGTACGCGGACATGCCCGACGACCTGCGCGGGGACTTCGCCGCGGCCACCGTCACCGTCCTCAAGGGCGACCTCAACTACCGACGCCTGGTGGGCGACCGGTGGTGGCCGCCGACCACCTCCTTCGCGGACGCCACCGCGTACTTCCCCGGCCCCGTCGCCGCGCTGCGCACCCTCAAGTCCGACGTCGTCACGGGCCTCGACGCGAAGACCGAGGCCGCGCTGGAGAGGAGCGGCGAGCGGCGCTGGCGGACGAGCGGAACGCACGCGCTGATCCAGGTCAGACGCTGAGGGGGTGCCGAGGGAGTGGTGAGGGAGCGCTGAGGGAGGACCGCGGGAGAAGTTCCCGTATTTCGGGCTGATTCACGCGATGGTGTGATCATGTGCGGCCCGACGGATGCGTCCGGAGGGGCATGGGTAGTGCCCGGCCATGACGCAACAGCCCTTCCAACTCCCGCACTTCTACCTGCCGCATCCCGCGCGGCTCAACCCGCATCTCGACGAGGCCCGCGCCCACTCGACGACTTGGGCGCGCGAGATGGGCATGCTGGAGGGCTCCGGGGTCTGGGAGCAGTCCGACCTCGACGCCCACGACTACGGCCTGCTCTGCGCCTACACCCACCCCGACTGCGACGGGCCGGCGCTCTCCCTCATCACCGACTGGTACGTGTGGGTCTTCTTCTTCGACGACCACTTCCTGGAGAAGTTCAAACGCAGCCAGGACCGCCTCGCCGGCAAGGCCCACCTGGACCGGCTCCCCCTGTTCATGCCGCTCGACGACGCCACCGAGATGCCCGAGCCGGAGAACCCGGTGGAGGCCGGCCTCGCCGACCTGTGGACCCGCACGGTGCCCGCGATGTCGGCCGGCTGGCGCCGCCGCTTCGCCGTCGCCACCGAGCACCTGCTCAACGAGTCCATGTGGGAGCTGTCCAACATCAACGAGGGGCGCGTGGCCAACCCCGTCGAGTACATCGAGATGCGCCGCAAGGTCGGCGGCGCCCCCTGGTCCGCCGGGCTCGTGGAGTACGCGACCGCCGAGGTGCCCGCCGCCGTCGCCGGGACCAGGCCGCTCAGGGTACTCATGGAGACGTTCTCCGACGCCGTGCACCTGCGCAACGACCTCTTCTCCTACCAGCGGGAGGTCGAGGACGAGGGCGAGCTGAGCAACGGGGTGCTGGTCCTGGAGACCTTCTTCGGCTGCACCACCCAGGAGGCCGCCGAGCTGGTCAACGACGTCCTCACCTCACGGCTGCACCAGTTCGAGCACACCGCGTTCACCGAGGTGCCCGCCGTCGCCCTGGAGAACGGCCTGACCCCGCCGGAGGCCGCCGCCGTCGCGGCGTACACGAAGGGCCTCCAGGACTGGCAGTCCGGCGGCCACGAATGGCACATGCGCTCCAGCCGCTACATGAACAAGGGCGAGCGTCCCCTGGCCGGCTGGCAGGCGCTGACCGGGCCCGGCACCTCCGCCGCGGACGTCGGCGCGCTGCTCGCCGCGGCGGTCGCCCAGCGGGCCCGCCCCTACACCAACGTGCCCTTCCAGAAGGTCGGCCCGTCCGTCATCCCCGACATCCGCATGCCCTACCCGCTGGAGCTGAGCCCCGCCCTGGAGGGCGCCCGACGCCATCTGTCCGAGTGGTGCGCGCGGATGGGCATCCTCAGCGAGGGGGTCTGGGACGAGGACAAGCTCGCGAGCTGCGACCTCCCCCTGTGCGCCGCCGGCCTCGACCCGGACGCCACCCAGAACCAGTTGGACCTCGCCTCCGGCTGGCTGGCCTTCGGCACCTACGGCGACGACTACTACCCGCTCGTGTACGGCCACCGCCGGGACCTCGCCGCCGCCCGGCTGACCACCGCCCGACTGTCGGCCTGCATGCCGCTCGACGGCGAGCCCGTCCCGCCGCCCGTCAACGCCATGGAACGGTCCCTGATCGACCTGTGGGTGCGCACGACGGCCGGGATGACACCGGAGGAGCGGCGCCCGCTGAGGACGGCCGTCGACACGATGACCGAGGCCTGGGTGTGGGAGCTGTCCAACCAGATCCAGAACCGCGTCCCCGACCCGGTGGACTACCTGGAGATGCGGCGCGCCACCTTCGGCTCCGACCTCACCCTGGGCCTGTGCCGCGCCGGACACGGCCCGGCGGTGCCGCCCGAGGTCTACCGCAGCGGTCCGGTCCGCTCCCTGGAGAACGCGGCGATCGACTACGCGTGCCTGCTCAACGACGTCTTCTCGTACCAGAAGGAGATCGAATACGAGGGCGAGATCCACAACGCCGTCCTCGTCGTGCAGAACTTCTTCGGCGTCGACTACCCGGCCGCCCTGGGCGTCGTGCAGGATCTGATGAACCAGCGCATGCGCCAGTTCGAGCACGTCGTCGCGCACGAACTCCCCGTCGTCTACGACGACTTCCAGCTGTCGGAGGAGGCGCGGACCATCATGCACGGCTATGTCACCGACCTGCAGAACTGGATGGCCGGAATCCTCAACTGGCACCGGAGCGTCCCGCGCTACAAGGCCGAGTACCTGGCCGGCCGCACCCACGGCTTCCTCCCGGGCCGGATCCCGGCCGCGCCCGTGCCCGCGCCGGTCGCCGTGCCCAGGAGCAGTCCCGCCCTGACGCCCTGACCGACGTTCAGTCTCACTCTTTCGTGGCTCGTCACGCGCCGGTGCGCCGGGTAGACCACCTGCCGGAGGCGATCCATGGAACAGACAGCGTTGCGTCCCAAGCCGATGCCCGGCCGGGACCCGGGGCCCGGCACCGAGCCCGACACCGCCCGGCGTCCGCACCCCGGGCGTCGGCGCCGCCGGCGGCTCACCACCCTGCTGCTCGGTGTGCTCGCCGCGGCGGTCCTGCTCCTGGCGGGCGTGGGACTCGGCACGGTGGGCGCCACGGTGATCGGCATGAGCAAGCTGGCCGAGATGCAGCAGCAGGCCGGGGCGGCGGGAGCGGGAGGGGGCGCCGGGGCCGCGACGGGCACCCGGACCGCCCCGGCGCACCCGTCGGCCGATTCCCCGGCCGGTCCGTCCCTCTCCCCGGTGCCGGCCGGCGCGACCCTCGGTGTGGAGGCCGTGGACGACGGGAAGCCCGGGGCCCGGGTCGTGGGCGTCCACGTGCCGGGGCCCGGGTACGCGGCGGGCCTGGTGCGGGGCGACGTCCTGCTGGCGTTCGGCAGGACCCGCGTCGACTCGGCCGCCGACCTCGCCCACGCCGTGGCCCGCGCCCGCCCCGGCAAGGAGGTCAAGCTCACCGTGCGCCACAGGAGCGGCGGCTACCAGCAGCTGACGGCCGTACCGGGCGTCGTCACATGACGCCCTCGGCACATGACACCGCCGGCACACGACCGTGCCGTCACGCGACCGTACGAAAGTGGCTCGTGAGCCGTCCGGCGTCGTCCAGCACGTGGAAGGCGAGTCCGACCGGCGCATCCCGGTCCGCGGTCTCCTCGCCCTCCCAGGGCAGCCGCAGCGTCCACGTCACCCCGGGGCCGACCACCAGCGGCCGCCCGGCGAACACGGTGGCGGCGGGTGTGTGGGCGTGACCGGTGATCAGCCCGGCGATCCGGGGCCTTCGCTCCAGCAGCGCGGCGAGGCGCTCGGGGTGGCGCAGCCGGTAGGAGTCGGGCAAGGGGTGGTGCAGGGCCGTGGGCGGGTGGTGGAGGGCGAGCAGGACCGGCCGGTCGCCGTCGAGTCCGTCGAGCGACGCCTCGATCCAGCCGTACGTCTCCTCGTCCAGCTCGCCCTCGTCGCTGCCCGGGACGCTGGAGTCGCACATCAGGACCGCGCCGCCGTCGAAGACGTGCAGGGCGTTGACCGGTCCGTCGGCGGCCGGCCGGCCGAGCAGGGCCTTGCGGTAGGGCGCGCGGCTGTCGTGGTTGCCCGGGCAGGTGAGCACGGGGAACGGCGCGGAGCCGTCGCGCAGTCCGAGGACGCGGGCGGCCTCCTCGTACTCCGCCTCCGTGCCGTGGTCCGCGATGTCCCCGGTGACCAGGAGCGCGTCCACCCGCCCCGGCAGCCGCCACAGCCGGTCGCGCACCCGCTCGGCGCGCTCCGTCGCCCGCGGGCTTCCGTCCAGGTGCAGATCGCTGATGTGCGCGAGTACGAGCACGGTGTCGGCCTCCTCCGGACGTCCGGACCGCGGACGCCCCCGTAACTAATGCTTGGAAGGCATCCAATCATTAGTTGCCGGGATTGCTCCATGCCAATCGGCTCGCGTCGCCCCCGTCCGGGGGGCAGGATGCTGCCCGTGGTCCCTTCACCCTCGCGCCCAGGGAGGCCCGGATGACCGGCAGCAGGTCCGCTGCTTCCTTCACCGCCGACGACTACCGGACCCGGATGGAGCGCGCCGTGCGAGCGGCGGCCGACGCCGGGCTGGCCGGGCTGCTGGTGGCCCCGGGCCCCGACCTGGTGTGGCTCACCGGCTACGCGCCCACGGCGGACACCGAACGGCTCACCCTGCTGGTCCTCGCCCCGGGACGTGATCCCGTGCTCGTCGTCCCGGCCCTGGAGGCCCCCGACGCCGCTAAGGCGGCCGGAGCGCCCGCCCTGACGCTGCGGGACTGGACCGACGGCAAGGACCCCTACGCGGCCACCGCCGCCCTCCTCGACGGATCCGGACGCCTCGGCATCAGCGACAACGCCTGGGCCATGCACCTGCTGGCGCTCCAGCGCACCCTGCCCGGCACCTCGTACGCCTCCCTCACCGAGGCGCTGCCCATGCTCCGCGCCGTCAAGGACGCGGCGGAGCTGGAACTGCTGGCGGCGGCGGGAGCGGCCGCGGACGCCGCCTTCGAGGAGATCCGGCAGGTCCGCTTCGGCGGACGCCGGGAGTCCGAGGTCGCCGCCGACCTGGCCGCGTCGCTGCGCCGCTCCGGGCACTCCCAGGTCGACTTCACCATCGTCGCCTCGGGCCCCAACGGCGCCAACCCGCACCACGAGGTCGGCGACCGTGTCATCGAGGTCGGCGACATGGTCGTCCTCGACTTCGGCGGCCTCAAGGACGGCTACGGCTCGGACACCTCCCGCACCGTCCACGTGGGCGAACCCACCGACGAGGAGCGCCGGGTGCACGACCTGGTCCGCGCGGCGCAGGAGGCCGGCTTCCGGGCGGTGCGGCCCGGCGCCGCCTGCCAGGACGTCGACCGGGCCGCCCGCGCGGTCATCGCCGACGCCGGGTACGGCGAGTACTTCATCCACCGCACCGGGCACGGCATCGGCGTCACCACGCACGAACCGCCGTACATGATCGAGGGCGAGGAGCAGCCCCTGGTGCCGGGCATGTGCTTCTCCGTCGAGCCCGGCGTCTATCTGCCCGGCCGGTTCGGGGTACGCATCGAGGACATCGTCACCGTCACCGCGGACGGCGGCCGACGGCTCAACGACACCACCCGGGAGATGGTCGTCGTCGAGTGACCGGTGACGGACGGACCCCGAACGCCCCGGCAGACCCGGAGGACGACGGCGCGACATGACCCAGGCACCGACACCCACCGCGGACACCGTCCGCCGACTGGTCCGCTCCCTGTTGGGCGGCAGCACGGAACCCGACGTCCGGCCGGTGGCCGAGAGCGCCGAACCCGACACGTGGTGGGTCGGCGCCCGGCACGTCCTGCGGCTCGCCCCGGACCGGGAGACCGCGGTGCGCAGACGCCGCGAGCTGCGCCTGCGCGAACTGGTGCGGCCGTACGTCCCGGTCGCGCTGCCGACGAGCGTGGCGCACGGCGAGTGGGCACCCGGCCTCACCTACACGCTGGACGCCAAGGTGGCCGGCGGGTCGGGTGAGGACCACGACGTGTCCGCCCTCGGCGAGGCGGACCTCGCGGCGGTGCTCACCGGCCTGCGCGAGGTGCCGGTCCGGCAGGCCGAGACGCTCGGTGTGCCGCGGGCGGCCCCGCGCGCCCTGGAGACCCTGCGGCAGTCCGCCGAGCGCGCGGCCCGCGTCCTCGCCGCGGCCGACGAGTTCGACGCCGCGCGGCCCGAGCGGCTCACCCGGGAGGCGACGGCCCAGCTCGGCGTCCAGCCCGGCGCCGCGGTCCTCGTCCACCACGGGCTGACCGGCGGGCACCTGGTGGTCAGCGCCGACGGGCGGGTGCGCGGCGTCCTCGGCTGGAGCGACGCGGTCCTCGGCGACCCGGCCGAGGACATCGCCGGGCTCGCCCTCTCCGTGGGCTCACCCGCCGCCGTCCGCGCCGCCACCCTCGCCGGATACGGCGCCCGGCCCTGCCTGCGCGGCCTGTGGCTGGCCCGCTGCGACGCGGTCGTGGACCTCGCGGAGGCACTCGCCGACCGGTCCGGCGCGCCGCCGCCCCTGCCCCTGCTCAGGACCCGGCTGCGACGCGCCTGGGAACCGATCCTCCTGGAACGTGTGACGGAACTGCGCGACGACGACCCGGACGAGCCCGCCTGAGCGGGCGCCGGGCGGCCGCGTGGAGGGTGCGCGCGGGCTCCGCCCGGGAGCCCTCCTCAGTCCTGCGCCAGCACCACGCTCGACTCGGCCGGTACCCGCAGTATTCCGTTCGCGCCCGGACCCTCGACCGGTTCCCAGGCGGCGAGCACGCGCGCGGGGCGGTTGCCCAGGGGGATCGCCGCCGGTTCCGTGCCCAGGTTGACGGCCACCCGGATGTCACCGCGCCGGAAGGCCAGCCAGCGCCCCGTGCCGTCGTACGCCACCCTGGTGTCGGCGAGGTCCGGGTCGGTCAGGTCCGGCTGCTCGGCGCGCAGGGCGATCAGCCGCCGGTACCAGTCCAGTACGCGCGCGTGCGGCTCGCGTTCCGGCTCCGACCAGTCGAGGCAGGAGCGCTCGCGCGTCGCCGGGTCCTGCGGGTCGGGCACGTCCTCCTCCCGCCAGCCGTGCGCGGCGAACTCCCGCCGCCTGCCGAGCCGTACGGCCTGAGCGAGCTGCGGGTCGGTGTGGTCGGTGAAGAACTGCCACGGCGTGCCGGCCGCCCACTCCTCGCCCATGAACAGCATCGGCGTGAACGGCGCGGTCAGCGTCAGGGTCGCCGCGCAGGCGGCGAGCCCGGGGGAGACCAGGGACGCCAGGCGGTCTCCCTGGGCGCGGTTGCCGACCTGGTCGTGGGTCTGGCTGTAGCCGGTCAGCCGGTGCGCGGCGACCCGGCCGCGGTCCAGCGCACGGCCGTGCGAGCGGCCCCGGAAGCTGGAGTAGGTGCCGTCGTGGAAGTACCCCCGGGTCAGCGTCTTGGCGAGCGCCGCCAGCGGATCGCGCGCGAAGTCGGCGTAGTAGCCCTGCGACTCCCCGGTCAGCGCGGCGTGCAGCGCGTGGTGGAAGTCGTCGTTCCACTGCGCGTGCACGCCGAGACCGCCCTCCGCGCGCGGGGTGATGATCCGGGGGTCGTTCAGGTCGGACTCGGCGATCAGGAAGAGCGGCCGGTCCAGATCGGCCGCGAGGTCGTCCACGGCGGCCGACAACTGCTCCAGGAAGTGGCACGCGCGCGTGTCGGCCAGGGCGTGCACCGCGTCCAGGCGCAGCCCGTCGAGCCGGTAGTCCCGCAGCCACGCCAGCGCGCTGTCCACCAGATAGGCCCGCACCTCGTCCGAGCCGGGCGCGTCCAGGTTCACGGCGATGCCCCAGGGCGTGTGGTGGGTGTCGGTGAAGTACGGACCGAAGGCGGGCAGGTAGTTGCCGGACGGGCCCAGGTGGTTGTGCACCACGTCCAGGACCACGCCGAGGCCGAGCGCGTGCGCCCGGTCGACGAACCGTCGCAGCGCCTCGGGCCCGCCGTAGGGCTCGTGCACCGCCCACAGCGAGACCCCCTCGTACCCCCAGCCGTGCCGCCCGGGAAAGGGGCACAGCGGCATCAACTCGACGTGGGTGACGCCCAGTCGCACCAGGTGTTCGAGGCGTGCGGCGGCGGCGTCGAGGGTGCCCTCGGGCGTGTACGTCCCCACGTGCAGCTCGTACAGGACCCCGCCGGGCAGCGGACGCCCCGCCCACGGGGCACGCCACGCGTACCGGCCGTGGTCGACGACCGCGCTCAGCCCGTCGGGACCGTCCGGCTGGCGGCGTGAGCGCGGGTCCGGCAGCACCGGCCCGTCGTCCACCGCGAAGCCGTAGCGCGAACCGTCCCGCGCCTGAGCCTCACCGCACCACCACCCCTGCCGCTCCGGATCGCGCTCCAGCGCGCGCGTGGCGCCGTCGCACTGCAACGTCACTCGGCCGGCCTGCGGTGCCCACACCTCGAACTGCACGGACGGTTCCCCTTCGTCTGCTCACCGTGATGCGACCCGTCCATGGTCCTCCACCTCGGATCATTCCGCTGGGGATTGGCCCGCTCGCGCCGGGTGTCGCGCCGCGCGCGAGGTTCCGCGGGCCGGTGAGCGCGCCGGCGGGCGCCGCCCGCCCAGGCATCGCGGCGCTGCCGTGTCCCCGCTGTACGCCCTGGCCGACGAACCGTCTGCTGGACACCCCGGCGCCGCTGACCCACAATCAGCTGCGTGACGTCGTCCTTCGAGTTCCCCGTGTACCCCGCGCGGTTGTCCGACGCGGAGCGCGACAAGGCGCTGAACGTCCTCCGGGACGGCGTCGCCATGGGGCGCCTGTCGCACGACACGTTCATCCGCAGGATGGAGCTGGCGCTCGTCGCCCGCCGTCTGGAGGAGCTGGCCGCGCTCACCGCCGACCTGCCCACCGAGAGCCGGCTGTCGCGTCTGGTTTTCGGCACCGTCGAGGCGGTGTCCGGATTTGGCGTACGGCTCGGCCGGGCGTGGCGGGCCGAGCGGCTGCCCAAGCTGCTGCTGCCCCACCCCGGCGCCGGTCATCCGCTGCGCATAGGCCGCGACCCCGCCAGCGGGCTGCGGCTGAGCCACGAGACGGTGTCCCGGGTGCACGCGGAACTCAGCCTCCAGGGCGGCATGTGGGTGCTGCGTGACCTGGGCTCCACCAACGGCACCACGGTCAACGGGCGGCGGGTGATCGGCGCGGCCGTCGTCCGCGAGGGCGACCAGATCGGCTTCGGCGGGATGGCCTTCCGGCTGGCGGCGAACTGACGCGAGCGGCCTCCTTCCGGGGCACGGGGCCCGGGTGGTCCGACGCGGACCGGATGGATTCATGGCCCGCGCCTCACGCGGAGTCGCGGTCGTTTCCGTGGCGCAAACCCTTTGCTTTTCGTGGTGTTGACGTACCCCACAAGTCGTGACTGACTGTGTGTACACCGCGCACACCAGGTGAACCGACGGCCCGCTTCGTGGAGGTGTGCCCTGCCGCCCCTCCTGCGCTACCCGACCGTGGACGAGCTGGAGGCCCGGGCCGCCGCACTCGTAGCCCGGCATCCCCGGCACGCCAGGCTGCGCCGCGTCGGCACCTCCCGCGCGGGCAGCCCGCTGCTGCTGCTCTCCGTCGGCCACGGCGACCGCCAGGTCCTCGTCGTCGCCGGACCGCACGCGAACGAGCCCGTGGGCGGCGCCACCGCCCTGCGGCTGGCCGAGCGGGCCCTCGCCGACCCCCGGCTCACCGAGGGCGCCGACGCCACCTGGAACCTGCTGCTGTGCGTCGACCCCGACGGCCTGCGCCGCAACGAGGGCTGGCTCACCGGCCCCTACACCCTGGGCCGCTACGCCCGGAACTTCTTCCGGCCCGGCTTCCTGGAGCAGCCCGAGTGGCTGCCCGACGGCCCGGACCGCGCCACGCTGCCCGAGACCCGCACCCTGCTCGCGCTCCAAGAGGAACTGCGGCCCTTCCTGCAGTGCTCCCTGCACGGCGTGGACGTCGGCGGCGGCTTCGTCGAGCTGACCCACGACCTGCCGGGCCTCGCCCAGCGCATCGCCCACACCGCGGCCCGGCTCGGCATACCCCGCGAACTCGGCGCCTACGACACCCTGTACTGGCCCGACCTCGGACCCGCCGTCTACCGCATCCCGCCGCCCCGCCGCGGCGACCTCACCGCCGCCATCACCGAGGCGGCCGTCGACTCGACGTGGTGCCACCCGCGGCGCCACGGCACCGTCACCGCGGTCGTCGAGGCGCCCATGTGGGCCGTGGCGGCCGTGGCGGACGCCTCACCCCCGGCCGACCGCGACGGGGTGCTGCGCACCGTGAGCCGCGCCCTGCGCCACGACACCCGGCGCCTGCACCGGGTCCTCGCCCGGCTCAGGCCCCATCTCGCCGACGTGCCGGAGGCGGCGCACCTGCTCGCACCGATCGACGACTACCTCCTGGTCTGCCCCCGGCTCGCCGACGCGTGGGACCCGGACACCGACGACGGGACGGGCCGCTCCCTGCCGCCGATGAACACCTCCCACCTGGTCGCGCTGCGACTGGCCGGACGGCGCCTGTCGCTGCGGACCGCGGGACTGCTGCACCAGCTGGTCACCCGCACCGGGGGCGATCCGGCGGGCGTCCTGGCCGAGGTGGACCGGCTCGTCGACGAGGGCTGCGCCGACTACCGCGACGGCTGCGCGGCGCACTGGATACCGGTGGGGCGGCAGGTGGAGTACCAGACCCGGGTGGTACTCGCCGCGTTCGAACTGGCCGGGCGGCGGGTCGGCGCCGGCTCCCGCTCGGGTGAGCCCGGCCTGGGTTCCGAGGCCGCGGTGCCGATGCACCACGACTGACGCGCCCACCCCCGGTGTCCCCCCCCCGCTCTACGCGGACTCCGCCGTCTCCACCCGCTCCAGCAGCGCCACCGGCGTGTCCGCGAAAAGATCCTCCACGCGCGCGTGCCCGGTGAATTCCCGTCCGGGCGCCAGCGTGTCGGCCCACCTGCCGGGCGGCAGCGGCAGCGTCGTGCCGCGCCAGCCCCCCGCCTCCGCCAGCCGCAGCGACAGCCGGGTCACGGCCGTCAGGGCCCGGCCGGAGCGGACGAACGCCACGCAGTGGGCCGCCGCCGGGCCCTCGGCGGCGAGCGGCTCGTACGTTCCCGCGTCGCCGAAGGTGCCGGGCCGCCGCGCCCGCAGCGCCAGCGCCGCCCGGGTCACCGCCGCCTTCTCCCCGGCGCCCCCGGCCCAGCCCTCGTCCCCGGCGGCGGGGAAGTCCACCGCGCGGCGGTTGTCCGGGTCCACCAGCGCCAGGTGCTCGTGCTCGGTGCCCTGGTAGAGGTCCGGTACGCCCGGCATCGTCAGATGGACCAGGGCCGTGCCGAGGACGTTGGCCCGGACGTGCGGCGCGAGCGCGTCGCGGAGGGCGGCCACCCGCCCGGCCGGCGCGCCGCACGGCCCCGCCGCCACGAACCGCGCCACCGCCTCCTCGTACGCGGGCTCCTGCTCCGTCCAGCTGGTGTGCGTCCCCGCCTCGCGCACGTGCTTCAGCAGCGCCTCCCGCACGCGCTCCCCGTCCGCCGGGCCCAGACCGAACACCGTCTGCCAGGCCGCCCACGCCAGCTGCCCGTCCGGCGGGCCCTCGCCCGTACCGGTGAGGTCCGCGACCTCTGCCAGCACGTCCGCCCACCGCGCGGGGCACTCGGTGAGCACCGCCAGCGCGGCGCGCACGTCGGCGCTGCGCTTGGTGTCGTGGGTCGAGACGACCGTGCCCGTGGCGGGCCAGTCGCGCTGCACGCGCGCGCAGTAGGCGTGGAACTCCTTGGGCGACACGGCCGGACGGCCGGGGTCGCCGCCCACCTCGGTCGCCGACAGCAGCGGCACGTAGCGGTAGAAGGCCGTGTCCTCGACGGACTTGGCACGCAGCGCCGACGCGGTCTGCGCGAACCGCGTCCGGAACTCCACCTGCTCGGGCCCGTCCCCGTACCGCCCCAGCACCAGGTTCCGTACGACGTCCACCGCGCCGGCCTCCTCGGGCACCGCGAAGGCGAGCCGCGCCTCGGCCGCGGCCTCCTCGGTGACGACCGTCGCCGCGTCCACCGAGGCGTACGGCCGGTACACCTCCAGCCGCACCAGCAGCTCCCGCAACGCCGTCCGCAGCGCCCAGGGCGCCCGGTCGCGCAGCGCCGGGTCGGGCGCGGCCGCGCACAGGCGGTGCGCCACCCGGGCCAGCCGGTCCAGCTCGGTGGCCAGCTCGTGCGTGAGCACCCGGTACGCGGCGCGCCGCACCGTCGCCGCCCAGTCCCCGCCCAGGTCCGCCCGCGGGGTGGCGAACCGGCGGTACCGGCCGAGCAGTTGCCCGTACCCGTCGGGGTCCGTGAACAGCCCGTCGACGTGCCGCAGGGCGTCGTAGCCGGTCGTGCCGGCGACGGGCCAGGCGGCGGGCAGCCGCTCACCGTCCGCGAGGATCTTCTCCACCACCGTCCACCGGCCGCCGCTCGCCCGGTGCAGCCGTTCCAGGTACGCGTCGGGGTCGGCGAGGCCGTCGGGATGGTCGACGCGCAGTCCGTCGACCACGCCCTCGTGCAGCAGCCGCAGGATCGTGCCGTGGGTGGCGTCGAACACCTCCGGGTCCTCCACCCGCACGCCGATCAGCTCCGAGATGCTGAAGAAGCGCCGGTAGTTCAGCTCGGTGCGGGCCAGCCGCCACCACACCGGGCGGTACCACTGCGCGTCCAGGAGCCGCGGCAGCGGCAGGTCCGCGGTGCCGTCCCGCAGCGGGAAGGCGTGCTCGTGGTAGCGCAGCACGTCGCCGTCGACCCGGAGGTCGGCCAGCACCTCGCCGACCGGCGCGCCCAGCACCGGCAGCAGCAGCCGGCCGTCCTGCGCCTGCCAGTCGATGTCGAACCAGCGCGCGTAGGGCGACCGGGGTCCCTCGCGCAGTACCTCCCACAGGGCGCGGTTGTGGCGCGGCGACATCGCCATGTGGTTGGGCACGATGTCCACCACCAGGCCCAGACCGTGCTCCCGCGCGGTGCGCGACAGCGCCCGCAGCCCGTCCTCGCCGCCCAGTTCGGCGCGCACGCGCGCGTGGTCGACGACGTCGTAGCCGTGCGGCGAGCCCGGGACCGCCTCCAGGACGGGGGACAGGTGCAGGTGCGACACGCCGAGCGAGGCCAGGTACGGCACGGCCGCCGCCGCGGCCTTGAAGGGGAAGGACGGCTGCAGCTGGAGCCGGTAGGTGGCCGAGGGGATGGAGGAGGGGGTGACGGGGGAGGGGGAGGAGGGAGGGACGGCGGAGGCGGGAGAGGCCGGGGACCGCACCGGGTCGGGTCGCTCAGGTGTCATGGAAACCTACGTACCCGCCCCGCCGCCTTTCCTGTCACCGTCCCCCTGCACGGGTGCAGGGGAGCCGCCTAAACCGGCCGCTGCAACACCGTCAGGCTCCGGTCCACCAGGGTCAGCCGGTCCCCGGCCTGCACCTTCGGGCCGGTGTCCTCGGGCACTCCCGCCGCCAGGGCGGTGTCGACGACCACCTCCCACTGCCGGCCGTGGTCGACCGGCACCACGAAGTCCAGCGGCTTCGGCGACGCGTTGAACATCAGCAGGAAGGAGTCGTCGGCGATGCGTTCCCCGCGCGGGTCGGGCTCGGAGATCGCGTTGCCGTTCAGGAACACCGTGAGCGCGGACGCCCGCGCCGAGTTCCAGTCCCGCTGGGTCATCTCCGCGCCCTCAGGGGTGAACCAGGCGATGTCCGACAGCTCGTCGTGGGTGCCCTGCACCGGGCGCCCGTGGAAGAAGCGGCGCCTGCGCAGGACCGGGTGGTCCTTGCGCAGCCACACCATCGCGCGGGTGAACCGCAGCAGGTCGTGGTCGTCCTCGGGCCACGCCACCCACGCCAGCTCGTTGTCCTGGCAGTAGGCGTTGTTGTTGCCCCGCTGGGTGCGGGCGAACTCGTCCCCGTGGCTGATCATCGGGACGCCCTGGGAGAGCAGCAGGGTGGCGATGAAGTTGCGCATCTGCCGCGCCCGCAGCTCCAGCACCGCCGGGTCGTCGGTGTCGCCCTCGACACCGCAGTTCCAGGAGCGGTTGTGGCTCTCGCCGTCCCGGTTGTCCTCGCCGTTGGCCTCGTTGTGCTTGTCGTTGTAGGACACCATGTCGTGCAGGGTGAAGCCGTCGTGGCAGGTCACGAAGTTGATCGAGGCCAGCGGGCGCCGCCCGTCGTCCTGGTAGAGGTCGGAGGACCCCGTCAGCCGGGACGCGAACTCCGCCAGCGTGCGCGGCTCGCCGCGCCACAGGTCCCGCACCGTGTCCCGGTACTTGCCGTTCCACTCGGTCCACAGCGGCGGGAAGTTGCCCACCTGGTAACCGCCCTCGCCGACGTCCCACGGCTCGGCGATCAGCTTCACCTGCGAGACCACCGGGTCCTGCTGCACCAGGTCGAAGAACGACGACAGCCGGTCCACCTCGTGGAACTGCCGGGCCAGGGTGGCCGCGAGGTCGAAGCGGAACCCGTCGACGTGCATCTCGGTGACCCAGTAGCGCAGCGAGTCCATGATCATCTGGAGGACGTGCGGGGACCGCATGAGCAGCGAGTTCCCGGTCCCCGTGGTGTCCATGTAGTAGCGGGGGTCGTCGGCCAGCCGGTAGTACGAGGGGTTGTCCAGCCCCTTGAAGGACAGCGTCGGGCCCAGGTGATTGCCCTCGGCCGTGTGGTTGTAGACCACGTCCAGGATCACCTCGATCCCCGCCTCGTGCAGCGCCTTGACCGCCGACTTGAACTCCAGCACCTGCTGGCCGCGGTCGCCCCAGGAGGCGTACGCGTTGTGCGGGGCGAAGAAGCCGACCGTGTTGTATCCCCAGTAGTTGTTGAGGCCCATGTCCACCAGCCGGTGGTCGTTGACGAACTGGTGGACCGGCATCAGCTCCAGCGCGGTCACCCCGAGATCCGTGAGGTGCTCGATCAGCGCCGGGTGCGCGAGGGCCGCGTAGGTGCCGCGCAACTCCTCCGGGAGGCCCGGGTGCCGCATGGTCAGGCCCTTGACGTGGGCCTCGTAGATCACCGTGTGGTGGTACTCCGTGCGGGGGCGCCGGTCGTCGCCCCAGTCGAAGTACGGGTTGACCACGACCGACGTCATCGTGTGCGGGGCCGAGTCGAGGTCGTTGCGCCGTTCGGGTTCGCCGAAGTGGTAGCCGTACACCTCCTCGCCCCACTGGACCGCCCCGCTGATCGCACGCGCGTACGGATCGAGGAGCAGCTTGGCGCTGTTGCAGCGCAGCCCGCGCTCCGGGGCGTACGGGCCGTGCACGCGGTACCCGTACCGCTGCCCCGGCATCACCCCCGGTACGAAGGCGTGCCGCACGAAGGCATCGCTCTCCCGCAGTTCGACCGCGGTCTCCGAGCCGTCGTCGTGCAGCAGACACAGCTCTACTCGCTCGGCGGCCTCCGTGAAGACCGCGAAGTTGGTGCCGGCGCCGTCGTACGTGGCACCCAGTGGATACGCCTCTCCAGGCCAGACCTGCATGAACACGACTCTTTCAGGTGTGGGGCGCCGGTGCGGACGCCTTGGCTCCGAGTCCCCGGAAGTCTCCCCGAAAGTGAGGCGACCACCCTAGGGCCTCTCCGGCGGATCCTGCCGCGGACGCGGGGGTCATGAACCGTTCCTTTCCTGCGGCCTGATCCGCCGGACAGGCCCTGGCACGTACGTCCTCCTACCCACCCTTGGGACGTTCCCCCCGCATGATTCCCAGGAACGGGCGCGAAGCCACCGTTCCCGTACCCGCCCGCGTCACCGGTATGAATCCCCTCACTCCCCGGTGTGAGCATGGGAGGAACACGCCTGCGGATCAAGGAGGTTGGCAAAACCGGCCCGTCCATCGGGCTGCACCGCGGACCGCTCCCGGAGTACCCTTCCTTGATCGTTGGGACGGGGTGTCCCCGGCAGTGTCCGGGGGAGCGGAAGGCGGTACTCGGGTGGGCTCGGGAGGGCTGGAGCTGCCTCCTGGTGACGACGGTCACCAGGGGAACTCCACGGACGTCCCGCCCGGTGCGGTGTCCCTGGCGCGGCCCATGAACGCGGGCGCGATCGGTCCGGAGCTGGACTGGGACGCCGGAGCCTGGCGCGAGGTGCGCACGCGTGCGCAGCGGGCGGGCCGGGCCTACATCTGGCTGAATCTCGTCGAGCAGCGGCTGCGCGCCGTCGTCGCCGCCGTCCTGCGGCCGGTCTACGAACCGGTCCACGGCGACGACTGGGTGGTCGCCGCCGCCGGGCCCGCGGGCCAGGAGTGGGTGCAGCGCGCCGTCGCGGTACGGGAGGTCAGCCGCCGCAAGGGCTATCTGCTCGACCCGGCCGACGACAACGTCCTCAGCTTCCTCACGCTGCCCCAGCTGCGCGAGCTGATGGTGCAGCACTGGCCCTGCTTCGAGCCCTACGTGGACGAGCGCCGCGACGTGGAACTCGCCCTGGACGAGCTGGAGGTCACCCGCAACGTCGTCTCCCGCAACCGGGCCCTGTCCGAGGCGGTCCTGAACCAGGCCGAACGGGCCTCCGCACGGCTGCTCGAAGTGCTCGGCGCGGGCAGCGACGTGCCGTCCGCGCGCCGGCTCCCGGTGGACGCCGTGGAGGACCTGGTCGGGGACCGCTACGCCGACGTGGTCGCCGTGCACTCGGACCGGGTGCGGCTGCTGCGCCAGTTCCCCGCCGAGGACCTGTTCGGCAGCGCCCGCCGCGTGGACGCCCTGGGCATCGGCCTCAACCTGCTGGTGCAGAACTTCTCCGGGCGCCGCCTGCTGCGGATGGCCGAGGCGGGCGGCCGGGTGCGGCTGCTCTTCCTGAACCCGGCCTCCAGCGCCATCAAGCGCCGCGAGCGCGAACTGGGCATCAAGCGGGGCGAGCTGAGCCGCGCCGTGGAGATGAACATCCTGCACATGCGCCGCGTGCGGGCCCGGCTGCGGGACCCGGGCGCCTTCGAGATCCAGGTCTTCGACGAGACGCCCCGCTTCACGGCCTACCTCGTCGACGGGGACGGCGCCGACGGCATCGCGGTCGTCCAGTCCTACCTGCGCCGCACTCGGGGCATGGAGGCACCGGTCCTCGTCCTGCGCAACGGGCGCAACGGAGGAAAGGTCGTGAAGTCGGACCGGCTCGAAGAAGGCGGACTTTTCCCCACCTACCGTGAGGAGTTCGAGCTGATGTGGGCGGATTCGCGCCCGGTGTCGTGAACACCGCCCCCCGGGACCGGAGCGGGGGTAAGCGGAATGCGATCCTCTGATTGTCAGTGGCCCGTGGGAAGGTGGAGACCACTGGGGGAAAGCACCACCAAGAAGGGGGACCGCCCATGGGCTGGCACCGGGAGCTGCTGATCGGCTTCGACCTGGAGACGACGGGCACCGATCCGCACGAGGCGCGCATCGTCACGGGAGCCGTGATCGAGGTCAGGGGCTCCGAGCCGCTCGGCCGGCGGGAGTGGCTGGCCGACCCCGGAGTGGAGATCCCGGCGGACGCGGTCGCGGTGCACGGCATCAGCAACGAACGCGCGGCCAACGAGGGCCGTCCCGCCGACCGGGTCGCGGACGCCATCGCCGACGTCCTCGCGGACCACTGGAAGGCCGGCGTCCCGGTCGTCGCCTACAACGCGGCCTTCGACCTCACCCTGCTCTCCGCCGAGCTGCGGCGCCACGGACTGCCGTCTCTGCGCGAGCGCCTGGGCGGCCTGGACCCGGCCCCGGTCATCGATCCGTACACCATCGACCGCTCCATCGACCGCTACCGCCGGGGCAAGCGCAATCTGGAGGCGGTCTGCCGGGAGTACGGCGTCCCGCTCGACGCCGCCCACGACGCCGCGGCCGACGCCCTCGCCGCCGCCCGGCTGGCCTGTGCGATAGCCGGCCGCCACCCCAAGGTCGCGGCCCTCGGCCCGGCGGACCTGCACCGCCGCCAGATCGAGTGGTACGCCGAGTGGGCGGCGGACTTCCAGAGCTTCCTGCGCCGCAAGGGCGATGCCACGGCCGTCGTCGACGGGACCTGGCCGCTGCGCGAGTCGGTCGAGGAGCGGGTCTGACCCGGGCCGGCCGAACGGCCGGCGGGCCGGACGGCGCGCCTCAGAAGGGGTACCAGCGCACCTCGGGGTCCCCGTCCCGCAGCGACGCCACCCTGCGTTCGAACTCGGCCAGTGCCTTGGGGTTGCTCGGCGCGTGCTGGGCCACCCAGGCGCAGCTGGCGGTCTCCCGGGCCCCGCGCAGCACCGCGCAGCCGTCCCACTCGCGCACGTCCCAGCCGTAGGTCGCGGTGAAGGCGTCGTACGCCCCGGCGGGCAGTCCGTAGCGGTCCCGGCTCAGCGCCATCACCACGAGGTCGTGCTCGCGCAGGTCGGCGGAGAAGGTCTCCAGGTCGATCAGGACCGGTCCGTCGGGACCGACGTGCACATTGCGGGGCAGCGCGTCCCCGTGGATGGGGCCCGGCGTCAGCTGCGGGGTGAGCGCGGCGGCGGCCGCGGCGAAGCCGTCCCGGCGCGCCCGCAGAAACGCGGCGTCCTCGGGGTCGATCACGTCGCCCGCGAGGCGCAGCCAGCGTTCCACACCGCCCAGCAGCTCGCGGGGCGGCAGCTTGAAGGAGGAGGGGAGGGGCAGTTCGTGGACGAGCCGGAGCAGCGCCGCCACGTCCCGGGGCTCGGTGGGCCGCACCGGTTCGGGCAGCCGACGCCACACGGTCACCGGGTGCCCGTCGACGGACAGCGCCGTCGGCTCGGCCGCCCGCACCGCCGGCACGCCCGCCTCCTCCAGCCAGAGCGCGACGGCCAGTTCCCGGCGCGCCCGCCCGAGGAGTTCGGCGTCGCGCCCGACCTTGACCGCCAGGCCCCCGGCGGCGAACACCGCGTTCTCGCCGAGCGCCAGCAGCCGCGCCGCCGACGCCGGGCCGGGCAGCACATCCGCCGCGGCCAGCACCTCCCGCGCCCGTGCCTCGTCCATCGTCCCGCGCCTCCGTGTCGTACAGGTTCCCGCCGTCCGTCGGCCAGTGTCCCATTCGCACAGGTGGGAGCATGTCCGGGGCCCTTGACGGGACGCGGTCACTTCACGACCATGACCAGGCCCGTCCGAGCCGCGCAAAGGGGTTGATTACGTGACATCGGTGACCGAGCCGAGAAGGCCGGCGCGCCGTGCGCCCGTCCGGGACGCCCCACGGGGCGCGCCGGACCACGGCGCCTGGTTCCTGGTACTGCCCGCGCTGATCCCCATCCTGGTCCTCAGCGTGGGGCCGCTGCTCTACGGCATCCTGCTGGCGTTCACCGACGCCCAGTCGGGCCGCACGGAGCCCACCCGGTGGATCGGCACCCTGAACTTCCAGGACCTGCTGCACGACACGCTGTTCTGGGAGTCGTTCCGGATCGGCCTGGTGTGGGCCGCCGGGGTGACCGTGCCGCAGTTCCTGCTCGCCCTCGGTCTCGCCCTGCTGCTCAACCAGAACCTCCGGCTGCGCTGGCTGGCCCGGGCGCTGGCGATCATCCCCTGGGCGATGCCCGAGGTCGTCGTCGGCGTCATGTGGCGGCTGGTCTACAACACGGACGCGGGCATCCTCAACGAGACCCTGCGCGACCTCGGTCTCGGCGGCGGCCACGACTGGCTCAGCGGCCTCGGCACCGCCCTGCCCGCCGTCATCGTCGTCGGCGTCTGGGCCGGCATGCCGCAGACCACGGTCGCCCTGCTCGCCGGACTGCAGAACACCCCGCGCGAGCTGCACGAGGCGGCCGCGGTGGACGGCGCGGGAGCCTGGCGCCGCTTCCGCACGGTCACCTGGCCCGCCCTCAGACCCGTCGCGCTCGCCATCACCGCGCTCAACCTGATCTGGAACTTCAACTCCTTCGCCCTGGTCTACGTGCTGACCAACGGCGGCCCCGGCGGCCGCACCCGGCTGCCCATGCTCTTCGCCTACGAAGAGGCCTTCCGCTACGGCCAGTTCGGCTACGCGGCGGCGATGGGCTGCGTCATGGTCGCCGTGATCTCGATCCTGCTGGCCGTCTTCCTCGCCGGCCGGCTCCGCGGCGCATCCAAGGGAGGTGACGAGGCGTGAGGACCTCGACCGCGGCCCGCACGGGCCAGTACGCGGCACTGCTCGGCTATCTGGTCTTCCTGGCCTTCCCGTTCCTCTGGCTGATCTCCATCGCGTTCAAGCCGCCGCGCGAGCTGGCCAGTCTGCACCCCACCTGGATCCCGAAGGACCCCACCCTCGACAACTTCCGGCAGGCCTTCGACGAGCAGCCGCTGCTGCACGCCGGGCTCAACTCCCTGCTCGCCGCGCTCGGCGCCGCCGTGATCGCGGTGCTGATCGCGACGCCGATGGCGTACGTCATGGCCCGCCGTCGCGGCCGGCTCACCAGGGCGGCCACCGGGTGGGTCGTGGTCAGCCAGGCCTTCCCCTTCGTCCTGCTGATCATCCCGCTGTTCCTGGTCCTGAAGAACCTCGGCCTGATCAACTCCGTTCCCGGCCTGGTGATGGTGTATGTCGTGTGGTCGCTGCCGTTCGCGCTGTGGATGCTCGCCGGCTACGTCCGCGCCGTGCCGCGCGAGTTGGAGGAGGCGGCCGCGGTCGACGGCGCGGGGAGGCTGCGGACCCTGGTCTCGGTGACCGCGCCGCTGCTCGCGCCGGGGATCGTGGCGACGGCCCTGTTCGCGTTCATCACCGCGTGGAACGAGTTCTTCTTCGCGCTGGTCCTGCTGAAGACACCGGAGAAACAGACCCTGCCCGTGATCCTCACCCACTTCATCGGCGCCGAGGGCGTCGCCGACCTCGGGCCGCTCGCCGCGGCCGCCTTCCTCGCGACCCTGCCCTCGCTGGTGGTCTTCGCGCTCATCCAGCGGCGGATCACGGGCGGCATGCTCGCCGGGGCGGTGAAGAGCTGATGCGGGCGCCTACGAGGACCGTGACCCTGTTCGTCTCCGTGCTCCTGCTGCTCGCGGGCTGCTCGGACGGCGGCGACGGGGCGGACGACGGCCGGATCACCCTGCGCTTCCAGTCCCTGGCCTGGCAGGACGAGTCGGTGCGGGCCAACAGGGAACTGGTGCGGGAGTGGAACGCAGCCCACCCGGACGTGCGCGTCGAGTACGTCCAGGGCAGCTGGGACAGCGTCCACGACCAGTTGCTCACCTCCTTCGAGGGCGGCGAGGCGCCCGACATCATCCATGACGCCTCCGACGACCTCGCCGACTTCGCCTACGGCGGCTACCTCGCCGATCTCACCGAACTGCTGCCCACCCGGCTGAAGTCGGACATACCGCGGCACAGCTGGGAGACGGTCACCTTCGGCGACGGCGTCTACGGCGTGCCCTTCCTCCAGGAGCCGCGGGTGCTGATCGCCAACGCGACCCTGCTCAGGAAGTCCGGCGTCCGGATCCCCACGCCCGAACACCCCTGGACCTGGGCGGAGTTCCGGCAGGTGACGAAGGAGCTGAGCGGCGACGGCACGTACGGGGTGGCCTGGCCGCTCAAGGAACCCGTCTCCGCCACGCTCAACCTCTCCCTGTCCACCGGCGGCAAGCTGTTCCACCGGGGCGCCGACGGCAAGGTGACCGTCCGCTTCGAGGACGGCGACCAGGTGGTGCCCCGCACCGTCCACGACCAGGTCGACACCGACCGCAGCGCCTCGCCCACCACCCTGGGCAGTGGCGGCTCCGACACCCTGCCCGGCTTCTTCGCGGGCAAGTACGCGATGGTGCCGCTGGGCTTCTCCTACCGCCAGCAGATCGAGCAGCAGGCACCCGAGGGCTTCGACTGGCAGGTGCTGCCCGCCCCCGCCGGTGCCGACGGGCTCGCCCAGGGGGTCAGTCCGCAGACCCTGTCCATCGCCGAGGACAGCCCGCACAAGGAGGAAGCCGCCGCGTTCGTCGACTTCCTCCTTCAGCCGGACAACATGGTGCGCCTCGCGCTCGGCGACTGGATGCTGCCCACCGGCGAGCAGGCCCTGAAGGACCCCGCCCTGCGCACGGCCGAGCACGGCTGGGCCACCGGCACCGCGCTCGCCGCCCGGCTGCGCTCGGCGCCCGCGCAGTCCGTGCGGGGCTACGCCGAGTGGAAGGACAAGGTGGCGACCCCGGCGTTCCAGGAGTACTACAGCGGGGCGATCGGCATGGACGAACTGCGCCACAGACTGGAGGAGGACGGCAACCTCGTACTCGCCCGCTACCAGCGCTGACGGCCGCCCGCGCGAAAACCCGTTGCCCGGCGGGCAGGCGGCCGCCTAACGTCCCCTCCGTGGCAGCTTTCAACGCGATCTTCAACTCCGGTCTCGGCCGGGGCTGCACGTACTCCATCCGGATGCGTCGTGGCCCCGGTGCCCTGACCGGCCCGGGGTCCCCCCGCCGCTGACGCACTCGACGCGTCCGGCACGCCCGACGCGCGCGCGGCGGGGCTGAGCCTCCGCATTCCCTTTTGCCTTCGTCTTCCGGTCAGGGCCTTCGGCTGCCCTTTTCCCCTCCTGTCACGGAAGACAAGGACCGCAGGCCATGGCCCGCCCCACCCAGCGTGCCCGCACGCTCTCGCAGAACTTCCTCGCCGACCGCGCCACCGCCGAACGTGTGGCGCGCCTCGCCGCCCCCGACCGGGGGCGCCCGCCCCTCCTGCTCGAAGTGGGCGCCGGCAACGGCGCCCTCACCGAGCCGCTCGCCCGTCGCAGCCGCGAGCTGCACGCCTACGAGATCGACCCCCGGCTCGTCCCCGGGCTCCGCGCCCGTTTCGCGCGCAGCCCCCACGTCCACGTCGTGGCCGGTGACTTCCTCACCGCCCGGCCCCCGCGCACACCGTTCGCCGTCGCCGGGAACGTGCCCTTCTCGCGCACCGCCGACATCGTCGACTGGTGCCTGTCCGCGCCCGGCCTCACCGACGCCACCCTCATCACCCAGCTCGAGTACGCCCGCAAACGCACCGGCGACTACGGCCGCTGGACCCTGCTCACGGTCCTGACCTGGCCGCGCCACGAGTGGCGGCTGGTGGGCCGGGTGGGCCGCCGCCTCTTCCGGCCGGCGCCGCGCGTCGACGCCGGCATCCTCCGGATCGAACGCCGCCCCACTCCGCTGCTCACCGGCGCCGCCGCCCGCCGCGACTGGGCGGACCTGGTCGAGCTGGGCTTCTCGGGCGTCGGCGGCTCGCTGCACGCGTCCCTGCGCCGCGCCCACCCCCGGCGCCGGGTGGACGCGGCGTTCCGGGCCGCGCGGCTCGGTCCCGGTGTGCTCGTCGGCGAGGTCGCGCCCGACCGGTGGCTGCGGCTGCACAAGGAGCTGACGGCATGAGACGAAAGCATTTGCACGAGACGTCTCGTCTCGCATACGGTGCGGGCATGACCAGTCGCCCCGCGCACATCGCCATGTTCTCCATCGCCCTGCACGGCCACGTGAACCCCAGCCTGGAAGTGATCCGCGAGCTCGTCGCGCGAGGGCACCGGGTGACGTACGCGATCCCGCCGCTTTTCGCGGACAAGGTCGCCGAGGCGGGCGCCGAACCCAAGCTCTGGAACAGCACGCTGCCCGGCCCCGACGCCGACCCGGAGGCCTGGGGGAGCACCCTGCTGGACAACGTGGAGCCCTTCCTCGCCGACGCGATCCAGTCGCTCCCGCAGCTCGCCGAGGCGTACGAGGGGGACGAGCCGGACCTGGTCCTGCACGACATCGCCTCCTACGCCGCCCGCGTCCTGGGCCGCCGCTGGGACGTGCCCGTGATCTCCCTGTCGCCCTGCATGGTCGCCTGGGAGGGGTACGAGCAGGAGGTCGGCGAGCCGATGTGGGAGGAGCCGCTGAAGACCGAGCGCGGACAGGCGTACTACGCCCGCTTCCACGCCTGGCTGGAGGAGAACGGGATCACCGACCACCCCGACCCGTTCATCGGCCGCCCCGACCGTTCCCTGGTACTGATCCCCAAGGCGCTCCAGCCCCACGCCGACCGGGTGGACGAGACGACGTACACCTTCGTCGGCGCCTGCCAGGGGGACCGCACCGCCGAGGGCGACTGGACCCGTCCCGAGGGCGCCGAGAAGGTCGTCCTCGTCTCCCTCGGGTCCGCCTTCACCAAGCAGCCCGCGTTCTACCGGGAGTGCGTCCGGGCCTTCGGTGAGCTGCCCGGCTGGCACACTGTGCTCCAGGTGGGCCGGCACGTCGACCCGGCCGAGCTGGGCGACGTACCGGACACCGTGGAAGTACGCACGTGGGTGCCGCAGTTGGCGATCCTCCAGCAGGCCGACCTGTTCGTCACCCACGCGGGCGCGGGCGGCAGCCAGGAGGGCCTGGCGACCGCCACGCCGATGATCGCCGTACCGCAGGCCGCGGACCAGTTCGGCAACGCCGACATGCTCCAGGGCCTCGGGGTCGCCCGCACGCTGCCGACCGAGGAGGCCACCGCAAAGGCGCTGCGCACCGCCGCCCTCGCCCTTGTCGACGACCCGGAGGTGGCGGCGCGCCTGAAGGAGATCCAGGCGGGGATGGCCCAGGAGGGCGGCACCCGGCGGGCCGCCGACCTCATCGAGGCCGCACTGGCCACCGCGCGGGACTGATGTCCCACCGCACACCGCAGGGCCTGCCGGTTCCCCCGGAACCGGCAGGCCCTGCGGCCGTGGTGGCGCGCCGGTCAGACCCCGACCGGCTCACCCCGCTCCCCGCGCTCGCCCTCGCCGTCCCGCACCGGCGCCGCGATCGCCTCGGGCGACTCGTCGTGGGTCAGGTCCGGCAGCCGGTGCAGCCACTTCGGCAGGTACCAGTTGCGCTCCCCGAGCAGGGACATCACGGCCGGCAGCAGCACGCCCCGGATGATCGTCGCGTCGATCAGCACCGCCGCCGCCAGGCCCACGCCCATCTGCTTCATCGACTGCATGGACAGCGTGCCGAAGATGGCGAACACCGCGACCATGATGACGGCGGCGCTGGTGACGACCCCCGCCGTGGTGACCACGCCGTGCTGGATCGCGTCCCGGGTGGAGCGACCGCGCAGCCGCGCCTCGCGGATCCGGGAGACGACGAACACGTGGTAGTCCATCGACAGGCCGAACAGGATCACGAAGAGGAACAGCGGCAGCCACGTGATGATGGCGCCCACGCCCTCGGCGCCGACCAGCGAGGCGCCCCAGCCGTGCTGGAAGACGGCGACCAGGATGCCGTACGCCGCCCCCACCGACAGCAGGTTGAGCACGATCGAGGTGACGGCGACGGTCAGCGAGCGGAAGGACAGCAGCATCAGCAGGAAGGCGAAGACCACGACGAAGGCGAAGACCGGCAGGACCGATCCGACGAGCTGGTCGTTGAAGTCCTTGCTGCCGGCCACCTGCCCGGTGATCGGGGCCTCCACTCCGTCGACCTTGCCCAGCGTCGCGGGCCGCACGTCGTCCCGCAGCCTGTCCAGGCTCTCGCCCGCCTTGTCCTGGTCGGAGCCGCCGACCAGCGGGACGTACACCAGCGCGACGTTCTGCCCGTCGTGCACGGTGATGTCCACCGGCCCGCGCGAGGCACCCGAACTGATCGCCCGCTCCCGGAAGTCGGCGAGCGCGGCGCGCACCTCGGGCGCGTTGATGTCGTCGGCCTTCACGACCACCTCGGCCGGGTCGGAACCGCCGGGGAAGGCCTCGTTGACCCGGTTGTAGGTCTGCACGATGGGCAGCGAGTCGCCGAACTCCTGGTCCAGCGTGAGGTTCTGCGTCTTCATACCGAGGGCGGGCGCGGCCACGGCCAGCAGCGCGCCGACGGCGACCCCGGCGGCCAGCAGCGGCTTGGCCAGGACGCGCTTCAGCACGGCCGTCCAGAACCGGCTGCCCTCACCCGTGCCACCGCCCGGCCGGCGCCGGCGCAGGAACGGGAGGCGGCCCTTCTCCACCCGCTCGCCCAGCAGGGACAGCAGCGCCGGCAGCACCGTCACCGAGCCGACCATGGCGACCGCGACCACCATCAGCGAGGCCAGCCCCATCGCCTCGAACTCGGCGATGCCGGTGAACAGCATGCCCGCCATCGCCACGCACACCGTGACACCGGAGACCACGATCGCCCGGCCACTGGTGGCGGCGGCGATCCTGAGCGCCGTCTGCGCGTCCCGGCCGGCGGCGCGCTCCTCACGCTCCCGGCGCAGGTAGAACAGGCAGTAGTCGACGCCGACGGCCAGACCGACCAGCAGCATCACGGAGTTCGCGGTCTCGCTCATCGGCTGGAAGTGGCTGACCAGGCTCATCAGACCCATCGTCGCGATGATCGCGGTGATCGCCAGGGCCACCGGGACCAGCGCCGCCACCAGCGCGCCGAACGCGACCAGCAGGATGCCGAGGGCCACCGGCACCGCCGAGTACTCGGCCTTCTGGAAGTCGTCGCCGAACGCGTCGTCGAACGTCTTCATCATGCTGGCGCCGCCGATCTCCTCGATCCGCAGCGACTCGTGCTCCTTCTGGACGCCCTCGACCGCCTCCAGCACCGGCTCGACCCGCTCGCCCGCGGTGTCCGCGTCGCCGCGCATGTCGAACTGCACCAGCGCGCTGCGGCCGTCCTTCGAGATCGTCTTCGCGTCGTACGGCGAGGTGACGCCCGTGACCTTCCCGGTTCCCTCCACCGCCGTGACGACCGCGCCGACCGCGTCCCGGAACTCGGCGTCCGTGGCCTTCAGACCGCCGGACTTCGCCTGGATCAGGACCGTCTCACCGGCCGGCTCGTCGATCCCCGCGTCCTCGACGATCCTGGCGGCGGTGTGCGTCTCGCCGCCCATCTGGTCGCTGTCCTTGACGTCGACCCGGCCGGCCGCCGAACCTAGCCCCATCGCCAGGACGACGAACAGCACCCAGATCCCGACGGCGGCCCAACGGTGCCGGGCACTCCAGCCGCCCGCCCGGGCGGCTATGCCCCGCACCCGTGTCTCTCGGTTCCGCATGACCGGCCTGCCCCCTCGTGAGCGGTGCCGGCCCCCTGCCGCCACCTTGCGTTTCGAAGGTATGGCCCGCGTAAGGCCGTCGCGTCGTACTCCCCGGTGACGTGCGGCGGCCCCGCCCTCATCCCTCCGTATCGCCGCACTCACCGCTGAGGAGGACACCGGTCCCTTACATCTACCGGGGACACCGGGCGGCGGGGCCCTACTGAAAAGTTGTTGATTGAGTCACAGGTGCGTGTAGCGGTTGAACCCCGCGCACCGCATCGGCGAGAGTGGCGCGCACGTCCGCCCCCGGAGCGGACCCGGCCGTCGTGCCCACCCCCACGGGGCGCGACGGCCGTTCTATGGTGTGCCGATGACGACGATGTACGCGGCGCTGCTGCGCGGGATCAACGTGGGCGGCAGCCGGAAGGTCCCGATGGCCGACCTGCGCGCGCTGCTGACCTCCCTCGGCCACGACGCCGTACGCACCCATCTGCAGAGCGGGCAGGCCGTCTTCGCCTCCGCCCACGGCGACGAGGACTCCCTGGCCGCGGAGTTGACGGAGGCGATCGGGAAGCGGTTCGGCTTCCCGGTGGACGTGATCGTGCGCGACCACGCCTACCTCAGGGGGATCGTCGAGGCGTGCCCCTTCCCGGCCGCCGAGCTGGAGGGCAGGCAGTTGCACGTCACCTACTTCTCCGCGCCGGTCCACGAGGACCGTTTCGCGGCGATCGACGCACCGGCCTTCCGCCCCGAGGAGTTCCGCCTCGGCGACCGCGCCCTGTACCTCTACGCACCGGACGGCCTGGGCCGCTCCAAGCTCGCCGAGGCCCTCGCCAAGCCCCGGGTCAACAAGGGTGTGATCGCCACCAGTCGCAACTGGAACACGGTCACCAAGCTCGTGGAGCTGACGGGTTCCTGACGGGCCCCGCCCTCAGATCCCTCAGACCCGGACCCCGCGGGCCCCCTCAGGCCCCGACCGCCAGCGCCACCGGCACCCGCGCCGCGTCGTACCGCTCCAGCAGGACCCGCGCCACCTCCGGCGCGGGGCCCAGCACGTCCGCCAGTACGTCCGCCCCGGCCGCGCCCCGCGCGATACGGTCCGGCAGGAACCCGGGCGCCAGGACGTACGGGGCGACGGCGACCCGCGCACAGCCCAGCTCGCGCAGCTGCCGTACCGCGTCCTCGGTGCGCGGAAGGGATGCGGAGGCGAACGCAGGCCGCACGGCGCACCAACCGGTGTGCCGCCACTCCCGCGCGATTTCAGCGATCACTGCGATCGCCTCCGGGTCGGAGGACCCCGCCGAGGCCAGCACGACCCCGGTCGAGGACTTGTCGGCGGGCGTCAGACCCGCCTCGTACAGGCGCCGCTCCAGCGCCGACAGCAGCAGCGGCGAGGGGCCGAGCACCTCGGCCTGCCGGATCCTCAGCCGCGGCGGCGCCGCCGCCAGGACCGCCGGGATGTCCGCCTTGGCGTGGAAGGCGCGGGTCAGCAGCAGCGGGAGGACCACCACGTCCCGCACGCCCTCCGTCTCCAGGGACTCCAGGACCCCCTGCACCGAGGGGACGTTGAAGTCCAGGAAGCCGGTCTCCACCCGCACGTCCGGGCGCACCGCCCTGACCCGGCGGACCAGGGCGTGCACGGTCGCGGCGTGCCGCGGGTCGCGGCTGCCGTGGGCGACGACCAGGAGTACGGGGCGCACCGGCGCGGACATGGCGTACCTCAGCCCTTCACCAGCAGACCGCGGCTGCGCAGCACCCAGCGCTCCAGCGGGCTGAAGATCAGCAGGTCGATGGCGATGCCGACGATCAGGATGAGCAGGATGGCCTCGAAGACCATCGCCATGTCGCTGGCGTTGCGGCCGTTCTCCAGCAACTGCCCGAGGCCCACCCCGAGGTCGGGGAAGGAGGCGATGATCTCGGCGGCCATCAGTGAGCGCCAGGAGAACGCCCAGCCCTGCTTGAGCCCCGCGACGTAACCGGGCAGCGCGGCCGGCAGCACGATGTGCCAGGTGCCCTTCAGCCCCGTCGCGCCCAGCGTGCGGCCCGCGCGCAGGAAGATCGGGGAGACCTGGTCGACGCCGGACACCAGGCCGTTGGCGATGGAGGGCACCGCGCCCAGCAGGATGACGGCGTACATCATCGAGTTGTTCAGGCCCAGCCAGATCACGGCCGGCGGCACCCAGGCCACCGACGGCAGCGACTGGAGGCCGGACAGGATCGGGCCGATCGCCGCGCGCACGAACTTCACCCGTGCCACCAGCAGCCCCAGCGGGGTGCCGATGATCAGCGCGAAGCAGAAGCCGAGCAGGCCGCGCGAGACGCTGGTCCAGATGTAGCCGAGCAGTTCGCCCTGGAGCCAGGCCTGGTGGACCACGTCCCACACGTCGGACGGGGCGGGCAGCTTGGTCGGGTCGTCGACGATCTCGAAGGAGACCAGTGCCTGCCACACCGCGAGGACCAGCAGGACCGCGACGGTGGGCGGCAGGATCTTCTCGACGAACGTCTGCCGCAGCGGTGTACGGCCCTGCTGCACCGACTCCAGTGCGTCCAGGCCCGCCTCCAGACCGGCGAGATCGCCGCCGTCCCGCGCGCCTCGGTCCCCGGCGGGACGCGTCGTGTCAGTGCTGGCCATGTCGGCGGATCTCCCCACGCAGTTCTTCGGTGATCTCGACGGACAGCTCCGCCACGGCGGTGTCCTCGATACGGCGCGGCTGCGGGATGCCGACCGTCCACTCGCGCGCCACGCGCCCGGGGCGGGAGGACAGCAGCACCACGCGCTCGGCCAGCCGTACGGCCTCGCGGACGTTGTGCGTCACGAACAGGACGGACAGCTTCGTCTCGCGCCAGATGCGGGTCAGCTCGTCGTGCAGCACGTCCCGCGTGATGGCGTCCAGCGCCGCGAACGGCTCGTCCATCAGCAGCAGCTTGCTCTCCTGGGCGAGCGCCCGGGCCATCGCGACCCGCTGGCGCATACCGCCCGACAGCTCGTGCACCCGCTTGCCGTACGCGCCCTTCAGACGGACGAGTTCGAGCAGTTCCTCCGCCTTGTCGCGGCGCTCGGTCTTGGGCACGCCCCGCAGCCTGAGGGCGAGTTCGATGTTCTTGCCCGCGGTCAGCCACGGGAACAGGGCGTGCTCCTGGAACATCAGGGCCGGCCGTCCGTCCGTGCTGATGCCGCCCGCGCTGGGCTTGTCCAGGCCCGCCACCAGGTTCAGCAGCGTGGACTTGCCGCAGCCGGAGGCGCCCAGGAGGGTGACGAACTCACCGGGCGCGACATCGAGGGTGATGTCGTCCAGGACGAGCTGCTGCCCGGCGGGGCCCGCGAAGGACTTCGAGACGTGCTCGATCCGGGCGGCGTACGCGGCCGGCTCGGTGCCGTCGGCGGCCTTGGCGAGGGTCGTGGTCGTGGCCATGGTCGTCACCTCCTGGGTGGTCGGATCCGGGCTTTACTCGACGCCGAGACCGGCGTCGTCGACCGCGGGCCTGCCCTTGGCCTTGAGGACCTTGTTGAGCAGTGTGAGGTCGTAGATGCCGGTCAGGTCGGGCTCGTCCAGCAGACCGGCCTTGACGGCGTGCTCCGCCTGGGCGTCGAGGGTGGAGGCCAGCGGGTCGTCGGTGAGCTTGATCGACTCCCAGGCCGGGTCCAGCACGTCGGCGGGCAGCGCCTTGCCGGAGTCCTTCTTCAACTGGGCGTTCGCCGCGGTCTTCGCCTCGTCCGGGTGGGCGGTGATCCACTCGTTGGTGTCGACCGACGCCTTGAGCACCGCCTCCACGGCCTTCGGGTGCTCCTTGAGGAACTTCTGCGACACGATGATGTTCGTGATCACGAACTTCTTGCCGGGCCACAGCGTCGACTCGTCCAGAAGCACCTTGCCGCCCTCGGCGACCAGCTTGGAGGCGGTGGGCTCGGGCACCCAGGCGCCGTCCAGGGAACCGGACTTGTAGGCGTCCGGGGTGACCTTGTTGTCGCTGCGGACGACCGTCACGTCGCCCTTGCCGCTCTGGGCGTCGACCTTCCAGCCCTGCTCGGCGATCCAGTTGAGGAACGCCACGTCCTGCGTGTTGCCCAGCTGCGGAGTGGCGATGCGCTTGCCCTTGACGTCCTTCAGGGACTTGATCTTGCCCGGGTTCACCACGAGCTTCACGCCGCCCGAGGCCGAACCGCCGATGATGCGCAGGTTCTTGCCGTCGGACTTGGCGTAGCCGTTGACCGCCGGGGACGGGCCGATCCAGCCGATGTCGACGGAGCCGGAGTTCAGCGCCTCGATCTCGGACGGCCCGGCGTTGAAGACCGCGTACTTGGCCTCGGTGCCGCCCAGCGCCTTCTGGAAGAAGCCCTTCTGGTTGGCGACCAGCGGCGTGGCGTGCGTGATGTTGCCGAAGTACCCGATCCGGACGGAGTCGAGACCGTCGATCTTCTCGGCGCCGTCGGCCACCTTCGCGGTGTCGTCGTCCTTCGCCTCGGAGCCGTACCCGCAGGCGGCCAGGGTGAGCAGGGGAAGGGCGGCTATGACCGCCAGGGTGCGGCGCAGGGCGGTGGTGGCAGGCACGGGAGGTGTTCCTCTCGTTGGCCCGGCTCTCACGCCTGTCGGTTGGTCCGATTTCTCAGGTCGTGGCCGGGAGGTCGGCAGGTCTTCGGCTGTGGGGGGTGAAGGCGCGCGAGCGGTGCGCGTACGTCACCGCGCACATCGCGCGACCCCGCCCTGCCCGCTGCCGAGGGTGCCGCTGCCGACGCGGCCGCCCTCCTTGGCGAACGTGGAGTAGAAGTCGGGGGAACCCATGGTCAGAAGTCCCACCCGTCGTCGTCGGCCGGGTCCTTGACGGGCTCCGGCGCGGCGAAGGACTCACCGGCCATGCCGGCCGTGAGCGTGGTGCCGTCGCTGGGGTCGATCAGGATGAACGAGCCGGTGCGCCGCGAGTCGGCGTACGAGTCGGCGGGCAGCGGCTCGGCGGTGCGGATCTTCACGCGCCCGATGTCGTTGGCGACGAGCTGCCCGGGGTGCGGGTGCAGGGACAGGTCGTCCAGGGTGAGCCGGGCCGGAATGTCCTTGACGATCGCCTTGACCGTGCGGGTGCCGTGCTTGAGCAGCACCCGGTGGCCCACGGTGAGCGGGGCGTCGGCGACGTGGCAGACGGTGGCCTCGACGTCCTGGCTGGTGGCCGGGGCGTCCTCGCGGGGCACGATCAGGTCGCCGCGGGAGACGTCGATGTCGTCCTCGAGCAGCAGCGTCACCGACTGGGGCGTCCAGGCGGCCTCGACCGGCTCGCCGAGCAGATCGATGCCGGACACCTTCGAGGTGCGGCCGGAGGGCAGCACGGTGACCTCGTCGCCGACGCGGAAGGTCCCGGCGGCGATCTGGCCCGCGTAGCCGCGGTAGTCGGGATGCTCGGCGGTCCGCGGCCGGATCACGTACTGCACGGGCAGCCGGGCGTGGCAGTGCGCCAGGTCGTGGCTGACCGGCACGGTCTCCAGGTGCTCCAGCACCGTCGGGCCGCCGTACCAGTCCATGACCGCGGAGGCCTCCACCACGTTGTCGCCCGCCAGGGCCGAGATGGGGATCGCGGTGACCTCCGGGACGCCCAGCTCGGTGGCGTACGCCGTGAACTCCTCGGCGATCTTCGCGAACACGGACTCCCGGTAGTCGACCAGGTCCATCTTGTTGACGGCGAGGACGACGTGCGGGACGCGCAGCAGGGCGGCGATAGCGGCGTGCCGGCGGGTCTGCTCGACGACGCCGTTGCGGGCGTCGACGAGGATCACCGTCAGCTCGGCCGTGGAGGCGCCGGTGACCATGTTCCGCGTGTACTGCACGTGCCCGGGGGTGTCGGCCAGGATGAACCGGCGGCGCGGGGTGGCGAAGTAGCGGTAGGCCACGTCGATGGTGATGCCCTGCTCGCGCTCGGCCCTGAGGCCGTCGGTGAGCAGCGCGAGGTCCGGGGCGTCCTGGCCGCGGCTCGCGGAGGCGCGCTCGACGGCCTCCAGCTGGTCGGTGAGGACCGACTTGGAGTCGTGCAGGAGCCGGCCGACCAGCGTGGACTTGCCGTCGTCGACCGAGCCGGCGGTGGCGAACCGCAGCAGGGTGGTCTCCGACAGCTGCCAGACCGCCAGCGCCTCGGCGGACTCGGCCGGCTGGGCGGGCTCGATGGGTTCGGTGGTGCTGGTCATGGTTAGAAGTACCCCTCGCGCTTGCGGTCTTCCATCGCGGCCTCGGACATCTTGTCGTCGGCACGCGTCGCGCCGCGCTCGGTGAGGCGGGAGACGGCGATCTCGGCGATCACCTTCTCGATGCTGTCGGCGTCCGAGTCGACGGCTCCGGTGCAGGACATGTCGCCGACGGTGCGGTAGCGGACCTTGCGCTTCTCGACCGTCTCGCCGTCCTTCGGGCCGCCCCACTCGCCCGCGGTCAGCCACATGCCGCCGCGGCCGAAGACCTCGCGCTCGTGGGCGTAGTAGATGGCCGGCAGCTCGATGTCCTCGCGGGCGATGTACTGCCACACGTCCAGCTCGGTCCAGTTGGACAGCGGGAAGACGCGGACGTGCTCGCCGGGGGCGTGCCGGCCGTTGTACAGGTTCCACAGCTCGGGGCGCTGGCGGCGCGGGTCCCACTGGGAGAACTCGTCGCGCAGCGAGAACACCCGCTCCTTGGCGCGGGCCTTCTCCTCGTCCCGGCGCCCGCCGCCGAAGACGGCGTCGAACTTCTCCGCCTGGATCTTCTCGGTCAGCGGCAGCGTCTGCAGCGGGTTGCGGGTGCCGTCCGGGCGCTCCTTGAGCACGCCCCGGTCGATGTAGTCCTGCACGGAGGCCACGTGCAGGCGCAGCCCGTGCTCGGCGACCGTGCGGTCGCGGTACTCCAGGACCTCGGGGAAGTTGTGCCCGGTGTCCACGTGCAGCAGGGAGAACGGCACCGCCGCCGGGGCGAACGCCTTCAGCGCCAGGTGCAGCATCAGGATCGAGTCCTTGCCGCCGGAGAAGAGGATCACCGGCCGCTCGAACTCGCCCGCCACCTCGCGGAAGATGTGCACCGCCTCGGACTCGAGGGCGTCCAGGTGGGAGAGGGCGTACGGGCTGCCCGCACCCTCCTCCACCGCGGCCGCGGACGTCACGGACGTCGTCATGCCAGTCCCCTTTCGGTGAGCAGGGCGTGGACCGCCGCGGCGGACTCCTGAACGGTCTGGTCCTGCGACTCGATGCGCAGGTCGGGCTTGACGGGCTCCTCGTACGGGTCGTCCACCCCGGTGAGCCCCGTCAGCTCACCCGCGGCCTGCTTGGCGTACAGGCCCTTCACGTCGCGCACCGAGCACACCTCGACGGGCGTGGCCACGTGCACCTCGACGTACGCCGTGCCGTTCGCCTCGTGACGCTCGCGCACCGCGTCCCGGCTGTCCGCGTACGGCGCGATCACCGGGACCAGCGCCGTGACGCCGTTGCGGGCGAGCAGTTCGGCGACGAAGCCGATGCGCTGCACGTTGGTGTGCCGGTCCGCCCGGTCGAAGCCGAGGCCCGCCGAGAGGAACTCGCGGATCTCGTCGCCGTCGAGCAGCTCGACGCGCCGGCCCTCCTCACGCAGGCGGTCGGCCAGCGCGCGGGCGATGGTGGTCTTGCCGGCGCTGGGCAGCCCCGTGAGCCAGACGGTGGCTCCGGTCGTCACGTGGTTCTCCCTGGATGTAGATGGTCCGGTCGTCGTCGGTCCGGTGGTGGTCGTCATGTCAGCCGTGCAGTCCGCACTCGGTCTTGGAGCGGCCCGCCCAGCGTCCGGCGCGGGCGTCCTCGCCCTCCAGCACACGACGGGTGCAGGGCGCGCAGCCCACGGAGGCATAGCCGTCCGTCAGCAGCGGGTTGGTGAGGACGCCGTGCTCGGTGACGTACGTTTGCACGTCTTCCTGTGACCACTTGGCGATGGGCGAGATCTTCACCTTGCCCCGCTTCTCGTCCCAGCCGACGACCGGTGTGTTCGCCCGGGTCTCCGACTCGTCGCGGCGCAGCCCGGTCGCCCAGGCCTGGTAGCCCTTGAGGCCCTCCTCCAGCGGCTTCACCTTGCGCAGCGCGCAGCACAGGTCGGGATCGCGGTCGTGCAGCCGCGGTCCGTACTCGGCGTCCTGCTCGGCGACGGTCTGGCGCGGGGTGAGCGTGATGACGTTCACGTCCATCACGGCCTCGACCGCGTCGCGGGTGCCGATGGTCTCCGGGAAGTGGTAGCCGGTGTCGAGGAACACCACGTCCACGCCGGGCAGGGCGCGGGAGGCGAGGTGGGCGACGACCGCGTCCTCCATGGAGGAGGTCACGCAGAACCGGCCACCGAAGGTCTCGGCCGCCCACTGGAGGATCTCCAGCGCGGTGGCGTCCTCCAGTTCACGGCCCGCCCGCTCGGCGAGCGCCTTGAGTTCCTCGGTCGTACGTTCTTCCTGAACCGCCGTCATATCGCTTCCCCTCCCGTGGAGTTGGGCTGAAGACCCCGGGCGAGCAGCCCGAGGAACTTCAACTGGAATGCGCGGTTGCACGCCCCGCATTCCCAGGCGCCGTGGCCCTGCTCACCCGGACGCAGGTCCTCGTCGCCGCAGTAGGGGCAGTAGAAGGGCGCGGCGCGCTCGCTCACGACAGGGCCTCCTCGGAGGCCCGGGCCGCCCAGGCGGCGAAGCGCTCGCCGTCCTCGCGCTCGGCCTGGAAGCGCTTGAGGACGCGCTCCACGTAGTCCGGCAGCTCCTGGGCGGTGACCTTCAGGCCGCGCACCTTGCGCCCGAAGCCGGCCTCCAGGCCGAGGGCGCCGCCCAGGTGCACCTGGTAGCCCTCGACCTGCTCGCCGTGCTCGTCGAGCATGAGCTGGCCCTTGAGACCGATGTCCGCGGTCTGGATGCGGGCGCAGGCGTTCGGGCAGCCGTTGAGGTTGATGGTGAGGGGCTCGTCGAAGTCCGGGAGACGGCGCTCCAGCTCGTCGATGAGCGAGGCGCCGCGCGCCTTGGTCTCGACGATGGCGAGCTTGCAGAACTCGATGCCGGTGCAGGCCATGGTGCCCCGCCGGAAGGTGGAGGGCCTGGCGGTGAGGTCCAGCGCCTCCAGGGACTCGACCAGCGAGTCGACCTGCGCCTCCTCGACGTCGAGGACGATCATCTTCTGCTCGACCGTGGTGCGCACCCGGCCCGAGCCGTGCGCCTCGGCCAGGTCGGCGACCTTGGTCAGGATCGTGCCGTCGACGCGGCCGACGCGCGGGGCGAAGCCGACGTAGTAGCGGCCGTCCTTCTGCCGGTGCACGCCGATGTGGTCGCGCCAGCGGCTGGTGGGCTCGGCGGGCGCCGGGCCGTCGGTCAGCTTCCGCTTCAGGTACTCGTCCTCGAGGACCTGGCGGAACTTCTCCGCGCCCCAGTCGGCGACCAGGAACTTCAGGCGGGCGCGGTTGCGCAGCCGCCGGTAGCCGTAGTCGCGGAAGATGGAGATGACGCCCTCGTAGACGTCGGGCACGTCGTCGATCGGCACCCAGGCGTTCAGCCGTACGCCCAGCTTGGGGTTGGTCGACAGGCCGCCGCCGACCCACAGGTCGAAGCCCGGTCCGTGCTCGGGGTGCTCGACGCCGACGAAGGCCACGTCGTTGATCTCGTGCACCACGTCGAGGACCGGCGACCCGGAGATCGCGGTCTTGAACTTGCGGGGGAGGTTCGAGTACGCCGGGTTGTTCAGGACCCGGCGCTTCATCTCCTCCAGCGCCGGCGTGCCGTCGATGATCTCGTCCTCGGCGATGCCCGCCACCGGGGAGCCGATCATCACGCGGGGCGTGTCGCCGCAGGCGGTCACCGTGGACAGGCCGACGGCCTCCAGGCGGTTCCAGATCTCCGGCACGTCCTCGATGCGGATCCAGTGGTACTGGACGTTCTGCCGGTCGGTGATGTCGGCCGTACCGCGCGCGAACTCCTGCGAGATCTCACCGACGACGCGCAGTTGGGCGGTGGTCAGCGCGCCGCCGTCGATGCGGACGCGGAGCATGAAGTAGCGGTCGTCCAGCTCCTCCGGCTCCAGGATCGCCGTCTTGCCGCCGTCGATGCCCTGGCGACGCTGGGTGTACAGCCCCCACCAGCGCATACGGCCGCGCAGGTCACCGGGGTCGATCGAGTCGAAGCCGCGCTTGGAGTAGATCGTCTCAATACGTGTCCGAACGTTGAGACCGTCGTCGTCCTTCTTGGTCTGCTCGTTGCCGTTGAGCGGGGTGAAGTGCCCGGCCGCCCACTGGCCCTCGCCGCGGTGACGGCTCACCTTGCGGCGCGGGGTCGCGGCAGCGGGCTTCGGCGGGGTGGCGGCCATGGTTGACACACGTCCTTTTAAGCAGGCGGAAAGCGGCTCTGACCTGCGCGCATGGCGCATGGCCTACGTAGGGCATACGTGAGACACGCGTGCGCGTCATTGCGCGGGAGCGAGGGGGAACGCGGGGAATCCGGAGGTGCTGGAGGGTGCTCTCAGCGGCCCGGACAGATGGCGCTGGACATGCGGCCGAGGTCGACGTGCCGCCGACTCACCAAGGCAATTCCAGTTCCAGGCATGACGGAAGCGTGGCACGGCGATCTGTGACTGGTCCAGCTTAATCCAAAATGTGGACACCCTTGTCTCGTACGGCGAGACAAGGGTGTCCTTGGTCACACGGGCGGTGACCCGGCCGGTCAGTCGGCCGAAAACAGACGTGTCGGCACAGGTCAGGCGGGGAAAGCCCCCGGCCACGGCCCCGGAGTGGCCACGTCCGCCTCCTCCTCCACCTTGGTGTCGAAGAGACGGAAGCCGCGACGCTGGTAGTTGTCCATGGCGAACTCGCCGTCCTTGCTGCACGTGTGCAGCCACACCCGCTTGGTGGTGGCCAGCCCCGGCCAGCGCTCCGCCAGGTCCCAGGCACGGGCGGTGCCGTACGAGAGGAGGTGGCCGCCGATGCGCCGGCCGCGGAAGGCCGGGATCAGGCCGAAGTACTCGATCTCCACGACCCCGTCGTCGCCTGGCGTCAGCTCCACGTACCCGGCGGGCGTACCGCGGTCGTGGGCGACCCAGGTCTCCACGCCCGGCCGCTCCAGGTGCTCCCGCCACCGCGCGTGGCTCCAGCCGAGCCGGTCCGTCCAGCGGATGTCGCCGCCGACCGAGGCGTACAGGAAGCGGCTGAACTCGGGGGAGGGCACCTCGGCGCGGACGATCCGGACGTCCCCCTCCGGCGCGGCGGCCGGCAGCAGATCGGTGGGCGCCGTCTGCTCCAGGGACCACGTGGTCACGGCGATGTTGGTCATGCCGGTCAGGGAATCATCCGCTCCGCGGATCTGTCGATCCCCGCCCGTGCGGGCCGGCCGGGGCGGTCAGCCGAGCGCGTCCTCGATCGACGCCAGCGGCAGCGCGAACAGCATGCGGCCCGACTGGGACCAGACCTCGCCGGTCCGCGCCCAGTACGACATCGAACCCGCCCGGCCGCTCCAGCACTGCTGCGACCGGTCCGCCCCGCACTCGGCGGCCCGGGCGCCCTCGGTGTCCTGGCGCCACAGGGTCCCGCGTCCGTCCTGTCCGCCGGCCGCGCGCCCCAGGTACCACTCGGTGCGGCTCGCGCCGGGCGGCCGGTGCGACAGCACGCCCCCGACCTCGGCGGCCCCGGTCCTGTACGCCTCGACCGCGTTCACCTGGCCTGAGGAGTCGGTGACGGGCAGCCCGGTGCGGTCGGGGTCCGTGGCCGTGCGCAGCGCGTAGCGCCACAGCCGGGTGGGCCGGTCGCCGTCCGCGTCCACGTGCTCGGTGGCCACCAGGCTGTCGGGGGCCGTGCCGCGGTCCAGGGAGATCGCGCCGGGGCGGGCCGCGGTGCCGGTGTCGGGGAGCCGGTACGAGGCGATGGCGGGCAGCACGTACCGGTGGCCGCCCGCCGCCCATCCGCCGGGCACCCGTCCCACGGCGTCCGCCGCGGTGGTGGCGCGCTGGACCCGCTCCACGTCGTACACGTACAGCGCGTCGCGGTCCCCGGCGGCGGTGGTGACCAGCAGCTTGTCCTGGTACCAGACCATGCCGGTGACGGGGGAGGCGAGCCCGCGGTAGTCGTGGCCGCCGTCGACCGGGACGGCGAGCAGCGCCGAGGTGTAGGCGAGCCGGCCGGGGTCGTCGGCGTCGACGAAGGAGACCCGGGCGAGGCCGCCCTGGGGGGTGCCGTCGTCGCGGGACCAGGCGGAGAGGATCACGCGGTGGGTGCCCCAGCGGCCGTCCTCGTCGGCGTCCCCGGAGGTGGTGACCGCGCCGGGGCGCCAGCCGTCGGTGTCGGCCTCGTCCCAGCAGTAGGCGCGGGTGGCGGCGGGGGAGACCGGCAGAGCCTCGCGCTCCCCGGCCGTGCAGTCGGCGGTGCCGCGCAGGGTGTGGTCGGCGGATTCGAGGACGGTGTCGACGCCCACCGGGTCGCCCATCGCGGCGGAGAGCCGGTCGAGCCAGGCCGTCGGCACCCGGTGCTCGGTCAGGCGCAGCGCGTCGGTCTCGGCGGCGGAGGTGAGGGGCTTGAGGGCGCCGGGGTCGTCGGCGACCGTGGCCTGCGAGGCGCTGATCAGTGTGGCGGCACCGGTCAGCGCGAGGGCCGCACCGGTCAGGGCCGCGCGCAGCGCCCTGCCCCGTCTGCGCCGGCGGTGTCTGCCGCGCTGCTTCATAGAACCTCCACGGACCCCGGCCCAACTGCGCTCGACGGTGGTCGCGTTGACCGAGGAGCGGATGGGGCGGTCCACCAAGGATGCTACGACAGCCGGACCCCCCGGCGGACGCAGACGATGCAAATATGCGAAAACAACCCGCCTTTACGGCCATCCGGGCCGGGCGCGTCCCCGCCCCGCGGCGGATTCAAGACGGCCGTGGAGTCGACGGCGAGGGAAGCGGCGGCCCGGAGGTCCGGCCCCACCAGCCCCTCGACCACCGCACTCGGCGGGACTCGCCGTCCGCCTCCGCCCGCCGTCGCGGGCCCGTCCCCGCCGGCCGTCGTGGCCGCCGGTCGTCGCCCCGCCCGCCGTCACGGCACCCCCATCGACGTCCGGCCCTCCACCACCGTCGGTGCCGTGGAGTGGGGGAGGAGGTCGCGGGGGTCGGCCGGGAGGAGGAGTTCGATCTCCGCGTCCTCGCAGAAACGATACGGCCGGTGTTCCAGGTAGGCCCCGAGATACCTCCGCACCCGCGACATCTCGGCCCGTACCGTCACCGTGCGGGCCCGGTCGCCGAACATGTCCTCGGCCAGCGCTGCGGCGCTGCGGCCACCCCGGTGCACCGCCAGCAGGTACAGCAACTCCGCGTGCCGCGGACTCAGTTCCCGCGCCCAGTCCTCCGCGCCGCCCAGCACCCGGACCGACCAGCGGCGCGGCTGCCCGAGGTCCAGCACGATCCGGGTGGCGCCCTGCGGCACCGGCCCGGCCGCGGCCCGCACCAGCCAGCCCTCGGCCAGCGGCTCCACCGTGCACGCCCCCAACGCCGGCAGCCACCGCGCCCCCGCCTCCGGCGACTTGGGCAGCACCACCCGCTCCACGTACGGCATCCCCGTCACCGCCGCCGTCCAGCCGTCCCGGTCCGCCACCAGCGCCCGCCCGCCGAGCCGGGCCAGCACCGGCGCCGCCACCGCCCGCAACCGCTCCAGCGACCGCGTGTGCAGCTCCCGCAGCCGGGCCTCGGCCAGCTTGGCCACCGAGTCCACCCACGCCAGCGTCGCCGGGTGCATCGTCTCCAGCGGCCCGCTCACGTCGACCACACCGAGCAGCCGCCCGCTGCGCGGGTCGGTGATCGGCGCCCCGGCACAGGTCCAGGTCGCCTGGGACCGCACGAAGTGCTCGGAGGCGAAGACCTGTACGGGCCGCCGGGTGACCGCCGGTGTCCCCACGCCGTTGGTGCCGACCACCTCCTCCCGCCAGTCCGCCCCGAGTTCGAAGCCGAGCCCGTCGGCCCGGCGCAGCACCCGCGCGCTGCCCTCCCGCCACAGCACCCGGCCGTCCTCGTCCGCGATCACCATGATGTGGTGGGCCACGTCCGCGACCGACAGCAACGCCTCCCGCAGCACCGGCAGCACATGCCGCAGCTCGGAGGCCTCGCGCCGCCGGCGGATCTCCTCCGGGGCCAGCAGCCCGGAGCGGAAGTCGTGCTCCGGGTCGACGCCGCTGCGCAGCATCCGGTCCCAGGACTGCTCGATCACCGGCCGCGGCGCCACCGGGGCCCGCCCGCCGGAGAGTCTCGCGGAACGGACCTCACTGAGCACCCGGGCCGCACGCGCCGTGTCGGCGGCGGCGAACTGCGTCACGTCCATGGGCGAGAGCGCCACGGGACCTCGTCCTTCCGGAAGGCGGATATTCGTCTCATAGTGACCGGTTGCCCACGCCCGGCGGGCACAGTCCGCGCACAGCCGACCGCAAGTTGCAACCCCCTGCAACCCTGGTGGACGGCCTCGCGGGTGTCCAAACTTGAACCACGCCGTCCCGAGCGGCGTACGCGGCCTGAACGGGTCCGTGTGGCGGGGGTGGTGCCGTGTCGGCGCAGCACCACCCCCGCGCCACGCGGCCGGAATCAGACCACGGGCCGCGCCCGCTCCACCACCGCCGCCAGATCCAGCGTCGGCGGCAGCGTGCCGAAGGCCGCGCCCCCGTCGCCGCCCAGCCGCGAGGCGCAGAACGCGTCGGCGACCTCCGGCGGCGCGTACCGCACCAGCAGCGCGCCCTGCAGCACCAGCGCCAGCCGCTCCGCCAGCAGCCGGGCCCGCCCCTCGGCGGCCGCCAGGTCGGCCAGGTCCGTCAGCAGGTCCCGGATCGCCGCGTCCAGCCGGTGATCGGCCCCGCGCGCCGCGCCCACCTCCGTCAGATACGCGTCCAGCGCCGCCGGTTCGCGCCCCAGCGCCCGCAGCACGTCCAGCGCCTGCACGTTCCCGGCGCCCTCCCAGATCGAGTTCAGCGGCGACTCGCGCACCAGCCGGGGCAGCCCGGACTCCTCGACGTACCCGTTGCCGCCCAGGCACTCGGCCGCCTCCACCACCACCGGCGCACACCGCTTGGTCACCCAGTACTTGGCCGCCGGCACCGCGAGGCGCAGCAGCGCCCGTTCCCGCTCGTCGCCCTCGCCCGCCGCGTCACAGGCCGCCGCCAGCCGCAGTCCGAGCGTCGTGGCCGCCTCCGACTCGAGCGCCAGGTCCGCGAGGACGTTGCGCATCAGCGGCTTGTCGACCAGCTTCCCGCCGAACGCCTCCCGGTACGCGCAGTGGTGCACCGCCTGTGCCACCGCCTGCCGCATCAGGCCCGCCGAGCCCAGCACGCAGTCCAGCCGGGTCGCCGCCACCATGCCGAGGACGGTGGCCACCCCGCGCCCCTCCGCGCCGACCCGGCGCGCCCAGGTCCCGGCGAACTCGACCTCGGCCGAGGCGTTGGACCGGTTGCCCAGCTTGTCCTTCAGCCGCTGGATCAGGAACACGTTGCGGGTGCCGTCCGTCAGCACGCGCGGCACCAGGAAGCAGGTCAGCCCCCCGGGGGCCCGCGCCAGCACCAGGAAGCCGTCCGACATCGGCGCCGAGCAGAACCACTTGTGCCCGGTCAGCTCGTACGCCCCGTCCTCGGCCAGCGGCCGCGCCGACGTGGTGTTCGCCCGTACGTCGCTGCCGCCCTGCTTCTCCGTCATGCCCATCCCGAACAGCACCCCGGCCTTCAGGTGGGCCGGCCGCAGCTCCCGGTCGTAGACCCGGGAGGTCAGCCGGGGCTCCCACTCGGCGGCCAGCTCCGGGTCGGCGCGCAGGGCCGGCACCGCCGCGTGGGTCATCGACAGCGGACAGCAGTTGCCCGCCTCCACCTGGGTCCACATCAGGAACGCCGCCGCGCGCCGCACGTGCCCGCCCGGCCGCGACCAGGCGTCGGTCAGGCCCGCCGAGACGCCCTTGCCGAGCAGCCGGTGCCAGGCCGGGTGGAAGTCGACCTCGTCGACGCGGTGGCCGTAGCGGTCGTGGGTGCGCAGGACCGGAGGGTGGTCGTCGGCCTGTACGCCCCACTCCTGGGTCTGGAGGGACCCGCAGCTCCGGCCGAGCCCCGACAGCTCGGCGAGCGCCTCCTCGGGCGGCGCCGCCGTCAGATGCCGCTCGACCGCCTCCGTCAGGACCCGGTCGGAGGTGAAGACGTCGTAGCCGGTCAGCGGCGGCGTCTGATTCGTCACGGTGTGGGTACTGCCTGCCATGACCGTGAACCTACCGTGCCGCGGGGGCCCGGCGGGCCGGGACGGGAGCGGCGGGCGTCCGCGGATGAGTGGCACCCCCGGCGCCGGATACCTTTAGGGCGTGCAGCCAGCAAGCGACTCCCCCGAACGGCCCTCGGGCCGGCTCCACCGTGCCCGGGTTCTGTACCGGAACGTCTCCAAACGCAGGACCGCCTGGCTGCTGCTCAAGGACACGGTCAACTCGTGCATGGAGTACCGCATCCTCGGCCTGGCCGCCGAGGCCGCGTTCTTCACCCTGCTCTCGGTGCCGCCCCTGCTGCTGAGCCTGCTCGGACTGCTCGGCTACGTCGACTCCTGGATCGGCGCCGACACCACCGAGAGCCTGCGCGACAACATCCTGGACGCCTCCCGCGCGGTGCTCTCCGAGAAGGGCGTCAAGCAGATCACCGAGCCGATCCTGGACGACGTGATGAAGGGCGGCCGGCCCGACGTCATCTCCATCGGCTTCCTGTTCGCCCTGTGGTCGGGCTCCCGCGCGGTGAACGTCTTCATCGACACCATCACCGTGATGTACGGCCTCGACGGCGTCCGGGGCATCGTCAGGACCCGCCTGATGGCCTTCCTGCTGTTCATCGTGGCCCTGCTGATCGGGTCGATCGCGCTGCCGCTGATGGTGGCGGGACCGGACGCCGTGGTGCGGATCGTGCCCTGGTCGACGACGGTCGTCCAGGTGCTGTACTGGCCGGTCGTGATCATCCTGTCGGTGGCGTTCCTGACCACGCTGTACCACGTGTCGGTGCCCGTGCGCTCCCCGTGGATCGAGGACGTCCCCGGCGCGCTGGTCGCGCTCGCCATGTGGGTGCTGGGCAGCTTCCTGCTGCGCATCTACCTCACCAGCACCGTCGAGGGGCCGACCATCTACGGCTCGCTCGCCGCGCCCGTCGCCGTGCTGCTGTGGATCGGTGTGTCCGCGTTCGCGGTGCTCGTCGGGGCCGCGGTCAACGCGGCCATCGACCGGGTGTGGCCGGCCGCCGCGACCGCCGCGGCCCGCGAGGCCAACGAGCGGCTGCGCCAGGCCCAGGTCGCCGAGTACGTGGCGCGGACCGCCGCGAACGGCGAGGGCGACCCCGACATGCCCTCCGAGTTCCCCGAGCGCTGGTCCCGCTTCCTGCCCCCCGAGGACGTCACGGCCCGCCTGCGCACCCACCCGAAGAGCCCGCCCCCCGCCAACCACCACGACGAAGGCCACGGCCACGACAAGCCGGAGGCATCCTAGGACGCCGCCCCGGGCCGGGTTCGGCGGGCGGTCAGCTCGTGGTGGGCCCGGGCCGCCGCGCCCAGCGGCACGGCGTCGCTCCCCAGGGCCGCCCGGAGCAGCTTGACGGGATGGCCGCTGATCGGCGGTTCGGCGGCGAGCGGCCCCTGGATCAGTGGTTCGAGCAGCGCCCAGGCGCCGCTGACGCCACCCCCGATCACGACCGTGCCGATGTCGACGAGGCCGGCGGTCATCACGATCGCGCGAGCGATCCCCGCGCCCGCCGCCGCGTACACGGCGTGCGCGTCGGCGTCCCCGTCCCGGGCCGCCTCCGCCACCTCGCGGGCGGACAGCTCCCGCCCGGTGCGCTCGCCGTAGCGGGCCCGCAGCGAACGGGCCGAGGCCAGCGTCTCCAGGTGGCCGCGGCCGCCGCAGGTGCACGGCAGGTCGCCGAAGCCGGGAATGTGGCCGATCTCGCCGGCCGCGCCGTGGGCGCCGGTGCGCAGTGCTCCCCCCGTCCACAACGCCCCGCCGACGCCGGTGCCCAGGGTCATGCCCAGCACGTCCTCCTCGCCCGCCGCCGCGCCGCGGGCGATCTCGCCGCGCACGAACGCGTTGACGTCGTTGTCCAGGAAGGCCGGGACGCCCAGCGCGCTGCTCAGGGCGGCGGTCACGGGGAAGCCGGCCCAGTCGGTGAACGAGTCGCTCGCCACCAGGACGTGGCCGGAGGCGGCGTCGACCACTCCGGCCGCGCCCACCCCGACGGCGGCCAGCCGGCCGGGCGTGCGGGCCCGTACGACGGCGAGCGCGTCGAGGGTCGCGGCGATCATCGCCCGGCCGCCGGCACGGGCCGGGGTGGCCGTGTCCGCGCGGTCGAGCACCCTCAGTTCCTCGTCGCAGAGCACCACCTGGGTGGTGGTGCCGCCGATGTCCACCCCTGCGAAGACCGGGGCGTCGGGACCGCTCATCCCTGCTCCTCCGTCCGCCCGGCGGCGAGGGTCGCCAGTCGCTGTGCTCGGCGGCCGCGCTGGACGACGGGGTCGGGCACCGGCACCGCCGCCAGCAGGCGCCGGGTGTAGTCGGTCTCCGGGTGCAGCAGGGTGGCCGACGTGAGCCCCTGCTCCTCGGCCCGCCCCGCCCGCATCACGACCACTCGGCGCGCGAACTGCTGCACGACGGCCAGGTCGTGGGAGACGAAGAGGCAGGCGAAGCCCAGCTCCTCCTGCAACTCCCCGATGACTTCCAGGACCGCCTGCTGCACGCTCACGTCCAGGGCACTGGTGGGTTCGTCCGCCACCAGCAGGCGCGGTTCGAGGACCAGGGCGCGTGCCAGGCTCACGCGCTGGCGCTGGCCGCCGGACAGCTCGCGCGGCGTGCGCCGGGCGACCTCCCGCGGCAGCCGCACCCGGTCGAGGACGGCGGCGACCAGGGACTCCCGCTCCCTGCCGGACAGTCGTCCGCGGTGGATCCGCAGCGGTTCCGCGACACACTCGCCGACCGTCATCCGGGCGTCGAGCGAGGCGACCGGGTCCTGGAGGACGACGCCGATGCCGGCCCGCAGCGCGCGCCGGGCCCGCGCACGGGTACGGGCCAGGTCGGCCCCGAACAGGGTGACGGAGCCGGTCGTGGGGGCGATCAGGCCGAGCGCCACCCGGGAGGCGGTGGACTTGCCGGAGCCCGACTCTCCCACCAGACCGAGGGTCTCCCCGGGGTGGACGGCGAAGGAGACGCCCTTGAGGGCGTGCACCGCCCGCTTCCCGCGGCCGAAGACCACCGAGACGTCCCGCAGTTCCACCGCCGGTTCCCCGGCGGGCGCGGCCTCGGGCTCGTCCGCCCGCAGCTCGCCGGACCCGGCGGCCTCGGCGACGGACAGCCGCGGTACGGCGGACAGCAGCCGCTTGGTGTAGTCGTGCGAGGGGCGCAGCAGTACGTCCTCGACGGGCCCGGTCTCCACGATGGCGCCCTGGTACATCACCGCGACCCGGTCGGCGAAGTCCGCGACGACGCCCATGTTGTGGGTGACCAGCAGGACACCCGTGCCGGTCTCGGCCGCGAGCCGCCGCAGCAGGTCGAGGATCTCGGCCTGCACGGTGACGTCGAGCGCGGTGGTGGGCTCGTCCGCGATCAGCAGCGCCGGTTCGTTGGCGATGGCCATGGCGATGACGACGCGCTGGCGCTGGCCGCCGGAGAGCTGGAACGGGTAGGAGCGGGCCCGCTGCTCGGGCTCGGGGATGCCGACGCGGCGCAGCAGCTCGACGGCGTGCGCGGCGGCGTCCGCCGCGGACATCCGCCGGTGGTTGCGGATCACCTCGGCGATCTGCTTGCCGACCCGGGTGAGCGGGTCGAGCGCCGTGGCCGGTTCCTGGAAGACCATGGAGACGGTCGATCCGCGCAGCCCGGACAGCCGCTCCTCGTCGGCGCCGACGATGTCGGTGCCGTCCACGACGGCCCTTCCGGTGGCCCGGGCGTTGCCGGACAGCAGCCCCATGGCCGCCAGCGCGACGGTGGACTTGCCCGAGCCCGACTCGCCGACCAGGGCGAGCGTCTCGCCGGGCGCGACGTGCAGGGAAACCCCGCGCACGGCCCGCACCGGGCCGGTCTCCGTGGTGAAGACGACGCCCAGGTCGTCGAGGTCGAGGATGTGGTCCCCGGCGGCGGCAGCGGCCGGTCGTCGAACGGCGCTCACGCGCGCCCCCTCACGTCGAATGCGTCCCGGAGTCCGTCTCCGATCGCGTTGAACGCCCACACCACCAGGATGATGGCGAGGCCGGGCGGCACGATCAGCCACCAGTAGCCCGAGTAGGCGGCGGTCATCCCCGTGGAGAGCATGCCGCCCCAGTCGGTGGACGGGGGCTGGACGCCCAGGCCGAGGTAGGAGACGTAGGCCACCAGCAGGATCGCGTCGGCGATCTGGAAGGTGGCCGCCACGATGATGGTCGACACCGAGTTCGGCAGGATGTGCCGGGTGATGGCGCGCGTGTGACCGCCGCCGATCGCGCGCAGGGTGAGGACGAAGTCCCGGTTCTTCAGCGTCAGGGTCTCCGCCCGCACCAGCCGGGAGGGCACCAGCCAGGAGATGAGGCCGAGGATGACGACGAGACCGGTCAGGTCGGGGGTGGTGATCGCGGAGACCACCAGCAGGATGAACAGGGCGGGGATGGCGATGCCCGCGTCCACCACGCGCATCATGACCGCGTCGATCCAGCCGCCCGCGTAGCCGGCCGCGGCGCCCCACAGGGTGCCGATGACCGTGGCGAGGACACCGGCCGACAGACCGACGATCAGGGAGACCTTGCCGCCGTACATCAGCCGGCCCAGCTCGTCGTGGCCGACCGCGTCGGTGCCGAGCCAGTGGGCGCCGCTGGGCGACTGGTTGACCTGCTGGAGCAGGGTGTGGGTCTGGTCGGTGGAGTAGACCAGCGGGCCCACGAAGCAGAACAGCACGAAGAAGACCACGACACCGAGCCCCACCACGGCGAGGCGGTTGCGCAGGAAGCGGCGGACCGCGAGCCGGGTGCCGGAGGCGGCGCGCTCGGGCTTCGCGGCGAGCCCGTCCGGGGAGGTGAGGGTGCTCATGACCGACCTGCCTTCACTCGGGGGTCGATGACGCGCTGCAGGATGTCGGCCAGCAGGGTGCCGGTCACCGTGGCGATCGAGATGACCAGGACGCATCCCAGCAGCACGGGATAGTCGGAGGACTGGGCGGCGGTCCAGAACAGCAGGCCCATCCCGGGGTAGTTGAAGAGCTGCTCCACCACCAGCGCGCCGCCGAAGAGGACCGGCACGTAGTAGCCGAGCATGGCCACCACGGGGGTCAGCGAGTTGCGGAAGACGTGCCGCGTCAGGACGGCCCGGGGACGGGAGCCGCCGGCCCGCGCCGTCCGCACGTAGTCCTCGGTGAGGTTCTCCAGCGTGGCCGAGCGCATGTAGCGGCTGAAGACGGCGACCATCGTGGCCGCGCCGGCCACCACCGGCAGCACCAGGCCCTGGGGCTGGGACAGGACGGCGCCGACGCTGTTGCCCTGCGGTGCCTGGGCCGGGAACCAGGGCAGGACCTGGCTGAAGACGAGGACCAGGATCAGGCCGAGGAAGTACACGGGGGTGGAGTAGGCGACGAAGCTGAGCGTGGTGATGACGTAGTCGACCGGCTTGTTGCGGCGGACCGCCTGCCACACGCCGAGCGGCACCGCGGCCAGCAGGCCGACGACCGCCGACAGGACGGTCAGCAACAGCGTCTTCGGCAGCCGCTCGGTGATCAGCTGGGAGACGGGCTCGTTGAGGGTGTAGGACATGCCGAGGTCGCCGTGGACCAGCTGGTTCAGGTAGTACACGTACTGAACCGGCAGCGGCTTGTCGAGCCCCTGCTCGTGGTTGAAGGCGGCGATCTGGGAGGCCGTGGCCTGGGGGCCGAGGATGCCGCGGGCGGGCCCCCCAGGCAGGGCGTGCAGCAGGCAGAACACCACGACGGTCACGAGGAGGACCACCGCCAGCGCCTGCAGGACACGCCTGATCAGGAAGGAGTATGTGCTCATGGGTTTCCGGGTGACTGGGTGGGGACGGGGCAGCTGCGGGTGAGGGGGGCCGTGCGCGGGCTCACTCGGTCCACGCCCACATGGCGGGGTGGAAGTTGGCGAGGGAGTCCTGGGCGAACCCGCCGAGTCCGTCCCTGATCACGGAGACCTGGTAGTCGGGCTCGGGGAGCCAGATCACGGGCAGGTCCTGGGCGAGGGCCTTGCTGTAGTCGAGCATGGCGTCGGGGGAGGACGAGGTGGTGGTGCGGTCGATCAGCCGGTCCACCTCGGGGTTGGAGTAGCTGCCGAAGTTGGAGCCGCCGCCGCTCGCGAAGAGCGCGTCACCGCTGGGGTAGGCGGGGAAGTACCAGCTGCCCGCGCTGCCGAAGAAGGAGAGCTGCCACGTGCAGGCCGGCTCGTCCTCCTCGCACTGCCCGGTCTGCGAGAGGACCGAGTTGACCGGCGCGGTCTTGATGTCGAAGTCGATGCCGGTCTCCTCGAAGGAGGACTGCAGGGCGCTCATCATGTTGTCCGTCTCCGTGGAGCCGGACTGGGACAGCACCCGCATCCTGAACTCGGTGCCCTCCTCGACGCCTTCGCCGCAGTGCCCCGCGCCCGCGCCCGGCGAGGCGCACACCATGGTGCCGTCCTTCGGGGTCCAGCCGTGGTCCGTCAGCAGCTTGCGCGCCCGGGAGTTGGAGAACGGGTACGGCTCGGCCTTCTGCTCGTCCGAGAGGAAGGCGGACGCCTGTCCCTGCGGGACGGGGCCGTAGGTGGGTACGGCGGTGCCGTTGTAGAGCACCTTGGCCAGGGTCTTCTGGTCGACGGACATCTGGATGGCCCGGCGTGCGTACGACTGCCGGAAGACGGCGCCCATCTCGGGGTTGTTGAAGTTGTACGGCATGTAGGTGACGGCCCAGCCGGACCACCGCTCGACGTGGTAGCCGAGGTCGGTGAACGACTTCTTGATGCCCAGGTCGGAGGCCTTGATGTAGCCGTAGTCGACCGTGCCGGCCCGCAGCGCGTTCTCCTCGGCGGCCACCGTGGTGAAGGACAGCAGGTTGATCTGCCTGACGTGGGCCGCGCCACCGCCGTCGTACTTCTCGTTCTCGGTGAGTTCGACCCGGCCGGAGGTGGAGAAGGACTTGAGCGTGTACGGGCCGCTGACCGTCTTCCACAGCGGGTCGCTCGCGTAGTGGGAGATCTTCTTGCCGGCGTCGATCAGGTACGTCCAGACCTTCCTGGCGCCGGCCGGGCTGCGGTCGAGGTCGGAGACGTCCCCCGAGTCGCTGGTCTTGTCCCACGCGTGCTGGGGCATCACACGGATCATGCTCAGCTCGTTGGCGAGCATCCACTGCCGGTTGTAGGCGCGGTCGAAGTCGAGCGTGAAGTGCCGGTCGTCGAGGGTCCTGAAGGACGACCAGACGTCCGGGGCCTTGCCCGGACTGTAGCTGGCCCACGACTTCTTGTTCTGCCTGACCAGGTTGAACCAGAACTCGACGTCCCGGGAGGTGATCGGCTCGCCGTCGCTCCAGTGGCGGTCGCCGAGGGTGATGGTGACGCTCTTGTTGTCCGCGGCGAACCTCGCGTCCGTCGCCAGCGAGTTGTCCTTGTTCCAGCCGATCTCGCCGGTGGAGCCGTCGTAGGCGATCAGCGGCTCCCACAGCACCTGGGATATCGACGCGTTGTTGGTGTTGAGATGTCCCGGCGTTCCGATCGGCACGATCCAGTTCGGGGTGAAGTTCGCCGGGAGGGCGTAGTTGATCTCGTTCTTCGAGCCGGAGGGGGCGGAGACACCGCCCGTGCAGCCGCTGAGCAGCACGCCCACGGCCGCGCAGGCGCCGACGACGAGCGCCCGGCGTCGGCGTGGCGCTGTGCGAGCAGGGGACATGTATCTCCTCCAGGTGAGTGACGTGGAGGTCAGCTAACGCCTGCCTCGGCGCAGGTACAAACAAAGTTGCGTAACAACTAAGTATCTCCGTTTCTGAAAAAAGTCCGAACGTCCATTCCTTCGCGATTTACTGCGCTGACCGCCATTCACGGAACGGCATTCGAGGCGTACTGTCTGCATCGGACCGACCATGGGGAAGTAAGCACGTACATGAATGAAATAAGTACGCGGGGCCGGAGGACCGCCGGCACCTCGGCGCTGGCGGCCCGGGCCCTCGAACTGATCGCCTCCGGCCGGGCGACCTCCCGGGCCCAGCTCGCCGAGCTGCTCGACGCCGCGGCCTCCAGCGTCTCGGTGGCCGTGGCACAGCTCGTGGAGCACGGCCTCGTCGCCGAGGAGGGGACCCAGTCCTCCACCGGCGGACGCCCGCGCAAGGTGCTCAGACTCGGTGGCCAGGACGAGTTCGCCGTCGCCGCCGACCTGGGCGGCAGGCACGCCCGCGTCGGCGTGGTCCTGCCGGGCGGCGAACTGCGCGACGTCTCCACCGTGCCGCTGGTGATCGCCGAGGGCCCGCAGGCGGCCCTGTCCCGGCTCGCCGCCACCCTGGACGAGCTGGTCGAACACCACGGCAGGTCACGGCTGCGCGGTGTCGGCCTCTCCCTGCCCGGTCCGGTCGACACCGCCACGGGACGTGTCGTGCAGCCCTCCCGCATGCCGGGGTGGAACCGCTTCCCCGTCGAGTCCTGGCTCCGGGAGCGCTTCGCGGTCCCGGCCGTCGCCGACAACGACGCCAACTGCATGGCCGTCGGCGAGCACACCGCCCGCAAGGGACGCCACCAACAGGTGATCATGGTGAAGACGGGCACCGCGATCGGCGCCGCCGCCCTCGTCGACGGCCGGCTCTACCGCGGCGGCACGGGCGCGGCCGGGGAGATCACCCACATCCGCATCGCCCGCGGCGACGGCGTGCCCTGTTCCTGCGGCAACACCGACTGCCTGGAGACGGTCGCCTCCGGCGCCGCCCTGGTCCGGGTGCTGCGGGACGAGGGCGTCGACGTCACCACCGCCGAGGACGTGGTGCGGCTGGCCACCGACGCGCACCCGGAGGCCAACCGGGCGGTGCGCAGGGCCGGGGACTACCTCGGTCAGGTGCTCGCCGCCAACGTCAACTTCTTCAACCCGGACGCCGTCTACCTGGGCGGCATCCTCTCCACCGTCGAACCGTTCGTCGCCGCCGTCCGCAGCCAGCTCTACGAGAGCTGCCATCCGCTGGTCACCGAGCACCTCGCCATCGAGCGCGCCGTCCTCGGCGCCGACGCCGGTCTGCTGGGCGCCGGACAGTTCGCCCTCCAGCGGGCGCTGGCCCAGGCCCTGCGCCGGGTCGGCGGAGCGGAGCTGGACCCGGACCGGTTCCAGACCCCCACCCCCTGAACCCACACCCCGCACCTCCCGCACCACCGCACGAACGAGGAGCCATGTCGCACCCCAGCACCCCCACGGGCACCCCCGCCCGCCGCCCCGTCATCGCCATCGCCGGGCTCGGCATCGAGTCGTCCACCTTCTCGCCCGCCCGCACCCAGGCCCCCGCCTTCCACCCCTCCCGCGGCCAGGAGGTACTGGAGCGCTACCCCTTCCTCGCCGACGGACAGGAACTGCGCGAGGCGGCCGACTGGCACGGCGCCCTGGTCGGCAAGTCGCTGCCCGGCGGCACGGTCACCGCCGCGGCCTGGGAGGAACTCACCGGGGAACTCCTCCTCCGGCTCGCCGCACTGCCCGCGCTGGACGGCCTCTGGTTCGACATCCACGGCGCCATGACCGTCGAGGGCATCGACGACGCCGAGGCCCTGCTGCTGGAGAAGGTGCGCGCGGTCGTCGGCGACGGCGTGATCGTCTCCACCTCCATGGACCTGCACGGCAACGTCTCCCGCGCCCTCGTCCACCGCAGCGACCTGATCACGTGCTACCGGATGGCCCCGCACGAGGACCACATGGAGACCAAGGAGCGCGCCGTACGGAACCTGCTGACCCACCTCGCCTCCGGCGCCCCCCGCCCGCTGAAGGCGTGGGTGCCGGTCCCCGTCCTGCTGGCCGGCGAGCAGACCTCCACCCGGATCGAACCCGCGAAGAGCGTGTACGGAGCCGTTCCCGAGGTCGAGGCGGAGGAAGGCGTCATCGACGCGGCGATCTGGGTCGGCTACGCCTGGGCGGACGAGCCCCGCAACCGGGCCGCGGTCGTCGTCACCGGGCACGACGAGCGGGCGGTGTCCGCGGGCGCCGAACGGCTGGCCCGCGGCTTCTGGGAAGCCCGCCACGACTTCGACTTCGTCGCCCCCACCGGCACCTTCGACGACATCCTGGACGAGGCCCTGGCGGGCGAGCGGCGCCCGTACTACGTCAGTGACACCGGCGACAACCCGACCGCGGGCGGCGCCGGTGACGTGACCTGGGGCCTGACGCGGCTGCTGGCCCGCCCCGAGTTCCAGAAGGAGGACGGGCCGACCGTCCTGTACGCCTCGGTGCCGGGCCCCGAGGCCGTGCGGCACGCGGCCGCGGCGGGAGTCGGCGCCACGGTGACGGTGACGGCGGGCGCCGAGGTCGACGACCGGCACGCCGGTCCCGTCACCCTCACCGGCGTCGTGCACGCCGTCCGGCACGGGGACCGCGACGCCCGCACCGAGGTCGTGATACGCGTCGGCAGCGCGTACGTGATCCTCACCGAGCTGCGCAAGCCCTACCACCACGAGCACGACTTCACCGGCCTGGACCTCGACCCGCGCGGCGCCGACATCGTCGTCGTGAAGATCGGCTACCTGGAACCCGAGCTGTTCGCGATGGCCGCCGACTGGAAGATGGCCCTCACCCCGGGCGGCGTCGACCAGGACCTCGTCCGCCTCGGCCACCACCGCGTCCGCCGGCCTCTGTTCCCGTTCGACCCCGCCATGGCCGACCCGGACCTCTCCGCCCGCCTGATCCCCGCCGCCGACCAGCCGCTGACCGGGGCCGACGAATGAGCGCCCGCCCCGGTCTGGAGATCGCCGTCGTGTCCCCGGCCGGTGCCCGCACCGCCCGCGAGCACGGGGCGGACCGCGTCGAACTGTGCACCGGACTCGAACTGGGCGGCCTGACCCCCTCGACCGCGGCCGTCGAGGCGGCCGCCGAGGCCGGTCCGCCCGTCCACGTCCTCGTCCGCTGCCGTCCCGGCGACTTCGTCTACGACGACGAGGAGGTCGCCCTGATGGCCGCCGAGGTGCGCACCGTCCTGCGCGCGGGTGCCCGCGGCGTCGTCGTCGGGGCGCTCACCCCGGACGGCGCCCTCGACACCAACGCCCTCGCCGTGCTCGTCGGCGCCGCGCGGGACACCGACCCCGCCGCGCAGGTCACGCTGCACCGGGCGGTGGACCAGGCGAGCGACCCGGTGGCCGCCGTCGCGGCGCTGCCGGGGCTCGGCATCACCCGCGTCCTGACCTCCGGCGGCGCGCCCACGGCGATCGGGGGGAGCGCCGTGCTCACCGCGATGGCCGCCGCGGCCCCCGGCGTCGACGTGGCCGCCGGCGGCGGAGTGCGGCCCGGCGACATCGCGGGTCTGCTGGCGGCGGGCGCCACCTCGGTGCACCTGTCCGCCAAGTCCCGGGCCACGCCCCGCCGCGCGGCCGGCTGGGTGCCCCTCGGCGCCGGGGGCACCTCCGCCGCCGACGACACCCACTTCGTCACCGACGGCACCGTCGTCGCGGAGGCGAGGAGGGCGCTGGACGCGGCGGCCGGACGGCCGGGGGAGGCCGGGGACGCCCCTCGGTGAACGGCCCGCGGGCCGGACGGGGACACTGGCTCCCGTGGACGCACTCGCCGGACTGCTGGAGGGCCCCCGGGCCCGTGGCGCCTTCATGATCCGCGCCTGTTTCGACCCGCCCTGGGCGGTGCGCGTCGAGGACCGGGCGCCGCTGACCGTGATGCTGATGGTCCGCGGCGGCGCCTGGATCCTGCCGGACACGGGGGAGCGGCTGCGGCTGCGCGCCGGGGACCTGGCCATCGCCCGCGGCCCCGACCCGTACGTCTGCGCCGACGACCCCGGCACCGCCCCGCAGGCGGTGATCCTGCCGGGCGGCGCGTGCAGTTACCCCGACGGCCGCCCCCTGAACGGCTCGATGGACCTCGGCGTACGCACCTGGGGCGACCGCGCCGACGGCGAGGCGGTCCTCCTCATCGGCACCTACCTGGTCCGCGGCGAGATCGGCGGCCGTCTCCTGGACGCGCTGCCCCCGCTGCTGTCCCTCACCTCCGAGGCGTGGGACAACCCCCTCACACCCCTGCTGATGACGGAGGTCACGCGGGACGAGCCGGGCCAGGAGGTGGTCCTGGACCGGCTCCTCGACCTGCTGGTCATCGCCGCGCTGCGGGCCTGGTTCGCCCGGCCGTCGGCCGAGGCCCCCGCCTGGTACCGGGCGCTGGGCGACCCGGTCGTCGGCCGGGCGCTGCGGCTGCTCCAGGACGACCCGGCGCACCCCTGGACCGTCGCGTCCCTCGCCGCGAAGACCGGGGTCTCCCGTGCCGGGCTCGCCCGGCGGTTCACCGACCTGGTCGGCGAACCGCCCATGGGGTACCTCACCGGCTGGCGCCTCGCCCTGGCCGCCGACCGGCTGCGGGACGGCGAGGACACCCTCGCCGCGGTCGCCCGCCGGGTCGGCTACGGCAGCGCGTTCGCCCTGTCCACCGCCTTCAAACGGGAGTACGGCGTCAGTCCCCAGGAGTACCGGACCCGGGGCCCGGCGTAACCTGGCACGCGTGTACGCGGAACGGGCGGCCCGGCTGACCGGCGCGGTGGTGTGGACCAACACCCCGACCGGACCCGGCCCCGGACGCGTCCTCCCCGACGGCTGCATGGACCTGCTCTGGTACGACGGCCGGCTGCTGGTCGCGGGCCCCGACACCCGCGCCCACCTCACCGAGGGCGCCCCGGGCCCCTGGGCCGGCGTCCGCTTCTACCCCGGCACCGCGCCCGTCCTGCTCGGCGTGCCCGCCGACGCACTGCGCGACCGGCGCGTCGACCTCACCGACGTCTGGCCGGCCTCCCGCGCACGGCGCCTGGCCGCCCGGGTGAACGCGGCCCCCGACCCGGCGACCGGCCTGGAGGAGGCCGCGCTGTCCCGCGCCGCCGAGACCGGGCCGCCCGACCCGCTGCTGGGCCGGATCGTCGCCGCCCTCGACGCGGGCCGCCCGGTCGCCGCGACGGCCGACGCGCTCGGCATCACCGCCCGCGCGCTGCACCGCCGCTCCCTGGCGGCCTTCGGCTACGGCCCCAAGACGCTGGCCCGCGTCCTGCGGCTGCAACGCGCCCTCGCCCTGGCCCGGGAGGGCACGCCCCTCGCCGAGACGGCCGCCCGGACCGGCTTCGCCGACCAGGCGCATCTGTCCCGGGACGTACGGGAACTGGCGGGGGCGACGCTGGTCGAGCTACTGCGCGGCCAGCGGCGCGAACAGGTCGACGCCGTGGCCGTCCGGATCGTCGACGACGGCGTAGCGCTGCCCCCAGGGGGCGTCCCAGGGCTCGCGCTCGCCGTGGCAGCCGGTGCCGGTCAGTTCGGCGTAGAAGGCGTCCACCTCCGCGGGCGTGTCGCACAGCAGGGCGAGCGAGTGCCGTCCGCCCCCGGCCGGCGGCTGCCACCCCGGGGTGAAGGAACGGACGGAGTCCTCGGTGTCCAGGAGCAGCCGGATGCCGCCCCGCAGCTCGGCCTCGGCGTGCGGCTGCCCCTCGGAGCCCTCGGGGAAGGCGAAGCCGAGCCGGCGGTAGAAGCTCACGGAGGCGGTCATGTCGGAGACGATGAGGCCGATGGCGTCGAATCGTGCGGTCATGGCGCCACCGTAGGCAGGGTGGACGGTCCCGGTCTTGAAGAAAACGGACGCCCCGCTGTCGGCGCCCGTGCCTCAGAACCTGCTCAAGTCCGTTGAACGACACGGGGTGTGCGGCCGATCATGGCCGCATGTTCGGACGACTGGCCCCACCGGAACTCAACGTCCTCGTCCTGCGCGACACGGACGTCGTCGCCCACGGCATCCGCCGGGCGCTCGCCGAGGCGACGCCCGAGGAACGGCCCGGACTGGAGCGCGCCGCGGCCCTGGTCGAGCAGGCCGCCGCGGAGCCCGACGCGGCACTGTTCGCCCGCTGGGTCCACGAACGCCTCGCCGCGGCCGGTCACGAGGGCCCCGTCGACTCCGTCCGGGCGGTCAGGACCCTGCGCGAGGCGGCCCCCGGACTCAGCCTGCGCCAGGCCGTCAGGCTGACGAAGGACGCCGCCGCGCGCACCAGCCCTAGAGCTGTCGTCCGGATCTCGCCCGGGTCGCGGGCCTGGCACGCGTATCTGCACCAGACCCCCTAGGCGAGGCTCGGCGGTGCCGTGCTCGCCCGTCGCACCAGGCGCGTCGAGAGTTCCGTGCGGGTGCTCTCCGGGTGGTGGCCGTCCATCATGCGCAGCAGCAGGCGCAGCGCGGTGGCCGCCATCTCCGACAGGGGCTGGCGGACCGTGGTCAGGGCGGGGGTGGCCCAGCGCGCCTCGGGCAGATCGTCGAAACCGACCACGCTCATGTCCCGGGGCACCGTCAGGCCCCGCTCGGCCAGCGCCTCGTAGACGCCGAGGGCCATCGCGTCCGAGCAGACGAACACAGACGTCGGAGGCACGGGCAGGTCCAGCAGCTCCCGCATGCGGCGGCGGGCGGTGGCCCGGTCGAAACCGGCGTGGCGGACGTACTCGGGACGGTGGCGCACTCCCGCCGCGGCGAGTGCGGAGCGGTAGCCGGCGACCCGTGCGCCGCTGCACTGCCTGCGCCGCCGACCCGCGACGACGGCGATGCGTTCGTGGCCGAGGCCCAGCAGGTGCTCGGTCGCCGCCACCCCGCCCTGCCAGTTCGTCGCGCCCACGGACACCACGCCGGGCGGCGGTTCCACGGCCGGGTCGATCAGCACGAAGGGGATGCGGTGGCGCGCCAGCCAGGCGTACTGGGCGGCGGTCAACTCCGCCAGGTTGAACAGGACTCCGGAGGTGCCGCGGATCACGAGCCGGTCCAGCCCGCCGCCTTCGGGCCGCGGCTGTTCGGGGGCCCCGGAGCGGGGCCGGTTCAGGCCCGCCGAGACCACGACCTCCAGACCCGCGTCGTACGCCGCCTCCTCCACGCCGTGCAGTACGGCGCCCGACCAGGAACTCTCCAGGGAGTGCACGACGAGGTCGACCAGCCGGGGCGCCCGTGCGGTGTCGAAACGGGGGCGGCGGACGTAGCCGAGGCGGTCCAGCGCCTCCGCTACACGGCGCCGGGTCTCGGGGGCCACGTCCTCGCGCCCGTTGACCACCTTGGACGCGGTCGGCACCGAGACTCCCGCCGCCCGGGCCACCACCGCCAGCGTCGGCCCGGCCGACGTGCTCTCACTCGCCGTTCGGACCATCGGTCGACCACCTCTCCGGCCCGTCCGGGCCCGGGATAGAAAGCGCTTCCTATCCTAGGTTCGCGGTGCCACGGCGGGAAGAGCGGGGGAGCCGGGACAGTAGCGGGGGAGCCGGGACAGGGCTCGGTCAGGACGGGGTGCAGGTCAGCCGGAAGCCGGTGAACTCCGCCGTGAAGGCCCCGTCGACCAGGTCCACGGCATGGATGCCGGCCATCGCGCCGGTGAAGCGCAGCCGGTCGCCGTGGTCGTCGGAGAGCCTGCTGAAGTCCAGCACCGGGCCGATCGGCGTACGCGCGCCGTCCCGGACGTACCAGAACCGGGCGTCCGCGTGATCGACCGTCACCCCGAGGGTCAGCGGCACGTCCGGGGCCGCGCCGGCCACTGCCACCCGGCGCGCGCCGTCCCCGGCCCGGTCGACGAGACTGAGCACCGTACGGCCGCCGCCCCGCCACTGCTGGCCGCGCTGCTCCTCGCCGGCATCCTCCGCCCAGGTCAGGTCGAGCGCGAGATACGCCTCCGCGTCGTACCGGAGCACCAGTCCCGCCGCCTGGGTGAAGCTGCGCGGCCGGGCGAGGACGGTGACCTGAGCCTCCGCCCGGTGCTCGGTGAGGCGCTGCGCCAACAGGCTGTACGCCCACCGGGACTCGGGCCCGTGCCGACCGCGCAGCCTGATGCGCCCCGGCCGGCTCACCGTGTCGGCCCAGGAGGGGTCGGGAGGCTCGCGCAGGGTGCTCCAAGGCCAGGCCGACACGTCCGCCGGACCGTCCGGCGGTCGCGGGTCGGTGCGCGTGGGGGCCTCGACCCGGGTCGGTGCGTCTGCCGGGGGAGTGCGCGGTCGCGGGCCCGTGGGAATCGGGTCCTCGGCTCCGGGCGGTAGGTCCGCCGGGGCGGTCGGCGGTCCTGGGGCAGGGCGCGCCGGCGCCTCGACACCGGGCGGTGTGTCCGCAGGCGGAGTGGGCGGTTCCGGGGTGGTGGGCGGGGGTGCTTCGACCTCTACCGCGGGGTGCGTGCCGCCCTGTCGTAGCCGGGGCCAGCCGGCCTCGTCCCAGGTCACGCGCTGGACGGCGGTCTCCCGGCCGAGGGTGCAGCGCGGGCCGTGCGGGGTCGCGAGCGGGCGGGCCGCGAGGTGACCGAGCACCCACTGACCGTCCGGGGTCTCCACCAGTTCCCCGTGCCCGGCCTTCTGCAACGCCAGCGACGGGTCGTCCCGGCTGGTCAGCAGTGGCCGGTCGGCCAGCTCGTACGGGCCGGTCAACGCGTCCGCCCGGGCCACCCGCACCCCGTGCTCGAAGCCCGTGCCGCCCTCCGCGAGCACCAGGTAGTACCGGTCGCCGCGCCGCAGCAGCTTGGGCCCCTCGACGAGCCGGTCGTGCTGGAGCAGCAGGTGGGTGCCGCCCACCGGCGCCAGTGTCCGCCGGTCCAGCTCGGTCATGACGATCCCGGCGAAACGCCGGCCGCCCGGGCGGTGGTCGTTCTGCAGGTTCAGCAGCCACAGCCGGCCGTCCTCGTGGAAGAGGGCCGGATCGAAGCCGTGGCCCGGCACGCGCCGCGGCGCGGTCCACGGCCCCGACACCCGCGGGGCGGTGCAGACGTAGGTGTCCAGGTCGAAGTACGGCGTCCCCACCGAACGGACGACGGCGTACACCACCCAGAACCGCTCCCCGTCCCAGCTCAGCGACGGCGCCCAGACGCCGCCCGAGTCGGGCACCCCGGCCAGCGAACCGCCGGGCGCCGCGCCCTCCACGTGGCCCGCGTACTCCCAGTGCGCCAGGTCCCGGGAGCGGTGGATCGGGATCGTCGGGAACCACTCGAAGGAGCTGGTGGCCACGTAGTACCGGTCCCCGGCCCGCACCAGCGAGGGATCGGGGGCGAACCCCCTGATCACCGGGTTGCGCAGCACCGTCACTTGAGGGCTCCCAGCGTGACCCCCGAACGCCAGTAGCGGCGCATCGCCACCATCATGACGGCCATCGGGACGATGGACAACAGCGCGCCGGTCAGCACCAGGCTCGTCAGGTCCACGCCCGACTCCAGGCGCTTGCCCGACCAGTTGTACAGGCCGATGTTGAGCGTCCAGTTCTCCTCGCCGCGCAGCACGGTCAGCGGCAGGAAGAAGGCGTTCCAGGTGTTGACGAAGGCGAGCAGGAACACCGTCGCGCCGCCCGTCGTCATCATCCGCAGCACGATGCTGAAGAAGATCCGCAGCTCACCCGCACCGTCGATGCGGGCCGCCTCCAGCAGCTCAAAGGGGATGGTCGCCTCGGTGTACACCTTGGCCAGATAGACGCTGAACGGATTGATCAGGCACGGGATCAGCATCGCCCACGGAGTGTCGACCAGGCCGATGCGCGAGAACAGCAGGTACAGCGGGAGCGTGAGCAGGGCGATCGGGATCAGGAAGGAGCCCACCACGCACGCGAACACCGCACCGCGGCCCGGGAAGTCGAACCGGGCCAGGCCGTATCCCGTGGCCAGCGCGATCAGTGTGCCGCCGAGCGAGCCGACGCCCGCGTACAGCAGCGAGTTGGCCGTCCAGCGCAGGAAGATGCCGTCCTCGTAGGTGAACAGCTGCTCCAGGTTGTCCCACAGGTGCATCCCGGAGAACCACAGGCCGTTGCTCTGGTAGAGCCCCGTCCGGTCCTTGGTCGCGGCGACCAGCAGCCACCACACCGGGAAGAGGCTGTAGACACTCGCCAGCACCAGCCCGAGGAGCACGAAGCGCTGTCCGCCCCGTCCGCGGGAGGCCGCGTCCGGCCGCGGCAGGCGCCGCACGCCCCGGACGGCCGGCCGCCGCGACGTGCCCTCGCGGTCGTCGGTCAGCACCATCAGTCGGCCTCCTTCGAGGTGAACCGGTAGAAGAGGAAGGAGGCCACGCCGAGGAACAGCGCGAGCAGTACCGACAGGGCCGCGGCGTAGTGGTAGTTGCCGGCGTTGAACGCCTGGTTGTAGATGATCATGATCGGCGTGAAGCTGTCGCTGACCGTCTGCGGGGTGACGTTCCGGAAGAGCGCGGGTTCGTTGAAGATCTGCAGCATCTGGATGATCGACAGCAGACCCGTCAGGACCAGTGCCCCGCGCACATGGGGGATCTTGACGCTGCGGGCGATCCGGATCTCGGAGGCGCCGTCCAGCCGGGCCGCCTCGAACAGCTCGCGGGGCACGCCCTGGAGCGCCGAGTAGATGATCACCATGTTGTAGCCGATGCCGTGCCAGGTCAGCAGGTTGCCGATGGACGGCCACACCATCGACGGCGCGAAGAAGTTCCAGTCCAGGCCGAAGAGGTCACCGATCGGCGTCAGCGGGCCGACGTCCGGGCTGTACAGGTTGACCCACACGATGGCCGCGACCACCCCGGGGATCATGTACGGCACCAGCAGCAGGATCCGGAACCGGCCGGCCACCCGCGAGGCGAGCGCGTCCAGGAACAGCGCCAGCACCAGGCTGACGAGCAGCATCACCGGGATCTGGACGCAGGCGAACAGCACCACCCGCAGGATGGAGGTCATGAACGCCGCGTCGGTCAGGCCTCGCGTGTAGTTGTCGAGTCCGGCGAACTCGGTCGTCGAACCCCCGAGTCCGAGGCCGGACTGCTGTTCCGCGAACAGCGACTGGTGGACGGCGTAGCCGATCGGCAGCAGGTACAGGAAGGCGAAGCCGAGCTGGAAGGGGACCGTGAAGGCGGCCCCCTTCCAGCGCAGGGAGCGAATCATCGTGTTCAGCCCTTGACGTTGATGCCGCGGGACTTCAGGTCGTCGACCGTCCACTTCTGCATGTGCGCCAGCAGCTCGGTCACCGTCTGCTCCTTGCTGACCACCTTCGCCCAGCCGGCCTGCAACTCGGTGAACATGGCGGTCCAGTTGGGGCCGAAGGCCCAGTCGGTGGTGATGGTGCCGAGGCTGTCGGTGACGACCTTCTGCGCGGGCTTGTAGTTCGCCCCCAGCAGCTTCTGGGAGAGCGACTCGCTCACGTACGCGTCGCTGTCGGCCAGCGCCGGCATCACGCCGTTGCCGGTCTCCGGGCTGGCCATCGTCTTGACGGCGCCCGGGTCCGTGGACATCCACAGCGCGGCCTCGGCCGCCTGCTCCGTGTGTGCGCACTCCTTGGTCACCAGGGTGACGCCGCCGGTCAGGTTGGTGCCCGCGGGCGTCTTGGGTGCCTCCCCCCGGAAGGCGGGCCAGGGGGAGAGGGCCCACTTGCCGAAGGACTTGGAGAAGTTCTGCACCATGCCGGCCATCTGCCAGGTGGAGATCTGCCGGGTCGCGGTGGAGCCGTTGTCGTAGGTGCGCTGCACGGCCGCGTAGTCGGCGAAGGACATCGTGGAGTTCAGGTCGTTGTCGATGATCTCCTGGATCACCTTCGCGGCCTTCAGCGTGCCCTCGTCCTGGAAGTCGACCTTCCAGGCGTCGCCGTCGATGGCGTACCAGTGCGCCCCGGCCTGCATGGCGAGCACCTCCAGGGTGCTCGGGTCCTCACCGGCGAAGTTGGTGATCTCGATGCCGTGCTTCTTCAGTTCCTTGCCCGCGGTGACGAAGTCGGCCCAGGTCGCCGGGGGTTCGATGCCGTACTTGTCGAAGACGTCGGTGCGGTAGATCGTGAAGTTCGGCGCGGAGCTGGTCGGAACGCCGTACAGCTTGCCCTGCACCTGTGCGCTCGCCCACGAACCGGCGTTGAACCTCTCCTTGTCGGCCTCGACGTACTCGGTGATGTCGGCCAGCGCGCCCTGGGAGACCCAGCTGGTGACGTACTCGGCGGTGTTCTGCACCAGGCAGGGCGCGTTGCCCGCCTTGACCGCGTTGGTCAGCTGCTTCTGCATGGTCAGCTGGTCGGTGACCTTCGTGTACTTCAGCCGCACGTCCTTGTGCGAGGCGTTGAAGGCCTTCACGACCGCCTCCTGGCCGTTCGCCCAGCCCCAGAAGGGGAGGGTGACCGGGCCGGAGGCGCCGGAGGCCCCGCCGTCCGACGAGTCCGACCCGCCGCAGGCGGAGAGCAGGCCCGTCAGCGCGACACCCGCGACGGCGGCGGAGGCGAGTCTGCTCCGGGAAGAGGTGAGCTTCATGTGACCGTGATCCTTCGGAATCGGGCGTTCTCGGAACGGCGAGGGGGCGGCTCGACGGCCATCGGTGCACGACGGGGAGCCGGAGAACGGGGGAACAAGGGGAACGGCGGCCGGCAGGACATCGGCACGCGGCTACGGACGACCGGCTGAGCAGAAGCAGAAGCTGTAGTAAGCGGTTGCTGGGGGACGTTAGGCCCAGAGAAACCCGGATCGCAAGGGGTGTGCGGCGATTGCTGGTGATTGATCGCGGAAAACGGTTACGTAACGCGCTACTCGCGCGCTACCCGCGACGCCGGCGCCGCGCCGGCGGCTGGACCGAGTTGCGCACGACGACATGGGTGCCCAGCACCAGGTGCTCGCCCTCGCCGCCGCGCCGCCGTCCCGCGCCCGCCTCGCGCCGGTCGGCCACGGCCCGGAGCGCGACCCGGCCCATCTCCTCGTACGGCACGTGCACGGTGGTGAGCTGCGGGGTGAGCTGGGAGGCCAGCGGAATGTCGTCGTACCCGACGATCGACACGTCCTCGGGCACCCGCAGACCGGCCGCGCGCAGCGCCTGCGCCGCCCCCGCGGCGACCACGTCGGTGCCGGCCAGCACCGCGGTGAACTCCCGCCCGTCGCGCAGACTCTCCATGACGGCCTCGTACCCGTGCTCGTAGTCGTACGGCCCGTGGCGCACCATCCCCGCCTCGAACGGCACCCCGTAGGCCTCGAAGGCCCGCCGGGCGCCGCGCAGCCTGCCCTGGGCGGTGGTCAGTTCGGCGTGGCCCGGCAGCACCAACACCTCGCGGTGCCCGGCCGAGAGGAGGTGGCTGGCCATCGCGTAGGCGCCGCCCTCGTTGTCGTAGTCGACCGTCGTGGCCGGGATGGCGCCCTCCAGCGGAGGTCTGCCCACCAGCACCAGGTGCGAGCCGGCCGCGTCCAGGGAGCGGGCGAAGCGGGCCATGCGCAGCTGGTACTCGTCGTAGTCGTAGGCGCCGCCGAGCAGCACCACCGCGGCCACGCCCTGCTGGCGCATCGCGTTGACCAGCGCCAGCTCCCGCTCGGGATCGTCGCCGGTGGTGCCCACCAGGGAGAGCCAGCCCCGCAGGGTGGCCGCGCCCTCCACGCCCTTGGCGACGTGCGCGAAGGCGGCGCCGGTGATGTTGTTGATGAGGATGGCGACCGTCGGGGTGCCGCCGCCGGCGAGGGAGCGGGCGTGGGCGTTGGTGACGTAGTCCAGGTCCCGGACGACCTTCATCACCCGGCGGCGCAGCTCCTCCGAGACCGGGTAGTTGCCGGACAGCACCCGCGAGACGCTGGCCACGGAGACACCCGCGCGTTCCGCCACGTCGCGGATGGTCGCCCGGCCGGCCTCGCCGGTCGCCTTGCGCTGACTCACCGTTGCGACTCCTTCGTGGTGACGGCCCGGTCGCGTCCGCGGCTCCGGTACCGCCCGGCGCGGTCGCGGAAACCGTATCCCATCGTCGTCGCCGTGTTCCCGGTCGCGGGGGCACGGCCCATCAGGCCACCCTGGCCAGGTCGGCGTGGAGCACCTGGTGCCGCGGTGCCAGGCCCGCGACCAGGCGTTCCAGCTCCTCGACGACGATCCGGCCCAGCCGCTCCAGTTCGGTGCCCTGGGAACCGGCGATGTGCGGGGTGAGGAAGACGTTGGGCAGCCGGTAGAGCGCGGAGCCCGCGGGCAGCGGCTCGGGCTCGGTGACGTCGAGGATCGCGTGCAGGCGGCCCGAGACCAGCTCGTCGGTGAGCGCCTCGGGGTCGACCAGGGCGCCCCGCGAGGTGTTGATCAGGACGCCGCCGTCCCGGACGAGGGCGAGCCGCCCCCGGTCGAGCATGCGGTAGGTCTCGGGGATGTCGGGGGCGTGCAGCGTCACGACGTCGCTGCGCCGCAGCAACGCGTCCAGGGGCAGCGACTCGGCGCCCAGCGCGGCGGCCTCGGCGGGAGTGACGTAGGGGTCGTGGAGCAGCACGGTGAAGTCGAACGGGCGCAGCAGCTCCAGGAGTCGGCGGCCCACCCGGGAGGCGCCGATCACGCCGATCCGGCGGCCGACGTTGCCGGTGGCGGCGGTCTCGGCGGGCGGCGGGTAGGCGTGCGTGACGCGGAAGCGCTCGCGGTGGGTGAAGGTGTCCTTCCCGGCGAGCAGGATCATCGCCAGGGTGTACTCGGCGACGGGCACGGCGTTCGCGGTCACCGCGCTGGAGACGGTGATGCCGCGCTCCCACAGGGCCTCGCCGACCAGGGAGCGGACCGAGCCCGCCGCGTGCAGCACGGCGCGCAGCCGGGGGGCGGTGACCAGGAGCCCGTCGTTCAGGCGGGGGCAGCCCCAGCCGGTGACCAGCACCTCGGCACGGGCGAGGGCGTCCGCCGCGGCCGGATCGGCGAAGTCCCGTACGACGACGGCGGGATCGAGGTCGGCCGTCGCGGTCAGCCGAGCCATCAGGGGCGGGGGGAAGAGCAGGGGGAGGTGCACCGGGTCCATCGCGAACACGGTCCTCGGCGGGCGGGCACTGGGCATGGCTCTCCTGAGGCGAGAGGTGTGGGAAACGTTTTCTGAAAGCGTCTTCTACCGTAGGTCCGCCGCGAACGGCCGGTCAATCGCCCGGCAGAGGCCGTGACGTGGGCCGCGGCAGCCGGTGTTTTCGAAAGTCGCGCTGCCTCTTGACGTCCGTGGCGGACGGGAACAAGCTCTGGCGCACCGCTCGGTAACCGTTTACTACCCGCTACCCGCTACCCGCTACCCGCTACTCGTCACCCGCCACCCGCTACCCCCGGCCGTCGGTCCGTCTTCCCCGCGAGGAGTGCCCATGCCCCCGTCCCCGTCGCCCTCCGTGTCCCGCCGTACCGCTCTCCAGGCGGCCGGTGCCACCGCCCTCGCCGCCGGTCTCTCCCAGGTCACGGCCACCACGGCCGGTGCCGCCGAGCCCTCGGGCGCCCGGCCCCGGCTGGTGACGTATCCCGTGCCGGCCGGCGCCCCGGTCAAGACCGACAGCTTCACGGTCAAGGTCCGTAACCCCGGCGGCCGTTGGCAGACGCTGGGCGTGTACCGGCCGACCCTCGCCGAGATCAACCCCACCACCGGCAGCAAGAAGCAGTTCGACTCCTCACTCGCCCACTTCGACTTCTCCGGCGAGGTCGAGGTCGAGGTGACGTACATCAAGGGCGGCGTGGAGAAGGTGCGGGTGCGGCCGGACTCGTACGGGATCACCCCCGAAGTGCGCGCCGACACACTCCGGTTCACGCTGGACCGGCCGCGGAAGATCGTCGTCCAGATCAACGACGACCTCTTCGACTGCCTCCACCTGTTCGCCCGCGAGGTCGAGAGAAGGCGGCCGGAGGAGGTCGACCCCGACGTCCTCTACTTCGGCCCCGGTATCCACACCACCCCCGACGGCTACCTCGACGTGCCCGCCGGCAAGACCGTCTACCTCCACGGCGGCGCCGTCCTCAAGGCGACCGTCCGCTTCAAGGACGTACGGGGCGCCCGGCTCGCCGGACGTGGCCTGCTCGCCGGGACCACGGCGGGCGGCGTACTCGTCGAGGGCTCGACGGACATCTCCATCGGCGGCGTCACCACGCTCAACCCCAACGGCTACGCGGTCCAGGTCGGCGAGTCCACCCATGTCTCCATCCAGGACATGGCGGCCTTCAGCTCCAAGGGCTGGGGCGACGGCATCGACGTCTTCTCCAGCAGCCACGTCACCATCGACGGGGTCTTCATGCGCAACTCCGACGACTGCATCGCCCTCTACACCCACCGCTGGGAGTACTACGGCGACACGAGGAACATCACCGTGCGCGACTCCACCCTCTGGGCGGACGTCGCCCACCCGATCAACGTCGGCACACACGGCAACACCGACGATCCCGAGGTCCTGGAGAACCTCCTCTTCCAGAACCTCGACATCTGCGACCACCGCGAACCCCAGCTGGGGTACCAGGGCTGCATCGCCCTCAACACCGGCGACGGCAACCTGATCAGGAACGTGAAGGTCGACGGTGTCCGCGTCGAGGACTTCCGCTGGGGCCAGCTCGTCCACATGCGGGTCATGTACAACACGAAGTACAACACCTCGGTCGGCCGCGGCATCGAGAACGTCTACGTCAAGGACCTCTCCTACACCGGCAAGCCCCTCGCGACCTGCATGCTGCTCGGCTACGACGCCGACCACCCGGTCAAGGACGTCACCTTCGAGAACCTCGTCGTCAACGGCACCGTCATCGCCGACTCGATGCGCAAACCGGGCTGGTACCTCACCACCGACTTCGTGCCCATGCACGCCAACGAGCACGTGACGAACCTGAGGTTCCTCACCACCGCCGAGGCCGAGGCGGCCGCCGCGTCATGAGCATCCCGGCGACCAGCCGCCGCGGCTTCCTCGGCGGCGCCGCGACCATGCTGCTGACGTCGGGCGCGAGCGGACTCCTCGCACCCGCAACGGCCCGGGCCGCGGGCGACGGGAGCCGGACCCGCCCCGGTTCCCCGCGCCCCTTCACCCACCCCGGCCTGCTGCACACCGCCGAGGACCTCGCCCGCATGAAGTCCGCGGTCGCCGCCAGGGAGGCCCCCGTCCACGACGGCTACCTCGCCTTCGCGGCCGACGCCCGCTCGCGGGCGACGTACACCGTCCGCAACACCGGGCAGGTCACCTCCTGGGGACGCGGCCCCGGCGACCACATGAACGAGGCCGTCGCCGACTCGGCCGCCGCCTACCAGAACGCCCTGATGTGGTGCGTCACCGGCCGGCGGGCGCACGCGGACAAGGCCCGCGACATCCTCGACGCCTGGTCCGCGTCGCTGACCGCGATCACCGGCGCCGACGGACCGCTCGGCGCCGGACTCCAGGCCTTCAAGTTCGTCAACGCCGCCGAACTCCTGCGCCACAGCGGCTACGACGGCTGGGCGGACGCGGATGTCGCCCGCTGCGAGCGGTCCTTCCTGGACGTCTGGTATCCGGCGGTCTCCGGCTACATGCTCTACGCCAACGGCAACTGGGACCTCACGGCCGTCCAGTCGGTCCTGGCCATCGGCGTCTTCTGCGAGGAACCCGCCCTCTTCGAGGACGCCCTGCGCTTCGCCGCCGCCGGCGCGGGCAACGGCAGCGTCCCGCACCGCGTCGTCTCCGCCACCGGCCAGGGCCAGGAGTCCGGCCGCGACCAGGGCCACGAGCAGCTGGCCGTCGGCCTGATGGGCGACGCCGCCCAGGTCGCCTGGAACCAGGGCGTCGACCTGTGGGGCTTCGACGGCAACCGCGTCCTCGCCAACGCCGAGTACGCCGCCCGCTACAACCTCGGCGCCGACGTCCCCTTCACCCCCGACCTCGACCGCACCGGCAAGTACGTCAAGACGACCGTGTCCGCCAAGGCCCGCGGCACCCTGCCCCCGGCCTACGAGATGTACTACGCCCACTACGCCGGTGTCCGCGGCCTCGACACCCCGTACACCAGGGCCGCCGTCTTCCGCGGCACCGACGGTGCCCGCGCCGTCGAGGGCGGGGGCGACGACCTGCCCGGCTTCGGCACCCTTGCCTACGCCGGAACCCGGCCCCCGGCACCGACCGCCCCCGGGGCTCCGGCAGGCGTCACCGCGGTGGGCGCCGACGGCGTGATCGGCGTCGCCTGGCTGCCGTCCACCTGGGCGACGACGTACACCGTCCGCCGGGCCGGCCATCCCGAGGGCCCCTACGAGGAGATCGCCGCCGGACTGACCGAAGCCTCGTACACGGACTCCGGCGTGCGCCGTCGCCCGGGGCGGACGTACTACTACACGGTCAGCGCGTCGGGCGACCACGGCGCCAGCCCCGACTCGGCGCCCGCCGCCGCGACGGCCGGCCTTCCGGCCCCCTGGTCCTCGCGCGACCTCGGCGACGTGAAGGTCCCCGGCTCCGCCGCCTTCGACGGTGAGCGCTTCGTCCTGGAGGCGAGCGGCACCGCCGACACCTACCGCCTCGTCCACCTGCCGCTGCGCGGAGACGGCACCGTCACCGCCCGGATCGTGTTCCCGCTCAGCTCGCAGTACGCCAAGACCGGTGTCACCCTCCGCGACTCGCTCGACCCGGCCGCCCCGCACGCCTCGATGCTGGTCCAGGGCCTGCCCCTGCACACCTGGAGCGGCGTATGGACCGTACGGCCGAGAACCGGGGCCGCCGTCTCCGCGACCGGCGCCACACCCGTGCCCCCGACCCAGCAGCGGGCGATCACGGCCGACGCGTCCTTCCCGCTCTCCGACCTGGGCGCCCTGCCCGAGTCGGCGACACCCATCGAGGCCCCGTACGTCGAGGGCGCGGGCGACGGCTACCGGCTGCGGGCGCCCTACTGGGTCCGGCTGACCCGCAGGGGCCGCCGCTGCACCGGCGCGATCTCCCCGGACGGCGTCCACTGGACCGAGGCCGGCAGCACCGAGGTCGACCTCGGCCGCACCGCGTACGCCGGTCTCGTCCTCACCTCCTGCCTCGGCGTCGACGAGGAGTACGCCGAAACCGGAACCGGCGCCTTCGACAACGTCACCGTCCGGTCCGCGACCGGCGGCGAGGTCTGGTCGGTGCCCCGCCCCGCCCGTACCCCGAGCGGCCCGCACGCCACCACCGGTGCCGACGCCGTCGAACTGGCCTGGACCGACCCGGACCCCGCCGCCCGGTTCACCGTGCTGCGCGCCCCGGCCGCCGACGGCCCCTTCCGGCCGATCGCCCACGACGTGGGCCCGGTCGGCTTCGGCACCCGGGTGCGGTACACCGACCCGACCGGCAGGCCCGGGACGACGTACCACTACGCCGTCGCGAAGACCAACAGCGCCGGCCGGGGCCCGCGCTCCGCACCGGCCTCCGCCCGCATGCCGCACCCGGCGGCCCCCCGACTCACCTCTCCTGCCGAGGCGTTCGCCACCACCGGCGTCCCCTTCCGGCACCTCCTGCGCGCCGTGCACGAGCCGGTACGGTTCACCGCCGCCGGCCTCCCCGACGGCCTGCGCCTCGACCCGCGCACCGGCCTGATCTCCGGCACCCCCGCCACCACAGGCGCCTTCACGCTCCGCACGACGGCGGCCAACGCGACCGGCACCGGAGCGGCCACTCTCCGCCTCACCGTCGCGACGCCGCCGCCCGCCCCCTGGACCTACGGCGACCTCGGCGACGTGATCCTGGACGACCGCGCCCACGCGACCCTGGGCGTGGTCGCCGTCCGCACACCCGGCAGCACCTCCCACCAGGACGGGGCCTTCGTGGTGCGCGGCGCGGGGACGGACCTGAACGTCAACAACCAGGGAATGACGGGCCAGTTCGTACGGCGCACCGTCACCGGGGACTGCGAGGTCACTGCCCGCCTGGTGTCCCGTACCGGCACTTCCGCGGACCGGGTGGGCCTGCTGATGACCAAGTCCCCGTCACCGTTCGACCAGGCGGCCGGGGCGATCGTCACGGGCGGCACGCAGGCCGAGCTGATGCTCCGCCCGACGGTGGCCGGGAGGTCGGCCTTCACCGGCGGCACCGCGGTCACGACCCCCTGCCTGCTCCGCCTCGCCCGCACCGGAAACACCTTCACCGCCCGCGCCTCCGCCGACGACGGCGTTACCTGGACCACGCTCGCCTCCGGCGAGGTCCCCGGGTTCGGCGACGCCCCCTACCACCTGGGCCTGGTCGTCTGCTCCCGCAGCCCGCTGGCCCGCTGCACCACGCGGTTCGACGGGGTGAGCGTCACCCCGCGTTGATCCCGCAGCCCCCGTTGACGGTTCCACCCCACGGAACGGAGACACACCATGAGCCGCACCTCCCCCCACCGGCGCCCCGGCGGAAGGCCGGGGCCGAGCCGCCGCGGTCTGCTGAAGGCCGCCGGCGGTCTCACCGCCGCCGTCGCGGTCGGCGCCTCCGCCACGGCCCTCACCGGCAACGAGGCCGGGGCGGCCCCGGCCGCCTTCACCCACCCGGGCATGCTGCACGCCTACGGCGAACTCAACCGCGCCAAGGTGCGGGTCGCCGCGGGCGACGACCCGTGGCTGTCCGGCTGGAACCGGCTGACCGCCAACGGCCACTCCGCCGCCACCTGGACCCCCCGCCCCCAGGCCACGGTCGTCCGCGGCGGCACCGGCCAGAACTACACCCTGCTCTACAACGACATCCACGCCGCCTACCAGAACGCCCTGCGCTGGAAGATCGCCGGCACCGCCGCCCACGGCGACTGCGCCGTCCGCATCCTCAACGCCTGGTCGTCCACGCTCACCGAGGTCACCGGCAACGCCGACCGCTATCTCGCGGCCGGGATCTACGGCTACCAGTTCGCCAACGCCGCCGAACTCGTGCGCGACCACCCCGGCTTCGACCTCGACCGCTTCAAGGAGATGATGCTGAACGTCTTCTACCCGCTCAACAACCGGTTCCTGAACGAGCACAACGACGCCTGCGTCACGAACTACTGGGCGAACTGGGACCTGTGCACCATGAACTCGATCCTCGCGATCGGCATCCTGTGCGACGACGCCGCGAAGTACGACCAGGCGGTCGACTACTTCAAGAACGGCGCCGGCAACGGCTCCCTCCGGCACGCCGTCCCCTTCCTCCACGACGCCGACGGCTACGCGCTCGGCCAGTGGCAGGAGTCCGGCCGCGACCAGGGGCACACCGTGATGGGCATGGGCCTGATGGGCGCCTTCTGCGAGACGGCCTGGTCCCAGGGCGACGACCTGTACGGCTACGACGACAACCGGTTCATGAAGGCCGCCCAGTACGTCGCCAAGTACAACCTGGGCCAGGACGTCCCGTTCACCACGTACACCTGGGGCACCGGCCAGAACTGCGCCCAGCAGTCCCACACCGCCGTCTCGGCGGCGAGCCGGGGCCAGGCCAGGCCGGTCTGGGACTCCCTCTGGTACCACTACGGCCGCCGACGCGGTATGGACGTGCCCTACATCAGGGCCATGGCGGAGAGCGTCCGCCCCGAGGGCGGGGGCGGCGACTACGGCTCCGCCAGCGGCGGCTTCGACCAGCTCGGCTTCGGCACGCTGATGTACGCGAAGTGACGCCACAGCACCTCTGCGGACGGTGACGGCTCCGCTACGCCGTGAAGGCCGCCACCCTGTCCAGCCCGGCCTGCCGCAGCGTCCGGTGGACGGCCGGGCGGGCACCCCGCACGGTGAGGGCGACCGGCTCCGGCGTCCGGGTCACCGTCCGCAGCAGCGCGTAGGCGCAGGCCAGGTCGATGTGGTCCAGGGCGCTCATCTCCAGGGTCCAGGCCCCCGGCTCCCGCAGCCGGGGGTCGAGGAGCAGCTCCTCCAGCACGCGCAGCGCGGGGGCGTCCAGGTCCCCGGAAAGGGCCAGCACCGCGTGCCGCCCGTCGGCCTCGGCGATCCTCACGGGTGCGTCCGTCACGACAGCCTCCTCGGTGGCGCGGCACGTGCGTGGCATGCGTGGTCTCCATTGTCCCCCAGCCGTGTCCGTCGCGGCGTCCCGGAATAGATCCGGACGGCGTGACGCTGTGCTGTGGGCGGTACGAGAGTGCGGCGAAGGGCTGGTGGGCGCATGCGGTCAGGCCAGACGAACCCCGTGGTCAGAACGGTTCACGGCGCGGTACGCGGCAGGTACGAGCACGGTGTCGCCGTGTTCCGGGGCATCCCCTACGCGGCGCCCCCGTTCGGACCGGGCCGCTTCCGCCCGCCCGTGCCGCCCGAGCCCTGGGACGGCGTCCGCGACGCGGGTTCCTTCGGCCCCACGGCCCCGAAACCGCCGTACTCCGAGGCCTTCGCCCGGTACCTCTCCGATCCGGCGATCCCCGGCGACGACTGCCTCAACCTCAACGTCTGGACCCCCGAGCCCGGTCCCGGCGCCCGCCTGCCGGTCCTGGTCTGGCTGCACGGCGGCGCGCTGACCAGGGGCTCCTCCGCGGTACCGGTCTACGACGGCCACACCTTCGCCCGGGACGGCGTCGTCTGCGTGTCGATCAACTACCGGCTGGGTGTGGAGGGCTACGGACTGTTCCCGGACGCCCCCGCCAACCCGGGCCTGCGCGACCAGATCGCCGCCCTCCAGTGGGTGTGGGAGTCCATCGCGGCCTTCGGCGGCGACCCCGACCGGGTCACCGTCGCCGGCCAGTCCGCGGGCGCCATCAGCACCGGCGCGCTCCTCGCCGCACCGCGGGCCCGGGGCCTGTTCCGCCGGGCCGTGCTCCAGAGCGGCGCACCCGAGGCCACCGACCGCGACAAGGTGCGGCGCATGGTCCGCCGCATGGCCGCCCGCCTGAAGATCCCCGCCACCGCAGAGGCCTTCGCCGCCGCCGACCGTGAGCAGCTGCTGCGGGCCCAGGCCGAGGTGGGCAGATTCAGCAGCCCCGTACTCGGCGGCCCCGGCTTCGGCCTCGTCGTCGACGGCGACGTGCTGCCCCGCGACCCGCTGGAGGCGCTCCTCGACGGCGACGCGGCACCGGGCGTCGACCTCATGATGGGCTGGACCCGCGACGAGTACCGGCTCTGGCTGGTCCCCGGCGGCCTCCTCGAACGCGTCGACCGGCTCGGCGCGGTGGCCCTCGCGGGCGCCCGCGCCCGCTGCCACTGCGGCAACGAGGTGGTACGCGGCTACCGCGCGCTGCGCCCCGACGCGGGGACCGCCGAGACCGTGGGCCAGCTCGTCACCGACCACCTGCTACGCATCCCGATGCACCGCCTCGCCGACGCGCGGCCCGCCTCCTCGCACGTCTACGAGTTCGCCTGGCCGTCCAACCTGCCCGACCTCGGCGCCTGCCACGCCCTGGAGCTGGGCTTCGTCTTCGACTCCGGCGACGGCCCCGACGCGCGCAGGCTCGCGGGCGAGGGGGCGCCGCAGGAACTGGCCGACGCGATGCACGGGGCGTGGGTGCGGTTCGTGGAGACCGGCGACCCCGGCTGGGCGTCCTGGGACGCCACGCACCCCGTACGGGTCTTCGGCGACGGCGCCCCGCGTACGGCCCACGGCCCGCTGGACGCCGAGTACGACCTGTGGAAGGCCGACGTCACCACGCCCCGAGGAACGCGGCCCAGGCGTCTGGTCCGACGGTGAGGTGTCCCTGCGGGGCTTTTGAGTCGCGGATGTGGACGGCGGTGGGTTCTTGGGCGACCTCGACGCACTGGCCGCCTTCGCTGCCGCTGTAGGTCGACTTGAACCACTTGAGTGCGGTGTCGCTCATGCTTCTCCCAGGAGACGGTCCAACAGGCCTCTTGATTCCTCGGTGTTGAGGGCCTGGGTCCGCAGCATCGCATATTTCTGGGTCAGGATCCCCACCCCTTCGGGATCGGCGATCAGCTGGCTACCACGTTGTGTCTCCATGTAGGCGAGCCGCTGGTACTCGGGCGTTTCCATCAGGACGAAGGCGCCGTCGAGCCCGGCATGAGAAGTGCGGCCGAGCGGCAGAACTTGGAGGGTGATGCCGGGTGTCTCCGAGTATTCGCGCAACGCCTGAATCTGCTCCGCGTAGACGTCCCGTCCACCCAGGCGGTCCCTCAGCGCTGCCTCCCAGATGACGAAGCTCGTGGTGGGGGGCACCTTGCGGTGCAGGATCTCTTGGCGCTGCATGCGGGTAGCCACCCGCAGTTCGATCTCGTCCTCGTCATACACGGGAACGCGGCTGCGAAAGACAGCGCGCGCATAGCCCTCTGTCTGGAGCTGGCCGGGTACGGCCAGGTTGTCGTACACGGAGATGGCGATGGCCTCCCGCTCCCGGTCCAGGAACTCCTCCGCCCATAGCGGGACCAGATCCACCTCCGGCATTTTGCTGAGCGCGGTCGACAACGCCCCCTTGGTTCCCAGGAGTTCGTCGAGCTGCTCGGCGAGGTCCGGCTTCAGTGGGCGGCGGCCCTGTTCGATCGAGGCGATCTGCTGCTCGCCGATGACGAATCGCTCGCCCAGCGACCTCTGGGTGTGCCCGGCGGCCTGCCGGTAGAGGGCGAGCAGCGCGCCCACCATCTTCATCGCGGAGGCGTTCCTCCGTGTCGTCGTGCCCATGAGGTCGAACTCCCCACCCGCGCGCGTACGTTCACCATCGCGCACCCGTACAGACCGGATGTACGGCCATGCGCACTGTCCCATCATGACCACGGAGCGTGATCATCGTCCCGTGAACAGTCAAACTCCACCCCCGTCCCCACGTGAGCGCTTCTACCTCCGGGAGCGCCGGTCCGTCCCCGCCGCTCGGGAGTTCGCGAGGGAGGCGCTCGCCGACTGGGGTGTGCGCGGGCGTGCGGACGACGTGGTGCTGTGCGTCAGTGAACTGGCGACCAACGCCCTGCTGCACGGCGTACCGCCGGGCCGGGGCTTCCTGCTGCGGCTGCTGCCCTGCGGGGACGGCGTACGCGTCGAGGTCCACGACAGCGGGGACGGCGTACCGGCCGTACCGCTGGACCCCGGCGGGTCGGACGAGGGCGGGCGCGGGCTGCTGCTGGTGTCGGAGCTGGCGGACAAGTGGGGCGTGACGGAGCGGGAGCCCGGCAAGGTCGTGTGGTTCGAGTGTGCCGTCCCGGTGGACTGACGGGCACGCCGTCTGCCCTCGGGGGCCTTCACCGGATCTCCACGCTCCGTCACCTGCGACGGGTCAGGCCCAGCAGCCGTTCACGGTCGCGGCGAGGCCGTCCATGGCGTCCTTGATGTCGCTCGGGGCAGCCGTCGAGTTGTTCTCGATGAAGGAGAAGATCCGCCAGTCGCCGTCGTCGGTCCGCGTGACGCCGCTCAGGGCGACGGCACCGGTGAGCGTGCCGGTCTTGGCGTGCACCTTGCCGACGGCGCACTGGGAGTTGGGGTCGTCGAAGCGTCCCCACTCCGGGCCGAGGCTGGCCCCGGCCTCGCCCGCGACCGGCAGTCCCTCCAGGATCGAACCCAGGGCGGGGGACTCCGTGATCGCGTCGAGGAGCTGCGCGAGCGTGGCGGCCGGGATGCGGTCGGCGCGGGAGAGGCCGCTGCCGTCGTGCATCTCGAAGTTGTCCAGGGAGATGCCGTACGAGCTGAGCACCTGGCGGACCAGCTCGACGCCGCCTTCGAAGGTGGCCGGCTTGCCCAGCTCCACGGCGGTCATCCGCAGCAGGGTCTCGGCGATGTTGTTGTCGCTGGTCTTGAGCATCTGCTTGACGATGTCCGACAGCGGCGCCGACTTGTGCTGGGCCACCGGCACGTCGGTCTGCTTGGCCGTCGTGCGGGCGACGTCGCCGGTGACGGTGACGCCCTGTTCGGCGAGCTTCTTCGCGAAGACCTTGCCCGCGTCGATGGACGTGTCCTGGACGGCGGCACCGTCGACGACGAGCGAACGGACCGGGGCGATCTCGGTGGGGTAGTAGCCCTCGTTCCAGCCTTCGGCGAGGCTCGGGTCGGCGAACAGGCTGTCGTCCACCCGGACCTGGACGTCGGTCCGGCCCGCCGCCTTGAGCCCGTCGGCGGCGGTCTTGGCCAGCTCCGCGACGTCCTCGCTGGTGAGGGTGCGGTCACCGCCGCCGACGAGGGTGAGGGTGCCCTCGCCGTACACGACCTTCGTGGTGAACTCGTGGTTCGCGCCCAGCAGCGTCAGGGCCGTGGTGGCCGTGGCGAGCTTGGCGTTGGAGGCCGGCATGAGGGCGGTGGAGCCGTTGTGGTCCCACAGGGCGGTGTCCGAGTCGGCGTCGAGCACGACGCCGCTGACGTCGGTGCCCAGACGCTTGTCGGCGAGGCGCTCATCGAGGTTCTTGACCAGCTGGGCGTCGTCGGCGGCGAGGTCGTCGACGGAGACGCCCTGGGTCTGCGGAGTGGTGTCGTCGGCGGCGAAGGCCGAGGTGCCGGCCAGCGTGGCGGAGGCCACGGGCACGGCCATCGCGAGCACGAGGGCCCGGCGTGCGCCGATGCGGCTCACTCTCGCCCTGCGATGCCTGCGCCGTCCGCCCGGGGCGAAGGTGTTCGTGGGGGTTTCGTCTGGCGTACCAGTCATGAAGTGAATTCCAAAGATCGGTTACTTCTTCTGTGGGGGTGAAGCGTCGGGCACGCTACCAGCCGTCATATGAAGGGCTGGGACGAGAATTGACAGGGTGTGAATGTCTTGCGACCGAATGCCGGAACGGGAACCCGGGTGCTTTTCGTGAAGGCGGTTTTTCGATGCCGGACGCGTGATTCCGTTGCCCTTCAGTCTCCCTGGGCGCGGGACTTCGGGGCAGCGGCCCGCCACCGGGAGCGCAGCACCGTGCCACCGGCCACCGCCAGCCCCACCACCGTCCCGGCGGCGATCACCCGGCCCAGCCCCGAACCGGTCCCGGACACCGGGACGGCCGCCGCTGCCGCCACCACGCCCGCGCCCGCGCAGGCCGCGACCGCCTCGCCCCACACACGTGCGGTCCCGCGCCCCCACCGCCACGGCCACGTCTCGCTGGTCACCAGATAGGCGACCAGCAGCCCGACCACACAGGCGCCCTCCCACCAGGCCGGTTCCTCGAAGGCCGCGATCACCACCACGCCCGCCGCCAGCAGCGTCGTCCGGTGGCGCAGCAGCCGGTAGGACCACCAGACGGCCTCCACCGACGGCCGCCGGTCCAGCGAGGGCGCGGCCCACAGCGCGAAGGCGAGTGCGCAGACGAAGGGCACCGCCTCCCCGGCGGTACCCACCGTCGCCCACGGCCGCCACGCCATCACGACGGCCGCCGTCCCCAGCACTCGCACCGGCACCGTGCCGATCCAGTAGCCGAGGTACTCCCGCAGGCCGGCCCGCGTGTCCAGCGCCGTCATCGCGCGCGCCCCCTTCCGCCGACCCGCCCCGCCAGCAGCGGCGCCAGCGCCAGATCCAGTGACTCGCCCTCGGTGTGCCGGAGCACCGGCACGCCGCTGTCCCGCAGTGCGAACCGCATCGCGTCCCGCTCCGCGCGCCACAGACGCAGCCCCAACTCGCCCGCCACGTCGCCCGGTTCCACCACCGGGTCGCCGCTCGGGATCTCCACGACCACCGGGCGCCGCCCGCGCGCCTGGAGGTCGCGCAGCACCTCCAGCATCCGTGCGTCGCTGAGCGGGGTGAACACGTACACGAGTGCCCCCTCCGGCAGTGCGGGCGGCGGGACCCGCTCCAGCCCGTCGCCGCCGAAGCCGCGGTCCTTGCGCACGTCGAGGACGCTCTCCACGATGCGGTAGAACGCCGCGTCCCCGGTGCCCGGCGCCAGCCACCGGGTGGTGCCGCCGGTCGAGACGACCCCCACCCGGTCGTGGGTGCGCAGATACGCCCGGGTGAGCCCGGTGGCGGCCCGTACCGTCTCGTCCAGGGACGACAGCCCGGTCACCGGGTCGACCACGTCGCCGAACGCGTCGATCAGCATCACCGTGTCGGCGGCCCGCTCGGCCGCGAACCGGTGCAGCTGCACGGACCCGCGCCGGGTCGTCGACGGCCAGTGGATGCGCCGCTGCCGCTCCCCGGGGACCCAGGGCCCCACCCCGATGACCTCGACGCCCTCCCCGGACTGCGGCGAGGCGTGCTCGCCGAGCCGCTGCGGCAGCCGTACCGGGATCGGTGTGAACCGGGCCTGCGTGGCGCGCGGGAACACGGACACCTCGGCCGCCTCGACGCGCACGGTGCGGCGCACGGTGCCGCCGGGGTCGTACACGTCGACGTCCACCGGGCCGAGCGACCAGCGGCCCCAGTGCAGCGCCGTGTGGCGCAGCGTCACCGTGGACGGGCCGACGACGACCTCGTCGAGGCGCAGTCCGGGCCCGAGCGTGACCCCGGGGTCGAGGCGCACGGCGTCGCCGTCGTGGGCCACCGCGATCCGCACGGTGACCGTGTCGCCCTCGAAACAGCGCCCCGGCTCGACGGTCGCCGACGTCTCCACGCGGCGGGCGTGGGCGCGGGGCAGCGAGAGCGCGAGCAGCACCAGCGGAGCCGCCGCGAGCGCCAGCAGCCACGCCCGGCCGGTGAGCAGCGCGGCGGCCAGCGCCACGACGGCGACGGTCAGCAGCCGCAGCGTGCGCTCGCTCGGACGCGGGCCGCCGGGCGGCGGGGGCGGCGGCTGTGTCGGGGCGGTGCGCCCCTCCAGGGCGCGGACCACCGCCGCGCTCGGCCGGGGCGCGGGCTCCGGTCCCGGTGCGGGCGCGGTCACGACGGGACGGCGGCCGTACGCCGCGTCGTGGGCGTACCGACGCCGTCGACCACCTCGCGCAGCACGTCGTCCGTCGACATCTCGCGCACCCACAACTCCGGCCGCAGCGACACCCGGTGGGCCAGCGCGGGCACCGCGAGACCCTTGATGTCCTCCGGGACCACGTAGTCGCGGCCGTCCAGCACGGCACGGGCGCGGGCGAGCTGGACCAGGGCGAGTCCGCCGCGCGGCGAGGCGCCGATGCTGATCTGGGGGTGCTCGCGGGTCGCGCCGACGAGCGCGACGGCGTACTCCAGCAGGTCGTCGTCGATCTCCACCCGCTCCACGACGGCCCGCCACGCCACGACGTCGTCCGGCCCCGCGAGCCGTTCGAGCACGGCCTCGGGCGCGGCCCGGTCGATCCGGGCCCGCAGCATCGTCAGCTCCTCCCGGGCGGACAGATACCCCATCCGCACCCGCAGCTGGAACCGGTCGAGCTGCGCCTCGGGCAGCGAGTACGTGCCCTCGTACTCCACCGGGTTGGCCGTCGCGATCACCAGGAACGGGTCGGCCAGCGGCCGCGTCTCGCCGTCCACCGTCACCTGGGACTCGGCCATCGCCTCCAGCAGCGCGGCCTGGGTCTTGGGCGGCGTCCGGTTGATCTCGTCGGCGAGCAGCAGGTGCGTGAAGACCGGCCCCGGGTGGAACACCATCTCCCCGGTGCGCTGGTCGTACAGCGGCGTTCCGGTGACGTCGGAGGGCAGCAGGTCGGGCGTGAACTGGATCCGGCGGAAGTCCAGGCCGAGGGTGGTGGCGAAGGATCGCGCGAGGAGTGTCTTGCCGAGCCCCGGCAGGTCCTCGACGAGGACGTGGCCGCCGGCCAGCACGCCCAGCATCACGAGTTCGAGCGCGTCCGGCTTGCCGACGACGGCACGGCCGATCTCGCGCAGTACGGCACCGGCCTGCTCGCCGACCTGCTCGGCGGTGCGGAGCCGGTTCGTGGAGGGAGTCGTCACGTCTCTTGGTCCTTACCGGTACGAGGGATGCGGGTGCTGGAGGTGTTGGGCGCGCCGAGTGCTTCGAGCCGGTCGACGAGGCGGCGCAGCACGTCGACGGGGACCTCGCCGTCGGGTCCGGTGCCCGGTGTCACGGGACCGAGCCACGGCCACAGTTCGGGGCCGACCAACTCGGCGGCCCGCTCGGGCTGGTGCTCCAGGGACACGTGGTGGTGCTCGGCGAGCGCGGCGGCGTACAGGTGGCGCAGTTCGGCCCGCAGCACCGCACGGTAGTAGAGGGCGCCGTCGGGTCCGGTGGACGTGGTCACGTTCCGGCGCCACTCGCCCATGCCGGGCACCCGGGTCCGCAACAGCCGTACCTCGTCCCGGTACGCGGAGTCCAGGGCGCCCGCCCCGGTGACGTACCGGGCGACGAGCAGGGCCACGGCGACGAGCAGGGCGACCAGGGCACCGGCGGCCCCGGCGCCGTCGAGGAGCAGGACGAGCAGGAGGCCCGAGCCGGCGACCGCGCCGCCGAGCAGACCGAGCCGGGGCAGGGTGAGCATGTCCTCTCCCGGGGTCTCCCGCAGGGGTCGCTTCACCGCCCTGCCTCCCGGCCCGTGTTCACGTCCCGGTCCCGGAGCAGTGACGCGATCTCCTCCAGGGCACCGGCCGCGGCTTCCCGGTGTGCGCCGTCCATCGGGTGCGAGGAGTAGCGGGCCTCGCGGAAGAGCGCGGTGAGGCGCGGGGCGGCCGGGCCGGGGGCGAAGCCGGCGTCGGCGGCGCGGGTGAGCAGGTCGGCCGGGCTGTCGGAGGCGCGCCGGGGCACACCGGACGCGGCGAGGGCGTCCTCCATCGCCGCGTAACAGGCGATGACGGCCGCGCGGGCGTCGTCACCGGTACCGGCCAGGGCGCGGCGGCCCGAGTCCACGGCGGACAGGAGCAGTCGCGCGTCGTCGTCCCCCGTCAGGGTGCCCGCGCGGTCGGGGCGTTGCGGCACCCGCAGCCCGAACCGGCGCAGCCGCCGCACGACGGCCACCACGACGAGCACGACGGCGACCGCGGCCAGCAGCGCGAGCACGAGGTACAGCGGCAGGGAGGAATGGTCCGTCGCACCGGGCCGCTGCCGGGGCGGGGGAGTGACGAGGGCCGGCGTGGGCATCGGGTCCGTCGCGAGGGGCGTGGGCGGCCCCGTCGTGTCGTCGCCGGTGGAGAACCGGTGCAGGACCATGGCGAGGACGCCGATGACGCCCGTCGCGGCGAGCAGCAGGGGCGCGGCGATCTCCCGCAGCCGCTCCTCGTGCGGTGGCAGCGAGAACCGGTCGGCGCCGAAACGGTGGCGAAGGTTCTGGACGACCGTCCACGCCCCGAACGTCCAGGCGACGGACGCCCCGATCACCACGAAGCCCCAGTCGCCGAGCGGGCCCCGGCCGGAGTGCAGCAACCCCTCCGCGGGCCGCAGCGCGAGCGCGGCGAGGGCCAGCGCCGCGACCACCGCGGCGGCGACCCACACGCCCGGCACCGCCCGGTGCGCCGTCCGCTCCCCGCGTTCCATGCCGTGCCCCCCGCCGGACCCGCCGCCGCCCTCGAACGCCTGTTCACGGCCATCTTGGCACACGCCGCCCCGGTCACTCCCGGGACAGGGTCCGGGCGATCGACGCGACCGTCTCCGGGCCCACCCGGCAGCAGCCGCCGACCAGCCGGGCCCCGCGCTGCCGCCAGCCCCGCACCCGCTCGGTCGCGAACGACGAACGCCCCCGCCAGCTCCGCGACCCCGCGTCCCACGTCTCCCCGCTGTTGGGATAGACGACGACCGGTTTGCCGGTCACGCGGGCGGCGGTCTCCACCGCGCCGGAAACGTCCTCGGAGGCACAGCAGTTGACGCCCACCGCGACCACCTCCGCCGCGTCGGCGGCCAGGGCGAAGGCCTCCTCCAACGGCTGCCCGGCGCGCGTGCGGTCCCCGGCCACCGTGTACGACAGCCAGGCGGGCACGCCCAGTCCGCGCACCGCCCGCAGCAGCGCCGCCGCCTCGTCGGTGTCCGGGACCGTCTCCAGCGCGAGGACGTCGGGCCGTGCGGCCGCCAGCACCTCCAGGCGGGGACGGTGGAACCGCTCCAGCTCGCCCACGCCCAGGCCGTACCGGCCCCGGTACTCCGAGCCGTCCGCGAGCATCGCCCCGTACGGGCCCGCCGACGCCGCCACCCACAGCCGGCGCCCCGGGCGGACCGCCCCCGCCCGGCGGGCGGCCTCCCGCGCCGACTCCACGCTGAGCGCGAGCAGTCCGGCGGCCCGCTCCCGCCCGATGCCGCGCCGGGCGAAGCCCTCGAAGGTGGCCTGGTAGCTGGACGTGATCGCCACGTCCGCGCCCGCCTCGTAGTAGGCGAGATGGGCCCGCGTGATCGCCTCGGGGTCCTCGGCGAGCAGCCGGGCCGACCACAGCGCGTCCCCCAGGTCGTGCCCGGCCGCCTCCAGCTGGTTGGACAGCCCGCCGTCGAGCACGAGCGGGCCGGAGGCGAGGGCGTCGGCGAAGTCGCTGGTCATGCGTCCGAGGCTACGACGTCCCCACCCGTGCTCCGGGGCCTTGTCCCCCGAGCGAGCTACAGGCAGGTGTCCACCGTGAGGTGACGATCCGGGGCCGTCGGATCCGTAGCGTCCGGTGCAGCCCGCGGCACTCCGGTCCCGGGCCCGAGAGGGGAGTTCCCGTGAGGTTCGTCTGGCAGTTCCTGGCCGTGCTGGCGGCGTACGCCGTCGGCGGCGTCGCCATCAACGCGGTGAAGGACAACGACTGGCTCACCCTGGTCGTCGGTCTCACGGCGGCGGCGCTGGTGCTGTTCGTGTACGGGTGGGTGGTGCGGCGGACCGAGCGCCGCCAGGCCCTGGACGTGGCCCCGCAGGGCGCCGGCGCCAAGCTCGGCTGGGGGACGCTGATCGGTGTGGGGATGTTCTCGGCCGTCATCGTCAACCTCTACGCCTCCGGGCACTACGAGGTCGACGGGCTGGGCTCGGTGCAGGGCGCGATCGGGCTGGTCGGCTTCATGGCCGGGGCCGCCGCGACCGAGGAGGTCGTGTACCGCGGGGTGCTGTTCCGGATCATCGAGGAGCACATCGGCACCTACCTCGCGCTGGGGCTGACCGGCTTGGTGTTCGGGCTCTCGCACCTGCTCAACGAGGACGCCACCTTGTGGGGCGCCGTCGCCATCGCCATCGAGGCCGGGTTCATGCTCGCCGCCGCGTACGCCGCCACCCGCAACCTGTGGCTGACGATCGGCGTGCACTTCGGCTGGAACTTCGCCGCGGGCGGTGTCTTCAGCACCGTCGTCTCCGGCAACGGCGACAGCGAGGGCCTGCTGGACGCCACGATGTCGGGCCCGAAGCTGCTCACCGGCGGCGACTTCGGACCGGAGGGCAGCGTGTACTCGGTGGGCTTCGGGGTGCTGCTGACGCTCGTGTTCCTGTGGCTGGCGCACCGGCGCGGGAACATCGTGTCGTTCGGCTCCCGGCGGCGTGCCGCGCGTGTCGACTCCGCCGCTACACTTCCCCGGTGATCGATCGCCGACGGATCCCGGAGCGGATTCCGAAGCTGTGGCATCGGCTCGACGTCACGGTCCGGGACCTCCCCCTCGGGGTGCTGCTCCTCGTCGCCTCGCTCCTGCCGGAGCTGCGCGGTCAGGGCACGGAGATCGGCGGACTGCCGACCCGTCCCGCCGACGCGCTGGCCGGGGTGGCGGCCGTCCTGCAGTCCATCCCCCTGGCCGTGCGACGGCGGTGGACACTCGCCTGCCTCGCCCTGGTCTCGCTCGGCTTCGCCCTCGACCAACTGCGCGGCTACCACCTGTTCGCGGGCGCCGCGCTCCCCATCGTGCTGATCAACGCGGGCTCCCACCAGGAGAAGTACCGGCGTGCCACGCAGGTCGCCGCCACCCTGGCGTACGTGGCCATGGCCGTCGGGCTGAACGCGCGCGGCGGCGACGAAACGCTGGTCGAGTACGTGACGTTCTACCTGATCCTCGCCCTGGCCTGGGGCATTGGGGCGTGGATGCGCTCGGCGCGCGCCGCGGAGGCCGAGCGGCGCACCCGGGTCGCCGAGGACGCCCGCAGCGCCGAACGCACCCGCATCGCCCGCGAGTTGCACGACGTCGTGACCCACCACGTGACGGCGATGGTCGTGCAGTCGGAGGCGGCCCGGTACCTGACCGCCGCGCCCGAGCGGCTCGACGAGACGCTGGCCGCCGTCAGCGACACCGGCCGGCGGGCCATCACCGACCTGCGGCACCTGCTCGACCTCCTCAACCCCGACCACGGCACCGCCGAGCCCAGGACACCGCCCGTCGGCCGGGTGCTCACGCTGGTCGAGCAGACCCGCCGGGCCGGGCAGCCGGTGGAGTTCACCGAGGAGGGCACCCCGGCGGCGGCGACCGGCAGCTCCGACCTCGTGGCCTACCGTGTCGTCCAGGAGGCCCTCACCAACGCCCTCAAGTACGACCACGGCGGCAGGACCTCGGTCCTGGTGCGCCACGGAGAACGGGAGATCACGGTGGAGGTGGGCACGGACGGCTCCGGCACGGGGGCCGCGTCCCCCGGCGGCAGCGGGCGGGGGCTGGCCGGACTGCGGGAGCGGGTCGACGTGCTGGGCGGCGAGTTCAGCGCGGACCGTGCCAAGGACGGCGGCTTCGTCGTCCGGGCCCGGATACCCGGGGGAAGCGGGGGGAGCACGTCATGAGCGCACCGGTCCGGGTCGTGATCTGCGACGACCAGGCACTGATCCGCACCGGTCTCACCACGATCATCGACGCCCAGCCCGACCTGGAGGTGGTCGGCGAGTGCGGGGACGGGCGGACCGGTGTCGACCTGGCCCGCGAACTGCGCCCGGACGTCGTGGTGATGGACATCCGCATGCCGGTGCTCGACGGCCTGGAGGCCACCCGTTTGCTGGCCGGCGCCGGGGTGGAGCACCCCGTCAAGGTGCTCGTGGTGACGACGTTCAACCTCGACGAGTACGTCTACGAGGCGCTGCGCGCGGGCGCCAGCGGCTTCCTGCTCAAGGACGCGCCGCCGGACCGGCTGCTGCACGGCATCCGCACCGTGGCCATGGGCGCGGCACTGCTCGACCCGGACGTGACGCGCCGCCTCGTCGGCCGGTACGCGGCCCGGATCCGCCCCGCCGAGGGCACCGCCCGGGACATCCCGCTCACCCCCCGGGAGACGGAGGTCCTGCGCCTCATCGCGGACGGCCTCTCCAACAGCGAGATCGCCGCGGCCCTGGTGATCAGCCCCGAGACCGTCAAGACCTTCGTCTCCCGCATCCTCACCAAACTCGACCTGCGCGACCGCGTCCAGGCGGTCGTCTACGCCTACCGGCACGGGCTGGTGGCCTGACCCGCGGGACGGCCGCTCAACTCCGCAGCCGGCCGCGCATCTGCGACAGACGCCGGTCGAAGCGGAAGTTGTTCCAGGCCAGCCAGCCTATGGCCACGACGGCCAGGCCGAGCATCAGGCTCCCGGCGCCGACCGACCCCGAGGCGAACCAAAGGGCCGACGTACCGAAGAAGATGAGGGCCAGCAGCGGGAACGCCCACCAGCGGTTGCGTCGCAGCCGCTCCTGGCGCGAGTCGACCAGCTCCGCCATCGCCCGCCGCCGCTCGGGGTCCCGGGGCGCCGGTCCGCCCTTGAGGATCTGCCGCTCCATGGCGGGCACGTCCTCCGGTTCCGCGCCGACCGCTCCGGCGTCGCGCACCCGCCGTCGGCGCACCCACCACACGGCCCAGGCGGCGGCCGGCACCGCGCCCACCACGGCCGACGGCCACGCCGACGCGCCGTTCATGAGCAGCCGTACCCCGACGCCCACGACCAGCGCGGCCGCACCGATGGCCCAGAGCCTGTCCTGCCACCGCGGCCGCGGACGGTCGTCGCCTCTGTCTGCGCTCGCCATGTCACCTCTCATGGGGAAGATGTGGAAGTACGGTGCAGACCGGATACCCCCGATCCCCAGGAACACTTCGGCCGTGGCCGAAGCAACGGGACCGTAGCGTGCGGGACATGAGCGACACGAACACCGTCACCGCGCCCGCCGACGCCGTCACCGGCATGGTCGACCACGTCCTGGCCCTGGCCGCCACCTGGACCCGCTGGGACGGGAGCCCCGCACACGTCGACGGCCGCGTCTACACCCCGCACAAGGCGGTCCGGCGGGTCGCCGACCACATGGTCGACCACCTCGCGGAGCTGGAGGCCCGTCTGGCGGGCGAGGAGACGCAGCCCGACCACTGGCACGCCTCCCTGGTCACCACCGACGCGGACCGCGCGCCCTTCACCGCCGAGGACCTCGACGAGGCCCGCAGCCGCCTCACCCGGCTCGCCCGGATCTGGGCCAACCGCCTCGACGCGCTCACCGACGAACAGCTCGACCACTCGCCCGGCGAGGGCTGGAGCTTCCGCGAACTCGCCGCGCACCTCGCGGAGTCCGTGTACTACGCCGACGCGGTGGGTGACCTGTCGTGACCGCGACCGCCTTCGCCGCCCTGCACCGCGCCGGTGAACCCCTGCTGCTGCCCTGCGCCTGGGACCACGCCTCCGCGTTCGCCCTGGCGGGGCAGGGCTTCGGCGCCGTCGGAACGACCAGCCTCGGTGTCGCGGCGGCGGGCGGACTGCCCGACGGGGCGTCGGCGACCCGCGACGAGACCCTGCGGCTGGCCCTCGCCCTCGGCTCGGCACCCTTCCTGCTCTCCGTCGACGCGGAGGACGGCTTCAGCGACGACCCCGACCAGGTGGGGGAGTTCGCGCGGGAGCTGGCGGCGGTCGGCGCCGTCGGGATCAACCTGGAGGACGCCCTCGGCCCCGCCGACCGGCACGCCGCGAAGATCGCCGCGGTCCGCTCGGCCGCCCCCGGCCTGTTCGTCAACGCCCGTACGGACACGTACTGGTCGGGCGACGGCGACCCCGCGGAGACGATGCGGCGCCTGACGGCCTACCGCGAGGCCGGTGCCGACGGCGTCTTCGTCCCCGGGCTCACCGACCCCGCCCGTATCGCCGCCCTCGCCGCCCACTTCGACGTCCCCCTCAACGTCCTGTACTCGCCCACCGGACCCACCCCCGCCCACCTGGCCGACCTCGGCGTACGCCGCGTCAGCCTCGGCTCGCTGCTCTACCGGCGGGCGCTGGGCGCCGCCCTGGAGACGGCCACCGCCATCCGGGCGGGCCGGACCCCGGAGGGCGCGACACCCACGTACGACGAGGTGCGCGCGCTGGGCTGACCTCACGCGCGCGGCCAGTTCTCCAGTGCCACGTGCAGGGCGTCGACCACCTTGTCCCAGGACGCCTGTACGTCGCGCGGTGCGCCGAAGCCGCCGGAGGCCTCCAGGGCGCAGTACCCGTGGAAGGTGGAGCGCAGCAGGCGTACCGCGTCGGTGAGGTCGGGCTCGGTCAGGCCGTAGGCGCGCAGCATGCCGTGGGTGATCTCGGCGGTGCGGCGCAGGGCGGGGGAGTCGGCGACGAGGGACTGGTCGACGCGGATCTGGGTGGCGGCGTAGCGGCCGGGGTGGCGCAGGGCGTAGGCCCGGTAGGCCCCCGCGAAGGCGGCCAGCGCCTCCTTCCCGGCCCGGCCGGCCACCGCCCCGGCGATCTCCTCGATCAGCTCGCCGCCGGCCAGCAGCGCGACCCGGACGCGCAGGTCCTGGAGATTGCGCACGTGCGTGTACAGACTGGCGTCCTTCACCCCGAAGTGCCGGGCGAGCGCGGAGACGGTGACGGCCTCGAACCCGGACGCGTCGGCGAGATCGGCGGCCGCGGCGACGACGCGGTCCGTGGTGAGACCCGCTCGGGGCATGGGCCGCCTTCCTGCAGCCTAGGGCTTCTAGGTTTCATGCTAGGGCAGGAAGGGCGGCAGTCGCGGATCACCCGCAAGTCGTTCAGCCCGCGAGCACCCCGCGCACGAACGCGTTGGTGAACTTCCCCGCCGGGTCCAGCGCCCCGGTCAGTGCCCGGAAGTCGGCCAGCCGCGGGTACAGCGCACGCAGCTCGCCCGCCGGGACCGCGAACACCTTCCCCCAGTGCGGGCGGGCCGCGAACGGGGCGAGCACCTCCTCCAGCCGCCGCACCACCGGCAGCACCGCCACCGTGTCCTCGACCCAGGTGAAGTGCGCCGCCACGGTGTCCCGGCCGTAGGACGGGCTCAGCCACTGCTCGTCGGCGGCGACCGTGCGGATCTCACAGGTCTGCAGCACCGGCGCGAGCGTCTCCCGTATCGCGTCCATCGCGTGCAGGGCGGCCAGGGCGTGCTCCCGGGGCATCAGGTACTCCGACTGCAGCTCGGCGCCGCTGCTGGGGGTGAACTCGGCGCGGAAGTGCGGCAGCCGCTCGTGCCAGGGCCCCGGCACCCCGAACTGCTCCGTGCAGTTGACCGCGGGCATGCCCGGCACCGGGTGCATCTTCTCGGCGGCCGGCGCCGCGTACGGAAAGCCGTCCAGCGGCCGGTCGGTGCGGCGCTTGAGCCACACCTGCCGGAAACCGGGCGCCCGCCAGTCGGTGAACAGGCTCACGCTGTACGCCGCCGCCATCACCGTCTCGAACGTCTCGGTGTCGAGCCCGGCCAGCGGCAGCTCGGTGAAGACGTGCTGCTCCACCTCGTAGGCCGGCTCCAGGTCGAGCGTGAGCGAGGTCACCACGCCCAGCGCGCCGAGCGAGGTCACCGCCCCGCCGAACCGCTCGTCGCCCCGCGCGATCACCACGGTCGAACCGTCCGCCGTGACCAGTTCCACCTCACGCACCACCGACGCCAGCGAACCGTTGGCCACCCCGGAGCCGTGCGTGCCGGTCGCCACCGACCCGGCGACCGAGATGTGCGGCAGCGAGGCCATGTTCGGCAGCGCCAGGCCCCGCGCGTGCACCCGCCGGGCCAGCTCCGCGTACCGCACACCGCCGCCGACCCGGACCGTACGGGCCGCCGTGTCCACGTCCACCACGGACGGCAGGTCCGCCAGCGACAGCAGCACGCCCCCCTCGCCCGGCTCGGCGATCTCGTTGAAGGAGTGCCCGCTGCCCAGCACCCGCACGCGGTCGCTGCCGGCCACCAAGGACCGCAGGGCGTCCGGGGAGTGCGGCCGCAGCAGCTCCTCGGCCGTGTACGTGATGTTGCCGGCCCAGTTGGTCACCGTGATGTCGCTCATAGCGCGGAAACCTACCCGGCGCGCCTGGAGGGGCCCCGGGCGGGAAGCCGCTCCCGCGGGGGCATACCGTGAGAAGTCGAACGCCGGACCCGGGAGGAGACACGGGATGGACAGCCGTACCGCGCTGGTCGAGGATCTGATGGAGCGGTTCCCGCACGTACCGCGCGAGGCCGTCTTCAAGGAGGACCTGCTGCGCGGCGGTGTCGCCTTCGACCCCTCGGCGCTGAGCGACAACGAGGACGGCGAGGTCAAGCCGAAGTCGTACTTCATCTTCTCCTTCGACCACGGCACCCTGCCCGAGCTGGGCGAGGCCGCGCTGCGCCGCCCGCCGGAGGAGATCATCCTCACCGGCGGCCCCTACGACCTGCGCCGCACCGTCGTCTCGGTCCGGGTGAACCCGGCCTCGCCCTACCGGGTCGCCGCGAACGACGACGGTGTCCTCGGCCTCTACCTGGACGGCAGGCGGATCGCCGACGTCGGCGTGCCGCCCATGCCCGAGTACTACCGGCACAAGCTCTCCAACGGGAAGTCGGTCATGGAGGTGGCCCCGACCATCCAGTGGGGCTACCTGATCTACCTGACGGCGTTCCGCGTCTGCCAGTACTTCGGCGCCAAGGAGGAGTGCCAGTACTGCGACATCAACCACAACTGGCGCCAGCACAAGGCGGCCGGGCGGCCCTACACGGGCGTCAAGGACGTCGACGAGGTCCTCGAGGCGCTGGAGATCATCGACAAGTACGACACCGCCAAGATCTCCACCGCGTACACGCTCACCGGCGGCGCGATCACCTCGAAGGTCCAGGGACTGGACGAGGCCGACTTCTACGGGCGGTACGCCAAGGCCATCGAGGAGCACTTCCCCGGCCGCTGGATCGGCAAGGTCGTCGCCCAGGCCCTGCCCAAGCCGGACGTCCAGCGCTTCAAGGACTACGGCGTGCAGATCTACCACCCCAACTTCGAGGTGTGGGACGAGTACCTGTTCAAGATGTACTGCCCCGGCAAGGAGCGCTACGTCGGCCGCGACGAGTGGCACAGGCGCATCCTCGATTCCACCGACGTCTTCGGCGCGCGCAACGTCATCCCCAACTTCGTCGCGGGCGTGGAGATGGCCGAGCCCTTCGGCTTCAAGACCGTCGACGAGGCCATCGCCTCCACCACCGAGGGCCTGCGCTTCTTCATGTCGCACGGCATCACGCCCCGGTTCACCACCTGGTGCCCCGAGCCCACCACCCCGCTCGGCAAGACCAATCCCGACGGCGCCCCGCTGGAGTACCACATCCGCCTGCTCCAGGCGTACCGCCAGACCATGGAGGAATTCGGCCTCTCCTCGCCCCCCGGCTACGGCCCGCCCGGTGCCGGCAACGCGGTCTTCTCGGTCAGCTCCTTCATGGACAGCCTGCCGGCGGACGCGCCCGTGGAGGTCTGAGCGGACGGTCCGCGGTTATTCGGTGGCGCGCTCCCTGAGCGCGCCACTAAGGTGACGGATGTTCGAGCGGCGGCCGCAACGGCCGCCGACAGGGGTTTTTCGAGGAGGTGTCGACCCATGGCTGTCACTGTGACGGGCGCTGCCCGCATCCAGGAGCCCATCGAGTCCACCTCCTTGGCCGCCGGCTGATCTCAGCCGCTCCCTGAGATCCCGCGTCGGGGCCGCACCCCGAAGGGTCACCCCCTTGACTTCCACGTCCTCCACCTCCGACCGCTCCGCCCTGTCCTCCTACGGCTGGGACGACGACTGGGCCGACGCGTTCGCGCCGTACGTCGCCGCAGGGCTGCTGCCCGGCCGGGTCGTCCGGGTCGACCGCGGGCAGTGCGACGTCGTCACCGCGCACGGCGTGCTGCGCGCCGACACCGCGTTCGTCACGCCGCACGACCCGCTGCGCGTCGTCTGCACCGGCGACTGGGTCGCCGTCGAACCGGACGGCAACCCGCGCTACGTGCGCACGTATCTGCCGCGCCGTACCGCTTTCGTGCGCTCCACCTCCTCCAAGCGGTCCGAGGGGCAGATCCTCGCGGCCAACGTCGACCACGCGATCGTCGCCGTGTCGCTCGCGGTCGAGCTGGACCTCGCCCGGATCGAACGGTTCCTCGCCCTCGCCTGGGAATCGGGGGCGCAGCCCGTGGTCGTCCTCACCAAGGCCGACCTCGTGCCCGATCCGGTGTCCCTGGCGTATCTCGTCCAGGACGTGGAGACCGCCGCGCCCGGCGTGCCGGTGCTGTCCGTCAGCGCCGAGCAGGGCGAGGGGCTCGACGTGCTCGCCGCCGTCGTCTCCGGCGGCACCGCCGTGCTGCTCGGACAGTCCGGCGCCGGCAAGTCCACCCTCGCCAACGCGCTGCTCGGCGAGGACGTCATGGACATCCAGGCCACCCGGGACGTCGACGGCAAGGGCCGGCACACCACCACCACCCGCAACCTCCTCGCCCTGCCCGGCGGCGGCGTGCTGATCGACACCCCCGGGCTGCGGGGCGTCGGGCTCTGGGACGCGGGCAGCGGGGTGGACCAGGTGTTCGCCGAGATCGCGGAGCTGGCCGAGCAGTGCCGGTTCCACGACTGCGCCCACGAGAGCGAGCCGGGCTGCGCCGTCCTCGCCGCCATCGACAGCGGCGAACTGCCCGAGCGGCGGCTGGAGAGCTACCGCAAGCTGATGCGGGAGAACCAGCGCATCGTCGCCAAGACCGACGCCCGGGTGCGGGCCGAGATCCGCAAGGAGTGGAAGCGCCGGGGCGCCATCGGCAAGGCGGCGATGGAGGCCAAGAGGGGCGGCCTGCGGTAGCCCGCCGGGACCCCAACGCGATGTCCGATTTCCGCCAGCCCGGTCCTCCGGTCTGGCGGAGACTGGACAGCGTGACACAGACAGCGGAGCACGAGAAGACGCACGAGGACGTCCGGTACGAGGCCGTGCGGAGCCGGGACGCCCGGTTCGACGGCGCCTTCTTCTTCGCCGTCGAGACGACCGGCATCTACTGCCGGCCCAGCTGCCCCGCGGTCACCCCGAAGCGGCGCAACGTGCGGTTCTTCGCGACGGCCGCCGCCGCGCAGGGCTCGGGCTTCCGGGCCTGCCGGCGGTGCCGCCCCGACGCCGTGCCGGGCTCCGCGGACTGGAACGTCCGCGCCGACGTCGTCGGCCGGGCCATGCGGCTGATCGGCGACGGCGTCGTCGACCGCGAGGGCGTCGCGGGACTCGCCGTCCGGCTCGGCTACAGCGCCCGCCAGGTGCAGCGGCAGCTCACCGCCGAGGTGGGCGCCGGACCCGTGGCCCTCGCCCGCGCCCAGCGCGCCCACACCGCCCGCGTCCTGCTCCAGACCACCGGCCTGCCGGTCACCGAGATCGCCTTCGCGTCCGGGTTCGCCAGCGTGCGGCAGTTCAACGACACGATCCGGACCGTGTACGCCGCCACCCCGAGCCAGCTGCGCGACGCCGCCCCGGCCCGCGACCGGGCCGCCCGGCGCACGGCCACCCCCTCCGCCGGTGTCCCGCTGCGCCTCGCCCACCGGGGCCCCTACCAGCCCGGCCCCGTCTTCGACCTGCTCCAGCGGGAGGCCGTCGCCGGCGTCGAGGAAGTGAGCGGCGAACCCGGCCACCGCGTCTACCGGCGCACCCTGCGCCTGCCGTACGGCACCGGGATCGTCGCCGTCCAGGAACGGCCGGGACCGCCCGGCACCAGCACCGACACCGGCAGCGGCGGCTGGCTCGACACCCGCCTCCACCTCACCGACCTGCGCGACCTGACCACCTCCGTACAGCGGCTGCGGCGGCTGTTCGACCTCGACGCCGACCCGTACGCCGTCGACGAGCGGCTCGGCGCCGATCCCCGGCTCGCCCCGCTGGTCGCCGCCCGCCCGGGGCTGCGCTCACCCGGCACCGCCGACCCCGACGAACTGGCGGTGCGGGCCCTGGTGGGGCGCGCGGAGGCCGAGCGGCTCGTCCAGCGGTACGGCAAGGTGCTCGACGCGCCCTGCGGCACCCTCACCCACCTCTTCCCCGAACCGGCCGTCCTCGCCGAGGCCGCGCCGCACGGCACCCCGGGCGCGCTCGCCGCCGCCCTCGCCGACGGCGCCGTACGCCTGGACCCGGGCGCCGACCGGGACGACGCCGAGCGCGCCCTGCTCGCCGTGCCCGGACTGGACGCCCGTACCGTCGCCGTCGTGCGCACCCGCGCCCTCGGCGACCCGGACGTCGCCCCGCCCGGCCCCGCCGTCCCCGACACCTGGCGCCCCTGGCGCTCGTACGCACTGAACCACCTGCGCGCAGCAGGAGAGTGGGAGAACGACCGATGACGACGACCTACTGGTACGAGATGGACAGCACCGTCGGGCGGCTGCTCCTCACCGCCGCCCCCGACGGCATGCTCACCTCCCTCTCCGTGCCCGGGCAGAAGGGCGGCCGGAGCGTCCAGGACGGCTGGCGGCACGACGCCGGGCCCTTCCGGGCCGCCGAGGAGCAGCTCGGCGCCTACTTCGCCGGGGAGCTGACGGAGTTCCGGCTGCCGCTGCGCGCCGAGGGCACCGCCTTCCGGGAGCGGGTGTGGGCCGCCCTGGACGAGGTGCCCTACGGGGCGACCACGACCTACGGCGAGATCGCCGCCCGCGTCGGGGCCTCGCGACCGGCGGTACGCGCGGTCGGCGGCGCGATCGGCGCCAACCCGCTGCTGATCCTGCGTCCTTGCCACCGGGTGATCGGCGCCGACGGCTCCCTGACCGGGTACGCGGGCGGACTGGACCGCAAGACGCGGCTGCTGTCGCTGGAGGGCGCCCGGCTCAGCCGGCCAGTACCGCTCCGAGCCACGCCCCGGTGATCAGCAGGCACGCGAACAGCTCCGTCAGCAGGTCGGCGCCGCCCTGGCGCATCGCCGTCCGCAGCGACGCCATCGCCTCGCCGTGCCGCCCGAGCCGCAGCCGCTCGGCGAGGTAGATGCCGCCGAGGAAGCCCGGGACCGCGCCGAGCACCGGGATCAGGACGAAGCCGAGGACGGCGCCCGCGCCCGCGTAGGCCGTCAGCCGGCGCATCGCCTGGTCCCGGCGTCTCCTGCGGGTCGGCAGCGCCCAGCGCACCGCCCGCGACAGCAGCAGCGCGACGGTGGCGCCGACCAGGACCGCCCACGCGAGCGGCTGCGGATCCTTCAGCGCCCACCACAGGACCCCGGCCCACACCAGCCACGATCCGGGCATGCCGGGCAGCAGGACGCCGCACAGCCCGAGCAGAATGACCAGGCCGGCCAGCAGGAGGTCTCCCGCTCCCATCTGTCCAGGGTGCCGGAGTCCGGCCCGGTCCGCAGAAGTCGGGCCAGGGGGCTCGTCAGTGCTTTCTGGCCACCCAGTCTCTTTCATAGGCGTGCCAGCCCAGTTGGAGCCGGGTGGTGACCCCGGTCAGCTCCATCAGGCGCTTCACCCGCCGCTGCACGGTCCGCAGGCCCAGGTCGAGCTGCTTGGCCACGCTCGCGTCGGTCAGTCCGGCGAGGAGCAGCGAGAGGATCTCCAGGTCGGTGCCGTCGGGGGCGTCCGGGCCGTGCTCGCTCACGCCGGAACCGCCCAGGCGCAGCGGCAGGGCGTCCCGCCACACCGCCTCGAACAGCCCGGAGAGCAGTTCGAGCAGGCCGCTGGCGTGCACGACCAGCGCGGCGGGCTCCGAGGAGTGCGCGGTGAGCGGCACCAGGGCGAGCGAGCGGTCGGCGACGACCAGCTTGGTCGGCACCCGGTCCACGACCCTGACCTGCTCGTCGCGGCCCAGCGCGGCGGTCAGCTCGGTGATGCCGGACGGCAGGTCGAGGACCGACCGCTCGACCACCACGCGGTAGCGGACACCGCGCCCGGTGGCCTGCTCCTCCGCGTCGTTCTCCATGCCGGTCACGGCCACCGGCTTGTCGGTGACCAGCGCGCACACCTCCTCGCTCGCGCCGAGCTGGAGCTGGAGGAAGCGCTGGGCGACGGCCGCGGCGCCGGTCACCACCTCCACCAGGTCGTGCACCGCGGGCTCGGCCGCCGCCGCCCGGTACTCCTCCGCCAGCAGCGCCGCCGCCAGTTCCGCCCGCTCCAGCTCGTGCCGCTGCTGGGTGAGCAGGGCGCCCAGCGCGACGCCGGGCGGGGCCGCGACCCAGCGTCCCGGGCGGGCCGAGGACTGGGCGGCGAGCCCGTTCTGCTCCAGGCGGCGCAGCGCGCGCTCGGTGTCCCGCTCGCCGAGCGCCAGCCGCCGCGCCAGATCGGGCACGTCGGCCGCGCCCACCGACACCAGCGCCCGGTACGCCGCCTCGTGCGTGTCCTCCAGCCCCAGCACTCCCAGCATCAGGCGCCCCTCCCCGAGAACCATGATCATCACCAGTCGCGGGGATCCTCTGTGGCGGAAAACGGCCACGGCGCAAACCCGCCTGCGGACATCATCGCCGTACCGCCGGTCACTCTGCCAAGGTGGCGTCGCCGGGCGGTCCTCCCGTGGGGGGTGGGGCCGCCCGGCCACCCACCTCGGAGGACTGTTCGACGCGTCCCCCGACACGCCGCCCGGCGCACGCCGGTCCGCCCGAATTTTCCGATGCCCCGTTTTCATCCGGCTCCGTCGGTGGACAATCAGGAGCATGAGTCAGCAGGGGGGAAGGCCCACCGGTCCCACTGAGCCTGAGGACGACTGGTGGGGGCAGCTGTACGACGACTCCACCGACGACACCGGCCCCACGGCCGCACCCGATTCCCTGGACGACCGCTTCGCCTCGGCGTCCGGCACGGTGGCCCGAGGACCGGCCTCCGGCACCGACGACACCACGAACCGGCCCCTCCCGGATCCCGCCCCGCCCATACCCGGGCAGCCTTGGTGGTCCCGAACGGAGCCCCCCGCCGTCCCCGGCCCCCGCACCGCAGAACCCGACACCAACGCCCCGCCCCGCCCGCCCGGGGCTCCGTGGGAGCCGCCGCCCGCGGGTCCGGCCGGGCCGGTGAGTTTCCCGCAGGGGCGGGCGGGGGGTGAGCGGTCGGGTGGTGTGGGGGCCGGGCAGGGCTCGGGTGTGGAGGGGTCCGTGTCGTCTTCGCGGTCGGGTGGGCGTTGGGATGACGCGCCGCGCGACAGCGGTCCGCCCCGGCCCGGGGCTCCGTGGGAGCCGCCGCCCGCGGCTCCGGCCGGGCCGGTGAGTTTCCCGCAGGGGAGGACGGGGGGTGAGCGGTCCGGTGAGGGTGGGGCCGCGTCGGCTCCGGGGGCCGGTGGACCGCGTGGGCTGACCACCTCGGGAACCGGCGCCGCCGACCTCAGCGAGCCGCCCGAGGCGGCCCCGCCGCCCCCGACCGTGACCGACCTGCCCCCGCTCCCGCCGCCGTTCCTCCCCTCGTCGGACTACGTCGGCACCGGGCCGCCCACCTACGACGCAGAGCCCACCGCGCTGCCGCCCGCCTACCCCGACGGGCTCGACGGGCTGGTCCCGGACACCGTGCTGGAGGGCGCCCGGTACGGGACGTGCACGCTGCGGGCCGTCTCGGTGCGCGGGGACTCCGCGCGGTACCGGGGCGAGCCACGGCGCGACGCGCTGCTCGTCGCCCGGTTCGGCGCCGGTGAGCAGGCGCTGGTCCTGGTGGCCATGGCCACCGGAGCCCGCGCCACCGCCGGGGCGCACCGGGCGGCGGCCGAGGTGTGCCGGTGGATCGGGCGGGCCGTGGGCCGCAGCCACGCCCGGCTCGCCGAGGACCTGCGGGCCGCCCGGCGCGGCGACCTCAAGTCCGGCCTGCACCGCCTCACCGACCGCAGCCTCGGCCGGCTCCGGGCCGGCGCCGCCGAACAGGGCCTCGCCCCGGACGAGTATTCGGCCACCCTGCGCTGCCTGCTGCTGCCCGCCGACCCCGAGTGCCGCACGCGGGTCTTCTTCGGCGTCGGCGCGGGCGGACTGCTCCGGCTGCGCGACGGCACCTGGCAGGACATGGAGCCGGACGTCGGCGAGGTCACCGGCGCGCCCGTCCTCGGCTTCGGCTCCGCGCCCAGGGGCGCGTCCGGTGGCACCCCCGGCGACGCGCCGAGCGAGACGCCCGAGGGCGACCGGCTCACCATGGACCTCGGCATCACCACGGCCCCGGGCCCGTACGACGGCCCGACCGCCGAGCCGCCCCGCGAACCCTTCCGCTTCCGGGCCTCCGTAGCCCGCCCGGGTGATGTGCTCCTGATGTGCACCGCGGGCCTCGCCGAGCCGCTGCTGAACGAGCCCGGACTGGCCGAACTCCTCGCGCGGCGATGGGCGGGCCGCCCGGCGCCCGGACTGGGGGAGTTCCTCGCCGACAGCGGCGTGAGGGTCAAGGGATACGCGGACGACCGTACGGCCGCCGCCGTTTGGGAGGCGTGAGGCCGCTGGCTGTGGCATAGCTGGACCCATGGCCAAACAGAACGTCGCGGAACAGTTCGTCGACATCCTCACCCGTGCCGGGGTCGAGCGCCTCTACGGAGTCGTCGGAGACAGCCTCAACCCGGTGGTGGACGCCGTGCGCCGGCACTCCGGCATCGAATGGGTGCATGTGCGGCACGAGGAGACCGCCGCCTTCGCCGCCGGGGCGGAGGCGCAGATCACCGGGAAGCTGACGGCGTGCGCCGGCTCCTGCGGCCCCGGCAACCTCCATCTCATCAACGGGCTCTACGACGCCCACCGCTCCATGGCCCCCGTCCTCGCCCTCGCCTCCCAGATCCCGTCCAGCGAGATCGGTCTCGGCTTCTTCCAGGAGACCCACCCCGACCAGCTGTTCCGCGAGTGCAGCCACTACAGCGAGCTGATCTCCAGCCCGAAGCAGATGCCGAGGCTGCTGCAGACCGCCATCCAGCACGCCGTCGGCCAGGGCGGCGTCAGCGTCGTCTCGCTGCCCGGCGACATCGCGGACGAGCCCGCCCCGGAGAAGGCCGCCGAGACGGCACTCGTCACCTCCCGGCCCACCGTCCGGCCCGGCGACGAGGAGATCGACCGGCTGGTGCGGATGATCGACGACGCCGACAAGGTCACCCTGTTCTGCGGCAGTGGCACCGCGGGCGCGCACGCCGAGGTCATGGAGTTCGCCGGGAAGCTCAAGGCACCGGTCGGGCACGCCCTGCGGGGCAAGGAGTTCATCCAGTACGACAACCCGTACGACGTCGGCATGAGCGGGCTGCTCGGGTACGGCGCCGCCTACGAGGCCACCCACGAGTGCGACCTGCTGCTCCTGATCGGCACCGACTTCCCGTACAACGCCTTCCTCCCGAACGACGTGAAGATCGCCCAGATCGACGTCCGGCCCGAGCACCTGGGGCGGCGCTCCAAGCTGGACCTCGCGGTGTGGGGCGACGCGCGGGAGACGCTGCGCTGCCTGATCCCCCGGGTGAAGGAGAAGAAGAGCCGCCGCTTCCTCGACCGGATGCTGAAGAAGCACGCGGACGCCCTGGAGGGCGTGGTCAAGGCGTACACCCGCAAGGTCGACAAGCACGTCCCGATCCACCCCGAGTACGTGGCCGCCCTGCTCGACGAAATGGCCGACGACGACGCGGTGTTCACCGTCGACACCGGGATGTGCAACGTCTGGGCCGCCCGCTACATCTCGCCCAACGGGCGCCGCCGCATCATCGGTTCCTTCTCGCACGGTTCGATGGCGAACGCGCTGCCGATGGCGATCGGCGCCCAGTTCACCGACCGGCGCCGGCAGGTCGTGTCGATGTCCGGCGACGGCGGGTTCACCATGCTGATGGGCGACTTCCTCACCCTCGTCCAGCACGACCTTCCGGTGAAGGTGGTGCTCTTCAACAACTCGTCGCTCGGCATGGTGGAGTTGGAGATGCTCGTCGCGGGCCTGCCCTCGCACGGCGTGGCCAACAAGAACCCCGACTTCGCCGCCGTCGCCGAGGCCTGCGGCGCCTTCGGCGTACGGGTGGAGAAGCCCAAGGACCTGGCGGGGGCGCTGAAGGCGGCGTTCAAGCACCAGGGGCCCGCCCTCGTCGACGTCGTCACCGACCCCAACGCCCTGTCCATCCCGCCGAAGATCAGCGCCGACATGGTCACCGGCTTCGCCCTGTCCGCCTCGAAGATCGTCCTGGACGGCGGCGTCGGACGCATGGTCCAGATGGCCCGTTCGAACCTGCGCAACGTCCCCCGGCCGTGACCGTACGGGCAGCCGGTCCGAAACCGGATGACTGGCGAGGGCCCGAACGGGCAAGGCTTCCCCCGTGAAGATGTTCGACCGGAGTGGGATGCACAGCGGGACAGACAGGGGGAGACGACATCAGCGCGCCGACGGGGGACATGAGGAAGCAGAGGCTGCCACAGCTCAGGAGGCGGCTCGGCCGGGCGGACCTGCGGGCGGTGCCCGAGGCCCGGCGGGCCCTGCGTGAGCTGCTGAGGCACTGGGGCGGGCCCGGACAGTCGGAGGTCGCGGAGCTGCTCACCAGCGAGCTGGTCACCAACGCGCTCGTGCACACCGAGGAGGGCGCCGTCCTGACCGCGACGGTCGGGCCGCGCGCCCTGCGGGTGGAGGTGCGGGACTTCGTGGGCCACGGGCGGCAGCCCCGGCCGCGCGCACCCCGGGAGGAGAGCACCAACGGCAGAGGGCTGGTCCTGGTCGAGTCGCTCGCCGACGACTGGGGCGTCCGGCCCTGCGAGGTGGGCAAGTCGGTCTGGTTCGAACTGGGCGCGGAAGCGGCCTGAGGAGCCGGGGACCCGACGCCTCAGGCCGTCCGCGGGACGGTGCGCGGCTCTAGCCGAACTGCTGCTCCAGGTCCTTGAGCTTGCGCTCCAGGGAGTCCAGCCGGGGCAGGGCCTGGGTGTCGTCCTCCGCGGTGAGGTCGACGGTCTCCACGCTCATCTGGTCAGACCCGCTCCGCACGGGCTGCAGGGAGGGCCGGCGGCTTGCCGCGGGCAGCTGCTCCGGGGTCGATATGGCAGGCTCCGCGGTGGCGCGTTCCGAGCCCCGCTCGACCTGCTGCACCTCGACCTCGACCTGACGGCCGCCGCGCCCCGGGAAGCCGCGGTGGCCGTGGCCCCGGCTGATCGCCTTGAGCTGCGCCCGCTCCAGCCGCTCCTGCTCGCGCCGCCGCAGCTTCTTCTCCTCCTTCTGGCGCCGGTCGTCGCGCACCTCCTCGACCGCCTCGTCCAGGCTGCGCACGCCCTCCAGGAGCATCAGCGACCAGGCGCGATAGGTCTCCCGGGGCGCGCGCAGCCAGCGGACCATGCGGATCTGCGGCAGCGGACGCGGCACCAGGCCCTGCTCGCGCAGCGCGGCCCGGCGGGTCTGCTTCAGGGCCCGGTCGAACAGCACCGCCGCCGACAGGGACATGCCCGCGAAGAAGTGCGGGGCACCGGCGTGGCCCAGGCCGCGGGGCGCGTGCACCCAGTTGAACCAGGCCGCGGCGAACGCGAAGGCCCACACCAGTATCCGCGAGCCGAGCGCCGCGTCACCGTGGCTGGCCTCGCGCACCGCGAGGACGGAGCAGAACATCGCCGCGCCGTCGAGGCCGAACGGGACCAGGTACTGCCAGCCGCCGCTCAGGCCGAGGTTCTGCTCGCCGAAGCCGACCAGACCGTGGAAGGAGAGGGCCGCGGCGACCGCCGCACAGCAGAAGAGCAGGACGTAGGAGAAGGTGCCGTAGAGGGCCTCCTTGCGCCGGCGCCGCTCCTCCATGCGCTCCCACGAGTCGTCCGCGCCCGCGTCCTTCCCCGAGGAACGCTTGCCGCGCGCGAGCACCGCCACCGCCGCCAGCATGCCCAGGAGCAGCACGGCGCCCGGAAGCAGCCAGTTCAGCGATATGTCGGTCAATCTCATCAGGGGTCCCTTGCAGTGGGATAGGGCGTAACGCCCGCCATGGTGGCCCAAACCCAGCGGCCCTCAGGGGGTTTCGGGGCAAGAGGCCGCCAAGGGAGTGCGAAGGGGGTGCCCAGGGCGGCGTTCTGCTCGAACTGCCGCGTGAGGGGCGGGAGTTGAGTTCGAATAAGACTACCCGTACGAGTGGTTCCACGGAAAGTTCCCGCGACGGGTGGGGGAGTTGTGAAACAACCCGGATGATCTTAGCCGACGATGCGTCAGCCCGCCGTGGCGAGCAGCTTGCCGACGCGGTCCGCGTCACAGGTCCTCGGACAGGTGGCGCAGGTGTCCTCGGGGCGCAGGGTGTAGAACATGCAGCAGCTCGCCCGGTCCCGGGTGTGCAGCGGTTCGCCGTCCGGCCCCTTCAGCTCGCGGAACGCCGCGTTCCCGACGTACGGCTTGGTCGCGCCCGGCAGCAGCAGCTCCAGCTCGTGCCGTGCCCGCTCCTGCTCGTCGAGCAGATGGGCGACGTACCACAGGCCTTCGACGACCTCGTCGGTCGCCATGCCCCACAGGGCGCGTCCGCGCCGCCGCATCCGGGGGCCGAATCCGGCCAGGACCGGCTCCAGGTGTTCGGCGACCGCGGCCCGCACCTCGGCGCGCAGCTCCTCCTCGTCGGCGACCACCCGGGCGCCGGGCAGACCGGCGGCGGGGTCGCCGGGGAGGCAGGCGAAGGAGGTGGCGCGGACGGCCATCCGGCCGAGGGGGAGTCCGGGGGCCGTGCGGTCGTAGGCCACCTGGGCCGCGGGGTGGCGGGGCACCCGGCGGTGCAGGAACCACGGCACGGTGATCAGCAGACAGGCCGGCCACGCGTACCGGTGCAGGCCGAAACTCGCGATCACGTCAGGACGGGCCCGCTGTCCGTAGTCCCGCAGCACCTGGGCCTCGTCCCAGGCGAGGAACGCCGCCAGCTCGGCGCCGCCCGCGGCGAGCGAGGCGGCCGTGACCCAGCCGTCGCCGCCCGGCACCTCGTCGGCCGCGGTCAGCTCGGTGACGCCCAGCCCGGGCAGGACCTCGGACAGGCGCGTGTACGCGTCCGTGAAGGCCGTACGGGCGACAGGCATGCGGGACCACCGATCCACGTCGGGACAACGGGCTGCTTAAAGGTAAGCCTTACCTTACCCACAATGCTTGGGATTTGAACTGACGGCCCCTGCGCTTATGGTGCTTGGCAGACAGGCGACAACCCGCCGTAATGACCCCAAGTACCGACACGTCCCGCAGGAGGACCCGTGAAGCACAGCGCGCAGGGCGCGGCCGGAACGGGTACGGGCGCGGCGGCCGAAGCGGTGCGGATCCCGGCGCAGCCCGGAGCGGCGGACGTGGACCGGGGCCAAGGCGGCCGGGTCCGGGCGCGCGGTGCCGGGGAGCCGGACGGCGCGGCGCGCGGCGAGCACACCCACGGCGAACCGTCCGCGCCGCGCCCGCGCGGCCTCGTACGGCGTTCCTCGGTGCGCGGGCAGATCCTCGACGCCCTGCGCTCCGCGCTGGTCACCGGTGAGCTGCGGCCCGGCGAGGTCTACTCGGCGCCCGTGCTCGGCGAGCGGTTCGGCGTCTCGGCCACCCCGGTACGGGAGGCCATGCAGCAGCTCGCCCTGGAAGGCGCCGTCGAGGTCGTCCCCAACCGCGGCTTCCGCGTCGTCGAGCGCGGCGACCGCGAACTGGCCGAGCTGGCCGAGGTCCGGGCCCTGATCGAGGCCCCGGTGTGGCTCCGGCTGGGCCGTACCGTGCCCGCCGAGCGCTGGGCGGAGCTGCGCCCCCTCGCCGAGGCCACCGTCCGGGCCGCGTCGTCCGGCTGCCCGGCCACCTATGCCGAGGCCGACCGCGCCTTCCACCGCGCGGTGCTCGCGCTGGCCGGCAACGAACAGCTCGTCCGGATCGCCGGTGACGTGCACCGCCGCACCCAGTGGCCGCCGGCCGGCTCGCCCTCCGTACGCGGCCGCGCCGACCTGGTCGCCGACGCCCACCAGCACACCGCGCTGCTGGACGCGCTGATCGCCGGCGACCCGGACGTGGTCCGGGCCCTGGTCGGGGAGCACTTCACGGGCACCGCCTGAGCCAGGGCACCGCCTGAGCCAGGGCACCGCCTGAGCCAGGGCACCGTCCGAGCGAGGGCGCCCCCTGAGCGGAGGCGCCCGGCGCGGGTGGCTGTGGCTACGGGACCTCCTGCCGTTGCGTGCGGCTCGTGGGTACCTGCTTCCCGGTCTTGCCGGGCTCCCCGCCGCCGCGGCCCTCGCCGCCCCTGCGGCGCCCGGGACGGGACCCGGTGGTGCGGCCGTGCAGTTCGATGGCCAGGGGCGAGGCGGTGAAGACCGACGAGTACGTGCCGACTCCCACGCCGATCAGCAGCGCGAGTGCGAAGTCGGTGAGGGAGTCGTCGGCCAGGACCGCCAGCGAGGCGAGGATGAGCACCGCGCCCATGCCCGTGTTGACCGTGCGCGGCAGGGTCTGCAGGATCGCGTCGTTGGTCAGCCGGTCGAACGGCGTCCTGCGCTCCTTGCCCAGCAGTTCCCGGACGCGGTCGAAGAGGACCACCGAGTCGTTGACCGAGTAGCCGATCACGGTCAGCAGCGCGGCCAGGAACACCCCGTCGATCGGCTTGCCCAGCCAGGCGAACACACCCACCAGGATGACCACGTCGTGCGCGAGGGCGCCGACCGCGGCCGTACCGAACAACAGGCGGAAGCGGGCCGCGAGGTACGCCAGCTGCGCGGCCAGGGCCAGGCCGAGGGCGATCAGGGCGTCCCGGCGCAGCTCCTCGCCGAGACTCGGGCCGATCAGCTCGTCGCGGACCTTCTCCGTCTCGCCGCCCAGCCCGGCGACGGCCTTCGTGACGGTCGCCGCCTCGGCGTCGGTCAGCTCCTCCGTGCGCACCGTGAGGTCGCCGTCGCCGGAGGACTGGACGACGGCGCGCGGGAAGCCCGCGTCGGCGAGCGCGTCCCGGGCCCGGTCGGGATCGACCTGGCCGGCGGTGGAGTACTCGATCAGCCGCCCGCCGGTGAACTCGATGCCGAAGTTCAGGCCCCGCACCAGGATGCCTGAGCCCGCCACCACGAGGACGACCAGGGACGCCGCCAGCCAACGGCGCGGCCGGCGCATCAGGAACGGGTCGCGGCGCAGCAGGGCGTCGCGGACCGGGCCGGTGGACGAGATGCCGGTGATGCGGGGGCGGCGGAAGACCGCCGGACGGCTGGCGGCGAACTCGGCGAGCACCCGCGTGATCACCAGGGCGCTGACCATCGACGCCAGCACACCGATGCCGAGCGTGACGCCGAAGCCCTTCACCGGTCCAGAGGCCAGGAAGAACAGCAGGGCGGCCGCGATCAGCGTGGTGACGTTGGAGTCGGCGATCGCGCTGAAGGCGCTGCGGAAACCGGCGGTCAGCGCCGACCGCGTGCTGGGACGGGTGCGGGCCGCCTGTTCCTCGCGGGCCCGCTCGAAGACCAGGACGTTGGCGTCCACCGCCATGCCGATCGCCAGCACGAAGCCCGCGAGGCCCGGCAGGGTCAGGGTCGCGCCCACCGCGGCCAGGGCGGCGTAGGAGATCAGGCCGTAGCAGAGCAGGGCCACGGTCGCCAGGGCGCCCATCAGCCGGTAGACGACGATGATGAACAGCGCGGTCAGCGCGGTGCCGATGACGGCGGCCCAGGCACCGGCCGAGATGGCCTCGTCGCCCAGGGTGGCGCCGATGGTGCGCTGCTCGATGGTCTCGACCGGCACGGGCAGCGCGCCGCCCTTGACGAGCAGGGCCAGTTCGCGGGCCTCGGCGTCGTCGAAGGAGCCGGTGATCTGCGTGGAGCCGCCGGTGATGCCCGCCCCGCAGGACACGGAGGGGTCGACCTGCGGCGAGGAGATGATCTTGCCGTCCAGCACGATGGCGATCCGGCGCTGCGGGTCCCCGGCCGGGTTGCAGGCCGCCTCGCCCGTCACCCGGGCCCAGCGGTCGCTGCCCGCGTCCTTGAAGTCGACGGTGACGTGCCAGCCCGCGCCGCCCTGCTGGTCGAAGCGTGCGTCGGCACCCTTGACGTCCTGCCCGGTCAGCGCGGCGGCCTTCAGCCGCAGGTACTGCCCGGACTCGTCGGGCAGCACCCGCTCGCCGTCCGCGCCGGACGCCCTCTCCTCCTCCTTGCCCTCGGCCCCGTCACCGGGCTTCTCCGCCGGGCCGAGCACCGAGTGGACGGTGAGCTGCGCGGTGCGGCCCAGCACGTCGGCGGCCTTCTTCGGGTCCTGTACGCCCGGCAGCTCGACGACGACGCGGTTCTCGCCGGAGCGGACGATGGTCGGCTCGGCGACACCGAGGGCGTCGATACGGCCGCGCAGCACCTCCACGGTGCGGTCGGTGGCCTCCCGGTCGGCCTTGGCGGTGTCGGTGGACTTGGTCTCCAGCACGATCTGGGTGCCGCCGCGCAGGTCGAGCCCGAGGCGGACCGGCATGGTCAGGGCGATGGCCACGGACGCGGCCAGCACGGCGAGCGCGACGAGCGCGCGGACGTTCAGGGAACGGGAGCGGGACCGCGAACGGGCGCGGGACGGGGGACGGGAGCGCTTCAACACGGGCCTCCGGCGGGCATGCCGCGGCGGCGGCCGAGCGCGGCCGCGGCGGAAGAACATGACGGGTGGTCGGGGTGTGCGTCTCAGGTGCCGGAGGAGACGGGCGGCGCCCGGCCGCTGTCGTGGCTCGCGCGGCCGGGGGAGACCGGCACCGGACCGGGCGTCGCCGAGGTCCGTGCGTGGGCGCCGCGGGCGGTGCCCGCGGCGCGCGCCGCGGTGGCCGCGTGCTGGTCCGGTGCCGCCGGGCGCTCGCCCACCTGGTCGTGGCGGGCCCGGGGCTGGGCGGCGCAGACCGGCGTACAGCCGTCGTCCGCGTGGAGGTCGAGGGCCGGATGGGGGACGGCCGTGGCGGCGGCCGCCGCGAGGGGACCGCCCGGGCCCACCTGGGCGCCGGCCGCGGGCCAGGCCGGGACCAGCGGCAGCAGAACGGTCAGCAGCACCGTGAGCACCGTCGCGAGGCGGTGGCGCATGCGCCGTTCCCTTCCGTGGTGGGTGAGCGGACCGGGGGAGCCCGTGGCCCCGGCCGGGGAGTGGACGGCCAGGGCCACGGGCGGTCGCGGGGGACCGTCAGGGCTCGATGAGCCCGGCGCGGATGGCGTACCGGGTCAGTTCCAGGCGGTCGCGCAGGCCGAGCTTCTGCAGCAGGTTCGCCCGGTGCCGCTGGACGGTCTTGATGCTGATGAAGAGGATCTCGGCGATCTCCTTGGAGGAGTGGCCCTCGGCGACGAGCTTGAGGACCTCCTCCTCGCGCGGGGTGAGGATGTGGTCGGAGGTCTCCTCGCCGTGCCGTACCCGGTCGAGGTAGTTGCGGATGAGCGCCGTCACCGCCCCCGGGTACAGGAAGGGCTCGTCGCGCATCGCGGCCCGGCAGGCGGCGACGAGGTCCCGGTCGGCGACCGACTTGAGCACGTACCCGCAGGCACCCGACTTCAGCGCCTGGAACAGGTACTGCTCGTTGTCGTGCATCGTCAGCATCAGGATGCGCAGCCCCGGTTTCAGCGCGGCCAGTTCGCGGGCCGCCTGGAGGCCGGTGAGGCGGGGCATCGCGATGTCCAGCACCGCGAGGTCGGCCTCGTGGGCCCGCGCCATGTCGATGGCCTCCGCGCCGTCCCCGGCCTCGGCCACCACCTCCAGGTCCGGCTCCCGGTCGAGGATGAGGCGCACACCGCGGCGCACCAGCGCGTGGTCGTCGGCGAGCAGGATGCGGATCTTCGGCGGGGCGGACACCGGGGAGGGGCCGTACGCGGACGCCTCGGACCGGGACGGGTCGGACGGGGAGGGGTCGTACATGGTCAGGGCTGCTTCCTGGGAAGGGGTGCGGTGAGCCGGACGCGAGTGCCGGCGCCGGGCGCCGACGTGATGTCGAGGTCGGCCCCGACGAGCAGGGCCCGCTCCCGCATGCCGCGGATGCCGGCGCCCTCGTGCGCCGCCTCGATGCCGCGGCCGTCGTCGGCGACGGTGAGCGTCACCGCGCCGTCGGCGCGGGCCAGACCCACCTCCAGGCGTTCGGCGTCCGCGTGGCGGGCGGCGTTGGTCAGACTCTCCTGCGCCACCCGGTAGAGGACCAGCTCGGTCTCGTGGTCCAGGACCGGCAGGTCGGCGTCGAAACGGCGCACCACCCGCAGACCGGTGTGGGTGGCGAAGTCGTGCGTGAGCGAGGACAGCGCGCTGATCAGACCGAGGTCGTCCAGGACGCCGGGCCGCAGCCGGCGCACCAGGCGGCGGACCTCGTCCAGGCTCTCCCGGGTGATCTCCTGCGCCTGGTGAAGTTCCTCGCGCAGCGGCTCGTCGGCGTCGTCCGCCGCCCGCCCCAGGACCAGCAGGATCGCGGTCATGCTCTGCCCGACCTCGTCGTGCAGCTCCTGCGCTATACGGCGCCGCTCCGCCTCCTGGGCGAGCAGGACGCGGGCACTGCTCGTGGCCCGCTCGTTCTCCAGGCGGTCCAGCATCGCGTTGAACGTGCGGATCAGCTCCGGGACCTCGCCGCCGCCGGCCACCGGCAGCCGCTGGCCCGGGCGCAGCAGGTCCACGGTGGTCATCAGCCTGGTGAGCCGCTCCAGCGGGGCCAGGCCCCAGCGCAGCAGGGCGCCGTTGGCCACCAGCATGACGCCCATGCCGACCACGAGGACGACGGCCTCGGTCAGCAGGATCGGCACGGAGACGGTCACCGGAGCCCACAGCAGCAGCGCCGTGGCGAAGCCCAGCACCACCGCGTTGAGCCCGAAGATCCGCCAGAACAGGGACACCGGGGGTACGCCTCCTTCGGCGACGTGTCGATTCGGTACGCCTCTACTGTCGGTCATCGCGCACCCTCGGTGGGAGCTGCGGCCCAGGTAGCGACCGAGCAAGCGACCAGCGTGCCCCTCCCGGTCCCGTCCGGTCGATGGGGCCCGACCCCCATTTCCGGCTCGCCGCACACCCATACGGCCGCCCCCGCGCGCGTACGCCGAGTGGATCCCGCGCCCCCGGGCAAATGGGTCCTGCGCCCGATGGGTTTCCCCGGGCGGCCGGGCCAGGGTTGAGACGACCGGGCCCGATCGGCCCGGCGCTCGGCATACCCGCAGAACCTTCCGAGAAAAGGACCACCCACCGTGTCGCTCGACGCCTCCCGCATCGAACCCCGCCCCGAGCGGCTGCCCGCTCACGAGGCGCGCCAGCGCCTCGAACACGCCCGCAACACCCGCATCACCCAGCTCCGGGCCCTCGACGAGAGCGGCCAGGCGGACGACCAGCTGATGTCCGCGCAGAAGGCCGCGATCGAGCGGGTGCTCAAGGAGATCGACGAGGCCTTCGCCCGGGTCGAGGACGGCACCTACGGCGCCTGCCTGGGCTGCGGCAAGCCCGTCCCGGGGGAGCGCCTGGAAATCCTCCCCTACACGCGGTACTGCGTCGCCTGCCAGCGCCGCGCCGCCGCCTGACCGGCGTTTCCCGGTCCCCGTCCACAACCGTCCCTCCCGCCCTGCCCAAGGGGTGAAGTGGTGAACAACCAGATCATCGGCGACCGCGACACGCGTCCGTCGCCCCTGTCGCCCGAGGACCTCGCCGCGCTCCGGGACAGCCTCCGCGAGCAGCGGCTGTTCCGCGAGGACCAGCTGCGCCAGATCGCCGCGGTCCCGGCCCGCACCGACGAGCCGGGCCGGCTGCGGTCCGCCGCGCAGGCCGAGGTCCGGGTCAAGCTGGCGGCCTCCGCGCGCATGGTCCTCGCCGACGTGGAAGCGGCGCTCGACCGCATCGCCGAGGGCCGCTACGGCCGGTGTCACCTGTGCCGGCGCGCCATCGACCGCGACCGGCTGATGATCGTGCCGCAGGCCCGCTACTGCGCCCGCTGCCAGCAGGTGCGGGAGGCCGGACGATGACCCTCCTCCGGCGGCCCCGGACCGCCCTGTCCCGGCACCGGCCCTGGCCGCTGTGCCGGCGGTGCGGCGGCGTCGCCCTCGACCTGGGCAGCGCCCGTACCCGAGCCTGGGTCGCCGGGCGCGGGATGATCCTCGACGTGCCGACGGTGACCTTCCCCGGCACGGGCGCGGTGTACCCCATCCAGCGCGGCTCCATCGTCGACACCCAGGGCACGGCCCGGATGCTCGACCGGCTGCTGGGCCACCGGCTGCCCCGCTTCGCCCGTCCGGTGGTGGTGGTGACCGCGCCGGTGCTGGGCGGGCCCGCCTACCGGACCCAGGCCCGTACGGCCGTGGAGGTGCTGCGCCCGCGCAGCGTGCTGACCGTTCCCAGCGCGCGGGCGGTGGCCCTCGCGGCGGGCGCCGACCTGTCCCGGCCGCTGCTCGTCATGGACATCGGCGCCCATCTCACCGAGGTGGTGCTGCTGGTGGACGGCGCCGTCTTCGACGCCCGCCGCACCGCGCTGGGCACCGGGGACATCGACGACGCGACCCCGCCCGTGCGGATCGGCGAGGCGCTGGCCGACATGACGACCTCGATGCTGCGGCAGGACGGCACGTCCCTGACGGTCGACGCGCTCGCCCGGGGGCCGCTGCTGGCGGGCGGGGGCGCGCTGCGCCCCGAGATCACCTGCCGGCTCGCCGACCGGCTGCACGTGCCGCTGCGCGCGGTACCGGCACCGCACACGGCGGCCGTACGGGGCGCCGCGAAGCTCCTGGAGGCCGCCCACACCCACCCGTCGACCACGGGCACCGACCCACCGGACGACCACCCGCACTGATCCGGTGCACCGGTACCCGCCCCGCCCCGCCCGGACGGACACCGCTCGTCCCGACGTCCGCACCGGCCGGTACCGGCGCGGGGGTGTCCGGTCGGTCGGGAGCGGTCCTGCCGGCCGGTACGGCGGGGCCCGGGTCCGGTGCTCCGGCGTCGGCCCCGGTGGGCGCACGGTGCCCGTGCCCGGGTCGGGCACCGGTGCGGGGGCGCCCGTCCGGCGGGCCCGGCGCCGCCCGGCCCGGCCCCGGACCCACCCCGGGGCCCGGCCCCGTCCCGCCCCCGCTCGTACGGTCGGCGCCCGTCCCGGTGCCGGCTGTGCCCCGCGTGCGCCCCGCGCCCCCGTCCCCACCCCCCACCCACACGCCGTCCCGTTCCGTTCCGTCCGAACCGCCGTCGACGCCGTTCCGCGCCACGGCGGCCGATCCGGCTGCCCCGAGCCAGGAAGGAGGCACACCGTGGCCGGCGAGATTCCCCAGGCCCAGCCACCACCCGCTGATCCCGTTGCCGAACCCGCACGACACCCCTACCTCCTGCTGTGGCGGTGGCGGCGCAACCCGTTGCGGCGGCCGAGTGACCGGCTGGCGGCGTGGATCTCGCTCGGGCTGGTGCTCGCCGTGCTGGTGGCGGCCCCGGCGGCGATGTTCGGGGTCGGCGACAGCGCCTACCGGCACTACCGGAGCACCGCCGAGCACGAGGCACGGACCCGGGACCACCGTCCCGCGGTCCTGATCCACGACGCCCCGCGCCATCCCGAGCCGGGGTCGGACGAGGCGAAGAAGGCCCGCTACCCGGTCCCGGTCGGCTACACCGGCCCGGACGGGGTGAGCAGAACCGGGACGACGGAGGTCGAACCGGGGCTGCCGGCGGACAGTACCGTCCTGGTGTGGGTCGACGCGGAGGGCCGGATCACCGAGCCGCCGCTGACCGTGGAGCAGATCCGCAGCCGCACGATGGGCTGGGCGATCCTCGCCTTCCTGGGCGTCGTCCTCACCGGCCTCGCGGCGCACGCCGCCACCGGCCTCGTGCTGCACCGGCGCAACCTCGCCCAGTGGGACGCGGCCTGGGCCGGCACCGCCCCGCGCTGGAGCAGGCACCCGTGACGACGCCCGTGAACGCGCGGGGCCCTCAGGCCGTCGCCGCGCCCGCCGCCGGGGGCGTCAACTGCCGGGCCAGCCACGTCGGTACGCCGCCCAGCAGCCGGAACAGCCGCCGCGCCTCCTCCCGCAGCCGGGAGGCCTCCGGCTCCGACTCGGCGTCCGCGAGCGAGGCCAGCGCCGGAGCCGTACCGACGAGGTACCCCAGCTCCTCGCGGATGCGCAGCGACTCGGCGAAACCGTGCCGCGCCTCGGCCAGCTCCCCCTCCCGCAGGGCGAGTCCGGCCAGATGCCGCCAGGTGAAGGACTGGAGCAGCGGGTCGGCGTGCGCGGTGGCGCCCGCGTGGGCCCGCCGGTACGCCGCGCGGGCGGCCTGCGGAGAGCGGGTCAGGTTCTCCGCGACCAGCCCGCGCCGGAAGTCCAGCAGCGCCCGCCCCCCGGCGCCCGGCGCGATCAGCGCCGCCGCCCGGCCCAGCGCGGCCCGCGCCTCGTCGGCCCGGTCGCGCACCCCGTGCACCGTGGCGGCGTACGCGAGCTGGCCCCGTTCGCAGGCGGCGGCCCCGCGTTCGTCGTCGGTGTGCGCCAGGGCCTCCGCGGTACGCAGCGCGTCCTCGGCCTCGGCCCAGCCCTGCTCCGTGTACAGGCACCGCTCCACCAGCAGCGCGGTCCGCCGCAAGGCGGTGTCCGCGGTGACCGGCTCCAGCAGGGCGGCCGCGTCGGCCCAGCAGCCGCGCGAGCGCAACCGCCACACCGCGGTCTGGAGCGGATCGTCACCCTCGGTCGTTCCCCAGCCAGAACCAGCCATGGCGGAATGCGCCACGTCGCCCTCCCCTTAGCACGCCGTCGAGCTCTCGAGTGGTGGCCGCATCTCAGCACGGATCCGGCGGCCCGGCCAAGGGGATGGGTGAAAGATTTCACAAAGTCGTGGACTTGGTGCCGTCGAGGTTTGGGAACGCCCCGGGCCCGCCCGGGGCTTCCACGTGCCCCGGGCCTCAGCTCATCCGCAGGGCCAGGAAGAAGTCCAGCTTGTCCTCCAGGCGCGACAGATCACGCCCCGTCAACTGCTCGATCCGCCCGACGCGGTAGCGCAGCGTGTTGACGTGCAGGTGCAGCCGGTTCGCACAGCGCGTCCAGGAGCCGTCGCTGTCGAGGAACGCCTCCAGCGTCGGGATCAGCTCGGCGCGGTGGCGGCGGTCGTAGTCCCGCAGCGGATCGAGCAGCCGGGCGGTGAAGGCGCGCCGCACGTCGTCGGGGACGAAGGGGAGCAGCAGCACGTGCGAGGCCAGCTCCTGGTGGCCGGCGGCACAGACCCGGCCGGGGCGCGCCGCGGCGACCCGGCGCGCGTGCCGGGCCTCCTCCAGCGCCCCGCGCAGCCCCTCCGCCGAGTGCACGGCCGCGCTGACGCCGAGCGTGACCCGCCCGTCGCCGTCCAGACCCGCCGACAACGGCTCCCGTACGGACTCCAGCAGCGCTTCCGCGAGGACCCCGGCCTCGCTGCCGTCGTGCTCGGTGGAGACCGCCGGCAGCGGTACGAGGGCGACCGCCTCCCCGCCGGTGTGCGCCACGGCGATGCGGTCCGACTGCTCGGGCCCGGTGGCGTGCGGGTCGACGAGGATCTCCTCCAGCAGGGTCTGCGCGACCCGGCCGGTCTCCTCGTCGCCGTCCTCCCACTCCACCCGGGCCACCACGACCTGCCAGTGCGGTGCCGCGCCGAGGCCCGGCAGCAGCACCGGCGCCGCCACCCGGAGCCGCGCCGCGATCTCGGCCGGCGCGGCGCCCGTCTGCACCAGCTCCAGGACCTCCTGGGCCAGCCGCCGCCGTACCGTGCGCGCCGCGTCCCGTCGGTCCCGTTCGACCGCGATCAGCTGGGTGACGCCGTACAGCAGGTCGAGCCGCTCCTCGGCCCAGTCCCCGGCGTCCGCCTCCACCACGAGGAGCCAGTCGGAGAGCACCGTCTCGCGCACCTCCCGCCCCGCGCCCTGCGGGGCACGCGCTCCCTGGGGCGTCACGGGGGGCTGCCCCCGGCCGCGCACCGGGAAGAGGCTGTACGTCGTGGAGCCCACGGGCACCCGGTGCGGCGCGCGCCGGCCCGTACGGGTGGCCGCGAGGTGCTCGGCCGCCAGCTTGGCGCAGACCTCGGCGGAGAGCGCGGGCTCCGCGTCCTTCGGCCCGGCGACCTGCCGGCCGGTGGGGGAGAGCACCCAGGCCCGCAGGTCGAGGTCGGAGCCGAGCAGGTCGAGGACCACGTCGGGGCCGCCGCCCGCCGGTCCCGAGGTCATCATCCGGCGGTGCCGGTCCACCACGGCCGCGAGGTCCCCCGCCCGCTCGCCGGAGACCTGGCGCACCACGTGCTCGGTGATCGTCGCGAAGGCCACCGACTCGTGCACCGCGAACAGCGGCAGCCGGTGCCGCGCGCACGCCACCACCAGGTCCTCCGGCACGCTCCCCAGCTCCGCCTCACCGGCGGCCAGCGCGGCCACCTGGGCCTGCACGAGGAGGCGGACGAACGGCTCGGAGTCGGCGGCGTCCCGGCGCCAGGCCAGGCCGGTGAGCACCAGCTCGCCGCCCGAGAGATAGCGGCTGGGGTCCCGCAGGTCGGTGGTCATCACGCCGCGGACCGTGCGGTCCAGCTCGTCCTCGCCGCCGAGCAGCTTGAGGCCCAGCGCGTCGGTGTCCAGCAGTGCGCGCAGCCGCATTCTCGTCGCCGCCGTTCTTTGTCTCGAAGTGTTCCAGGTCACGCGGCTGTGTCGCCCGATTCCAGAGGAGAACAGGGAGGCTTCTGAGCACCTCCGTTCATACGAATCTACAAGATGCCCGCCCTGGCCAGCCAACTCCTTCATGGTTTCTGCGACTGACCCTGGTGGAGCACACGACGGTGTACTGAGGCCATTCCACGTGAACAGCACATGAACGAGCCGGGCCCCGGCCCACGGGATTGGCTCGATCTGTGCGACCACCGCACGCGGAGACCACCGCACGCACACGAGGAAGAGAGCCGGCCATGGACTTCCTTCGCCCCGCCAGCTGGGAGGAGGCGCTCGCCGCGAAGGCCGAGCACCCCACCGCTGTGCCCATCGCGGGCGGTACCGACGTGATGGTCGAGATCAACTTCGATCACCGCAGGCCCGAGTACCTCATGGACCTGAACCGCATCGCCGACCTGACCGAGTGGGAGGTCGGAGCGGACTCCGTACGGCTCGGTGCCTCCGTGCCCTACACCCGGATCATGGAGAACCTGCGTACCGAGCTGCCGGGTCTCGCCCTCGCCTCGCACACGGTCGCCTCCCCGCAGATCCGTCACCGCGGCGGCGTGGGCGGGAACCTCGGCACGGCGTCCCCGGCCGGGGACGCCCACCCGGCGCTGCTCGCCGCCGGCGCCGAGGTCGAGGCCGAGTCGGTGCGCGGCACGCGCCGCATCCCGATCGACGCCTTCTACACCGGCGTGAAGCGCAACGCGCTGGAGCCCGACGAACTGATCCGCGCCGTGCACGTCCGGAAGGCCGACGGACCGCAGCAGTTCTCCAAGGTCGGCACCCGCAACGCCATGGTCATCGCCGTGTGCGCCTTCGGCCTCGCCCTGCACCCCGCCACCCGTACCGTCCGCACCGGCATCGGCTCGGCCGCGCCCACCCCGGTCCGGGCGACGGCCGCCGAGGAGTTCCTGAACGCGGCGCTCGAGGACGGCGGCTTCTGGGAGAACGGGAAGATCGTCACCCCGTCGGCCGTCAAGCGGTTCGCGGACCTGTGCTCCGCCGCCTGCGACCCGATCGACGACGTCCGGGGCACCGCGAGCTACCGCCGCCACGCGGTCGGCGTCATGGCCCGCCGGACGCTCACCTGGACCTGGGAGTCGTACCGCGGCGCCCGCCGCACCACGGAAGGAGCCGCGTGATGCGTGTCAACCTCACCGTCAACGGACGTCCGCAGGAGGCCGACGACGTGTGGGAGGGCGAGTCCCTGCTGTACGTGCTGCGCGAGCGGCTGGGCCTGCCGGGCTCCAAGAACGCCTGCGAGCAGGGCGAGTGCGGCTCCTGCACGGTCCGCCTGGACGGCGTGCCGGTGTGCTCCTGCCTGGTCGCGGCCGGCCAGGCCGAGGGCCGCGAGGTCGTCACGGTCGAGGGCCTGGCGGAGTTCGCCCGGCGCCGCGCCGAGAGCGGCACACCCGGCAGTCCCGGCACACCCGGCACCCGCACCGGTGAGAGCGCCTCGCTGGACGCGGCCAGGCGGTGGCAGGCCGGGGGCACGGACTCCCAGACCGGCGAGAGCATCGAACTGGCCCCGGTCCAGCAGGCGTTCATCGACGCGGGCGCCGTCCAGTGCGGTTTCTGCACGCCCGGACTGCTGGTCGCCGCCGACGAGATGCTGGAGCGGCACCCGAACCCGACCGACGAGGACATCCGCGAGGCGCTGTCGGGCAACCTGTGCCGCTGCACCGGCTACGAGAAGATCATGGACGCGGTCCGCCTGGCCGCGGCCCGCCGGTCCGAGGGGGACCGGGCATGACCGCCAACGGCGCACCCACCGGCATCACCCAGGGCTCCCGGACCAGGGGCGGGATCGGCGAGTCGACGCTCCGCCCGGACGGCGTCCTCAAGGTGACCGGCGAGTTCGCGTACGCGTCCGACATGTGGCACGAGGACATGCTCTGGGGCCAGATCCTGCGCTCCACCGTCGCGCACGCCGAGATCGTCTCCGTCGACACCAGCGAGGCACTGGCCACGGCGGGCGTGTACGCCGTCATGACGTACGACGACCTGCCCACCGGCGTGCGTCACTACGGACTGGAGATCCAGGACACCCCGGTCCTCGCCCACGGCAAGGTCCGCCACCACGGCGAGCCGGTCGCGATCGTCGCCGCCGACCACCCGGAGACCGCGCGCCGCGCCGCCGCCAAGATCAAGGTGGAATACCGCGAGCTGCCCCTCGTCACCGACGAGGCCTCCGCGACCGCCCCCGACGCGGTCCTCGTCCACGAGAACCGGAACGACCCCCACAGCCGCCACGTCCCCCACCCCAACATCGTGCACCGCCAGCCGATCGTGCGCGGCGACGCCACCGCCGCCGCCGAGCGCGCCGACGTGATCGTCGAGGGCGACTACTCCTTCGGCATGCAGGACCAGGCCTTCCTCGGCCCCGAGTCGGGGCTCGCGGTGCCCGGCGAGGACGGCGGCGTCGACCTCTACATCGCCACCCAGTGGCTCCACTCCGACCTGCGCCAGATCGCCCCCGTGCTCGGCCTGCCCGAGGACAAGGTGCGCATGACGCTGTCCGGCGTCGGCGGCGCCTTCGGCGGACGCGAGGACCTGTCGATGCAGATCCACGCCTGCCTCCTCGCACTGCGCACCGGCAAACCCGTCAAGATCGTCTACAACCGCTTCGAGTCCTTCTTCGGCCACGTCCACCGCCACCCGGCCAGGCTCCACTACGAGCACGGCGCCACCCGCGACGGCCGGCTCACCCACGTGAAGTGCCGCATCGTCCTGGACGGCGGCGCCTACGCCTCCGCGTCCCCGGCGGTCGTCGGCAACGCCGCCTCGCTGTCGGTCGGACCGTACGTGTGCGACGACGTGGACATCGAGGCCCTCGCCCTCTACTCCAACAACCCGCCCTGCGGCGCCATGCGCGGCTTCGGCGCCGTCCAGGCGTGCTTCGCCTACGAGGCGCAGATGGACAAGGTGGCGAAGGAACTCGGCCTGGACCCGGTGGAGTTCCGCCGGATCAACGCCATGGAGCAGGGCACGCTCATGCCCACAGGCCAGCCCGTCGACTCCCCGGCGCCGGTCGCCGAACTCCTGCGCCGCGTCAAGGCGATGCCCATGCCGCCGGAACGCCAGTGGGAGTCCAGCGAGGGTGCCGACGTACGGCAGCTGCCCGGCGGCCTGTCCAACACCACACACGGCGAGGGCGTCGTACGGGGCGTCGGCTACGCGGTCGGGATCAAGAACGTCGGTTTCTCCGAGGGCTTCGACGACTACTCCACCGCCCGGGTCCGCATGGAGGTCGCCGGCGGCCGGCCCGTCGTCACCGTGCACACGGCGATGGCGGAGGTCGGCCAGGGCGGTGTCACCGTCCACGCGCAGATCGCCCGCACCGAGCTGGGCGTCACCCGGGTCACCATCCAGCCCGCCGACACCCGGGTGGGCTCGGCCGGTTCCACCTCGGCCTCCCGGCAGACCTACGTCACGGGCGGCGCCGTCAAGCACGCCTGCGAGCTGGTGCGCGAGAAGGTCCTGGACATCGGCCGCCGCAGGCTCGGCTCCCACCACCCCGCCTGGGCCGGCGCCGAACTCCTCCTGGAGGGCGGCAAGGTCGTCACCGACGGCGGCGAGGTCCTCGCCGACCTCGTTGAGGTCCTGGAGGACGAGGTGGTCGAGGTCGAGGAGGAGTGGCGGCACCGGCCGACCGAACCCTTCGACCGGCGCACCGGCCAGGGCAACGGCCACGTCCAGTACTCCTTCGCCGCGCACCGCGCCGTCGTCGAGGTCGACACCGAACTGGGCCTGGTCAAGGTGATCGAGCTGGCCTGCGCCCAGGACGTCGGCAAGGCGCTGAACCCGCTCTCCGTGATCGGCCAGATCCAGGGCGGCACCGTCCAGGGCCTGGGCATCGCGGTGATGGAGGAGATCGTCGTCGATCCCGTGACCGCCAAGGTCCGCAACCCGTCCTTCACGGACTACCTGCTCCCCACGATTCTCGACACGCCGGCCCTACCGGTCGACGTGCTCGAACTCGCCGACGACCACGCGCCCTACGGACTGCGCGGCGTCGGCGAGGCACCCACCCTGTCGTCCACCCCGGCGGTCCTCGCGGCAGTCCGGGACGCGACCGGGCTGGCGCTCGACCGCACGCCGGTACGACCGGAACACCTCACCGGCACGGCGTGACGCCGCCGTGGCGGGCCATCGTGCCTCCCCCCGGAGCCTTGAGGGCCTTGGGGGGGACCCCCAGCGGCACGGATGGGCGCCACGGCACCCCGACGCCGGGCAACGGCCGCACCCACGGCCACGGGATTCCGGCGTCGGTCCACCCCAAGGTGCAGTACCGGGCCGTCCCCCGAGCTGACACCTCCCAAATCCCGGGCCTTCGCCGAAGGCACGGGTGCACCTATGAACCTTGGGAGACGGCCCCATGACCCAGCAGTCAGTGGAGCCCGAGATCACCGCCGAAGACGCGGGCGCGGGTTCCCGCGTCCCCGGCGGACGGTCTTGGCTCGACCGGTACTTTCACATATCTCACCGGGGATCCACGGTCGCGCGTGAGGTGCGCGGCGGCATCACCACCTTCATGGCGATGGCGTACATCGTCCTGCTCAACCCCGTGATCCTCTCCGGCAAGGACGCCGCCGGGGACACCCTGGGCCAGAAGGCCCTGATCACCGCGACGGCGCTCGCCGCGGCGGTCACCACGCTCCTGATGGGATTCGTCGGCAAGGTGCCGCTCGCCCTGGCCGCCGGGCTCTCGGTGTCCGGTGTGATCGCCGGGCAGGTCGTCCCGCAGATGACCTGGCCGCAGGCCATGGGCATGTGTGTGATGTACGGCGTGGTGATCATGCTGCTCGTGGTCACCGGGCTCCGCGAAATGATCATGAACGCGATCCCGCTCGCCCTCAAGCACGGCATCACCATGGGCATCGGTCTGTTCATCGCCATCATCGGCCTGGTCAAGGGCGGCTTCGTCCACCCGGGCAAGGCGACCCCGCTCTCCCTCGGCCCCGCCGGTGAACTCGCCGGCTGGCCGGTCCTGCTCTTCGCGGGCACCCTGCTGCTGATCTTCATGCTCCAGGCCCGCAACATGCCCGGGGCCATCCTGATCGGCATCGTCACCGGCACGATCGTCGCGGCGATCCTCAACGCCACCGGGGTCATCGACCCCAAGCAGTGGGCCAACGGCGCACCCGAACTGCACGGCGGCGCGGTCTCCATGCCGGACTTCTCTCTCTTCGGCAACCTGGAGTTCGGCGGCTGGGGCGAGGTCGGCGCGATGACGGTCGGCATGATCGTCTTCACGCTGGTGCTCGCCGGGTTCTTCGACGCGATGGCCACCATCATCGGCGTCGGCACCGAGGCCAAGCTCGCCGACGACAAGGGCCGCATGCCGGGCCTGTCCAAGGCGCTGTTCATCGACGGCGCCGGCGGTGCCATCGGCGGTGTGGCGGGCGGCTCCGGCCAGACCGTCTTCGTCGAGTCCGCGACCGGCGTCGGCGAAGGGGCCCGTACCGGGCTGGCCTCGGTCGTCACCGGCGCGTTCTTCGCCGCCTGCCTCTTCTTCACGCCGATCACCGCGATCGTGCCGCAGGAGGTCGCCTCCGCCGCGCTGGTCGTCATCGGCGCCATGATGATGATGAACGCCCGGCACGTGGACTGGGCCGACCGGGCCACCGCGATCCCGGTCTTCCTGACCGTCGTCCTGATGCCGTTCACGTACTCCATCACGGCCGGTGTCGCCGCCGGTGTCATCTCCTACGTCGCCATCAAGGTCGCCCAGGGCAAGGCGCGGGAGATCGGCGCCTTCATGTGGGCCCTGACGGTGATCTTCGTCGTCTACTTCGCCCTCAATCCGATCGAGAGCTGGATGGGCGTGCACTAGCCGCCACGACGGGAACCCTTCACGTACCCGTTGGCCAAGGAGGACCGGAAGATGCTGGACATCGCCGAAGAGCTGCACCGGTGGGTCGAGCAGGGCCGCGACTTCGCCGTGGCCACCGTGGTGGCCGTCGGCGGCAGCGCGCCCCGGCCGCCCGGCGCCGCCCTCGCGGTGGACGCCGACGGCACGGTGGTCGGCTCGGTCTCCGGCGGCTGCGTGGAGGGTGCCGTGTACGAGCTGTGCCGGCAGGCGCTCCAGGACGGCGAGACCGGCGTGGAGCGCTTCGGGTACAGCGACGAGGACGCCTTCGCCGTGGGCCTGACCTGCGGCGGGGTCATCGACATCCTCGTCACCCCGGTACGGACGGGCGATCCCGTCCGTCCGTCCCTGGCCGCGGCCCTCACCGCCGCCGCGCACGGGGAGACGGCGGCCGTGGCCCGGATCGTGAGCGGCCCGGCGGAGCTGACGGGCCGCGCGCTCGTCGTCCGCGCGGACGGCTCCCGCACCGGCGGCTTCGGCGGCCACCCAGAGCTGGACCGCACGGCGGCCGCCGAGGCGGGCGCCTTCCTGAACGCCGGGCGCACCGGCACGCTGGAGATCGGCGAGCAGGGCTCGCGCTGCGGAGCACCGCTGACGCTGCTGATCGAGTCTTCCGTCCCGGCCCCCCGCATGATCGTCTTCGGAGCGATCGACTTCGCCTCCGCGCTGGTCCGGGTCGGCAAGTTCCTCGGCTACCACGTGACGGTGTGCGACGCCCGCCCCGTCTTCGTCACCCCGGCCCGCTTCCCGGACGCGGACGAGATCGTCGCCGAGTGGCCGCACGAGTACCTGCGGCGCACCGAGGTCGACGCGCGCACGGTGCTGTGCTTCCTGACCCACGACGCCAAGTTCGACATCCCGCTGCTCCGGCTGGCGCTGCGCCTCCCCGTGGCGTACGTCGGCGCGATGGGCTCCCGCCGCACCCACCTCGACCGCGAGACCCGCCTGCGCGAGGCCGGGGTGAGCGACCTGGAGCTGGCCCGCCTCAGGTCCCCGATCGGCCTCGACCTCGGCGCCCGCACCCCGGAGGAGACGGCCCTGTCCATCGCCGCCGAGATCGTCGCGACCCGCCACAGCGGCACGGGCACCTCCCTGACCGGCGCCCACACCCCCATCCACCATGACGACCCGACGCCCCCCATGACACCGACGGGGAGCATCGGTTCGGTGGCGTAGCGACGGCGTCGAGCCGACCGGCTGGTCGCGGGGTACCGCAAGACCCCAGGCTGCGGGAACTGATCTCCTGCTGCACACATTGACGACGATTGGGTCAGCCTGCCTCCGTCAAGGCCGCGTGCGCAGTGGAGAGGATCTCTTCGGACAGCGGGGAGCCCTTGGTGGCCCGGGACAGGACCAGCGCGCCGAACAGGGTGCACAGGCGGAGGATGCCGTCCTGGTCGTCGGTGGCGAGGAAGTCGGCGAAGTCGGCCACCCCCTCGGTGTAGACGCGACGGGCCTCGCGCTCCCCGCCTTCACGCGCGATGTCGGTGGCGAGGGCTGCGACCGGACAGCCGTCCGCCGGGTCGTCGCGGTGCTCGACGGAGAGGTAGGTGTCGACCAGCGCCCGCTGGGCGGCGGCGTGCTCCCAGTCATGACGCTCCAGCCCGGCGTTGTAGCGCTGGGCGAGTTCGGTGAAGGCGTGGGCGGTGGCCTCGTCGACGAGCGCCTCCTTGGAGGTGAACTGCTTGTAGAAGGCGCCGTGGGTCAGGCCGGCCGCCTTCATCAGATCGGCGACGCTGACCTGGGTGCCCTGCTCCCGGAACAGCCGGGAGGCGGTGTCCACCACCCGCCTGCGATTCTCCTCCGCCTGTGCCTGCGACACGCGGCCCATGGCCACCTCCCGTTTGGATGTCGATTGGCATCTATCGTAGACCCGTGTTTAGATTGTAGTCATAATCTAATTCGCGGTGGGTGCCGACGGTGCCTGCCAGGACCAGGAGTGAGCATGGAACTGAAGAACGCGGTCGCGGTCGTCACCGGCGCCAACCGGGGGCTCGGGCGGCACCTGGCAGCCCAGCTCGTCGAGCGCGGCGCGAAGGTCTATGCGGCGGCACGACGCCCCGAGACGGTCGATGTGCCGGGCGTCGTCCCGCTGCGGCTGGACGTCACGGACGAGGCGTCGATACGGGAGGCCGCCCGCGTGGCGTCCGACGCGACACTGCTGATCAACAACGCGGGCATCTCCACCGGCGCGACGCTGGTCGGAGGCGGCCTGGACGAGGTACGTCGAGAGATGGAGACCAACTTCTTCGGCCCGCTCGTCGCGACCCGCGCCTTCGCCCCCGTCATCGAGGGCAACGGTGGCGGCGCCGTACTCAACGTCCTGTCCGCCCTGTCCTGGTTCCACCCGGCAGGACTTGGCTCCTACGCGGCCTCCAAGGCGGCCGCCTGGGCGTTGAGCGACGCGGTCCGCGAGGAGCTGGCGCCGCGCGGCATCACCGTCTCGGCGCTGCACGTCGGTTACATGGACACCGACATGGCCGCCGCCGTGCCCGCCGACCAGAAGGTCGCCGCCACCGACGTCGCGGCCCAGGCCCTGGACGGGATCGAGACCGGCCTGCCCGAGATCCTCGCCGACGAGACCAGCAGGTACGTCAAGCAGAGCCTGTCCGCGGCACCCCGGCCGGCCGCGGGCTGACGCCCGCCCCTCCATCCCGACGCGACCGCCTTCCCCCTCGTGCAAAGACGTCTCATGCGTTACACGACCTTCGGGCACCGGACCGCGCGTCTCCGAGTGCCCGCCGGATCTTCGGGATCAGCGCGGTGACAGTTCGTACGGGGAGATTCCCGGACAGAACGCAGACCCTCGTCCTCACGGACGGAACACGGAACGGAGACGACGATGAGGGCTTTCCTGGTCGAGAAGTACGGCGGCGAAGCCGGGATGCGTGCCGCGGAAGTGCCCGCCCCCCGAGTAGGTGCCGACGACGTCCTGGTCAAGATCCACGCGGCGGGCGTCAACCCCCTGGACCTCAGGATCCGCAACGGTGACTTCAAAGCGTTCCTGCCCTACCGTCTCCCGCTCGTCCTGGGCAACGACCTCGCCGGGACAGTCGTCCGGGTCGGCCCGTCCGTCACCCGCTTCGCGGTCGGCGACGAGGTCTTCGCCCGGCCCGACAAGGACCGCATCGGTACCTTCGCCGAACTCATCGCAGTCCATCAGGACGACCTGGCGCTCAAACCGGCGACGCTCACCATGGCCGAGGCCGCCTCCCTTCCCCTGGTCGCGCTGACCGCATGGCAGGCACTGGTCGAGCGGGCCCACGTACGGCCGGGCCAGAGAGTTCTCGTCCACGCGGGCGCCGGCGGCCTCGGCTCCGTCGCCGTCCAGCTCGCCAAAGCGCTGGGCGCGCACGTGGCAACCACCGTCAGCACCGCCAAGGCCGACCTGGCCAAGGACCTCGGCGCGGACGTCGTCGTCGACTACCGCACCCAGGACTTCGAAGAGGTCCTCGACGGCTACGACATCGTCCTCGACAGCCTCGGCGGCCGGAACCTCGCCAAATCCCTGCGCGTCCTCAAGCCCGGCGGCACGGCCATCAGCGTCGCGGGCCCGCCCGACCCCGCCTTCGCCCGTGAACTCGGCCTGAATCCCTTCCTCCGCCTGGCCATGACCGCCCTCAGCTTCAAGACCCGGCGCGACGCGAAGCGCCACGGCGTGACGTACTCGTTCCTGTTCATGAAGGCCGGCGGCGACCAACTGCGCGAACTGACCCCCCTCATCGACGCCGGAAAGGTCCGCCCCGTCGTCGACCGCGTCTTCCCGTTCGACGAAACCCTCCAGGCCATGGAGTACGTCGAGAAGGGCCGCGCGAAAGCTGGGAAAGTCGTCGTCTCCATGACGTGAGCACGGGCACGGCCCCGCCGGAGGCCGAGGCAGCCCGTCACAACGAGAAGCCCCCCAAGAGCACCTCGTCCCTTACCACCGACCAGGACCCGGCCATGAGCGCATCGTCCAGCTCCCCCGCACCCACCCCCTCCTCGTACAAGGACGCGCCGACCCGCTCCGTGTCCGTGCAGGGCGTGAACTTCGTCTACCGGCAGCTCGGCCCGGACGACGGTGTGCCGCTGATCCCGCTCAACCACCTGTCCGCGGTCCTGGACAACTGGGATCCACGGGTCGTCGACGGACTGGCCGCCCGACGCCACGTGATCACCTACGACAACCGCGGCGTCGGCGCGTCCGGCGGCTCCACACCGACACCATCGAGGCGATGGCCCGCGACACCGTGCGGTTCATCCGAGCCCTCGGGTTCGACCGGGTCGACCTGCTCGGCTTGTCGGACAACGGGCGGCGCGCGCATTCCTGGCGCGGCTGAAGGAGCGCACGGACGACCGCGACAAGGCGATCTCGGTGCCGTCGTACCGCGCCCAGCTGAAGGCCATCAGACGCTGGGGCCGCACGGCACCGCAGGACCTGTCGCGCATCCAGCAGCCGGTCCTGGTGGCCAACGGAGTAAGCGACCGGATGGTCCCGAGCGTCGACACGATCGACCTGGCGGCCCGACTGCCCAGGCCCAAGGCGCCTGCCTCGCACCCGGCGCATTCCCGTGCCGCCGTCCGCAACCGCGGGGCGGGGCGCCTCCCGAACCGTTTCGGATCTAGGACCCCATACCGAGATGCGCTCCACCGGCGACGTCGAGGGAGACGCCGGTGATGTACCGGTTGGCCCGGTCCGTGAGGAAGCCGATCGCGTTGGCGACCTCGGACGGTTCGGCGAAGCGCCGCATGGGGAGCTGCGCGGCGCGAGCGTCGCGTGCTGCCTGCGCGGAGCCGGACTGGTCGGCGAGCAGTGTCCACATCGGCGTGTTCACCGGTCCGGGGTTGACGGCGTTGACCGAGATCCCGTCCGGTCCGAGGATCTTCGCCATCGACCACATGATGTGCAGCACGGCGACCTTGCTGGCGTTGTACGGCAGGTAGTCGATCCGTGCTTCCTTGGCCGCGACCGACGACAGCAGCAGAATGGTGCCCTTCGTGCCGCTGCCCCGCATGAGGTTCGCGACCTCGCGCGTGATGGTGAACGTGCCCGTGGCGTTGATGCGCATGGTGCGCTCGAACTCCTCGGTCGTGGTCTCCAGCGGAGCGGGGGTGCCGCCCAGCACTCCCGCGGCGTGGACGAGGACGTCGATGCGGCCGTGCTCGGCGACGACCCGGCGCAGCACTTCGGCGGTCTGCTGCTCGTCGGTGACGTCGAGCTCGGAGAAGCCGGCGATGTCCTGTCCGTCGAGCGGTGCGAGGTCCGCCCCGACCACGATGTCGCCGCGCGCCCGCAGCGCGTCGACGACGGCCGCGCCGATGCCGCCGCTGGAGCCGGTGACCAGGGCTACCTGGGGCTGCGGCGCTACTGCACTGCTTTGCTGGACCATGTGCGTCCCTCCTGCTCCTCGGTGGGCAGGCCTGCCGCCGCGAGGATCTTGTCGAGTAGCTGCTGGGTCTTGACCGCTTCCCATCCGGAGGTCAGCGGCTGCTGCCGGTCCTTGACGCGGTCGAGGAAGTGGCGGACCGCGTCGGCGAAGCCGAAGGTCTCGGTCGCGGTCGCCCAGCCGAACGCCTCCGGGCTCATCGACCGGACGGTGCGAACGCCGTCCGCCGTCACCGCGACGGTGTCGGGGGCGATGACCTCGGCCGAGCGCAACTGCCCGTAGGCGTCGAGCTTCTCCCCCCACGCGCCGGCGGCTCGGGCCGCGACCAGCAGGCCCGTGTTCCCGGTCGAGAACCGGATGAGGGCTGCCGTGCCGTCCTCCTCCCAGGGGTCGGTTCCGGCGGCCGCGCCGGAGACCTCGACGACGTCTCCGCCGCAGAACCAGCGCAGGAGGTCCACCATGTGGATCGCGTTCTCGAACGTGGCCCGGTACTCGGAGCCGGCGCGGTTCTTCTGCGCGACGCAGAACGACGCTCCGGCCGTACCGAACGCTTCCCGCGCAGCGACGTATACGGGCGCGAACCGCCGGTTCAGGCCGACCATCAGGACGCGGCCGTGCTCGTCGGCGAGTTCCGCGAGGCGGACCGAGTCGGAGGTCGAGGTGGCCAGGGGCTTCTCACAGAACACGTCGACGCCGGCGCGCAGGGCGCTCTCCACGGCCGCGACGTGCTCGGAGCGGGGGGTGAGCACGAAGACGGCGTCGAGCTCTTCGGCATCGAGCATCGCGTCGACCGTGCGGTACACGTGCGCGAACCCCCACCGACGCTGCAGCCGGCTCGGGTCCTCGCGCCGTGACACCAGGGCGCGCAGTTCGACGTCGTCGCGCTGAACAAGGGTGGGCAGCTGCGCGATGCTGGCGATGTTGCCGGCGCCCACCACGCCGACTCGGAGCGCGGTCACGAGCGGACCTCGGCCTTCTGGCCGGCCGCCTCGACGTCGAGCTGCCGCAGCAGCGTTCGCAGGTGCTCGGCGCCGCGACGGAATCCGATCTCCGGGGTTTCCAGATCCTGCGGATGCCACCGGTACTCGTATTCGAGCGAGAGCACGTCGTCGTAGCCGACCTCGCGCAGGCGCCGGAGGATGGACGACCAGGGGAGGACGCCTTCGCCGACGACGCGCGAGGTGACGGCGCGTTCCTCGGCGCGCACGCGCGCCGTCTCGGACGCGACGAACGGGGCGTTCGGGTCCTTGAAGACAAGGTCCTTGACGTGCACGTGGCCGATGAGATCGCCCTGGACGGCGAAGGCGTCCTCGAAGTCCTCGTCGTGGGTGAAGGTGAGGTTCGCCTGGTCGTACAGGACGCGGACGGCGGGCGAGTTGACCGCGCGGATGAGTTCGGCGGTGTCACGCGCGGTCTGCGTCATGGTGCCGAAGTGGTTCTCGGCGCAGAGCACGACGCCCGCGTCCGCCGCCGGGGCGGAGAGTTCCTGGAACGAGCGGACGAGCTGTGCCCAGTGCGCGGCGTGGTCCTTCCGGTCCGGCTGCCATGCGCCGGAGTAGACGCGGATGCGGTTCGCGCCGACCGCGTGGGCGATGTCGATGGCCGACCGCAGTTCGTCGACGGCTGCTCCGCGTATGCGCTCGTCGGTCGCGTTGATGGCGGTCGTGTACGGGGTGAGCCCGATGACCGGGATGCCTTCGCCGTCGGCGACACGTGCCGCTTCCGCGGCGGCCGCGGCACCGCCGATGGGCAGACCGCTCGTGTAGTCGTCCTGGTAGATCACCTCGGCGGCGTCCAGGCCGGCTCGGGCGAAGAGTTCAAGCGCTTCGGGAACGGTGTGGTGGGGGGTGCCGAGGGTATGGCCGGCAATCTTCACGAGGGTGTCTCCGAGGTCGAGTGGGTGTGCCAGTCGTGGGGACCGACGAGACGTGGGGGATCGACGACCCGTGAGCGGTCGACGAACTCGAGGATGAGCCCCCAAGAGGTGCGGGCGTACACCCACCGGTTCCCGGCGACGGCGGGGCTGTCGCCGGCGACCTCCTTGCGTGCACCGAGGATCTCGATGCCCCGGAGGTCGGCGACCGCCTCGACGACGTCGTCGACGTCGTCGACGACGAAGCAGAGGTGGTGGCCGCCCGCATCGCTGGCGCGCGGGAACACGGGGGAGCGGTCCTCGCTCCACCACTGGAACAGCTCCACGTTCAGGTTCGGCGGCAGCCGGAGCATGCGCAGCTCCAGGTGCGCGTCCGCGGGCACGCCGAAGTGCTCCGGCATGACCGCGGCATCGGGTCCGCGGGTGGAGCGATAGAGCTCCTCGGCGCCGAGAAGGACGGTGAACAGGCGGGTGGCGTCGTCGAGGTCGGGGACCGTGAAGGCCACGTGGTCCACGTATTGCAGACCGGGAAGGCGGCCGGGGTTCGGGTTCATGAGCGGTGTTCCTGGGTGGAGGAGCGGAGGAGAAGCGATGGCTCGAGCACGACGTGGTCGGGCGGTCCGCCGGCGATGAGGGCCTCGCCGAGTTCGATGGCGATCCGTCCGAGGTCGGTGATTGGCTGTCGGACACTGGTCAACCGGGGATTGAACTGGGCGCCGAGGTCGAGGCCGTCGAAGCCGATCACCGACAGGTCGGCGGGCACCGTCAGTCCGCGCGCGCCGAGCTCGGAGATCACGGCGAACGCGATGAGGTCGTTGGAGGCGATCACCGCCGTCGGGCGGTTCGGTTCCCGCATCCAGTGGTCCACGATCCCCGGCCCCGGATCGGCGCCGGGCGCCGCCTCCAGGACGACGGGCGGGATGCCGTGCCGCTCGGCGGCGTGGTGGTAGGCGTCCCAGCGGTCCTGGGCGGTGTACGTGCCGACGATCCCGGGGGCGTAGGCGATGTTCCCGTGGCCGAGACCGAGGAGGTGGTCGAAGGCGAGGTCGATGCCGCGGGCGCTGTCGACGGTGACGGTGGGCACGGCGGGGTCGTCTTCGACCCGGTCGATGACGACGACCCGGTTCTGGAACGCGTACCGGCGCAGCGCCTCGAGGTTGACCCGGGTCGAGGGGGCGACGATGCCGAAGGGGGAGTACATGGAGTGCATCGCACTCACGTAGTCGGCGGTCTGTCCGGTGTCGCCGTTGGTGATGCAGAGCATCAGCTGGTAGCCGCGTGCCTCGGCGGCGGCGGCGGTCGTGCGCGCCAGCTCGGCGAAGAACGGGTTGGACATGTCCGGAACGATCAGCGGGACGAGGTTGCTCGAGCCGCGGCGGAGAGCCTGCGCGAGGGGGTTCATCGAGTACCCGAGCTCGGCCGCGACGCGCAGCACGTGTTCCCTGGTCGCCGCGCGCACCGCATCCGGCTTCGAGAACGCGCGCGACACGGTCGAGCGGTGCACGCCGGCGGCCTTGGCGACGTCGTCGATGCTCACCTCAGCCACGACGCGCCGTCCCCTCCGGGTGCGACGACCAGACGAGCTCCATGGTGGTCATCAGCTCGGCGAGTGTCGGCAGGCCCGCGAACCCGGTCGTGAGCGTGTCGGCGACGCCGGTGACGAACACGTCGTACAGCGGGTCGCTGTCGACCTCGATGACGGCGCTCTTGGTGATGCCGGATCGGTCGGTGAACGTCGCGGCGCCGGTGGTGTCGACGGTGGCGAATCCGTTGGTCCCGGCCGCGGTGAAGCCGCAGTACCTCTTCAGCGGTGAGTTGGGGAACGCGTAGCCGACTTCGACGATCGCCTCGCGGCCCGTGGCGGTGGTCAGGATCATCGTGGCGTGGTCGTCGACCGCCTCGCCGTGCAGCGTGGTGGAGAGCTTCTGGACGACGTCTACGGGGTGGCCGAGGTGGCGAATCGCCAGGTCGACGAAGTGCGGGCCGAGGTTCATCAGGCTTCCGCCGCCGGAGAGGGCGGGTTCGAGCATCCACGGGTTGCCGTTGTGCCGGTACCGCGAGGGCGGACCGGCGACGAACGCCATCCGCTCGTAGACGATGTCGCCGGCCTGTCGCAGCCAGGTGTCGATCGGGGCGCCGCGCTGGACGAGCGGCACGGTCGCCGGCACGGCGGCCAGGCGTGCCTCCTCCTCGATCGTCCGAAGGTCGTCGAGGCTCGCACCGGCGGGCTTCTCGATCACGAACGGGATGCCGCGGTCGATGAGCTTCCGGCCGACCGCGAGCATCTCGCGGTGCGGGCAGAACACGAACGCCACCTCGATGCCGTCCTGGCCCAGAGCCTCGTCGACGCTCGCCGCGACCGGTGCGCCCAAGGGCTCGGCGAACGCCCGGGAGACCGCGGGGTCGGGGTCCTGCACCGCCGTCACGCGGAATCGCCGGGCAAGCCCGGCACGGTACAGCGGCGCGTGCCAGTGGGACGCACCCAGCACCACGGCCGAGGGCCGAGGGGCCGAAGAGGAATGATCCACCGCCGACGACTCTCCTTCGCATTGATCGTTCGCGTTGATCGAGGATCCGGGCGCCTCAGCCCGGGATGAGAACGATTGCTGAGATCGATTGCAGCCAAGGTTGCAACACGTCACCGCGATTCGTCAACGCCTTCTGGACGGGGCTCGCGAAGCGCGCGAAAGTGGTGTAACCATCGGGGCCATGTTCCAAAAACTCGACGTCATAGAGACCATCCGCGACTCCGGCAACATCCTCATCGTCCGCCTCGACACCGCCGAGGAGGCGTTCGAGGTCGCCTCGGCAGCCGTCGCCGGCGGCATCCGCGCCCTCGAGATCACCTTGTCGATCCCCGGCGCCCTCACCGTGATCGAGCGCCTGACCGAGCGCTTCGCCGGTGAAGACGTGGTCTTCGGCGCGGGCACCGTCCTCGACGGACACGCCGCCTGGTCGAGCATTCAGGCCGGCGCGCAGTTCCTCGTCAGCCCGAACCTCAACCCCGAGATGATCCGCGTCGCCAACCGCTACCAGATCGCCACCATCAGCGGCGCCTACACACCGACCGAGATCCTCGAAACGGCCGAGGCCGGCGCGGACATCGTCAAGCTCTTCCCCACCGAAGCCGGCGGCATCCCGTACGCCAAGGCGGTCCTGGCGCCGCTCGCGCACATCCCGATCCTTCCGGCGGGTGGTGTCACCACCGCCAACGTCGGCGACTGGTTCGCCGCAGGCGTCGCGGCGGTCGGAGTGGGCAGCGCCATCACCAAGGCCGGCCGTCCCGACGGCGACATGGGCAAGGTCACCGCGGCGGCGAAGGAGTTCGTGGCCGCGATCGAGCGAGTGAAGCAGTGACATCCGACGTCCGAGCCCTGCCCGTCGCCTACATCACGCTCGGCGGAGCCGGGTCGGGCAAGTCGACCCTGTCGAGACACCTCAGCTCCCTCACGGGCGCGGCGTACCTCGACAAGGACTCGCTCGCCGGGCCTCTCGTGCGAGTGGCTCTCGAGGCGTTGGGACAGGATCCCTCCGACCGGGAATCCAACGAGCTGTACCTGCGGAGGGTCATGCCGGCCGAGTACGAGACGCTCTTCGCGACCGCCGGCCGGAATCTGGAACTCGGCCACTCCGTCGTCCTCGACGCGCCGTTCGTGGCGTACCTCGCAGACCCGGACTTCCTGCGTCGCTCGACCGAGAGCGCAGGCTGGCCCGCCGCTCGCATCCGGGTGATCCACGTGCGCACCTCGCCCGAGGTCGTGCGGCGACGGTTGATCGAGCGCGGCAGCGAGCGCGACCGGGTCAAACTCGCCGGATGGGACGTCTACTGGGAGCGATTCGGCGCGCCCGAGTGCCGCTGGAACACCGGTGAGCACGACGTCGTCGTGAACGACGACGAGTCGGCGTTCACGCGTCTGCGCGAGCTGGTGCAGCAGATCTGACCGCCGAGTTCTCGGGGTCTGACGACCAGGATCACCCGTTGCTCTTGACAGCTGCGGCGGACGCGTGTGACGTTTCGTAACACCGTTACAGACGGCGCGGGCGTATCCACGATGGCGAGGAGACGAAGACATGGCACTGGCCGATCACGTCACACATGCAATGCGTGTGCTCGAACTGCTGGCGCCGCATCCCGAAGGCCGACGCATCACGGAGATCGCTGAACGCCTGGGCGTCAACAAGGCCATCGCTCATCGCCTCCTCGCCGCCCTGGCCGACGCGGGCTATGTGAATCAGGACCCCCGCACCTCCAGCTACTTCGCCACTCACAGCCTCGGCGCCCTGGGGCTGCGCCAGCTGTCCTCGTCAGCGGTGGAAACGTGGGCTCAGCGAAGCCTGGACTCGCTCGCGGCGGAGTGTGAAGAGCTCGTTCGCCTGGCGGTGGCCACCAACGACTCATTGAAGTGGATCGCCAAAGCCCAGGGGGCGAACTCGTCCCTCCGCATCGACCCCGTCATGGGCCAGGACGCGGTCCCCCACGCCACCGCATCCGGAAAGGCATGGCTCGCCACTCTCTCTCCGGACCGAGTCGAGACCGTGCTGGCGCACGCGAGCCGTCTCGACGCCACCCCCAGGTCCCCCCTCGACCGGTCCGCTCTCCAGGCCGAACTCGACGAGGTCCGTCGCCGCGGGTACGCCACGACGATTGAGGAGATGGACCTCGGCATCAGTGCCGTGGCGGCCGCCATCCACGGAGCCGGACCGGGCCGCGAGGCCACCGGGACGATCAGCATCGCGGGCCCCTCGGTACGGATGACCCGAGCGCGCATGGCCGAGCTGTCGCCGTCCCTGATCGCGGCCGCGGCTGACATCTCCCGGAGCTGGCCGAGCTACACCTACCTCGTCGCGGACGAGGAACTCTCCGCCTAGACAGGCGGACACCCCTTCAACAGGTTCAGCGACCCTCGGCCGGGGCGTTGGGATGCTCACTCGCGACCAAATTCAAAGGAGAATTCAATGTCGGCTCCACGTCGCGCGCCCAGCGCATCCACCCCCGGCAGCGCAGACCCTGTCCCGCGTAAGCGACGGATACGCAACCTGCTCGCCGGGACCGTCGGGCACTTCGTCGAGTGGTACGACTGGTACGTATACGGTCTTCTGGCCGCTGTCTTCTCCGCGCAGATCTTCCCCTCGGGCTCCCAGTTCGCGTCCCTCATCGCCGCCTTCCTCACTTACGCCATCGGGTTCGTGGTGCGGCCCCTGAGCGGCATCATGATCTCTCCGCTCGCCGACCGGTACGGGCGCCGACGCGTCCTGTCTCTCGCGGTCTCGGGGATGACACTCGGCGCTCTGATCATCGGGTTCACACCCCCGTACGCGACCATCGGCTACTTCGCGCCGATCCTGTTCGTCGTCGCCCGTATCCTCCAGGGCATCTCCGCCGGCGCCGAGGGACAGAGCGCCATCGCGTTCATGGTGGAACACTCGCCGGCCGACCGGCGCGGACTGTTCGGCTCCTTCACCAACATGGCCAGTGGGCTGGCAACCCTCGCCGCAACGGGCGCCGCAGCCGCCGTCACCTCCGTTTTCACCGACGACGCCCTGGAGTCCTACGGATGGAGGATCCCCTTCATCATCGGTGGTGTGATCGGCGTCGCCGGACTGATCCTCCGCTCCCGCTCGGACGAGTCTCCGGAGTTCGAGGCCGCCAGCACGCTCGCCGAGCAGAAGTCCGCACCCGCGAAGCTCCTCGAGCTGCTCCGCGAGCACCCGATGGCGATCCTGCAGACTGCTGCCCTTTCCGCTCCCGCCGTGGCCTACTACACCTGGGCGACGTTCCTGCCCACCTACGCCAACCTCACCTCGGACCGAGACCTGTCCTCCACCCTTGCCGGCAGCGTGATCGGCCTGGCCCTGCTGGTTGTCGTCGTCCCCACCAGCGGCTACCTCTCCGACCGTCTCGGTCGCAGGAAGATCTTCCCCATCATCGGCGCCATCGGAATGATCGTCCTGTTCTATCCTCTCCTTCTCCTGCTGCAGACGCCCGGCTTCGGTGTCTACGTCGTCGTCGCCGCCTCCGGATGGGTTGTCCTCGGAATCTGGCAAGGCGTCTACCCCACCATCCAGGCCGAGCTGTTCCCCGCCTCGGTCCGCGTCTCCGGAATCGGATTCGCCCATCAGATCGTCATCGCCCTCTTCGGCGGCACCGCACCCCTCATCGCGTCCGCGTTCGTCGGCGCCGGACGGCCCATGTACGTGGCGATCTACATGATCGTCGTCGTCGCCCTGTGCCTCGTCGTCTACTTCACGCTCCCGGAGACCGGCAGCCGTGTCCCGCGGGAGATCGTCTCCGCGACCGACACCCTCGCCGTCGTCACGAGCGAGGACTCGTCCACTGCTGCTGGTTCAGCCCCCGCCCCGTACAAGGAGTCCCGGTCGTAGCCGCTCGTGCTCCCGAGCGCGGGACGCGGGACACCTCAAAGAGTGAACGGAAACGCACATGATCATCAACACTTTTTCATATCTTTGGTCGACAACGGCGATCGATGCGATATCGGAGTTGGCCCGGAACGGGTACAACACCTTCGAGGTTCCCATCAGCTCTCCCCACTGCTGGCCGGAAGAGATCTCCAGCTCCGAGCGTTCGGCAATCCTGGCGAAACTCAACGAGAACAGCGCCAGGATCCGATCCCTGAACGCCGGCGGATACGACATCAATCTGGCCAGTCCTGCTGCCGGCATGCGCCGGAAGAGCATCGAGCACATCGCCTCGGTGATCGATCTTGCGGTGGCTTGGGACGTCCCTGAAGTCGTGATCTCACCCGGCACACGGCGCCCAATGATCTCCCCTCCACTCGAGAAGGTCTACGAGTGGATGTACGAAAGCCTGGACGATCTGATCCCGCTGGCCAAGCAGGCGGGAAAGCGACTTCTCTTCGAGAACACCCCTTACTGCTTTGCTCCGACGATTGGGGAACTGGCGGACATCGTCGGCACGGTCGACGATGACGCACTGAAAATCGTGTACGACGTCGCGAACGCTGCTTACATCGGGGAGGATCCCGTATCGGGTCTGCGCTCGCACCACCGATCGGTTGCACTCATGCATATCTCCGACACGGGTACGGAGACATGGGGCCACGACCCCATCGGCACTGGGGTGATCGATTGGAACGGCCTGGGTGCAGCAGTCCGGGAAACAATCGGGGTGGACAACGCAGTGCTCGAAATCATCCGGGAAAAGAACACCCTTAAGGAATTCGCGAAGGCGATGCGTGACCTCACTGAAAAGGGTTGGAACCTCGGACAGTGATTTCAGCGCCTCGGGGTTCAGGGTGACTCCGAGGGGCATCGAAGACGGAAATATGCAAGGAGAGTGTGCAATGAGGGCATTGGTCAGTGGCGGAAGCAGCGGCATCGGAGCGGCCACAAGCCTGAGGCTCGCAGAGGCGGCGCTGGCCCGTGGCGAGCAGCCGATGATCGCGGTATCCGGCCTCACGGCGAACGCGCGACAGGACGAGGTCGTCCGATCGATCCAGTCGATGGGCGGCAAAGCCATCGCATTGACCGGAGACCTGGGTGATCCCGACGTGCCCGGCCGGCTGGTAAGCGCTGCGGTCGACGAGTTCGGCGGCCTGGACGCGCTGGTGGCGAACGCCGGAATCGCCAGCCCTGGCGCGCTCAAGGATCTCTCCCTCGAAGACTGGGACGACATGTTCTCCGTCAACCTCCGCGGGGCGTGGCTGCTTGCCAAAGCAAGTTACCCGCACCTGAAGGACAGTCGCGGGTCCGCCTGTTTCACCTCTTCGATGTCCGGCCAGCTCCCGCATGCCGGATCGGGTGCCTACAGTCCGACCAAGGCCGCGCTCACGCTGTTGGCTCAGACACTCGCACTGGAGTGGGCTCCTGACGGAATCCGCGTGAACGTGGTGTCCCCGGGCATGACGCGCACGCAGATGACCGAACAAATGTACCTCGACCCCGAAGTCAAGAAGGCAAGGGAAGAAATTATCCCGTTGGCGAAAATAGGCGAACCGATGGATATCGCGAACGTGATCGAGTTTCTTGTCGGCCCGCTGGCAGGATATGTCACCGGCCAGGATGTCTGCGTCGACGGTGGTTTCTCCAAGTCCATTCTCAGTCACATCCCCGGCCGGCCCAGCTCCAAGCCCTGATGGGAACTGTTCAAGCGCCGAGGCAGTCACACGGCGGTGATTGTCCCGTATGGGTCTGGGTGATCCGGTGAGGGACCGGTTGTGGAGCCGGGCGACGAGCACGCCGGTACCGGCGATCCGGCCCCTGCCGGGGGCTCCGAGGGGTCGGCCTCATCCCCGGCCGGGCACTCTCCTGGGCAGGGAGACGTCCGCAACCACCGGGCGGTGGTCGGAGGCCGTGGGCTCGATCGGGACCGTGGCGTTCCGTACCCGTACGTCCTTGCCGACGGTCACGTAGTCGATCCGCTTCACCGGGGCCTCGGCCGGATACGTGCCGGGCGTGCCCGCCCCCGCGTCGCGCAGTTCCTTCCACAGCGGGGCCAGCTCGGGTGCCGAGGGCTCGGCGTTGAAGTCGCCCAGCAGGAACTGGTGCGCGCCCGGCAGCTCCGCCCGCTCCCGGGCCATGATCCGCCGGGTGTCGGCGACCTGGGCACGGCGCACCGCCGGGTCCGCCCGGTAGTCGAGGTGGGTCACGAAGACCTGCACCGGCACCCCGCGGACCTTGAGCGTCACCTCGCCGAATCCGGGCGCGGGGGCCGGCACCGGATTCTCGTCCTGCGTGGACAGGCGCGTGATCTCGTGGTTCGCCGCGGAACGGACCGGGAAGCGGGACAGCACCGCCACGCCGTACTCGCGCCGGGGTTCTCCCGCCGTCACGGGATCGAGGCTGTAGATCGGCGCGAAGGACACCCGCATGCCGAGCCGCCGGGCCAGCTCCCCGGCCACGTCGAGCCCCTGACTGCGGGCTCCCCAGTGCACGTCGACCTCCTGGAGGCCGATCACGTCCGCGTCGAGGGCGCGCAGCGCGGCGGCCTGCCGGTCGAGGTCGAAGACGCCGTCGGAGCCCGCCCCGGCGTGGATGTTGTAGGTGGCGATGCGCAGCGGGACCGAGTGGCCGCGGTCGGCGGCGGAGGCGGTCGGTGCCGCCACGGCCAGTGCCAACAAAGCACCCGCGAGGGACAGTTGGGTGAAGGTGCGCGTTCTGAGAGACATGCCGGCACGGTACGCGGGAAACGGCGTCCGCGAGGCGCGCGGCGCGATCTCGTCCGCGGCCCGTCCCCCGCCCGCAACCCCCGGTTCACGGCCGGCGGAGCAGGTGGTCGACCGTGTGGCCGAAGACGTGGCGCCCCGCACGGCCCAGGAGGCCGTCGAGGAGGGGCGGCAGGAGCCGGACGTCCAGTTCCTCGCGCCACCCGACGCGTGCCCGGCCGCCGGGTCCCGCGGCGACCTCGATCTCCGCCCAGCCCCGGACCACCCGGCCGCGCTTGACCAGCCGGCACCGGCCGGGGGAGTCCTCCCGCGGGGGCTGCCAGACCGTCACCTCCATCGGGTCGGCGAAGGCGAGCGGTCCGGCCCCCGTGCGGGCCACCACCAGCGTGCCCCGGCGGGTGGGGCCGGGCGGTCCGGCGGTGACCCGGGTCAGCGGCACGGTGTCGCCGTGCCGCTCCCACCGGGTGAGCCGGCGCCAGGCCTCGGCCGGGGCGAGCGGAACGGTGCGTTCGAGCGAGAAGACGGCCACCGGACGATCGTAGGCAACGCACCCCGGTACTAGCGGTACACCTTGCCCGGCTCGGCCTTCCCCGGGGCCATCAGCTGGGGGACCGTCACGAAGACGTAGCCCCGCTTCTTGAGCGCGTCGATGATCCCGGGCACGGCGGGCACGGTGCCGTCGTAGATGTCGTGCAGCAGGATGATGCCGTCCCGGGACGACTGGTCCAGGACCCGCTCGGTGATCAGGTCGGAGTCGTTGGTCTTGTAGTCCTTGGCGGTCACGGTCCACAGCACCTCCGCGAGTCCCAGCTCGCGGCTGATGTCGTGCACCGTGTCGTCCGTGCGGCCCTGCGGCGGGCGCATCAGGGTGGGGCGCTTGCCGGTGAGGCGCTCTATCTCCTTGTTCGGGCGCTCCAGCTCGTCCCGTATCTCGTCCGGTTCGGCGTCCGTGAGGATCTTGTGGGTCCAGGTGTGGCTGGCCACCTCGTGGCCCTCGTCGGCCATGCGCCTGACAAGCTCGGGATACGTGTCGATGTGCCGCTTGCCGAGCAGGAAGAAGGTCGCCGGGACCCGCTTCTCCTTGAGTATGTCGAGCAGCCGGGCGGAGTTCTCGCTCGGTCCGGCGTCGAAGGTCAGCGCGATGCACTTGGCGTGCGCGCAGTCCACGGTGCCGATTCCGCCCGCGCGGGCCTGGGCACCGGACGCGTCGGCCTTGCCATCGGCACGGGAGTCGGCCTGGGCGTCGGCGGTGTTGCGGACGGAGCTGGGGGACTGCGTCTCCAGCTTCGTGCAGCCGCTCAGCGCGAGGGTGAGCGAGGCCGCGGCCGCGAAGGTCGCGAGCACACGCAACCTGGTCCCCGTTTTTGTCATCTTCCTGGTCAGCGAAGGCATGCGAGGACTATACGCTGCGTGTATATACGTGGTGCATAGTGCCCTCTCGAATAACTGTTCGAGATAGGTGAGGGGCGGCCGGGCTACTCAAACCGACACATACGTGACGGTGAGAGTGAGGAGAAGCCCGTGAGCGAGAGCCCCGGGGCCGCCGGCCCCCGAAGCGGACGCACCTGGCACCGGGCCCTGGTGACCGGCGGAGCCGGATTCGTGGGATCTCACCTGTGCGGCCGCCTGCTCGACGCCGGTACCGACGTCGTCTGCCTCGACAACCTGGCCACCGGCTCCCGCGCCAACGTGGCCGACCTGGAACGACGGCGCGGCTTCCGGTTCGTCCGGGGCGACGCCACCGACCCGGCGGCCCTGCGCGGCCTGCCCGGCCGGTTCGACCTGGTCCTGCACTTCGCCTGCCCGGCCTCGCCCGTCGACTACCTCCGGCTGCCCCTGGAGACCCTCGACGTCGGCAGCACCGGCACCCGCAACGCCCTGGAGCGGGCCCACGCCGACGGCGCCCGCTTCCTGCTCGCCTCCACCTCCGAGGTCTACGGCGACCCGCTGGAACACCCGCAGCGCGAGACCTACTGGGGCAACGTCAACCCGATCGGCCCGCGCAGCGTCTACGACGAGTCCAAGCGCTTCGCCGAGGCCCTGGTCACCGCCCACCGGCAGGTGCACGGCACCGACACCGCCATCGTCCGGATCTTCAACACGTACGGCCCCCGCATGCGCACCGGCGACGGCCGGGCCGTCCCCACCTTCATCGCACAGGCGCTGGACGGCATGCCGCTCACCGTCGCGGGCGACGGCGGCCAGACCCGCTCCCTGTGCTACGTCGACGACACCGTGACGGGCGTCCTGGCCCTCGCCGCGTCCGGGGAGACCGGGCCGATGAACATCGGCGGCGACGACGAGATCACCATGCTGGAACTGGCCCGCCGGATCGTCGACCTCACCGGCTCCGGCTCCCGCATCCGCTTCGTCGAACGCCCCGTCGACGACCCCGGCCGGCGCAAGCCGGACACCACCCTGGCCCGGGAACGGCTGGGCTGGCGGCCGAGCGTGAGCTGGAACGAGGGCTTGGAGCGGACCATCGGCTGGTTCGCGCACGCCGTCGCCGCCTGACGCACACCCAGGAAGGTCACTTACGGTGACAAATCGGTTTATCTCCGGAAGTGACCTGTCTCCAAGTGTTTGAGGCAACTGGCCCGCGGCACCCGCCACGCCGAGAGAGGAGCCCGCCCCATGCGCATCCTTGGTGTCAACGCCCTGTTCCACGACCCGGCCGCCGCGCTCGTCGTCGACGGCCGGACCGTTGCGGCCGCCGAGGAAGAGCGGTTCAGCCGACGCAAGCACGGCAAGCGCCCGGTGCCGTTCTCCGCGTGGGAGGTCCCCGAACTGTCCGCGCGGTGGTGCCTGGAGCACGCCGGGATCCGGCCGGGCGACCTGGACGCCGTCGCCTATTCCTTCGACCCCGGACTCGCCCGGCCCGCCCGCGACCTGGGCCTGGACGACCCCTGGGACCCGCTGCGGCTCGAGTACGCCCGCCGGGCCCCCGAGTTCCTCACCGACGCGCTGCCCGGGCTCGACCCGGACCGGGTCGTCTTCGTCCCGCACCACGTGGCGCACGCCGCCTCCGCGGGACCGGCCTCGCCGCACCCCGACAACGACGTCCTCGTCCTCGACGGCCGCGGCGAGTCCGCCTCCCACCTGGCCGGCCGCTACCGCGACGGCAAGCTCGACGTCCTCGCCACCCAGGCGCTGCCGCACTCGCTCGGCCTCGTCTACGAGGAACTCACCGAACACCTCGGCTTCCTGCGCAGCAGCGACGAGTACAAGGTGATGGCCCTCGCCTCCTACGGCACCCCCCGCCACCTCGCCCGGCTCCGCGAGCACGTCCACGCCACCGGCGACGGCGGCTTCCGCGCCCACGGAGTCGACTGGGCGGCCCTCGCCCCGCCGCGCGCCGAGGGCGAGGACTGGACGAAGGACCACGCGGACCTCGCCGCGAGCACCCAGGCCGTACTGGAGGAACTGCTCCTCGAACTCGTCCACTGGCTGCACGGCGAGGCCGGGGGCGAGGCCCTCACCATGGCGGGCGGCGTCGCCCTGAACTGCGTCGCCAACTCCAAGATCGCCGCCCGCGGCCCGTACCGGCACGTGTGGGTGCAGCCCGCCGCCGGTGACGCGGGCACGGCCCTCGGCGGCGCCCTGCACGTGGCCGCAGCCCAGGAGGGAGCCGCGCCCGAGCCGATGCCCGGCGCCGACCTCGGCCGCGGCTGGCGCGACGACGAGATCCGCGCCTGGCTGGAGACCGCCGCGATCCCCTACGAGGAGCCGGACGACATCGCCGAGACCGTCGCCGAGGAACTGGCCCGGGACGGCGTCGTCGCCTGGTTCCAGGGCCGCAGCGAGTTCGGGCCGCGCGCCCTCGGGCACCGCTCCCTGATGGCCCACCCCGGCCGCGCGGAGAACCTGGAACGCCTCAACCACGTCAAGGGCCGCGAGGAGTTCCGCCCCGTGGCGCCCATGGTGCTCGCCGACCGGGCCGCCGACATCTTCACCGGCCCGATCCCGAGCCCGTACATGCTCTTCGTGCACGACGTCGACCCGGCCTGGCGCGCGCGCATCCCGGCCGTCGTCCACGTCGACGGCACCGCCCGCATCCAGACCGTCGAGGAACGCCGCGAGCCGCTCGTCGCGCGGATGCTGGCCGCCTTCGAACGGCGCACCGGGCTGCCGGTCGTCGTCAACACCAGCCTCAACACCGCCGGGCGGCCCATGGTCGACGACCCGCGCGACGCGCTGGAGTGCTTCGGCTCGGCGCCCGTCGACCTGCTGGCCATCGGCCCCTTCGCGGTGCGCCGGGGACGGGCGTTCGCATGAGCACCGCCCCCGGAACCGGTGGCCCGCGCACCGGCTACGCCGTCGTCGTCCCCACCCTGGTGCGCGACACGCTGGCCGACTGCCTGGCCGCGCTGGTCGCCGCGCACGGTCCCGACCCGGACGAGATCGTCCTGGTCGACGACCGGCCGGAACCCGACGCCGACCCGGGCGCGCTGGAACACGCCCTGACCGTCCTCGGCGACCTGCGCGAACGCACGGTGGTGCTGCGCAGCGGCGGCCGCGGCCCGGCCGCCGCCCGCAACACCGGTGTCCGCGCGGTCACTTCCCCCTGGACCGCCTTCCTCGACGACGACGTCCAGGTCGGCCCGCACTGGTGCGACCAGCTGATCCAGGACCTCGCCGAAGCGGCCCCCGACACCGGCGCCGTGCAGGGCGTGATCGCCGTGCCGCTGCCGGGGGAGCGCCGCCCCACCGACTGGGAGCGCGGCACCGCCGGTCTCGCCCAGGCCCGGTGGATCACCGCCGACATGGCCTACCGCACCGACGTGCTCAAACAGGTCGGCGGCTTCGACGAGCGCTTCACCCGGGCCTTCCGCGAGGACGCCGACCTCGCGCTGCGCGTCCTCGACGCGGGCTGGCGCATCCGGCGCGGCCGCCGCACCACCCGCCACCCGGTACGGCCCGCCGCGCGCTGGGTCTCCCTGAAGCAGCAGCGCGGCAACGCCGACGACGCCCTGATGCGGCGGCTGCACGGCCCCGACTGGTGGGCCAAGGCGGTCGCGCCCCGGGGCCGGATCCGGCGCCACGCGGCGATCACCGCCGCCGGTACCGCCGCCCTCGCCCTCGCGGCGGCCGGACGTCCCCGGGCCGCCGCCCTCGCCGGGGCCGGCTGGGCCGCGGGCACCGCCGAGTTCGCCTGGGCCCGCATCGCGCCCGGCCCGCGCACCCGGCACGAGGTCACGACCATGCTGGTCACCAGCGCGCTCATCCCGCCCGCCGCGACCTGGCACCGGCTCAGCGGACTGTGGCGGCACCGCGCCGCCCCCGCCTGGCGGGAGGTGGCCGCATGAGCCCCGCCGGCCACACCGTGAAGGCCGTCCTCTTCGACCGCGACGGCACCCTCGTCCACGACGTCCCCTACAACGGCGACCCGGACCGGGTCCGCCCCGTCGACGGCGCCCGCGAGGCGGTGGCGCTGCTGCGCGCCCACGGCATCCGCGTCGGCGTCGTCACCAACCAGTCCGGCGTGGCCCGCGGCCTGATCAGCGACGGCGACGTCCGGCGCGTCAACCGCCGCATCGACGACCTGATCGGCCCCTTCGACGTCTGGGCCGTCTGCCCGCACGGCCCCGACGACGGCTGCCACTGCCGCAAGCCGCAGCCCGGCATGGTCCTGTGGGCCGCCGGACGCGTGTGCACCGGCCCCGCCGACTGCGTCGTCGTCGGCGACATCGGCGCGGACATGGAGGCCGCCGAACGCGCCGGCGCCCACGGCATCCTCGTCCCCAACGACCGCACCCGCCCGGAGGAGACGGCCGCCGCGGCCCACGTCGCCCCGGACCTCCTCACCGCCGTACGGGCGGTCCTCGACGGCCCGCCCACGGGCCGGGTCCTGGCGAACGAGCGGCCCATCGAGGCGGCGTACCGCCCGGCCCCGGAGGTCGGTCCGCGGACTGTCACCGCCGCCACCTCCACCGCAGCCGACGACCGGTCCGGTCCTGCCGAGACCCCGTCCGCCACGGCTCCCGGACGAGGCGTCTTCGCCCCCCGCGACGCCGCCCACCGGCCGGTCCCCGGAGGCCGGTCGTACGACGCCGCCACCGGGCCGGGCGGAAGCGGGTCCGACTCGAAGCCGAGCAGCCGGAGCCGCGACGGCGCCACCGCCGAAGGGGGCGCGAGCGGGCCCGTCGCGGACGCGAGCGGTGGTGGACCGGACGTCGCCCCCGGAGGGACGGCGGCCCCGGACCGCGACCGCGGGAGGCCGTCATGAAGGCGCTCGTCACCCGGCTCGACAGCTTCGGCGACGTGCTGCTCGCCGGACCCGCCGTGCGGGCCGTCGCCGCGCGCGCCGACCACGTCACCCTGCTGTGCGGGTCACGCGGCGCGCCCGCCGCCCGGCTGCTGCCCGGCGTCGACGAGGTGCTGGTGTGGGAGGCGCCGTGGGGCGGGTTCGAGCCGCCCGAGGTGAGACGGGACGACATCGACGCGCTCGTGGAGCGGATCGACGCCGACACCGCGCTGGTCCTCACCTCCTTCCACCAGTCCCCGCTGCCCACCGCCCTGGTGCTGCGCCTCGCCGGCGTCGGCTACATCGCCGCCGACAGCGTGGACTACCCCGGATCGCTCCTCGACCTGCGCCACCGGCGCGCCCCGCACGCCCACGAGGCCGAGGCGGCACTGGACCTCGCCGAGGCGGCCGGGTTCCCGTGCCCCGACGACGGACGGCTCCGGGTCCACCCGCCGCCCCCCGCCGCCGCCCTGACAGGGCCCGGCCCGTACGTCGTCCTGCACCCCGGCGCCAGCGTCCCCGCCCGTGCCTGGAGCCCCGAGCGCGCCGCCGAGGCCGTACGCGAACTCGCCGCCGCCGGACACCGTGTGCTGGTCACCGGCGGCCCCGGCGAGCGCGACCTCACCGCACACGTCGCAGGCAGGCACGGCACCGACCTCGGCGGCCGCACCGACGCCGCCGAACTGGCCGGCGTCCTCGCGGGCGCGTCCGTCGTCGTCACCGGCAACACCGCGCCCGCCCACCTCGCCGCCGCCGTCGGCACCCCCGTCGTCTCCCTGTTCGCCCCCGTCGTACCCGCCGAGCGCTGGCGCCCGTACGGCGTCCCCTACGTCCTGCTGGGCGACCAGGACGCGCCCTGCGCCGGCAGCAGGGCCCGCGACTGCCCCGTCCCCGGCCACCCCTGCCTGAACACCGTTACGGCCACCGACGTGGCCGCCGCCGTCGAGAAACTGCTGGGGGAGACATGAGGATCCTCATCTGGCACGTGCACGGGTCGTGGACCACGGCCTTCGTGCAGGGCCCGCACACCTACCTCGTCCCCGTCACCCCCGACCGCGGCCCCGACGGCCTCGGCCGCGCCCGCACCTGGGACTGGCCCGACTCCGTCGTGGAGGTACCGCCGGAGCGGCTGCGGGACGAGGACATCGACCTCGTGATCCTCCAGCGCCCGCACGAACTCGACCTGGTCGACCGGTGGCTGGGCCGCCGCCCGCCGCTGGTCTACCTGGAGCACAACGCCCCCGACGGCGACGTGCCCCGCACCCGCCACCCGGCCGCGGACATCCCGGGCGTCACCCTCGTCCACGTCACCCACTTCAACCGGCTGATGTGGGACGCGGGTCCGACGCCGACCGCCGTCGTCGAGCACGGCATCGTCGACCCCGGCCACCGCTGGACCGGCGAGCTGGAACGCGCCGCCGTCGTCGTCAACGAGCCGATCCGGCGCGGGCGTACGACCGGAACCGACCTGCTCCCCGAGTTCACCCGCGCGGCGCCGCTCGACGTGTTCGGCATGCGCACCGAGGGACTCGCCGAGCACCTCGGCGTCGACCCCGGCCGCTGCCGCACCCGGGACGTCCCCCAGAGCGAGCTGCACACCGAGCTGGCCCGCCGCCGCGTCTACGTCCACCCCGTCCGCTGGACCTCCCTCGGCCTGTCCCTGCTGGAGGCCATGCACCTGGGCATGCCCGTGGTCGCCCTCGCCACCACCGAGGCCACCGAAGCCGTGCCGCCCGGCGCGGGAGTGGTCTCGAACCGCATCGACGTACTGACCGACGCCGTACGCGACTTCCTCGCCGACCCCCTGCACGCGCGGGCGGTCGGCGAGGCGGCCCGTGCGGCGGCCCTGGCCCACTACGGGCTGCCCCGCTTCCTGGACGACTGGGAGCGGCTGCTCAAGGAGGTGACCCGATGAGGATCGCCATGGTGTCCGAGCACGCGAGCCCCCTCGCCGCGCTCGGCGGCGTGGACGCCGGTGGACAGAACGTCTACGTGGCCCGTCTCGCCGAGGAGTTGGCGGGGCGCGGCCACGACGTCACGGTCTACACCCGCCGGGACGCCACCGACCTGCCCGACCGGGTGCCCCTGCCCGGCGGCGCGGTCGTGGAACACGTACCGGCCGGGCCACCCGTGTCCGTCCCCAAGGACGAACTGTTCCCGCACATGCCCGCCTTCGGCGCCCACCTGGCCCGCGCCTGGGCCCGGGAGCGGCCCGACGTGGTGCACGCCCACTTCTGGATGTCCGGCATGGCCTCGCAGATCGGCGCGGGCCCGCACGGCATCCCCCTCGTCCAGACCTTCCACGCCCTCGGCACCGTCAAGCGGCGCCACCAGGGCATGCGGGACACCAGCCCCTACGAGCGGATCGGCATCGAACGGCAGCTCGGCCGGACCTGCGAACGGGTGCTGGCCACCTGCACCGACGAGGTCGTGGAACTCGGCAACATGGGCGTGCCGCCCCGGCAGGTCTCCGTCGTGCCCTGCGGCGTGGACGCCGAGCACTTCCACCCCGCCGCCGACACCGGCCGCACCCCCGAGCGACGCCTGCGGCACCGGCTCCTCGCCTGCGGACGACTCGTCCCGCGCAAGGGCTACGACCTGGCCGTCCGCGCCCTCGCCCACATCCCCGACACCGAACTCCTCATCGCGGGCGGCCCGCCGGCCGGAGCCGTGGAGGCCGAACCCGAGGCACAGCGCCTGACCGGCATCGCCCGCCGCGCCGGCGTCGCCGACCGGGTCCGGCTGCTCGGCGCGGTCGACCCGGACGACATGCCCGCCCTGCTCCGCAGCTCCGACCTGGTGCTGTGCACCCCGGTGTACGAGCCGTTCGGCATCGTGCCGCTGGAGGCCATGGCGTGCGGCGTACCCGTCCTCGCCACCGACGTCGGCGGCCACCGCGACTCCGTCGCCGACGGCGTCACCGGCCGCCTGGTCACCCCGCAGGACCCCGCTGCCGTCGCCGAGGCCGCCCGCGAACTCCTCGCCGACGAGCGGCTGCGCCGCCAGTACGGCCGCAACGGCCGCGAACGCGTCCTGCGGCACTACACCTGGGCGCGCGTCGCCGACGGCGCGGAACAGGTGTACCGCCTGACCCGTTCCGAGCACGCGGTGTCGACGGAGGTGGCGTCATGACCGTGCACCCGCCCGTCGTCGGGCACTGCGACGAACTCCAGGTCGCACTCGGGGCGTTCCGCGCCTCCGCGCACATCACCGAGCGCTGGGGCGAGCGGCTCGCGGCCGTACTCGGCGGCGGCGGCCGGCTGCTCGCCGCGGGCAACGGCGGCAGCGCCGCGCAGGCCCAGCACCTCACCGCCGAACTCGTCGGCCGCTACCGCGACGACCGCCCGCCGTTCTCCGCGATCGCCCTGCACGCCGACACCTCCTCCACCACCGCCATCGCCAACGACTACGGCGTCGACGAGGTGTTCGCCCGGCAGGTCCGCGCCCACGGCCGCGAGGGCGACGTCCTGATGCTGCTGTCCACCTCCGGCGCCAGCGCCAACCTGCTCTCCGCGGCCGACGCGGCCCGCGCGGCCGGGGTACGGGTCTGGGCGCTCACCGGGTGCGCCCCCAACCCGCTCATGGCGGGCAGCGACGAGTCCCTGTGCGTCGAGGCGCCCTCGACGGCCACCGTCCAGGAGATCCACCTGGTCGCCGTCCACATGATCTGCGCGGCCTTCGACGCGGCCCTGGAGCGCGGCGCACGGGGCGTACGGAGCACGGGTCGCGCGGGGCGCGCGGCGCAGCGGAAGCGGAGGTGACGGGACACATGGCCGACAGGACACCGCTGGTCGTGGTCGGCGACGCGCTGCTCGACCGCGACCTCACCGGCTCCGCCGACCGGCTCGCACCGGACGCGCCGGTCCCGGTCGTCTCGGAGTGCGCCGAACGCGTCCGCCCGGGCGGCGCCGCCCTCGCCGCGTACCTCGCCGCCCGCGACGGCCGCGAGGTCACCCTGATCGCGGGCATGGGTGACGACCCGGCCGGGCTCGCCCTGCGCGAGCTGCTCGCACCCTGGCTGACCCTGGTCCCGCTGCCCCTGACCGGCACGGTGCCGGAGAAGACCCGCGTCCTCGCCCAGGACCGTCCCGTCGTCCGCCTCGACCGGGGCGGCGGCCGGGTCCGCGAGGCAACGGACGAGGCCCGCGACGCGCTGCGGTCCGCCCGCGCCGTCCTGGTCTCCGACTACGGCCGGGGCGCGGCGGACGCCCTGCGCGACGTGCTCGCCGCGCGCCCGCCGCTGGTCTGGGACCCGCACCCGCGCGGGGGACCGCCGGTGCCCGGCACCCGCCTGGTGACGCCCGCCGAGAAGGAGGCCCACGGCTTCGCGCCGGACCGGGACCGCCCGGGCGGCGGACTGCGCGCCGCCGCGCTCGACGCCGCCGCACTGGTACGGGACTGGCGGGCCGCCGCGGTGTCGGTGACCCTCGGTTCGTGCGGCGCCCTCCTGTCCTACGGCGAACACCCCCTCCTCATGCCCGCGCCCGCAGCCCACCACGGCGACTCCTGCGGCGCGGGGGACCGGTTCGCGGCCACCGCGGCCGGACTGCTCGCCGACGGGGCGCTGGTGGGTGAGGCCGTCGAGGGTGCGGTGAGCGCCGCCACCGCCTTCGTCGCCGCGGGCGGCGCGGCCGCCGTGCCCCCGGCCGACTCGGGCCCGGCGCCCGCCTCGCCGCCCGACACCGACGACCCCGGCGCCCTGACCGCCCGGATCCGCGCCGAGCACGGCACGGTCGTCGCCGCCGGCGGCTGCTTCGACCTCCTGCACGCCGGACACGTCGGCCTCCTCCAGGCCGCCCGGCGGCTCGGCGACTGCCTGGTCGTCTGCGTCAACTCCGACGCCTCCGTCCGGCGCCGCAAGGGCGGGGGCCGCCCCGTCAACCCCCTCGCCGACCGCGTCCGGGTGCTGCGCGCCCTCGCCTGCGTCGACGCCGTCGCCGTCTTCGACGAGGACACCCCCGAACGCCTCCTCGGCGACCTGCGCCCCGACGTCTGGGTCAAGGGCGGCGACTACGCGGGCGCCGACCTCCCCGAGGCCGCGCTCCTCCAGGAGTGGGGCGGCCAGGCGGTCCTCCTGCCCTACCTCGACGGCCGCTCCTCCACCGCCCTGCTGGCCCGCGCGGCAGAGGGGGCCCGATGACGGCCGCGACCCGTGAACGGCCCCGCGCCCGCTCCCGCGCAGGCGCCCCGCCGCTGAACACGCCGCCCGCGCCGATCGCGCCGCCCGGGCGCGATTGCCCGTCACCGGGGGCGGCATCGGCCCGCCAGGTCACCGGGCCCCGGGGCACGTTCCACGGCCCGTCGCCGCTCGGCCGGGCGGCCCGTGCCGAGGGGGCCCGATGAGGCGGGGAGTCCGGGGACGCGCCCGCGCTCCTCTCGGCCGGGACTCCGCGCCGGGGAACCCGCGGCCCCGGGCGACCGGGCCCCGCGGACACCGGACGGAGGGTGGAGGGGGGCCGGTCCGTCGCGGACCGGTGGGCGGCGAGGCGGTGGCCGTGGCCGGTCCTGAAGGCAGCTTCCCGCACCCGGGCGGCCGGGCAGAGCGCGCGCCCGCCGCGACGACCCGGCTCGGGCCGGGCGCCGAGGACGGCGGCCTCCCGTCTCCGGGTTCGGCCGGTGGGCCGGTGACCGGGGACCCCGTGCATCCGCCGACCGCCGAGACGGTGTCCCCGGCGCGGGACGAGGGCGAGGACGGGCGGCCCCGGGTGCTCGTGCTGCGGGCCCTCGGGCTCGGGGATCTGCTGGCCGGGGTGCCCGCCCTGCGCGCGCTGCGGCGGGCGTACCCCGGGCACGAGCTGGTGCTGGCCACCCCCGCCGAACTGGCCCCCGTGGCCGCCGCGACCGGCGCCGTGGACCGGGTGCTGCCCGCCGCCGCACCCGGCCGTGCCGTCCCGCGCGCCCTCGACTGGACCGGACCGCCCCCCGACGTCGCCATCGACCTGCACGGCAACGGGCCGCCCAGTCACCGCCTGCTGACCCGGCTGCGCCCGCGCAGGCTGCTGGCGTTCGCGCACCCCGGAACCCCCGAGGTGGACGGCCCGCCCTGGTACGCCGAGGAGCACGAGCGCGAGCGGTGGTGCCGGCTGCTGCGGGCCTACGGCATCGACGCCGACCCCACCGACCTGCGGCTGCCCCGCCCCGACGCGCCGTCCCCCGCCCCCGGCGCGGTCGTCCTGCACCCCGGCGCCGGTGCCCCCTCCCGCTGCTGGCCCGTGGAACGGTACGCGGCCGTCGCCGAGGCGCTGCGCGCACGGGGACGCCGGGTGGTGGTCACCGGGGGAGCGGACGAGGCGGACCTGGTGGCCCGGCTGGCCAAGCGCGCCGGCCTGCCCGACACGGACGTGTTCGGCGGCGGCCTGCCCTACGACCGGCTCTCCGCCCTGGTCGCCGGCGCCCGCGCCGTCGTCAGCGGCGACACCGGCATCGCCCACCTCGCCGTCGCCCACGCCACGCCCTCAGTGACCCTCTTCGGCCCGGTCCCGCCCCGCCGGTGGGGCCCGCCGCCCCACCCCCGCCACCGCGCCCTGTGGCACCCGGGCCCGGACGGCGACCCGCACGGCCGCCGCACCGACCCCGCCCTGCTGCGGATCACCCCCGACGCCGTACTGCGCGCGCTCGACGCACTCGCCGAGCCGGACACCCCGGACGCCCCGGAAGAGGGACCATGAACCACCCCGCGCACCACGGCCCGACGGCCACCCGCGAACGGGCCCGCCCCGACCCCACGGAATCCGCCCCCGTCGGCATCGTCATCGCCACCCGGGACCGCCGCGCGAGCCTCGCCGTCACCCTGCGCCACCTGCTCGCCCTGCCCGAGCGGCCCGAGGTCCTCGTCGTCGACAACGCCTCCACCGACGACACCCGCGCCATGCTGGCCCGCGACTTCCCCCAGGTCCGCGTCCTCGCCCTGCCGGTCAACCGCGGCGCCCTCGCCCGCACCCACGGGGTCCGCGCCCTGGACACCCCGTACGTGGCGTTCAGCGACGACGACTCCTGGTGGGCGCCCGGCTCCCTGCGCGCCGCCGCCCGGCACTTCGACGAACACCCCCGGCTCGGCCTGCTCTCCGCCCGCACCCTCGTCGGCCCCGCCGACGCCGCGGACCCCCTCAACGGCCTGCTCGCCGACTCCCCGCTCGGCACCGCCACCGACCTGCCCGGCACCCAGGTGCTCGGCTTCCTCGGCTGCGCCGCCGTCGCCCGCCGCACCGCGTACCTCGACGCGGGCGGCTACCACCCGCTGCTGTTCTTCGGCGCCGAGGAGACCCTCCTCGCCTACGACCTCGCGGCCCGCGGCTGGGGCGTCACGCACTGCCCCGACGTGGTCGCCCACCACCACCCGGACCCCCGCCCCCGCACCGGCCGCCCGGCCGTCGTACGCCGCAACGAACTCCTCACCGCCTGGCTGCGCCGCCCCCTCCCGCACGCCCTGGCCCGCACCCGTGCCCTCGCCGCCGACGCCCGCCGCGACCCGCACGCCCGGCACGCCCTGCACGAGACGCTCACCCGCCTGCCCGCCGCCCTGCGCTCCCGCAGGCCCCTGCCCCCGCACGTGGAGCGGGCCGCCCGCCTCCTCGACGAAGGCGACGGAGCGGCCTCATGACGGACACCCGGACCACCGTCGTCGTCATCACCCACAACCGGTGCCCCGAACTCCTGCGCACCCTGGACCGGCTCGCCGAACTCCCCGAAGAACCCCGGGTGATCGTCACCGACAACGGCTCCACCGACGGCACGGCCACCGCCGTCGCCCGCCACCACCCCGGCGTACGGCTCCTGCGCCCCGGCCGCAACCTCGGCGCCGTCGGCCGCAACCTGGCCGTCCGTCAGGTCACCACCCCCTACGTCGCGTTCTGCGACGACGACTCCTGGTGGGCGCCCGGCTCCCTGGCCGGTGCCGCGGACCTGCTCGACCGCTACCCGGCGGTCGGCTCGGTCACCGCCCGCATCCTGGTCGAACCGGACGGCACCGAGGACCCGATCGTCGAGGAACTGCGCGACTCGCCCGTGCCCCGCCCCGACTGGCTCCCCGGACCGGCGCTCGGCTCCTTCCTGGCCGCCGCGACCGTCCTGCGCACCGACGCCTTCCGGACCGCGGGCGGCTTCCACCCCCGGCTGTGGCTGGGCGGCGAGGAGGAGCTGCTGGCCGCCGACCTGGCCGCCAACGGCTGGTGGCTGACGTACGCCGACGACCTGACGATCCATCACCACCCGTCCGGAGTGCGGGACTCCACCGTGCGCAGGGCGCACGGCATCCGCAACACCCTGTGGTTCACCTGGCTGCGCCGCCCGGCCGGCCCCGCCCTGCGCCGCACCCTCCACCTGGCCCGCACCGTCCCCCGCGACGGCGCGTCCCTGCGCGCCTTCGCGGAGGCGACGGCCGCCCTGCCGTGGGTGCTGCGCGAACGCCGGGTGCTGCCGCCGGAGGTCGAGGCCCGCCTGCGCGCACTGGAACCCGCCCAGCGCGGCTCGACGGCCCGCAGCTACACCGGCTGACCCGCCGGGGACGCGGTCGAGGGCGCTAACCCTCCGTCCACCGGCACAGCAGCCGGAACACCGCGAACAGCGTCACCGGCCACACGGCGGCGAACGCCCAGATCACGCCGGGCGCGGAGGTGACGATGCCGACGACCATCAGCGTCACCGACACGGCGAGCAGCAGGAGGACGGTCGGGGTGCGCGGGCGGCAGGCCGCCAGGCGGGTGGGATCGGGGAGGCGGCGGAGCTTCAGCGTGCGCAGGCGCCGGTCGAGGCGGCGGTCGCGGCTGAGGGCCCGTTCGACCTCGTCGAGTACGCGTTGCTCGTGGTCGGGGAGCCGGCCGATGGACATGGTGTCTCCTCCCCTGGGGGCGGACCGACCCCCGCCGAGTGCCCGTGCCGCGCGGCGGCTAACCGCGCGGCGGCTAACCGCGCGGCGGCTAACCGCGCGGCGGCTCCGGCGCCGCCGTGCCGCCGCCCGCCGACGCGGTCCGCAACGCGGCCACCAGGCCGTCCGCCGGGTCCCGGACCGGGTCGGCCGCCCGGAACCCCGCGCCGACCCGCGCCGCCTCCGCCCGCCCCTCGGCCAGGCACCACTGCCACCAGAGTTCCAGCACCCCTTCCGCGGACGCCCCGGCCAGCCGTTCGGCGGCGACCAGCGCCGGCCAGCCGCAGGCGTGGGCCTGTGCCGTCACCTTCGCGCCGCCCTCGACCGGGTCGACCGCCAGGACCGGGACACCGGCCCGCAGCGCGAGCACCAGCCCGTGCAGCCGGTCGGTGACGACCAGGTCGAGGCGGGCCAGTACGGACGCCAGCTGGGCCGGGGTGCCGCACAGCCGCCAGTCGTGGGCGTCGAGCCGGGTCTCCAGCTCCAGCCGGGCACAGTCCCGGCCGGCCAGCCAGCGGGTCAGCACGGCGGCGACCTCCTCGTGCCGCCGTCGGCCCCCGTACTCCCGCTGCCCGTGGGTGAGCACCACCCCGACGACGGGCACCGCCGGGAGCGCCGGAGCGCGGGCCGCCAGGTCCAGGCCGGGACCGGTCCCGGCGGCGTCGCGGGCCAGCACCCGGTGGAAGCCGGTGACGGCCGGGGAGTCCGGATCGACCACGGAGACCCCGACCGCGATCCGCACGCAGTGCGCGAACCGCCGGTGCAACTCCTCGACCTGCGGCCCGTGCACCGGCCCGCACACGAACACCAGCCGGGAGTACGCCGCCGGGTCCAGGTCGTCGAAGTGCGTGCCGTCGGCACGGAAACCGGGGCTCCACACGACGTCGTACGCCAGCCCCGCGTCCCGCAGCACCCGCTCCACCCGCGCCAGCGCCAGCACGTCCCCGGCCGTCGCCTCCCCGTGCAGGAAGCTGAACCAGCCGGTCACCAGGATTCCGTCCCGTCCGCGCACAGTGCCCCTGGGTGCCCCGCCGGCGGCCCGTCAACCCCCGCGATCGCGACCGGGCGGTCGGGTCAGCGGCCGACCACCGGTCCGAAGGCGTCGCGCACGTCGCCGTTCGACGGTGTGACGGCCATCCGCGACGGCAGCGCGTCGAAGTATCCGAGGACACCGGGGCAGCTCTCGCCGCCCAGCTGCACCGTGCGGTCGACGACGAGCTTCCCGGTCCTGAGCGCGTAGCCCTTCACCCGGACCGCCAGCTTGTTGAACCTGACACTGCCGATGTGGCCGTTGTGGTCCCGGTACCGGCACGTCTCGACCACGTCCCCGGCCTCCGCCTCGCCGGTGCACACCACCAGGGAGGCGTGGGCCGTGTCGGTCCGCCACGCCTCGGGCAGCTTGGCGGTGTACTCGGTGTCGCCGACGAACACGGCGCGGGTGCGGCCCTTGCGGTAGGCGGGGGCCTGGGAGTACTTCGCCGGTTTCCGGCAGTAGCCGGAGCCCATGCCGTCCGCCGCCGCGACCAGCTCGGTGATCCGGTCCAGCTCGATCGCCAGCCCCGCCTTCCCGACCCCCGCGCGGGCGGCGTCCGCGTGGGCGTCGTCCGGGTACTCGTCGAGCAGCCGCTGGTAGCGCTCGCGGGCGCCCGGCCAGTCCTCCGTGGACATGAAGCCGTCGGCGCAGTCCATCAGCGCCTGCGGGGCCGTCCGGGCCGCGGTGGCGGAGGCCGGGCCGGTCAGGGCCCCGGGCCCGGGGGCGTGCTCCGCAGCCAGTCCGCGATGGTCACGGTCAGACAGCCGTCGTCGGTGGGCAGCCGGCCGAGGAAGCGGTCCAGCGTCGTCCTGACGGTCTGCTCGTTGCCGGACTCGCCGAGCACCGCGCCGAGCCGCCGGAAACCGGTCTCCAGCGAGTCCAGGTCACCCGTCAGCCCGCCGCTGAGATAGCTCCCGGCCGTGTCCAGCCGCTCGCACGCCTCGACCACCGCGTCGCCCCGGGCGGCCGACGGCGCGGCGAGCAGCCGGTGCCGGAACGCCACCCCGTCCTGAGCGGCCACCGCGGCCCCGCAGTCCCCGTCCGCGCGGGCGTCCGCGACGTCGTCCTCGACCCCGTGCGCGTCGAACCGCACCCATCCGGCGGCCGCCAGTACCGGCACGGTCAGCGCGAGCGCGAGCAGCCGCTGGTCGCGCCGGGGCGTGGCCGCCGGGTGCCGCCGCCCGAGCCTCCAGCCGTGCCCGACGACCGCCGCCCACCACAGCACCACGAGCAGCTCGCACCACGTCTCGGCGACCGCGTACGTCAGCCACAGCAGGGACACCGTGACCACCGCGGCGGCCCAGAACAGCGCCCGGCGCCCCGCGATCAGGTAACCCGCCCCGAGCAGCGAGGCGTTGCCGACGGCCACGGCGAGCGGATCGGGCACACGCGGCTCCCGGGGAGCCACCCGCCCGTAGTCGGGGCCGGGGTCCCGGACCTCGCCGGGGCCGGGCTCCGGAGGCGGACCGGCGGACCGGACCGGTTCGTCCCGCGGCGGCTCGGTCATCCCGCGTACTCCTCGTACTCCTCGCCGCTGTCCCCGCTGCGGACCCGCACGTACGCCTCGGCGGCCGGCAGGTACAGCAGGACCACGCCCGGGACGGCGAGCAGCGCGGCGAGCAGCAGCGTGGTGCCGCCGTACAGCGGATCGTCGAGGGCGAACGGCGCGGCGACGACCAGGATCACCGCGGTCAGACAGCTCACCGCGGTCCGGGCGCCGCGCCGGCCGCGGCCCGCCCGGACGGCGAACCAGAAGCAGACCGCCAGCAGCAGGAGCACCAGGGCCGCCGCCTCCCCCGGGCCGGCCGCCGTCGTCGCCGCGACCAGCGTCCCCAGCATCACCAGCACCACCGCCAGCGTCACGCTCCACGGCCGACGGGTCGCCTCGGTGGTCATCGGATCACTTCCTTCCTGTGCCTTCTCCGGGCTGTGCCTGCTCCGGACACGGGTGTTCTCGTCAGGGGGGAACGGGTGCGGGTGGCGCGGCCGTGGCAAACCCGGCGCCGTGCCACCCCGCACACCCCCCGGCCACCGATTCCACCGCGGGCCACCGTTGTTCAGCAGCCCGCACCCGGCACTGAACAATGCGGCGGGCCCCGCGGAGCGGACCGGAACCGTGCGGACCCGGTGTGAAGGCACCGTGAACTCCCCGTGCGCCACCCCCCGATGAGCAGCCCGGCGCTTGCCGCCCGCTGCCGCGCCTCCCTACCGTGGGCGCCCGGGCGGGGACCGAGAGCGACGGCGGGGGCGGGGCACACGTGGGCGGAAACGGAGTGGGACGCCGGGAACGACGGCTGGACCCCGCGGCCGGACCGGTACAGCGGTTCGCCGCCGAACTCCGCGCCCTGCGCGAATCGGTGGGGCGGCCGACGTACCGGACGATGGCCGACCAGGTCCCGTTCTCGGTGACCGCCCTGTCGCAGGCGGCCGCCGGACGGCAACTGCCCACCCTCGCGGTGACCCTCGCCTACGTCGACGTGTGCGGCGGCGACCCGGAGGAATGGGAGCGGCGCTGGCGGGCGGCGAGCGCGGAGGCCGCCGCACTCGCCACCGCCGACGAGGAGACCCGCCCGCCCTACCGCGGTCTGGCCCGCTACGAACCGGACGACGCCGCCCTGTTCTTCGGCCGCGACCGACTGGTGGACCGCCTGGACGGACTGACCCGCCGGCACCGCTTCACCGCCGTCTTCGGCCCCTCGGGCAGCGGCAAGTCCTCCCTGCTGCGGGCCGGTCTGATCCCCCGCCTGCGCACGCCCGCAACCGGCGCCGACGCACCCGCCGCCCCCGCGGCCGTCCGCATCCTCACCCCCGGCGCGGCCCCGACGACCACCCACGCGGACCGGCTCGACCCCGTGCCGGACACGGACGCCGACACCTGGCTGATCGTCGACCAGTTCGAGGAGCTGTACACCCTCTGCGCCGACCCGGCCGAGCGGAACGCCTTCGTCGACCGGCTCCTGACCGCCACCGGCCCCGGCAGCCGGCTGCGCGTCGTGGTCGCCGTACGCGCCGACTTCCTCGGGCGCTGCGCCGAACACCCCGGCCTCACCGCAGCGTTGCAGGACGCGACCCTGCTGGCCGGTCCGATGAGCCGCGAGGAGCTGCGGGAGGCCGTCGTCCGGCCCGCCGCCGCGGCCTCACTGGTCGTCGAACGCGCCCTGACCACCCGGCTGCTCGACGAGGTCGAGGACGCGCCGGGCGGACTGCCGCTGATGTCGCACGCGCTGCTGGAGACCTGGCGGCACCGCACCGGCCGGACCCTGACCGTCGCCGGCTACGAGGCGGCCGGAGGACTGCGCGGCGCCGTCGTCCGCACCGCCGAGGAGGTGTACGGCGAACTCACCCCACCCCAGGCCGACCTCGCGCGCCGGATCCTGCTGCGGCTGGTCGCCCCGGGCGACGGCACCCCCGACACCCGGCGCCCCGCCGAGCACGCGGAACTCGACCTCGGCGACCGGGACGGCACCCGCGCCGTGCTGGACCGGCTGGTCGCCGCCCGGCTGCTCACCTTCGACGACGGCACCGTCGAACTCGCCCACGAGGCACTCATCACCGCCTGGCCCCGGCTGCGCGGCTGGATCGACGCCGAACGCGACCGGCTCCGCGTCCACCGGGCGCTCTCCGAGGCCGCCCGCACCTGGCTGACCCTCGGCCGGGAGAACGCCGCGCTCTACGCGGGCTCCCGGCTGGCCGCCGCCCGCGAGGCCTTCGCGCGGGACGAGCGCGGCGGGGAACCGGCACCGGGGGAACTGACCCCCGTGGAGCGCGAGTTCCTGGCCGCGTCGCTCCACCGGCGGCGGCGCGCGGTGTGGCTCAGGCGCGGACTGTCGGCCGTCCTCGCGCTGCTGGTCCTGGTCGCCTCGGGCACCGCCGTCGTCGCGCTCCGGGCGCGGGCCACCGCCCAGGCCGAGCGGGACGAGGCCGTCTTCGGCCGGATCACCGCGGAGGCCGACCGGCTGCGTGAGACCAACGCCGCCCTCTCCGCCCGGCTGGACGTCGCCGCGCTCGGCATGCGCACCACCCCCGAACTGCGCACCGCGCTCACCACGGACGCGGGCCGGGTGCTGTCCACCCGGCTGCCCGGACACGACGACATCGGCAGCGCCGTGGCCTTCGCCCCAGACGGCCGCACCCTCGCCAGCGGCGGTCACGACGGCACCGTACGGCTGTGGGACACGGCCGGGTCCGGCGAGCGGCTCGGCCGGCCGCTGCGGATCGCCGGCGGCCCGGTGGGCGCGGTGGCGTACGCGCCGGACGGCACGGTGCTGGTGGCGGCCGGGCACGACGGCGGCATCCGGCTGTGGGACACCCGGGACCGCGCCCGGCCCCGGCCCCTGGGCGAGCCCCTGGTCGGCCACGGGGGCGAGTCCGTCACCTCCGTCGCCTTCGCCCCCGACGGCCGCACCCTCGCCACCGCCGGCGACGACGGCACCCTGCGCCTGTGGGACCTGGGCGACCCGGCCCGGCCGGCGCCCGTCGGCGCACCGGCCCGCGCCGACGCGCGCAGCGTCCGGGACGTCGCCTTCGCCCCGGACGGCCGCACCCTGGCCACCGCCGGGCACACCGGGACCGTACGGCTGTGGCGCCCGGACGGCGCCGACGGACCGGTCCCGCTCGGCGAGCCCCGGCACGCCCACGACGCGGCGGTCTGGTCGGTGGCGTTCTCCCCGGACGGCGACACCCTCGCCACCGCCGGCTACGACGACACGGTGCGCCTGTGGGAGGTGTCGCGCACGGGCGGGTCCGGCACGGCCACCGGCGGTCTGCGCCCGCTGGGCGAACCGCTGACCGCGCACACCGCCGCCGTGTGGTCGGTGGAGTTCAGCCCGGACGGACACACGCTGGCCAGCGCCGCGCAGGACGACACCGTCATCCTGTGGAACGTCGCCAACCCCGCCTACCCGCACCGGATCGGCGAACCGCTGACCGGGCACACCGAGGGCCTGTGGGACCTGGCCTACGGCCCGGACGGCCGCACCCTCGCCACCACCGGCGCCGACCACAGCGTCCGCGTGTGGCACCTGCCGGACAGCGTCCTGACCGACTTCACCAACCCGGTCACCTCCGTGGCCTACGACCCCACGGGCAGGCTGTTCGCCGCCGCCAGCACCGACGACGCCCTGGTCCGGCTCTGGGACGTCGGCCGGCCGGGGCCCCCGCGCCCGCTGCCGCGCCCCCTCACCGGCCACGAGGCACCCGTCCTGACCGCGGCCTTCGCGCCGGACGGCCGCGCCGTCGCGTCCGGCGCCGAGGACGGCACCCTGCGGCTGTGGGACGTCTCCGACCCGGCCCGGCCCGTCCCCGCGGCCACCGTCCCGGACGCCCACCTGGGCGGTGTCCTCACCGCGGCCTTCTCCCCGGACGGCCGCACCCTCGCCACCGGCGGCGTCGACGAGCGGGTCCGCCTGTGGGACGTGCGCGACCCCGACGACGTACGCCCCGTCGGCACACCCCTGACCGGCCACACCGACTGGGTCGGCTCCGTGGCCTTCTCCCCGGACGGGCACACGCTCGCCACCGGCAGCCAGGACAAGACCGCCCGGCTGTGGGACGTGCGCGACCGGGACCGGCCCCGGCCCGTCGGCGAGCCCCTGACCGCCCACGGCGACTGGGTCAACGCGGTCGCCTTCGCGCCGAAGGGCCCCGTCCTCGCCACCGGCGGCCGGGACCGCACGGTACGGCTCTGGGACGTCACCGACCCCGGCCGGGCCCGCCCCCTGGGCGGCGAACTGACCGGCCACCGCGGCGGCGTCACCTCGGTGTCCTTCGCCCCGGACGGCCGCACCCTCGCCAGCGGCGGCGAGGACCACACAGTCCGCCTGTGGAACGTGACCGACCCCGCCCGCGCCGAGGCCTTCGGCGACGCGCTCACGGGGCACCTGGACACCGTCACGTCGGTCGCCTTCGCGCCCGGCGGCGACACCCTGGCCTCGGCGGGCAACGACCTGACGGCCAGGATCTGGACGCTGGACACGGACCAGGCGCTCCGCCGGGTCTGCGACCGCACCGACGGCGACCTCACCCCCGCCCGGTGGTCCGAACTCCTGCCCCGCCTGCCCTACCGCCCCACCTGCTGACGCACGGCGGTCGTTCACACCGCGTCGGTCACGGTCGCCGTCCGCAGCTCCATCGCCGACGTCGTGGTCGTCGAGACCGCGGGCACGGCGGCGCGCGGGATCCCCGAGCGCCCGGTGGAGACGCGTGTGGAGTGACGGGCGGGATCCGGAGCAGGTTTCCAGGCGGAGGTGCGTGATGAGCAGAGCGGTGATCGGCATGCCGGCGGGCATGGCGCCGGCCTTCGCCGGGCGGTTCGGAGGCTTCGGCGCGGTGCTGGGGCACCTGGTGGACCACGGCACGGACCGGCGCGCGTTCCCGGCCCCCGGCGACCGGAGGACCCGGTGACGGGCACCGGGGCCGCGGGACGGGCCGCCCGCCCGGCCCCGGCCACGCGCGAGCGGCGTGCGCGATGACGGCGTACCTGGAGGCCCGCCTGACCCGGCTCCGGGACCGCTCCGTGCCGTGGACGGGCGCGCTGCGCCGGGTGCCGCGCGCCCTGTGGGACGACAACGTCTCCGACTGGGCCGCCGCCCTCACCTACTACGCCGTCCTCGCCCTGGTGCCCGCCCTCGTCGTCACCGCGTCCCTCATGGGCCTGGTCGCCCCGGACCTGACCGACCGGCTCATCGCCGACGTGACCTCCTGGGCGCCCGCCCAGTCCGGGGCCGAACTGCACCGCACCCTGCACGAGGCGGCCGGGGAGCGCTCCGCCGCCCTGACCGTGGCCGTCGCGGGCGGTGTGGCCGCGCTGTGGTCCGCCTCCAGCTATCTGGCGGTCTTCCGGCGCGCCCTGCACGCGATGCACGGCGTGCCCGACCGGCGCCCCCTGTGGCACCGGCTGCACCGCATCGTCCTGACCGCGCTGAGCCTGCTCGGGCTGCTCGTCGCCAGCGCCCTGGTGCTGCTCCTGACGGGGCCGCTGGCCCAGGCCCTCGGGCGATGGTTCGGCATCGCACCGACGGCGACCACCGCCTGGTCCCTGCTGCGCTGGCCGCTGCTGCTGTGCCTGGTCGCGCTGCTGGTCCTGGTCCTGTTCCGCACCGGCCCCGCCGCGGCCCGCCGCCGCAGGCAGGCGGTCCCCGGCGGCGCCCTGGCGGCACTGCTGTGGCTGGCCTCCTCGGCGGCCTTCTCCCTCTACGCCTCCGGCATCGGCACCTACGGCCGGCTGTACGGCTCCCTGGCCGGTGTCGTCGTCTTCCTGGTGTGGCTGTGGGTCTCGCACCTCGCCCTGCTGGCCGGCGCCCGCTTCGCCGTGGAGCTGGGCCGCGGCGGCCGAGCGGAGCGGGGATCGAGGACAGAATCCGTCCTCGATCCCCGCTAGCGTGCACCGCATGACGACCAAGGCTGGAACGACCGCCCCCGTCCTCGGCATCCGGGCCCTCAACCGCGCCACCCTGGCCCGCCAGTTGCTGCTGCGCCGCGCGGCGATGTCCGCCGAGGCCGCCGTCGCGCACCTCGTCGGACTCCAGGCCCAGAACGTGAAGCCCCCGTACTACGCGCTCGCCGCCCGCCTCGACGGCTTCACGCCCGAGGACCTGTCCACGCCGATGGCCGACCGCCGCGTCGCCCGGCTCGTCACCCTGCGCTCGACCATCCACACCCACACCGCCGACGACTGCCTCACCCTGCGGCCCCTGGTGCAGGCCGCCCGGGAACGGGAGCTGAGGACGTTCCGCGAGGGCCTGACCGGCGTCGACCTGGACCGGCTCGCCCATCTCGCCCGGGAACTGGTCGAGGCCGAGCCACGCACCCCGGGGCAGCTGCGCGAGGCCCTCGGCCCCGAGTGGCCCGACGCCGACCCGCAGGCCCTGTCCGTCGCCGCCCGCTGCCGGCTCCCGCTCGTCCAGGTGACGCCGCGCGGACTGTGGGACCGCAGCGGCCAGGTCACGCTCACCACCGCCGAGCACTGGCTCGGCCGCCCCGCGCGGCCGGCGCCCGCTCCCGACGACACCGTGCTGCGCTACCTCGCCGCGTTCGGGCCCGCCTCGGTGCAGGACATGCAGACCTGGGCCGGTCTGACCCGGCTCCGGGACGCCTTCGAACGGCTCCGTCCCCGCCTCGTCACCTTCCGGGACCCGGGCGGCACCGAACTCTTCGACCTCCCCGACGCGCCGCGCCCCGACCCGGACACCCCGGCCCCGCCGCGCTTCCTGCCCGAGTTCGACAACCTGCTCCTCTCCCACGCCGACCGCGCCCGCGTCGTCCCGCCCGAGCACAAGGGCCGCACCTGGAAGAAGAACCAGGCCTACCGCGTCCTGCTGGTCGACGGCTTCGTGGCCGGACTGTGGAAGCCGGCCGGCGACGCCCTGGTCGTCGAGGTCTTCGAGCGCCCCTCGAAGACGCGGCGGGACGAGATCGTGGCCGAGGGCGAGCGGATGCTCGCGACGCTGCACCCCCGAGCCGCGTACGACATCCGCTTCGGCACCGTACGCGACTGACACGCGAGCCCCCGGGGGCGGCGGACATGGAGAGGGAGCGTTGCGGGCCGCTCGTGGAGGCCCGCAACGCCCCCTGGTCTTGCGCCTGAGGGGTACTCAGGGGGTCAAACGGCGGCCGGTCTGGAACGAGTGAGCCCGGACATGAGTCTCCTCAGGTGGTTGCCGGTGGGGGGTCGCACGGGCGTGGGGGTGCACGGGGGTCTCGGGACAGATCCCCGTATGCCCGGGCGAGCGGCACGTGCTCACGCTAGAACCGGCGGTCCGGACCGCCCAATGAGGGAACCCCCTAAGGGCGTCGGGCAGGGAAAACCCTCGGTTTACCGCCGGTAAACCCGACGGCCGCCGGGACGGCCCGTCTCAGTCGGGGCGCCGGCCCGCCGCCAGCCGGACGATGTCGACCCGGGACCGGATCCCCAGCTTGCGGTAGACCCGGGTCAGGGTCGCCTCGACGGTCTTGACGCTGACGAACAGCCGGGCGGCGATCTCCCGGTTGGTCGCGCCCTCCATCACGAGCGAGGCCACCTGGCGCTCCATCGCGGCGAGCCCCGCCAGCGTGTCCGGCTCGGCGGCCGGCACCGGGGGTGTCCCGGCGGCCCGCGCCGCGACGGCTGCCTCCACCCGCCGCAGCCAGGGCAGCGCCCGGCACCGCCGGAACAGCCGCGCCGCCTCGTCGTACGACGCCGACTCCGGGGCCCGGCCCGGCCGTTCGGCGTGCAGCTCGGCCAGCGCGAAGACCGCCCGGGCCTCCTCGAGGCCGAACCCCAGCCCGGCAAGACGCTCCCGCGCCGACGCCAACCGCGCCACGGCCGCCCGGTGTTCGCCCCGCGCCGCCCGCACCAGCGCCTCGGACCGGTCCAGGACGGCGAGCACGCTCTGACGCCCGAGCCGCAGCGCGTGCGCCCGGGTGACCTCGATGACGTCCATGGCCTCGGCCGGCTCCCCGGTGCGCACCAGCGCCTCCGCGAGGTCGCCCTGCCACCGGCCGCGCGCCGGGTCGGTGATGCCCGCGCCGGCCTCCAGCTCCCGCACCCGGCGCAGCACCCGTACGGCCGCCGCCGCGTCGCCCGCCGCCAGGTGGGCGTGGCCGAGCGCGGCCAGCGCCCGCGACAGGTACACGGCGTCGCCGTCCCCCTCCGCCCGCCGCACCGCCTCCCGCGCCAGCTCCAGGGCCCGGTCGGGATCGCCGCCCGCGGCCTCGGCGAGCGCGGCCTGCATCGCGCCCGCGCCCTCCCCGATGCCCGCGTCGCGCGCCAGGGTCAGGCTCTCCCGGGACAGTTCCAGGGCCCGGCCGCAGTGGCCGGAGTGCAGTTCGGTCTCCGCGAGGAACCGCAGGTAGTGGACCTCGCTCTCGGCCATGCCGCGTCGGCGCACCTCGCGCAGCAGCGCGGTGACGGTGGTCCGCGCCTCGGCCAGCCGGTCGCTCATCACCAGCCACCGGAACCGGGAGGAGCCCGCCCCGTTGTGGTGGCACGCCACCCGCGGGTCCTGCGGCTCCTGGAGCGCCCGCTGGATGGTCGCCGGGGCGTCCGGGTGGCCCATCAGCGTCTCCGACTGCGCCTGGAAGGCGAGCGCGAGCAGCTCGGTGCGCCGGTCCCCGGCCCGCGCCGCCAGCCGGGCCGCGTGCGCGGCCTCCTGACGCCCCTGGGCGAAGTCGCCCTGCACCACCAGGGAGCGCCAGGCCAGCTGGTAGTGGACCAGGGCGAGCAGCCGCGGGTCGTCGCCCGCGTCGGCCAGAGCCTGCGGGAAGACGGCGTCGACCTCGCCGATGGCCTGCCCGGCCGCCTCGATCACCGCCATCCAGGCCCGTACCCGCTCCCCGGGCGCGGTGGCCCGGGTCAGCACCTCGCGGGCGACGTCCCGGGCGAGGTCCTGCTCGCCCGCGGTGATCGCGTCCTCGGCGGCCGTCAGCCGGCGCTCGTCCGGGCCCGGTGTGCCGTCCGCCGGGGTGTGGTGGGCGGCGAGCAGCCCCAGCGAGGCCGCCACCGACGGCGCCCCGCGGTCCCGGGCCAGCGCCGCGGCCTGGGCCAGCCGGGCCGCCACCCGGGGGTCGGTGCCGGTGGTGGCCAGCGCCAGGTGCCGGGCGCGCTCGATCGGGTCGGAGGCGGCCGTGGACAGCGCGGCGTGCGCGGCCCGCCGCTCCGGCGCCGGTGCCTCGGCGTACAGCGCGGCCGAGATCAGCGGATGCGCGAACCGTACGGTCGGTCCCTCCGGGTCGGGCGCCAGCAGCCCGAGCGCCGCCGCCTGTGCGGTCTCCGCCTCGGCGTTCTCCCGGCCGGCCGCGTGCAGCAGCGCCGGGGTGGGGCGGGCGCCGGCGCTGGCCACCAGGAGGGTGCGGCGCGCCTCGTCCGACAGCATCTCCAGGCGGGACAGGACCAGGGCGCGCAGCGAGGTCGGCACCGGCAGCGGCTCGCCCGGGCGCGGTGCCGCGGGGCTCTCGGCCAGGGCCCGGCCCAGTTCCAGGGCGAACAGCGGATTGCCGCCGCTGGTGCGGTGGATGTCGCGGACCGTGGAACGGTGCAGGCCCGAGTAGCCGCGTCCGCCAAGCAGCGTCGACACCTGGGCGCGGGTCAGCGGCCCCAGGCGCACCGCGCGGGTGTCCGGCGGAACGGCGCGCAGATGCCGGTCGTACTCCGCGTCCTGGGTCTCGGGTCCCTCGGTGCGCACCGCGCACAGCAGCCGCACCGGGGTGTCGCCCAGGCGGCGGGCGGCGAAGCCGAGGAGTTCCGTGCTGGCCGGATCCAGCCACTGGAGGTCGTCGGCGACGACGAGGACGGGCCCCGCGGCGGCGAGGGCACGCAGCGCGGACAGCACGGCCAGGCGCAGCGCGAGGCCGTCGCGCTGGAGGGTGGACTCGCCGCGGCCGGTCAGCGCGGACTCCAGCGCGGTGCGCTGGGCGGCGGGCAGCGCGGGGGAGACCTCGTCGAGGACCAGGCCCAGGAGGTCGGCGAGGGCGAGGAAGGGGAGATGCGATTCGGACTCGGTGGCCGAGCAGCGCAACACGGTGTGCGCGGTACCGGCGTATTCCGCGGCCAGGGTGCGCAGGACCGTCGACTTTCCAATTCCGGCGGGCCCGTGCAGCAACACACTGCCGCCCCGGGTGAGCTGCTCACGCGCCGCGCCGAACGACTCCTCCCGCCCGATGACCAGGTCGGAGCGGCTGCCGGCAGCGTCCGCGAAGTCCCGTGGCACGGTGACCGCTCCCCTCCGTGTGTCGTGTCCGGGCCAATATTAGGCATCGGCGCATTGCCTCACGGAGGGACGGCGAGGTGACCCCAATAACAAACACCGGGCCACCGAAAACAAACACCGCCGAGACAAGTCCGGACCAGTCCGCCGGCTAGGGCAGCCACCCCGTACGGCGGGCCGACGCGACGGCTTCCGTGCGGGTGCGGGCGCCGAGCTTGCGCATGGCCGAGCGCAGGTAGCTCTTGACGGTCTCCGCGCCCACCCCGAGCCGCTCGGCCGCCTCCCCGTTCGTCGCGCCCGCGGCCACACAGGCCAGCACGTCCACCTCGCGCGGCGCCAGCCGGGGCCCCGGGACGGGACCGTCCCCCGCCACCAGCAGGCCGCACGCGCGCAGCAGCTCGTCCCGCAGCGCCGGGTCCGTGATCCTCGGTGCCAGTGCCCGCAGCGCCGCGTGCGCCTCCCGCACCTGCTCCCAGGCCGCCCCGCCCGCCGGGCCGGGCGCGGGCGCGGCCGCCGCCAGCAGCTCGCCCGCCTCCTCCCGCAGCACCAGCGCCTGCTCCGCGTCCCGTGCCGCCGCCACGGCCGCACCCAGCGTGCGGTCGCCCAGCGGCTGGGCCGTGCGCAGCGCGCCGTACAGGACGCCGCGCACCCGGCGCCGTACGACCACCGGTACCGCGAGGACCGAGCGCAGGCCCTCGGCGGCGACGGGCAGGTCGTACTCGTGGCTGATCTGCCGGGAGACGGAGTAGTCCGTCACCGCGCACGGCCGCGACAGCGCCACCGCCCGGCCGCCGAGCCCGTTGCCGGCGGTCACCGCCAGCGCGCTGAGCGCCGTCGTGGCCGTGCCGCTCAGCTCGCTGATGCGCACCTGGCGCCGCCCGGACTCCACCAGTCCGCCGAAGGCGACGGGCAGCCCGGTCGTACGCCGCAGCCGCACCAGCGCGCTGCGGATCTGAGCCGCGTCCGCCGCGTCCACCGCCACCGGCTCCGACCTCCCTCACGACCGCCGTCCCGGGACGCACACCCCCGTTCGGGGGTAGTGAGACCCACATCACGGATTAGACGATGGCACAGAGCCGCCCGGCAAGGTCCGGCACCGAGGAGGACAGATGACGACGGCCACGGAGCTGTTCCGCACCGCACGGGACTTCCTGCTGGAACACCGCGAGGACTACACCGCCGCCTACGAGGGGTTCCGGTGGCCCCGCCCCGAGAACTTCAACTGGGCGCTGGACTGGTTCGACGTCATCGCCGACGGGAACGACCGCACCGCCCTGCACATCGTCGAGGAGGACGGCCGCGAGGTCCGGGTCTCCTTCGCAGAGATGTCCGCCCGCTCCGACCGCGTCGCGAACCGCCTGCGCGAGTGGGGCGTCGGCCCGGAGGACCGCATCCTCGTCATGCTCGGCAACCAGGTGGAGCTGTGGGAGACCGCGCTGGCCGCGATGAAGCTGCGCGCCGTCGTCATCCCGGCCACCACCCTGCTCGGCCCCGCCGACCTGCGCGACCGTGTCGACCGGGGCCGGGTGAAGCACGTGATCGTGCGGGCCGGGGACACCGGCAAGTTCGACGACGTGCCCGGCGACTACACGCGTGTCGCGGTCGGCGGCGGCGCGGCGACGGCGCCCGGCTGGCGGCGCTACGAGGACGTGTACACGGCCTCCGACGCCTTCACCCCGGATGGCCCCACCGCCGCCGACGACCCGCTGATGCTGTACTTCACCTCGGGCACCACCGCCCGCCCCAAGCTGGTCGAGCACACCCACGTGTCCTACCCCGTGGGGCACCTGGCGACCATGTACTGGATCGGGCTGACCCCCGGCGACGTGCACCTGAACATCTCCTCACCCGGCTGGGCCAAGCACGCCTGGTCGAACCTGTTCGCGCCGTGGAACGCCGAGGCGACCGTCTTCCTGTACAACTACACCCGGTTCGACGCGAGCCGGCTGATGGCCGAGATGGACCGGGCCGGCGTCACCACCTTCTGCGCCCCGCCCACCGTGTGGCGCATGCTCATCCAGGCCGACCTGGCGCAGCTCGCCACCCCGCCCCGCGAAGTCCTCGCCGCCGGTGAGCCCCTCAATCCCGAGGTGATCGAGCAGGTCCGCCGCGTGTGGGGGAGGACCGTCCGGGACGGCTTCGGGCAGACCGAGACCGCCGTCCAGGTCTCCAACAGCCCCGGTCAGGTGCTCAAGACCGGCTCGATGGGCCGCCCCAGCCCCGGCTACCGCGTCGAGCTGCTCGACCCGGTGACCGGCGCGCCCGGCGCCGACGAGGGCGAGATCGCCCTGGACCTGTCCGAGCACCCGGTCGGCCTGATGACCGGCTACCACGGCGACGCGGACCGCACGGCCGAGGCGATGGCGGGCGGCTACTACCGCACCGGCGACATCGGCGCGCGCGACGAGGACGGCTACCTCACCTACGTGGGCCGGGCCGACGACGTGTTCAAGGCCTCCGACTACAAGATCAGCCCCTTCGAGCTGGAGAGCGCCCTGCTGGAGCACGAGGCCGTCGCGGAGGCCGCGGTCGTGCCGGCCCCGGACGAACTGCGCCTGGCGGTGCCGAAGGCGTACATCGTGCCGGCGGCGGGCTGGGAGCCGGGACCGGACACCGCGAAGGTGCTCTTCGAGCACTCCCGCCAGACCCTCGCCCCCTACAAGCGGGTGCGCCGCCTGGAGTTCGGGGAACTGCCCAAGACCGTCTCCGGCAAGATCCGCCGCATCGAGCTGCGCGAGGCCACGGCGGCCGGTTCCGCGAACGAGTACCGCGAGGAGGATTTCCGGTGACCCGCCTCTCCTACGCCCACGGCACCAGCACCACCCCGCTGCTCGGCGACACCATCGGCGCCGACCTCGCCCGCGCGGTCGCCGCCCACCCGGACCGCGAGGCCCTGGTCGACGTCCCGTCCGGACGGCGCTGGACCTACGCCGAGTTCGGTGCGGCCGTCGACGAGGTGGCGCGGGGACTGCTCGCGAAGGGCGTCACCAAGGGCGACCGGGTCGGCGTCTGGGCGGTCAACTGCCCCGAGTGGGTCCTCGTCCAGTACGCCACCGCCCGCATCGGCGTCATCATGGTGAACGTCAACCCGGCCTACCGGGCCCATGAACTGGAGTTCGTGCTCCAGCAGTCCGGCATCACCCTGCTGGTCGCCTCGCTCGCCCACAAGAGCAGCGACTACCGGGCGATCGTGGAGCAGGTCCGCGGCCGGTGCCCCGCACTGCGCGAGACCGTCTACATCGGCGACCCGTCCTGGGACGCGCTCACCGCGTCCGCCGCCTCGGTGCCGCAGGAGCGGGTCGACGCGCTCGCCGCCGAGGTGAGCTGCGACGACCCGGTCAACATCCAGTACACCTCCGGCACCACCGGCTTCCCCAAGGGCGCCACCCTCTCCCACCACAACATCCTCAACAACGGCTACTGGGTGGGCCGCACGGTCGGCTACACGGAGCAGGACCGGGTCTGTCTGCCGGTGCCCTTCTACCACTGCTTCGGCATGGTCATGGGGAACCTCGGCGCCACCTCCCACGGCGCCTGCATCGTCATCCCCGCCCCGTCCTTCGAGCCGGTCGCCACGCTGGAGGCGGTGCAGCGGGAGCGGTGCACGTCTCTGTACGGCGTCCCGACGATGTTCATCGCGGAGCTGAACCTGCCGGACTTCGCCTCCTACGACCTCACCTCCCTGCGCACCGGCATCATGGCGGGCTCCCCCTGCCCGGTGGAGGTGATGAAACGGGTGGTCGCCGAGATGCACATGGAGCAGGTCTCCATCTGCTACGGCATGACCGAGACCTCCCCGGTCTCCCTGCAGACCCGCATGGACGACGACCTCGAACACCGCACCGGCACCGTCGGCCGCGTCCTGCCGCACATCGAGGTCAAGGTCGTCGACCCGGTCACCGGCGTGACCCTGCCGCGCGGCGGGGCGGGCGAACTGCGCACCCGCGGCTACAGCGTGATGCTCGGCTACTGGGAGGAGCCCGAGAAGACCGCCGAGGCCATCGACCCGGGCCGCTGGATGCACACCGGCGACCTCGCGGTGATGCGCGAGGACGGGTACGTGGAGATCGTCGGCCGCATCAAGGACATGATCATCCGGGGCGGCGAGAACATCTACCCCCGCGAGGTCGAGGAGTTCCTGTACGGCCACCCGAAGATCGCGGACGTCCAGGTGGTCGGCGTGCCGCACGAGCGCTACGGCGAGGAGGTGCTGGCCTGCGTCGTCCCGCGCGACGCCGCCGACCCGCTCACCCTGGAGGAACTGCGGGCCTACTGCGACGGGCAGTTGGCCCACTACAAGGTGCCCAGCCGCCTCCAACTCCTCGACTCCTTCCCGATGACCGTGTCCGGGAAGGTGCGCAAGGTGGAGTTGCGGGAGCGGTACGGCACTCCGCAGCCGCCCCCGGGACACTGACCGCCGGCGGGGGCGGGCGGCGCGCGGCGTCCCCCGGCGCCCGTCCACCGGCGTCAGCCCGCCGCCCAGCCGGCGCTCACCGCGCAGAGCACCGGCAGGACGAGGAGGGCGGCACCCATCGGATGCGGGAACGGGCCGCGCTCCCGCACTACCTCGCGGACCGCGAACGCCTTGCGCTGGGCCGCGTCCGTCCGCTTCGTCGACAGCGGGGTCAGCGAACCCAGCAGTACCAGCAGCACTTCGGACCAGCGCAGCCGTTCCGCTCCCGCCACAGGCAGTGTCCAGGAGGACACCCAGCCCCTGAACGGCAGCAGCGCCAGAACCGTCCCGCACAGGAACCCGGCGCACGCCGCGCACGCCGCCTGCCACGGCACTCGCGCACCGGCCCCGAGGACGAGTGTCAGCGCCGCTGCCGAGGGGAGCGTCACGAGGGCGATCCACCGCTCCCGACGCACGGGCAGCCACCGCAGGAGCACGCAGGTGAGGACCAGGTCACAGACCAGGAGCGCGAACACGGCGAACGGAAGGAGCACGGGCGGTCCTCAGCTGTCGGGTAGGCGGTGGGGAGGAGGCCGCCACACGCCCCGGGAGGGCGGCTCATCCGATGAGAAAGGCCACGAGCACCGTCGTCGCCACGAAGATGACGAGGAAGACGACCAGTTGGCCCTTGGTCACCTCGTCCGCCGGCTGGCCCGCGCGGTGCAGGGCGAGCTGGCGGGCGAAGTACTTGGCATAGACGAGCCGCAGCACCACCAGAACGAGGGCGACGAGGGTGAACAGGAAGAGCGCCTGCTTCACGTCGCTGTCCCGGGCCAGGGTCTGCCCGCCGATGACCGCGGCGCCCGCCAGGGGCGGCAGTACCGCGGCGATGCGCTGCCACCTCTTCGTGGCCAGGGACTGCGCGGCGAGGGTGAGGGCGATGCCGGACACAACGGCCATGACCCACCATTGGGTGACGGACATGTCGGGCGTCAGCATGGGCACTTCCCTCTTCCGAGCCGCTGCGGACCGCCGCGATGACGGCATTGAGGTGGGACGGCGATCATATCCCGTCCCACCCCTGCCGGTTGCGTGCGTCCGCTACCAGGTCAGCCAGCCGACGACTGTGGTCGTGGCGTCACTCACCGCGCCGGAGATCTTCGCACCGACATCCTCCGCGACGTCGTCCAGGCCGCCGAACTTGCTGAGCAGCTTGCCCTTGCCGAGGAAGATGCCGCCCACCGCGAACATGCCGAGCGCACTGTGGAAGTCGCTGCCCTGCCAGTTGTCCGCGATGCCGTGCAGCAGGGCACTCGTCCCCTGCAGCCCCCAGGACACGAGACCGACGGCGCCGGCCGCCGCCAGCAGTGCCGGTGCGGCGGGCGGGAAGAGCAGGGCGCCCACACCGAGGACGACGCCCGCGCCGCCCGCGATCGTGCTCCAGTGCCCGGTGACCGTCGCCCACTGCTTGGCCGAACCGATGTCCTCCGGCCACAGCTCCCAGTCGTAGTACCAGGGCTTGTCGTGGTCGGAGCTCTGGGAGGGGTTGGTCCCGTTCGCCTTGTCCTGCGCGGCCTTCTCCGCGGCCTGGCGCGCCTTCTCGGCGGCCTCCGCCTTCCGCTTGGCCGCCACGATGGCCTTCGCCTCGCTGGCGGCGTCGGCGGCGGCTGCCGCGTCGGCGCCGGCCTGCAGCTTCGCGGCCCGGGCGCTGGCGGCGGAGGCCTGTGCCTCGGCGGCGGAGGCGACGGCCGCGCGGGCGGACGCCGACGCCTGCCGCATGGAGTAGTTCGCCGTCCGGGCCGCGCCGCGGGCCACCGTCGCGGCCTGCGACGCGCTGGCGGCTGACTTGGCCGCGTCGGACGCGGACTGGTCGGCGGCGTCCGCGTTGGCCTTGGCGTCCGCGGCGGCGTCGGCGGCGGCGTCGGCGTGGTCCTTCGCCTTCGCCGCCCAGTCGGAGGCCTCCTCGGCGGCCTGCCGGGCCTCGGCCGCCGCCTTCGACGCCAGCGCCGCGTCCTCCAGCGCCTTCGCGGCGACCTTCGCGGCGTGGGCGATGGTGGCGCGGATGGCGGCCACGTGCGTGGCGTGGTCCTCGTCGAGCCGCGCGATGTAGTACTTGTCGCGGGCGACGAAGTACCGCCGCATGCGCGCCGAGCCCTCCAGCACGATCTCCGCGGCCGACTTCATGTAGGGGCCGCCGGATTCGAGGAGGCGGAAGATCTCGACCTGGTCGTCCTGCTTGACGGCCTCCGCCAGCTCCACGTTGAGGAAGCGGTGCAGCGCCAGGGCGCTGCCGTCGGCGAGTGCCGCCTCGGCCTTCGCCTTGACGGCCTTGCCCGGGTCCTCGTTCAGGACGGAGAACACGGTGACCCGGTTGTCCGTGGCCGCGGCCTCGAGGACGCCGGACGCGAGGAACTCGGTGGGGGCGTCCTCGTTCTCGTCGGCCAGTGCCCGGTGGGCCGCTTCGGCGACGGCAGGCTTGGCCGACTCGGCGACGGTCAGCACCGTCTCGCGGTCGTCCTGGCGCTGGGCGAGGAGACGGTCGGCGCCGACCCAGTTGAGAACGTCCTGGTCGGCGCCCGCGAGGGCGAACTCGGCCGCGGCACGGGTCCAGCTGCCGGCCGAGTCCAGGAGCCGTACGGCGGCCTTGCGGCCCTCGGTGACGGCCTGGGCGGTGTCGCCGGCCCGCAGGGCCGCCTCCGCTGCCGCGATCGTGTTCTTCGTCTCCGCGGCCGTCTGGTCGGCCAGGGTGCGCCGGTTGTCGGCCTGCTTGGCGTCGTCGATCTCGGCCTGCGCCCTCAGCCTGGCCTCCAGGACGCCGAGTTCCGTGTCCTGGGTGATGCGGGCGGTCTCCGCCTCACGCGCGGCCGCCTCCACGGCTTTGGCCTCCTCGACCGCGTCGGCGGCCGTGGTCGCGGCCTTGACCGCGGCCTCGGCGTAGGCGGTGGAACGCTTGGCGTACTCGACCGCCTCACCGGCGTGCGCGGCCGCCTCGTCGGCCGCGTCCGCGGCCGCGTCGGCGTGGTCTGCGGCGCTGTTGGCGGCGTCCCGTGCGACCGCCGCCGCGGCTGCGGCCCGGTCGGAAAGGCTTCGGGCGGTACCGGCGGCCCGGGTGGCGCGCGCGGCGGCGGCGTTGGCCTCGGCGGCGGCCTGCCGGGCGGCGGCGGCCTGGGACGTGGCCACACCCGCCGAAGCGGCGGCGTTCGCGGCCTCGTTCGCGGCGACGGCGGCGTTCTGCGCCGCGCCCGCGGCGGCGGCACCGGCGGCGTAGGACTGCCGGGAAGCCGCCGCGGCGTGGTCGGCGGCCTTCGCGGCGGTGCGCGCGCGGCGCGCGGCGTTCCGGGCACCCTCGGCCGCACTGCGCGCGGCGGAGGCCTTGGAGGCGTCCTTGGACGCCGCGATGGCCGCACCGTAGGCGCGGGAGGCCGCGCCGCCCGCCGCCGCGGCGGCTGCGGCGGCGGCCTGGGCGGCCCGCGCGGCCCGGCCCGAGGCGGCCTGAGCCGTGCGGGAGGCGGCGATCGCGGTGTTGGCGGCGTTGGCCGCGCCGCGGGCGGCGTTGGCGGCGTTGTTGGCCGCGCGCGCCGACTTGCGGACGTCCTCCTTGGCCGCCAGGGCCTCCTCAGCCGCCTTCTGAGCAGCGGCCTTCGCCTCCTCCGCGGCCTTCTTGGCCCGGTCCGAGGCTGCCACGGCCTGCTCCGACTTGAGGCCGGCCTGCTTGCCCTCGCGCTCCACCACGGCGACCAGCTGCTCGATCGTCGCGCTCTCCTCGTCGCGGGCCCGCGCGATGAACTGACCGGAGACCAGGAAGCGGTGGATGGCGGCGGGCGTCCCGTCGGACAGGGCCTGCTCGGCGTACTTCTTCACCTCGGGGGAGGCGGTGTTGAGGATCGTGAAGACTTCGACCCTCTCGTCCTCGGCCTGCGCCGTGTACTGGGTCTCGTCCAGGAAGGTGCGCATGGCCTGGGCGGTGCCCGTGTTCAGGGCCTTGGTGGCCTCGCGGGCCACTGCGGGGCCGCTGTTGTTCAGGATGGTGAGCACCGCGACCCGTAGGTCGGTCGTCACCGGCTCGACGTAACCGTCGGTCAGGTAGGCGGTGACGGCGTCGTCGCCGGCCGTCAGCGCGGCCTCGGCGGACTGCTGGGCGGACTTGCCCGCGTGGGGGAGGCCCGTGAGCACGGCGAAGCGGTTGTCCTCCGCCTGGGCGACGGGGAGTTCACTGGTGAGGAAGGTGGAGACGGCGGCCTGGGACCCGGTCAGGGCGGCGGCCGCCGCCTCGCGGACGGCGACGCCGCCGATCTTGTACTGCCATACCGCCCTGCCCCGGTCGGTGTCCGGCAGATCGGTGTCGGTGTCTCCGGAGTCGCCCTCGGCGGCCCCGGCGGGGCCGGCGGCGAGCAACGCCACGCCGGGCAGGGCGGGTACGGCGCCCGTCGCGGCGATGGTGGTGAGTATGCGGCGTCTGCTCCACAGTGACGCTGACAAAGTGAGCATCCTTCCCGTACGGGATACGCGAGTGTGTTGGTGGACGAAACGTCCAACACTGGGACAGGAAAGCAGAACTGACCTGCCGTCAGCTTTACATGTTGCGCGGCGAAACATTACCTGTCCGTCACCGAATCGCCACCCTTATTCCGCCGGGAAAAAATTGGCGAATTCTAATTCTGGGAGAGCAGTTCACTGCGAGGATCGAGAGATGGTCACCTTTACTCCAAGGAAAGATCACAGGATCTTCATAAGTGAGAAGGCAACCTTTTCTTGGGTGACGCAGGTCACGCTGAGGTTGTGTGGGGTGACCTTTTTGTGGTGGTTAAAGGGTTGGACAAAACTATTCGGGCCGACTTCCATCGGGGGGCCGCAGGGGGTGCGGGTGCGTCCCGGAACCCCTTCAAGCGGTCCGGTGGCGGAATAATCCGGGGGGTTCTCAGGGCGAGTTGAAGCCGTCCAGTGCCGCCCATTCCGCAACGCGTACCGGACATTGCGTTCGTATCGACCCGTAGGACGGTAATGAAGAGCAAAGCACGTATCGGGACCTCGTGGTCCAAGGGGCGTTTCCTGGCGCGAACCGCGGCTGTCGCGGTCGCCGCGGGGGCACTGGCGGCAGTGGTGGCGGCCGGCGCCGGCGACTCGGCCGGGAGGAGCGGCACCTCCGTGCGCGCGGTCGCCGACGAGGCTCCCGGCTACGCCGTCGAGGACTTCGCCTATCCGCAGGCGGACAAGGTCCTCGAGGAGCAGGGCATCGTCCTCAAGCGGGGCGACGGACACATCGTGCTGGCCTCCTGTGCGCCGGGCACCGGTCAGCTGGAGGTCTACTCGCGCGAGGCGTCGAGCGTCTGCTTCGAAGTCACCGGTGACAGCGGCTGGCTGACGATGGAGATCCCGTCCGTCTACGGCGTGAAGACGAACGAGTACGCGACCCAGGTCGACCTGACCGTCGGCGAGGAGGAGAAGTCCGTCGACGTCCCCGCCAACTCGTGGAAGGCGGTGGGCGAGAGCGCCGACGAGCAGGGACGCCCCCACATGCTGGTGGAGATCAGGACGTCCAAGTAGTGGCCGGCGAGACCCCAGCAGTGACGAGCGATCAGCCCCCCTCCCCCGCAGCGACTCAAGCAAGGAGCCGACCCATGCCGCATCCCAGACCCTTGCGTCTCACCGCACTCGCCGCCGCCCTGGCCGCCGGACCGATCGCGCTGACCGCCGGTCCCGCGGCCGCCGTGACCGGCTCGGCGGCCGCCGACTCCGACACGACCTACGCCTACGCCGCCCAGATCGTCGTCGGCGACCACGACCGCGGCTGCTCCGGTGTCCTGGTCGACACCGACTGGTTGCTCACCGCCGCCAGTTGCTTCGCCGAGAACCCCGCCGAGAGCCTCGCCGTGCCGACCGGCAAGCCCGCCCTGACGACCACGGCGACCATCGGCCGCGCCAACCTCACGGGCACCGGGGGCGCGGTCCGCACCGTCGTCGAGCTGGTGCCCCGCACCGACCGCGACGTGGTCCTGGCCCGGCTGAACCGGCCGGTCACCAACGTCACCCCCGTCACCCTGGCCACCACCGCGCCCACCGCCGGTGAGGAGCTGACGCTCGCCGGCTACGGCCGTACGAAGACCGAGTGGGCGCCGCTGAACCTGCACACCGGTGCCTTCTCGGTCGACGCGGCCGACGCCACCACCGCGACGGTGACCGGCCGGGACAACGTGGCGGCGTGCATGGGCGACACCGGTGGCCCGCTGGTGCGCACCGTGAACGGCGCCAAGCAGCTGGCCGCCCTGAGTAGCCGCTCCTACCAGGGCGGCTGCTTCGGCATCGACGCCGCCGAGACGCGTACCGGGGGCGTGGTCGCCCGCGTCGACGACCTGGGTTCCTGGGTGGCCTCCAAGGTCGGGGCCAACCGGATCACCGACTTCAACTGCGACGGCGTCGAGGACATAGCCGTGGCCGACCCCGAGGCGACCGTCGGCGGCGACGCCAAGGCGGGCCTGGTCCGCGTCGTCCTCGGCGGGGGCAAGGGCACCGCCCAGATCGACCAGGACCTCGACTGGGTGCCGGGCGGGGGCGAGGCCAACGACCTCTTCGGGCAGGCCATCGCCACGGTCGACTACAACGAGGACGGCTGCACGGACCTGGCCGTCGGCACCCCGGGCGAGAACCTCGGCGACGCCGTGGACGCGGGCATGGCCGACGTCCTGTACGGCGCACCCGGCGGCATCGGCACCGGCGCCGTCAAGAACGCCCACTTCCAGCAGGCCACGGGCAACGGCTCCATCAACGCCTCCACGCCGGAGAACGGCGACCTGATGGGGCAGGCGATGGTCGCCGGTACCACGGCCGCCGGCGAACCCTTCCTCGTCATCGGCGTGCCCGGTGAGGGCCTGGGCGATGCCGCCGGAGCCGGCGAGGCGTTCTACGTGCGCGGCGGCACCAACGTCTCCGTCCACCAGGACGGGGTCGACGTGCCCGGGGCAGTGGAGGCGGGCGACGGTTTCGGCGCGGTGCTCGCGGCCGACGCCAACCACCTGGCCATCGGCGCCCCCAACGAGAACATCAACGGTGACGACGCCGCCGGCAACCTCGTGGTCTTCTCGCACGAGCTGAACAGCGACAAGAGGCCCACCCCGCTGTTCGGCCTCGACCAGGACCTGGACACCGTCTCGGGCGGCGCCGAGAAGGGGGACCGCTTCGGCGCGGCCCTGGCGCTGGCCCCGTACCGTCCGGCGGGTGCGGCGCGCGCCGACGATTCCCTCCTGGCCGTCGGCTCCCCGGGCGAGGCCCTGAACGTGGACGGTGTCAGCAAGGCGGAGACGGGCGGCGTCACCACCTTCCGGGTCACCGCGGCCGGCACCTACACGCAGCTCGAGGGATACTCCTCCGGCACCGGTGAGGACGACGTCTCCGGCACCTCCGAGGCCGGCGACCACTTCGGGTCCACGCTGACGGCCGTCAACACCGCGCCGCGTGCGGTGAGCACCGTGGCGACCATGAAGATGGCGGTCGGCATCCCGGACGAGGCCCTGGGTTCCGCGGCCAAGGCGGGTGCGGTGCACGTCTTCTCGATGCTGGGCTCGCCCGGCGCCAACGACAAGTGGATCGAGTCCGGCGACGGCGACGGTGTCCCCGGTGCGCCGGGTGCCAACGAGCGCCTCGGCTCGAGCATCCACTTCACCGGCACCCACCTGTACGTCGGCATGCCCTACGGTCCGACCGCCACCGGCGCGCTGTACGCCCTGCCGATGTCCAACGTGACCCTCGGTGAGCCCATTGCCGCGCCCACCGTGTACCAGCCGGGTCAGGGCGGCCTCCCGGCCGTCGGTACGGCCTTCGGACACGCGGCGAGGTAGTCGCTCAGTCTGATCCCTCCCAGTCGGCCGTGGCGTCCAGCGCCACGGCCGACGTGTTCGCCGGGCGCGGCACTCCCGACGGGTCGAGCACGAAGAGCGCGACGTCCAGCCGGTCGGCACGGACCCGGGCGTCCTCGGCGTACCCGGCGAGCGAGAAGTACACCCCCCGCGCCGACTCCGCCATCGCCGTCAGCCACAGGCACTCCACGTCCCGCACCGAGGCCGGGCCCACCGTCGGGTCCACCTGGACGGCGATGCCGGGCGCGGCGAGGCCGATGCCGGCCGGCGGACGCTGCTCGGCGCGGCGCACGTCCCGGTGGCCCAGCCCGCGCAGGTACAGGACTGCGGCGGTGACCGCGTCGCGGGCGGTGCGGATCGGAACGGCCCGGTGCGCCGGGACCCGTGACCCCGGGGTGCGCCCGGACCGGCCGGTGGCGGCGGGGTCCACCGGCAGGCACAGCACCGTCCCGCAGGGGCAGCCCAGCTCCGGGCGCGGCCACCGGCTCTCGGCCCCGCAGGCCGCACAGCGCACCCCGATCCACTCCTCGTCCCACGCCCGGTGGGTGACCGCGGTCGCGGCCCCGCGCGGGTCCAGTCCCGGGGCGACGGGCGCCCCGCACGCACAGGGATACGACGGGGCCGTGTAGCGGTGCCGGCGCCCGCAGGCGGTGCAGCACACCGAGATGGTCTCGGACATGACCCCCATCGTCCTCTCTTGACGGCCCCCGGCTGCCCACTTACATTACTTCCAGATCGTAGAAAATAAATTTCGCTATACGGAAGTTGCTACGGAAGAAGCTCACCGCGGGGCGCGACGGGAGTGCGAATCCGACAGCCGGATCAGGAGTACTCGATGGCTCGTATGACCGCTGCCCGAGCGGCAGTTGAGATCCTCAAGCGCGAGGGCGTCACCGACGCGTTCGGTGTGCCCGGTGCGGCGATCAACCCCTTCTACGCCGCGCTCAAGGCGTCCGGCGGCGTCCAGCACACCCTGGCCCGCCACGTCGAGGGCGCCTCGCACATGGCCGAGGGCTACACCCGCACCAACCCGGGCAACATCGGCGTCTGCATCGGCACCTCAGGACCGGCCGGCACCGACATGATCACCGGTCTGTACTCGGCGATCGGCGACTCGATCCCGATCCTGTGCATCACCGGCCAGGCGCCGACCGCGGTGATCCACAAGGAGGACTTCCAGGCCGTCGACATCGCCTCGATCGCCAAGCCGGTCACCAAGATGGCGGTCACCGTCCTGGAGGCCGCGCAGGTCCCCGGCGTCTTCCAGCAGGCCTTCCACCTGATGCGCTCCGGCCGTCCCGGCCCGGTCCTGATCGACCTGCCCATCGACGTCCAGACGACCGAGATCGAGTTCGACCCGGAGACCTACGAGCCGCTCCCGGTCTACCGGCCCCTCGCCACCCGCGCCCAGATCGAGAAGGCGATCGGCCTGCTCAACGCCGCCGAGCGCCCGCTGATCGTGGCCGGCGGCGGTGTCATCAACGCCGACGCGGCCGATCTGCTGGTGGAGTTCGCCGAGCTGACCGGCACCCCGGTGGTGCCGACCCTGATGGGCTGGGGCATCCTGCCCGACGACCACGAGCTGAACGCCGGCATGGTCGGCCTGCAGACCTCGCACCGCTACGGCAACGCGACCTTCCTGGAGTCCGACTTCGTCCTCGGCATCGGCAACCGCTGGGCCAACCGCCACACCGGCAAGCTGGACGTCTACACGGCCGGGCGGAAGTTCGTCCACGTCGACGTCGAGCCGACCCAGATCGGCAAGATCTTCGCCCCGGACTACGGCATCGCCTCCGACGCCAAGGCGGCCCTGAAGCTGTTCGTCGAGGTCGCGAAGGAGCTGAAGGCGGCCGGGAAGCTGCCCGACCGCTCCACGTGGGCCGCCTCCGCGCAGGAGCGCCGGGCCACCCTCCAGCGCCGTACGCACTTCGACGACATCCCGATCAAGCCGCAGCGCGTCTACGAGGAGATGAACAAGGCCTTCGGCCCGGAGACCCGGTACGTCTCGACCATCGGCCTCTCCCAGATCGCCGGCGCCCAGATGCTGCACGTCTACCGGCCCCGGCACTGGATCAACTGCGGCCAGGCCGGCCCGCTCGGCTGGACCGTCCCGGCCGCCCTCGGCGTCGCCAAGGCCGACCCGGACGCCCAGGTCGTGGCGCTCTCCGGCGACTACGACTTCCAGTTCATGCTGGAGGAACTGGCCGTCGGCGCGCAGCACAAGATCCCGTACGTGCACGTCCTGGTGAACAACTCCTACCTGGGCCTGATCCGGCAGGCACAGCGGGCGTTCGAGATCGACTTCCAGGTCAACCTGGAGTTCGAGAACATCAACTCGCCCGAGCTGGGCGTCTACGGCGTCGACCACGTCAAGGTCGCCGAGGGCCTGGGCTGCAAGGCGATCCGGGTGACCGACCCGAACGAGCTGGGCGCGGCCCTGGAGCAGGCCAAGAAGCTGGCCGCCGAGCACCGGGTGCCGGTCGTCGTCGAGGCGATCCTGGAGCGCGTCACCAACATCTCCATGTCGGGCACGAACGACATCTCCAACGTGGTGGAGTTCGAGGAGGTGGCCACGGAGCCGGGGCACGCCCCGACCGCGGTCAGGACGCTGAAGGTCTGACACACCCGCGCCGCGCGGCGAGAGCGGCCCGTTCCCCAGGGGACGGGCCGCTCTGCCGTGTGCGCGCTCAGTCCGGGCCGCCGCCCGCGTGGTCCCCGTGGCCCGTGCCGCCACCGCCGTCGCCCGGGACCGAGTCCTCGTACTCGTCGCGCCACCTCGGGAACCTGCCCCGGCCCAGCGAGAAGCGCACACCGCCGGCCGGGGTGCCCGGGGCCGCCAGCCCGGTCCGCAGCGCGAAGCGCGGCAGGAGCAGGCGCAGGGCGGCATCGCCGTGCAGGGCGACCGCGAGCAGCGTGTCCTCGTCCGTCAGCCCGTGCCTGACCGCCGGCAGCGGGTGCCGCTCCCGCCAGAACTCCACGCGCCGGCGGGCGCCGCGGGTCGGCCTGAGCCAGGGGTGACCGAGGAGCCCGTGCTCGGCGAGCGGGATGCGCGTCAGGGCCAGGGCCAGGCGGACGTCCGGGTGCCGGACCAGTTCGCGCGCGGTGAGCGGCTCGTGCAGACAGTCCAGGACGGTGCCCTCGAACGGACCCAGGCCCTCCGGCTCCGGTCCCGTCGTGCACAGCGTCCTGCGGGGGCCGGTCTCGACGGCGCCCAGCAGGTGCAGGGCGACCAGCGCCACCGTGACGGCGCCCGGCGGCCCGCCGCCCAGCAGCGCGATCTGATGCGGCTCCCACCCGATCTCCGTGCCACCGTCCACGACCCCACCCCCGTGCGCCCCCGTGTTCCCGGGGTTGTGCCCGCTGCGGGGGCTCCTACGCGCGTTCAGCGACCGTGGTGACCGTGGTGCTCGTGCAGCCCCGGCCAGTCCTCCGGGCCGCCGCCCTGCCACTCGACCAGGTCGCTCGACTCGACGTCGGTCACGTACAGGTCGGCCAGCCGCAGCAGTTCGGCGACGTCGTCGATGTGCGAGGCGACGCCCAGCGTCTCCTCGCCGGAGGTGACCCGGCGGGAGCCGTCGAGGGCGGGGGAGTGGACGACGCGTTGTGCCCGCTGCGGGGGGCTCCTACGCGCGTTCAGCGACCGTGGTGACCGTGGTGCTCGTGCAGCCCCGGCCAGTCCTCCGGGCCGCCGCCCTGCCACTCGACCAGGTCGCTCGACTCGACGTCGGTCACGTACAGGTCGGCCAGCCGCAGCAGTTCGGCGACGTCGTCGATGTGCGAGGCGACGCCCAGCGTCTCCTCGCCGGAGGTGACCCGGCGGGAGCCGTCGAGGGCGGGGGAGTGGACGACGATGTGCGGGTGCTCGGGTGGGTGTGCCGTTGCCATGCCTCCAGGCTGCTGCGCGGGCGGCGGATCCGCACCCGGTGAACGCCGGGCAGCGCCGGATGCGGGACCGTCCGCATCCGGCGCTGCTCGGCCGGTGAAGGTTCTTCACGTGGTGTCCGTCCGGCGGCGCGAGGCTGGGCGCGACAGGTCGTTCGCGCCGCCGGACGGGATCTTCGGGCCCCTCTGGGACGAGAGGCGTGTGGCTGGGACCGCGGCGGTGCGACGGGCCGGAACGGCTCCTCCCCTCAGGTCGTAGGAGAAGCGTCCGTGCCCTTCACCACCGCACTGGCTCGCTGGCCGCCGCGGTCCTCGCCCTGCCCGCGCCGGCACCTGGCGGTCACCCCTCATCCGGGCCGCTTCGGTGCCTGCGCGGGCCGCGCACACGGCCCCGGCCTCCCCGCCGGGTTCCGTGCGCGAGCCGGTGGATCAGTCCTCGCGCAGGGCGCGGACCGCCTCCTCCACGCGCTTGCCGTACTCGGGGTCGGCCGCGTGGAAGTGCGCGAGGTTCTTCTCGACGACGTCGCCCCGCGAGACCTGGGACAGGCCGCCGGCCAGGTTGGCGACCAGACGCTGCTTCTCGTCCTCGCTCATCAGCCGGTACAGCGCACCGGCCTGCACGAAGGGGTCGTCCTTGGTGTGCAGCGGCGCCTCGTGGGTCCCGGTGTGGCCGGAGACCGCGAGCGGGGCCGCCAGCGGACGGCCGGTCTCGGCCGGGCCGTCGTAGGAGTTCGGCTCGTAGTTCTTGGCGTACCGGCCCTGCGGGTTGGACGCCATCAGACCGTCCCGGCCGTAGTTGGCGGCGCCGCCCGGCACGGCCTTCGGGGCGTTCACCGCGAGCTGGGTGTGGTTGACGCCCAGGCGGTAGCGGTGCGCGTCCGCGTAGGCGAACAGACGGCCCTGGAGCATCTTGTCGGGGGAGGGGCCGATGCCCGGCACGAAGTTGTTCGGGGAGAACGCGGCCTGCTCGACCTCCGCGAAGACGTTGTCCGGGTTGCGGTCGAGCACCAGCCGGCCCACCCGCTTGAGCGGGTAGTCGGCGTGCGGCCACACCTTGGTCACGTCGAACGGGTTGAAGCGGTAGTTCGCCGCCTCGGCCACCGGCATCAGCTGCACGTGCAGCGTCCAGGACGGGTACACGCCCCGCTCGATCGCCTGCACCAGGTCCGTCTGGTGCGAGGTCGGGTCCTCGCCCGCGAGCTTGGCGGCCTCGTCGGCGGTCAGGCAGCGGATGCCCTGGTCGGTCTTGAAGTGGTACTTGACGAAGAAGGACTCGCCCTTGGCGTTCGTCCACTGGTAGGTGTGCGAGCCGAAGCCGTCCATGTGGCGGTACGACGCCGGGATGCCGCGGTCGCCCATCAGCCAGGTCACCTGGTGCGTGGCCTCGGGGGAGTGCGCCCAGAAGTCGAAGACGTTGTCCGGCTCCTGGCGGCCCGTGAACGGGTCGCGCTTCTGGGAGTGGATGAAGTCGGGGAACTTGATCGGGTCCTTGATGAAGAACACCGGGGTGTTGTTGCCGACGAGGTCGTAGTTGCCCTCCTCGGTGTAGAACTTCACCGCGAAGCCGCGCGGGTCGCGGACCGCGTCCGCGCCGCCGAGGGAGTCGGCCACGGTGGAGAAGCGCAGGAAGACCTCGGTGCGCTTGCCGACCGTGTTCAGGAAGTCGGCGTGCGTGAAGCCGGTGATGTCGTCGGTCACCTCGAAGTGGCCGTAGGCGCCGGAGCCGCGGGCGTGCACCACGCGCTCCGGGATGCGCTCCCGGTTGAAACGGGCGAGCTTCTCGATGAGGTGCTGGTCCTGGATCAGGAGCGGGCCGCCGATGCCGGCGGAGGCGGAGTTCTGGTTGTCGGCGACCGGGGCACCGGACTCGGTGGTGAGCACGCGCTGCGACATCGTGGACCTTCCGTGACCTGCTGAGCGAGGGTTCAGCGGAAACTCGTTTCCGCTTCGTGGAGCTTAGGACGTGAGCCTAGATTTCGGACCGTTGCACGTCAACAGTTTGTTGAAGTGGGTTCCGGGTGGCGCCGCCGCTCGGGCGCGACAGGACAGATGTCAGCGGCGGCGCCACCCGGAGGTCTCGGGGGCGGTGCGTCAGACCTGGGCGCCGGAGAGGCGCTCCACGGCCCGCAGCAGGGCCGAGTGGTCCAGGCCGCCGTCGCCCTGGGCGCGCAGGGACGCGACCAGTTGGGCGACCACGGCGCCGACCGGCAGCGCGGCACCGACGTTGCGGGCGGCGTCGGTGACGATGCCCATGTCCTTGTGGTGCAGGTCGATGCGGAAGCCCGGCTTGAAGTCGCGGGCGAGGAAGTTGTCCTTCTTCCGCGTCAGCACGGTCGAGCCGGCCAGACCGCCGTTGAGGACGTCCAGGGCGGCCTTCAGGTCCACGCCGGACTTCTCCAGGAAGACCACGGCCTCGGCGCACGCCTGGATGTTCACGGCGACGATCAGCTGGTTGGCGGCCTTCACGGTCTGGCCCGAGCCGTGCGGACCGCACAGCACGATGGTCTTGCCGAGCGCCTCGAGGAGCGGCTTGGCCTCGTCGAAGTCGGCCTGCTCACCGCCGACCATGATGGACAGCACGGCCTCGATCGCACCGGCCTCGCCGCCGGAGACCGGGGCGTCCAGGACGCGGACGCCCTTGTCCTTGGCGGCCTTCGCGAGGTCCACCGAGGTCTGCGGGGTGATCGAGGACATGTCGACCAGCAGCGCGCCGGACTTCGCGTTCTCCAGGATGCCGTCGGGGCCGTAGGCGATGGCCTCGACCTGCGGCGACGCGGGCACCATGGTGACGATCACGTCGGCGTCGCGCACGGCCTCGGCGATCGAGCCGGCCGCGGTGCCGCCGGCGGCGGACAGACGGTCCAGCTTCTCCTGCTCCAGGGTGAAGCCGGTGACCTGGTAACCCGCCTTGATCAGGTTCTCGGACATGGGGGAGCCCATGATGCCGAGACCGATCCAGGCAACCGTCGGGAGGGTCGGGTGGGAGGAATCACGCAGCGTGCTCATGATGGGTACCTCTCTGAAAATCTGTGGAGAATTCCTGCGGGGTGGCGCTCAGCGGGCCGCGCGGGCCTCGGCCGGCAGCCAGGAGAAGGACTGCGCGCTGGGGTCGTCGCCGGGCTTGTACTCCAGGCCGACCCAGCCGTCGTACCCGGCCTTCCTCAGGCGGTCGAGCAGGTCCTCCAGCGGGAGGGAGCCCGTACCGGGAGCGCCGCGGCCCGGGTTGTCGGCGATCTGGACGTGGCCGGTCTTCGCGGCGTACGCGTCGATCACCTGCGGCAGGTCCTCGCCGTTCATGGACAGGTGGTAGAGGTCCATGAGGAACTTGGCGTTGCCGAGCCCGGTGGCCTCGTTGACCTTGTCCACGACCCCGATCGCGGCCGGTGCCGACACCAGCGGGTAGAGCGGCGACTCGGGCTCGTTGAGCGCCTCGATCAGCAGGATCGCGCCGATCCGGTCGGCCGCGCGGGCCGCGAGGACCAGGTTCTCCAGCGCGAGCCGGTCCTGCTCGGCCGGGTCCACGCCCTCGACGCGGTTGCCGTACAGGGCGTTGAGCGCCGTGCAGCCCAGGGACTTCGCGAAGTCGGCGGCCACGTCGATGTTGGCGCGGAAGCGGTCCGACTCCTCGCCGGGCACCGACAGCGCGCCGCGGTCGGGTCCGGGCAGCCGCCCGGCGTAGAAGTTCAGACCGGTGAGCTGGACGCCCGCGTCCTCGATGGCCGACTTCAGGGCCTCGAGCTCGGACTGCTCGGGGGTGGGTGAGTCGATCCAGGGCCACCACAGCTCGACCGCGGTGAAGCCGGCCGCGGCGGCGGCCGCGGGACGCTCCAGGAGCGGGAGTTCCGTGAAGAGGATCGACAGGTTGACGTTGAAGCGCTGATCTGCGAAGCCCATCGGGTGCCGCGCTCCCTTCCGTTTCGATCGTATTCCGCATTACGGAAGTTCGTTTCTGCTTAATGGAAGATTGCCGGGGGAGTGCGGCCCTTGTCAAGAGGGGGCGGCGCAATGCGGTCACCCCGCGTTAGGTTGACCGCGTGCGATTGAGAGTGGAGTTCACGACCGAACCCTTCGACCTGGACGAGGCGCCCGCGCACGCGGTGGTGGCCCGGGAGGTCGTCGAGGCCGCCGAGCTGGACGCGGTCGACGTCGGCCCGTTCGGCAACACCGCCGAGGGCGGCGCCGACCGGGTGCTCACCGCCGTGGACGCGCTGCTGCGCCGCTCCCTGGAGGCCGGCGCCACCCGGATCTCGCTCCAGGTCAACGTGGTCGGAGAAGACGCCGGGCGAGGGGGCGAGCGGTGACCGGCCCCGCCGAGGAGCCGTTCATCGCGGCCGTCAAGCCGCTGGTCGACGCCATGGGTGGCGAGATGCTGCCGCCGGACGAGGCCGGCCTGGAGGACGTCGTGCTCTCCTGGGAGGGTGCCGACGTCGTCGCCGTACGCCTGCCCCAGCTCGCCGACTCCCTGGACCACATCCTGGCCGCCATGGAACGCCGGCGGGGCAGGCCGCTGGCCGACCTGGACCGCAGGGCCAAGCAGGAGGTCGTACGGGCCCTGGAGGCGCGCGGCGCCTTCGCCGTACGGCACGGCGTGGAGACCGTCGCGAGCGCCCTCGGCGTCAGCCGCTTCACCGTGTACAACTACCTCAACCGTGAGAAGGGCACCTGACCTGCACGATCCCCGACCACCTCCAGCCGCCGTCCGGTAACCGGGCGGCGGCTTTTCCGACCCCGAATTTTCAACAAAGTGTTGACGGCTTGTTTCCGAGGGCGTTAGCTATCGGCACGCCCGCTCAGCACAAGGCCACGGAGGCTCCCGTGACGTCCACTTCCGCGTCGGGCCTGGCCCGCTTCAACACCCTCGAGGAGTCCTCGGCACGCGCCGAACTCCACGAGGCGTGCGCCTCCACGGCGTGGGCCCGGCACCTGCTCGCCGCCCGCCCCTTCGCCACCGCCGAGGACCTGTACGCCGCCAGCGACGCCGCCATGGCCGAGCTGAGTGCCGAGGACCTCGCCGAGGCGATGGCCGGACACCCGCCGATCGGCCGTCCCAAGCCGGGCGACCCGACCTCGTCCCGCGAACAGGCGGGCATGGCCGGCGCCGCCGAGGAACTCAAGGCGGAGATGCTCGAACTGAACCTGGCCTACCAGGAGAAGTTCGGCCACGTCTTCCTCATCTGCGCCACCGGCCGGACCGGCGAGCAGATGCGGGACGCGGTCAAGGAGCGGATCGGCAACTCGTCCGAGCAGGAGCGGGAGATCGTCCGCGCCGAACTGGGGAAGATCAACCGCATCCGCCTGACCCGACTCGTCGAACAGGACGCCCGACCATGAGCACCAGCACCACCGCCTCCGTGTCCACGCACATCCTGGACACCAGCGCCGGCCGCCCCGCCGGGGACGTCGCCGTCCAGCTCGCCGCCCGTACGGGGCGCGACGCGGACTGGCAGGCGCTCGGCGGCTCCGCGACCGACGCCGACGGCCGGTGCAAGGACCTCCCGGCCCTGCCGGAGGGCACCACCCACGTACGGCTCGACTTCGACACCGAGACGTACTTCGCCAAGAAACAAGCCGCGGCCCAGCAGGACGCCCCCGCGCTCCGGGACAGCGAGAACGGCCGGCCCGTGTTCTTCCCCGAGGTCACCATCACCTTCGCGGTGGTGCCCGGCGAGCACTACCACGTTCCGCTGCTGCTCAACCCGTTCGGCTACTCCGTTTACCGAGGGAGCTGACCGACACCATGACCCGTTTCGTCCTGGGACAGAACCAGTACGGCAAGGCAGAGAACCGCGTCGTCAAGATCACGCGTGACGGCGACACGCACCACATCAAGGACCTGAACGTCTCCGTCGCGCTGTCCGGCGACATGGAGGAGGTCCACCGCAGCGGTTCCAACGCCAACGTCCTGCCGACCGACACCACCAAGAACACGGTGTTCGCCTTCGCCAAGGAGCACGGCATCGAGAGCGCCGAGGACCTCGGCGTCAAGCTCGCCCGCCACTTCGTGGACAACAACGACCCGATCCACCGGGCCCGCATCCGCATCGAGGAGTACGGCTGGGAGCGGATCGAGACCTCGAAGGGCGGCGCCCGGTTCGTCGGCGCCGACGAGATCGCCCACTCCTTCGTCCGCACCGGCCAGGAGACCCGCGTCGCGCAGATCACCTACGACGGCCACGGCATCCAGGTGCTCTCCGGCTTCAAGGACCTCACCGTCCTGAACTCGACCAACTCCGAGTTCTTCGGCTTCCTCAAGGACAAGTACACGACCCTCCCGGAGGACCACGACCGCATCCTCGCCACCACCGTCTCCACCTGGTGGCGGCACAACTGGGACGGCATCGACTCGCACGCCCCCGACTGGGACCGCTCCTACGGCGGGGTGCGCAAGCACGCGCTCCAGGCGTTCGCCGAGACCTACTCGTACTCGCTCCAGCAGACCCTCTTCGAGATGGGTGTGCGGGTGCTCAACTCCCGCGACGAGGTCGACGAGATCCGCTTCTCGATGCCCAACAAGCACCACTTCCGCTCGGACCTGTCGCCCTTCGGGATCGACAACGAGGCCAAGGACGGCGCCGTGTACTACGCCGCCGACCGCCCCTACGGCCTGATCGAGGCCACCATCCTGCGCGACGGCGCCGAGCAACTCATCCCGGTCGACATGACCAACCTCTGACGCGGAAAGCGCGCCCCCGGCCGTCCATCCGGACCCGGGGGCGCGTCACACCGGAGGAAACACCATGGCACTGCCTGCGAAAGGGTCCGCCACCGGCCCTGGCACCACCCCGCCGGTGCACACCGAGGACGCCGTCACGTCCGTGCACCCGGTCGACGAGAAGCTCCACCCCTCGCGGCTCGTCCCCGCCGCGCTCCAGCACATCGCCGCCATGTACGCGGGCGTCGTCACTCCTCCGCTCATCATCGGCCAGGCCTGCGGACTCGACCTGGAGGGCCGCACCCGGCTGATCGCGGCCTCGCTGCTGATCGCGGGCGTCGCCACCCTGCTCCAGACCCTCGGCGTCAAGGGCTTCGTCGGCAACCGCCTGCCGTTCGTCAACGCCGCCTCCTCGGCCGGCATCGCGCCCATCCTCGCCATCGTCGAGACCAACGCGAAGGGCAGCCAACTCCCCGCCGTCTACGGCGCGGTGATGGTCGCCGGCGTCTTCTGCCTCGCCGTCGGCCCGTTCTTCGGCCGGCTCCTGCGCTTCTTCCCGCCGCTGGTCACGGGTGTCGTCATCACCCTCATCGGCGTCACGCTGATGCCGGTCCCGGTCGGCTGGGCCCAGGGCGGCGACAAGACAGCCGCCGACTTCGGCTCGATGCGCCACCTCGCGCTCGCCGCCTTCACCCTCGCCGTCATCCTCGTCATCCAGCGCTTCGGCCGGGGCTTCGTCAAGCAAGTGGCTCTGCTCTTCGGCCTGTTGATCGGCACCCTGGCCGCCGTCCCGTTCGGCATGGCCGACTTCGGCGCCCTGAAGTCCGCGCCGGTCGCCGCGCTGCCCACGCCCTTCGCCTTCGGCGCCCCCGACTTCCAGCCCGCGGCCATCCTGTCGCTGTGCATCGTCATGCTGGTCCTGATGACGGAGTCGTCCGCCGGCATGCTCGCCCTCGGCGAGATCTGCGACCGCCGCGCCGACGCCAAGGTCATCACCCGCGGCCTGCGCACCGACGGCCTCGCCACCCTGGTCGGCCCCGTCTTCGGCGGCTTCCCCACCTCCGCCTTCGCCCAGAACGTCGGCGTCGTCTCCCTCACCCGGGTACGCAGCCGCTACGTCGTCGCCGTCGCCGGCGCCACCCTGCTGGTCCTCGGCGCCTTCCCGGTCCTCGGCGCGGTCGTCTCCCTGGTCCCGATGCCGGTCCTCGGCGGCGCGGGCATCGTGCTGTTCGGCTCGATCGCCGTCAGCGGCATCCGTACGCTCTCCGAGGCCGGGCTGGACGACAGCTCCAACATCATCCTGGTCGCCGTGGCGCTCGGAGCGGGCATCATCCCGCTCGCGGCGCCGACCTTCTACGCCGAGTTCCCCGCCTGGGCCCAGACCGTGCTGGGCTCCGGCATCAGCGCCGGAGCGATCGTCGCGGTCGCCCTCAACCTCTTCTTCCACCATCTCGGCACCCGGAGCCGCCAACCGGTTCCGGCACTCAAATCCTCCTAGGGTCCTGCCGTGCCCTCCCCGTGGGTACTCGACTCCCCGCCCACGGGCCCCACCGAAAGGCAAGGAAGCAGCATGGCAGCATCATCGGCAACCGGACGCACCGTCATCGAGCACGGTGCGATCGCCACCGTGGACGCGGGCGACACCGAGTACGCCTCCGGCCACGTCGTGCTCGCCGGCAACCGGATCGAGTCCGTCGGCGCGGGCGGGGCACCCCAGGACCTGGAGAACGTCGTACGCCGGATCGACGCCACCGGACACCTGGTCACCCCCGGACTGATCAACACCCACCACCACTTCTACCAGTGGCTCACCCGGGGCCTGGCCACCGACCACAACCTGTTCGACTGGCTGGTCGCCCTGTACCCGACCTGGGCGCGCCTCGACGAGCCGATGGCGTACGCGGCGGCCCAGGGCTCCCTCGCCATGATGGCCCGCGGCGGCGTCACCACCGCAGCGGACCACCACTACATTCACCCGCGGGGCGCCGGTGACCTGTCCGGCGCGATCATCCGCGCCGCCCGCGAGATCGGCGTCCGCTTCACCCTCGCCCGCGGCTCCATGGACCGCGGCGAGTCCGACGGCGGGCTGCCCCCGGACTTTGCGGTGGAGAGCCTGGACGACGCGCTCGCCGCCACCGAGGCGACCGTCAGGGAACACCACGACTCCTCCTTCGACGCGATGACCCAGGTCGCCGTCGCCCCCTGCTCGCCCTTCTCCGTCTCCACCGAACTCATGCGCCAGGGCGCCGAACTGGGCCGCCGGCTCGGCGTACGGCTGCACACCCACGGCTCGGAGACCGTGGAGGAGGAGAAGTTCTGCCACGAGCTGTTCGGCATGGGCCCCACCGACTACTTCGAGTCCACCGGCTGGCTCGGCGAGGACGTGTGGATGGCGCACTGCGTCCACATGAACGACTCCGACATCGCCGCCTTCGCCCGCACCGGCACCGGCGTCGCCCACTGCCCCTCCTCCAACGCCCGCCTGGCCGCGGGCATCGCCCGGGTCCCCGACCTGCTCGCCGCCGGCGTCCCGGTCGGCCTCGGCGTCGACGGCACCGCCTCCAACGAGTCCGGCGAACTCCACACCGAACTCCGCAACGCCCTGCTGATCAATCGCCTCGGCGTCCACCGCGAGGCCGCGCTGGACGCCCGCAAGGCGCTGCGCCTGGGCACCCACGGCGGCGCCCGGGTCCTCGGCCGGTCCGCCGAGACCGGCTCCCTGGAGGCGGGCAAGCTCGCCGACCTGGTGCTGTGGCGGATGGACACCCTCGCCCACTCCTCGATCGCCGACCCGGTGACCGCCCTGGTCTTCGGCGCCCCCGCCCCGGTCACGGCGTCGTTCGTGAACGGACGGCAGATCGTCGAGGACGGCAGGCTGCTCACGGCCGACGAGGACGCCCTCGCCCGCTCCACCCGCGACGAGGCACGACGCCTGGCGCGGATCGCCGCGCAGGGCTGAACCCCGTACAACAGAACACCACTTGATCTCCGGCCGGGAGGGACGGCTCCCGGCCGGTAACCGTGGACCCGAGCGGGGTCCACGGTGACCTGCTCCGGGGCGTGCGCCCCTGCGCGCACGCCCCGGAGCGGTCTCCCGTTTCCCCGAACGGTCCGTCCGGGTCCCGCACGACCACCAGTTCCACCTCCCTGACACCCACACGTCAGAGCCGACGTGTAACCGACCGGAGGAACGCCGCCGTGGCCGACCACCCTGTTGACGAGAAACTCCCGCCACTCAAGATGGCGACGACCGGCCTGCAACACGTGGCCGCCATGTACGCCGGGGTCGTCGCCCCACCCCTGATCGTCGGCGCGGCCATCGGCCTGAGCGCCACCGAGCTGACCTTCCTCACCGGCGCCTGCCTGTTCACCGCGGGCCTCGCCACCTTCCTGCAGACCCTCGGCATCTGGAAGATCGGCGCCCGGCTGCCCTTCGTCAACGGCGTCACCTTCGCCGGTGTCGCCCCGATGACCGCCGTGGTCGCCTCCACCGACGACAAGTCCGACGCCCTGCCGATCATCTTCGGCGCCGTCATCGTCGCCGGACTCCTCGGGTTCATCGCCGCGCCCTTCTTCAGCAAGGCGATCCGCTTCTTCCCGCCGGTCGTCACCGGCACCGTCATCACCCTCATCGGCATATCCCTGCTGCCGGTCGCCTTCGGCTGGGCGCAGGGCCCCGCCCCCGCGGCCGACGACTACGGCTCGTCGACCAACCTGGGCCTGGCCGCGATCACGCTCGTCATCGTCCTGCTCCTGCGCCGCTTCACCCGCGGCTTCGTCAAGCAGATCGCCGTGCTGCTCGGCCTGGTCGCGGGCACGCTCGTCGCCATCCCGTTCGGTGCCACGGACTTCGGTCCGGTCGCGGACGCGGCCGTCGTCGGCTTCCCGACGCCGTTCCACTTCGGCGCACCGCAGTTCCAGATCGCCGCGATCATCTCCATGTGCGTGGTGATGGTGGTCTCGATGACCGAGTCCACGGCCGACATGCTCGCCCTCGGCGAGATCGTGGACCGCCCGGCCGACGAGAAGACCATCGCGGCCGGCCTGCGCGCCGACACCCTGGGCTCGGCCCTCAGCCCGGTCTTCAACGGCTTCATGTGCAGCGCCTTCGCCCAGAACATCGGCCTGGTCGCGATGACGAAGATCCGCAGCCGCTACGTCGTCGCGGTCGGCGGCGGCTTCCTGGTCCTCATGGGCCTGTGCCCGATGGCGGCCTCGCTCATCGCCGTCGTCCCGCGCCCGGTGCTGGGCGGCGCCGGTGTGGTCCTCTTCGGCTCGGTCGCGGCCAGCGGAATCCAGACCCTGGTCCGGGCCAGCCTGGACAAGGACAACAACGTCCTGATCGTGGCGGTCTCGCTGGCCGTCGGCATCATCCCGATCGCGGCGCCGGAGTTCTACCACGCGTTCCCGGAGAACGCGAGGATCATCCTGGACTCGGGCATCTCCACCGGCTGCGTGGCCGCGGTCCTGCTCAACCTGGTCTTCAACCACATCGGCGGCCGGGAACGCGACGCGGAGGACGTCACCCACCCGATGGAGGCGGGCGACGAGATCACCGAGTCGTCCCGGGCCGCGGCGATGCCGTGACCCGAGCGTCCGACGCACGGCCGCGGGCGGGGGGCCGGTACCTCTGAACAGGGGCACCGGCCCCCCGCCCCCGTCCCCAGACCTCCAGCCTTGCCGGGGCCGCCCCCTCGTCTCCGGTTCTGTCGGGGCTGTCCCGCCGGTCGCCGGTCCTGCCGCTGACCGGCCCGCGGGCTTCCGATTCCGCCGAGGGCCGTCCCGCCGGTCCTCGCCCCGCCCGGTCGTGGCTTCCGCCGGTCCGGTCCCGCCCGGTCGTGGCTTCCGCCGGTCCGGTCCCGCCCGGTCGTGGCTTCCGCCGGTCCGGTCCCGCCGGTCGTGGCTTCCGCCGGTCCGGTCCCGCCGGTCGTGGCTTCCGCCGGTCCGGTCCCGCCGGTCGTGGCTCCTGCCGGTCCGGTCCCGCCGGTCGTGGCTCCTGCCGGTCCGGTCCCGCCGGGCGTGGCTCCCGCCGGTCGCCGTCCCCGGTCGGGAGCCTTTCGGCCGGTCGTGGGTCCGGGCGGGCGCCGGACGGTCACACCGGGCCGGTCCCACCGCGTCCCGCGCCGCCGCCCCCGCCCCGTCCGATCACCGGCCGCCCGTCCCACCGGGGTCGGCCGGTCGGCGCTGACGTCCCGCACCGTCCCGCAGTACCACCGCCGCCAGGACCAGAGCGGCCGTCGCGACCGTCGCCGCCACTCGGAAGGCGAGCTGATATCCCTCGGCCGTGGCCGGCACCGCCGCCGCACCCTGGCCCAGCAACCCCTCCGTCCGGGCCGCCGCCAGTGCCGACAACGCCGCCAGCCCCAGCGAACCACCCACCACCTGCGTGGTGTTGAACAACCCGGACGCCAGCCCCGCGTCCTCCTCGCGCGCCCCCGACATCGCCAGCCCCGTCAGCGCCGGCATCGCGGCGGCGAAGCCCGCGGCGAGGAGCAGCATCGGCGGCAGTACGTCCGCGAGATAGGCGCCGTCCACCGGTGCGCGGCTCAGCAGCGCCATCCCCGCGACGATCAGCACCAGCCCGGCCAGCAGCACCCGGTACGCCCCGAACCGGCCGATCGTGCGGGCCGAGAGCCCCAGCATCAGCACACCGATCAGGACCGGCGCCGGCAGGAACGCCGTCCCCGTCGCCAACTCCCCGTAGCCCAGCACCCGCTGGAGATACAGCGCGCCGATGAACTGGAAGCCGTACATCGTCGCCACCATCAGCACCTGCACGGCGTTCGCCCCCGTCAGCAGCCGCGAGCGGAACAGCCGCAACCGCAGCAGCGGGCGGGCGGCACGCGCCTGCCGCACGGCGAACGCGACGAACAGGGCGAGCGCGGCCAGGGAGAGGAGCACGGTGGTGACGGCGCCCAGCCGGCCGGCACCGGTGATCGCGTACACCGTCAGCATCAGCGCGCCCGTGACCAGGGCCGCCCCGGAGTAGTCCACCCCGCGGCCGGGGTCCGCGCCCTCGTCGGGGGCGAGGACCCGGACCGCCGCCGCCCACGCGGCCGCCCCGATCGGCAGGTTGATCAGGAAGATCCAGTGCCAGCTCAGTGCCTCGGTCAGCGCCCCGCCGAGGAAGGTGCCGAGCGCCCCGCCCGCCGCGCCGACCGCGCTGAACACCGCGATGGCGCGGGCCCGCTCGCGCGGCTCGGGGAAGAGCGCGACCACCATCCCGAGCACCACGGCCATCGTCATCGCGCCGCCGACCCCCTGGACGGCGCGGGCCGCGACCAGCACCTCCCGCCCGGTGGCCACCCCGCACAGCACGGAGGCCGCCGTGAACAGCGCGAGACCGGCGGTGAACATCCGCTTGCGGCCCACCAGGTCGCCGAGCCGGCCCGCCAGCAACAGCAGCCCGCCGAACGGGATCAGATACGCGTTCACGACCCACGCGAGACCCGGCCCCGTGAAGCCGAGATCGCGCTGGACGGCGGGCATGGCGACCGTGACGATGTTGCCGTCCAGGATCGTCATCAGCGCCCCCGTGCACAGGACGACGAGCGACGTCCAGCGGGAGTACGTTCTCCCGCGCGCCGCCGCCGGGGACTCGATCGTGATCGTCATGGTGACGAGGCCTCCGTTCTCCGCGCACCCCTTTGGTGCACGACTTGTAACGGGGGTCATCGTGAGTAACCATGGCGCCCGGCGTAAGGAGGCAGTTCGATGTCCCAGAGGAACACCGGTGTTACCTCCCAGGTGGTGAACGCGCACGCGTGCCCGGTCCGGGAAGTTCTTGACAGGGTCGCGGGGAAATGGAGCGTCCAGATCCTGGTCGCCGCGGCGCACGGCCCGATCCGGTTCACCGAACTGGAGCGCGGCATCGAGGGCATCAGCCGCCGCATGCTGACCCTGACGCTGCGCAACCTGGAGCGCGACGGCCTGGTGACCCGCACCGTCCACCCGACGGTGCCGCCGAAGGTGGAGTACGCCCTGACGCCCGTGGCCCGGGAACTGCATGAGTCGCTGCAACAGCTGACGGACTGGGCCGAGCGCAACCGGCACTACATCGCCGACGCCCGCGCGTCCTACGACATCGAGCACGACCCGGAGTTGACGGACGCCTGACCCGGCCGTACCGGTCGGCACGGACGCACCGGGGCTACAGGCCGAACAGCTCCGGCCGCGCCGCCAGTTCCTTGAAACGCTGCCGCGGGTCCGGCACCAGCCTGCGCTCGCTCAGGTCCATCAGCCCGCCGACGGCCTCGATCTCGGCGGCGACCGTGCCGTCCGCCTTGACGACGAGCTGCCGGATCCGGAAGGTCTTGCCCTCACCCCACTCGAAGGCACAGGTCACCGTGACCTCGTCACCGGCGAGCAGCTCCCGCCGGAACCGGATGGTCGTCTCCAGGGCCACCGGACCGACCTGGCGGGCGACCAGGTCGGCCTGCCGGATTCCGGCCGCCTGGAGCATCGACCAGCGGGCGTGCTCGGCGTAGTTCAGGTACACCGACTGGTTCAGGTGGCCCTGGGTGTCGGTCTCGTACCCGCGGACGGTCACCGGTACGGAAAACGGCTCGCTCACCGCTGCTGCCTCTCGTCGCACGTACTGACGGACCGATCCTGACATGCGGGCGTCACACCTTCCGCGGGGAGGCCAGCAGATAGCGGGCCCGGGTGCGCGGTTCGGTGTGCTCCCCGACCTGCCAGCCGGCCCGCTCCAAGGTCGCCGCACAGGCCCGCAGCGCGCCGCCGTCCGGCTCGTACACGGCGACGGCCTCCGGCTGCGGTGTCGCCCGCACCCGGTACCCGTCCTCTCCGTCCGGCCCGGCCGGCCGGTGCCCCGCCGCCTCCAGGGCCAGCGCGGCGGCCCGCACGAGATGCGACCGCTCCCACGCGCACGGCCGGTCCGTGCTCCCGTCGGGATGCGTCATCCGGCGCAGCTCCAGCAGCCCCTGCCAGGCGCCGCGCACCTCCCGCAGCCGCGCGGGCCCCGTGCTGCCCGGGGCGGCCTCCTCCCCGCCGACCCGCGCGGCGAACACGCCCCCGGTGTCCGGTGCGGCGGGTGCCTCGGGCGGCACCGCGACCGCGTCCGGGCCGGCTGCCGCCTCCCGTATCCGGTGCCCGGCCGGGGTCAGGAAGTGGTCGTGCGGCGGACGCGGATGCCGGAAGGCGAGCCCCCGCTTCACCAGCGCCGCGAGCTGGGCGGGCGTACCCCTCAGCCGTCCGGTGGCGGGATCGGCGGCGTCGATGACACGCCGCTGCGCGGCGGTGGGCGACAGTGCCACGGCGTGCCCCCCTTCTCTCGTCCTCTCTCGCCGGCTCACCGGTGACGTCTTCGAAGACTACGACGGGGGTCTGACATTCCAGGCGGCGATCACCGGCCGCCCGTGCTCCGTGCCCAGCCGGCACAGCGTGCCCGTGCCCAGCTGGAACAGTGCCCCGTGGGACGCCGGGAGGCCCAGGTGCCGGGCGGTGAGCACCCGCAGGAAGTGCCCGTGCGCCACCAGCACCACGCACCCCTCGGTGTCGGCGAACGCCGCCTCCACCGTGGCCAGCACCCGGTCGGCCCGCTCGCCCACCTGCTCGGGCGTCTCCCCGGGGTGGTCCGGCGGTCCGGGAGCCACCCCGTCCGTGAACAGGAACCAGTCAGGACGGCTCCGGTGGATCTCGAGGGTCGTGATCCCCTCGTAGCCGCCGTAGTCCCACTCGTGCAGGTCCGGCTCGATGCGCACGTCGTGCAGCCCGATCAGCTCGGCCGTCTCCCGGGCCCGCTGGAAGGGGCTGACGAAGGCCGCCCCGATCCGGTGAGACCGGATCAACGGCACCAGGCTCCGCGCCTGCTCCCGCCCCTTCTCGGTCAGCGGGACGTCCGTCAGCCCGGTGTGCCGTCCGGAGCGCGACCACTCGGTCTCACCGTGCCGGACCAGAAAAAGATCACCCATGCCCCCCAGGCTACGGCCGGGGGCGTCGCTACTGCCGGTAGCCGCTCAGGAAGCGTCCGATCCGTCCGATCGCCGCCTCCAGGTCCTCCGCGTGGGGCAGCGTCAGGATGCGGAAGTGGTCCGGGCTCGGCCAGTTGAAGCCGGTGCCCTGGACGACCTGGATCTTCTCCCTCAGCAGCAGGTCCAGGACGAACCGCTCGTCGTCGTGGATCTTGTGCACGGCCGGGTCGATGCGCGGGAAGGCGTACAGCGCGCCCTTGGGCTTGACGCAGGAGACACCGGGGATCTCGTTGAGCTTCTCCCAGGCCACGTCCCGCTGTTCGTGCAGCCGTCCGCCGGGGGCGGTCAGTTCGCGGATGGACTGGCGGCCGCCGAGCGCGGCCTGGATGGCGTACTGGGCGGGGGCGTTGGCGCACAGGCGCATGGAGGCCAGCATGGTCAGGCCCTCCAGGTAGTCCTTCGCGTGCTGCTTCGGCCCCGTCACCACCAGCCAGCCGGAGCGGAAGCCCGCCACCCGGTACGTCTTGGACAGGCCGCAGAAGGTCAGCACCACCAGGTCGGGGGCGAGGGACGCGGCCGAGTGGTGCACGGCGTCGTCGTACAGGATCTGGTCGTAGATCTCGTCGGCGAAGACCATCAGGCCGTGCCGGCGGGCGAGGTCGAGGATGCCCTCGACGATCTCCTTGGGGTAGACGGCGCCGGTGGGGTTGTTGGGGTTGATGATGACCACCGCCTTGGTGCGGGCGGTGATCTTCGCCTCCATGTCGGCCAGGTCCGGGTACCACTCCGCCTGCTCGTCGCAGAGGTAGTGCACCGCCCTGCCGCCCGCGAGGGTGGTCACCGCCGTCCAGAGGGGGAAGTCGGGGGCGGGGATCAGCACCTCGTCGCCGTCCTCGAGCAGGGCCTGTACGGCCATGGAGATCAGCTCCGAGACGCCGTTGCCGAGGAAGACGTCGTCCACGTCCACCTCCAGGCCGAGCGCCTGGTAGCGCTGGGCGACGGCCCGGCGGGCGGAGAGGATGCCGCGCGAGTCCGTGTAGCCGTGCGCCCGCGGCAGCATGCGGATCATGTCCTGGACGATCTCCTCCGGCGCCTCGAAGCCGAAGAGGGCGGGGTTGCCGGTGTTCAGGCGCAGGACGCTGTGTCCCGCCTCCTCCAGCGCGTTGGCGTGCTCGATGACCGGGCCGCGGATCTCGTAACAGACCTCGCTGAGCTTGTTCGACTGCCGGAACTCCATGCGCGGCTTCCCCTCCGGAATCTGGTGTTGCTTGGTTTTACCAAGTAGCAGCTTGGAAAGTCCAACAACTTGTCTACACTGCGTCGCATGTCACCTCGTCCTCGCCGTAGCTACGACCAGTACTGTTCCGCCGCCCGCGCGCTCGACGCCGTCGGCGACCGCTGGACCCTGCTGATCGTCCGGGAGCTGCTCGCCGGTCCGCGGCGCTACACCGACCTGCACGCCGACCTGCCCGGCGTCAGCACGGACGTACTCGCCTCGCGGCTCAAGGACATGGAGCGCGAAGGACTGACGACCAGGCGCCGGCTGCCCCCGCCCGGCGCGGCGTACGTCTACGAACTCACCGCGCGGGGACGCGGCCTGCTGCCCGTCCTGGAGGCGCTCGGCGCGTGGGGCGCCGGCGAGCTGGGGGAGCGGCGGCCCACGGACGCCGTACGCGCGCACTGGTTCGCGCTGCCCCTGCTGCGCGCGCTGCGGGAGGCCGGGGCGGGCGAGGGGCTGGTCGAAGTCCGGCTGGAGGAGGGGGAGTTCCATCTGTACGCCGACGCGGCGGCGCAGGGCTCGGCGGAGGGGCCCGTGTACGGCGAGGGGTCCGCGCCCGGGGAGCCCGACGCCCGGCTCGTGCTGGACGCCGTGACGTGCGTGGCCCTCGGGCGGGGCGAGGTCGGCCTGCGGGAGGCGGTGCGCGACGGCCGCGTCGAGGTGACCGGCGACGGCCCGGCGGCCAAGGCGCTGCGGGACGGGTGAAAACGGCAGGAGGCCCGCCGGAGCGGGCACCCTGATGGTGTGTCAGGCGCCCGGCGGCACCCGGGACGGCCGTCCCGAACCCCGGGTCAGCGCATAGCCGCCGATGCCCGCGAGGGCGGCCAGTACGGCCCCGATCCCGCTCCACACCCAGCGGTCCGACCACCAGCCCGACGACCAGCCGTCCTCCGGCTCGATCGCGGACAGCACGGCGCCCCGGTCCTCCTCGTCGCCCTCGTCGGCGCCGGAGGTCACCGCGATGCCCGGCACCAGCGGCTCGGCCAGCGAACCGTCCACCGCGGCGGCCCCGCCGATGTCCTTGGAGTCCACCCGGACCTCGGCGGAGACCGGCACACCGAGGTCCGAGGCCGGCACGTTCACCGCCGTCAGCCGGACGTAGTAGGTGCCCGGCAGCGGGTCGTTGGCCCACGGCTCGGTCCAGGCGCGCACGGTGCGCAGGACGCAGGCCAGCTCGACCGCGGAGGTGCCCGCGTCCGCGGTGCGGGCCTGGGCGCCCCACTGGCAGGCCTGGCGGCGGCGCAGACCGTCGTACACGTCGACCCGCCAGGTCTGGGCGGCGTGTGTCTCGGGCAGCTTCACCGTGGCCTTCACCGTGGGCCGCTGCCCGGCGTCGGCCGGGAACGACCAGTACAGGTAGTCGCCCGCGGCACCGTTCGCCGTGGCGACCTGCCCCTGCTCGAACTCGGCCGCCGTACGGAAGGACGTGCCCGCCGCGGTCGGCGCGTCGCCGTCATGCGCAGGGCTCGCGGAGGGCGAGGAGTCGGCCGCCGCGGGAGCCGCGGCGAGACCGAGCAGCACCACGGCCGCCGTCAACGCTCGGGTGAATCGCATCAGTTGGTCCTCCAGATCGCGAACCGCCAGCGCGAGAGCCAGCCCCACAGCAGACCGGCGACGAAGCCGACCAGCACCAGCAGGCCGAGCAGCCACCAGCCGCGCCCGAGGCCGAAGGCGGCCACGTCGTCGGAGTCGCCCGGACCGTCCACGACGTCGACGGTCAGCTCCAGCGGCAGCCCCGGCGTGGTCTTCACGCCGGAGGCGACGGAGAAGGAGTTGGTCACCTGCAGACACACGGCCTCGGCCGCGGCGTCCGCATCGTCGTCGTCGCTCTCCGCCTTCGGGTACCGCAGTCCCGTCGAGAGCACGTCGGTGCGGCCGTTGCCCGCCGCCTCACCGCGCACGATCTCCCGGCCGTGCACGGTCACCGCCCGCAGCAGCACCCCGTAGGACGGGTTCACGGCCCGGTCGGCGCCCACGCTCACCGAGGCGCGCAGCTCCTGACCCGGCTCCACGTCCACCCGGTACCAGCGCTGCTGCCCGAACTCCTCGCGGTCGGTGTACAGCCCCGACTTGAGTGTCGGCGCCTTCGCGCACGCGTCCGCGCCCTCGGTGGCGACCGGCGTCACCACCGGGTCGGCCGCGCGGTCCACCAACTGGTTGACCTTGTCGGTCAGTTCCTCGGTGTGCTCGACCGAGGTGTACGTGCCGCCGGTCGCCTCGGCGATACAGCTGAGCTGCTGCCGCATCTTGGTGTTGGGGACCAGACCCAGCGTGTCGATGGTGAGCCCGATGCCCTTGGCCGCGATCTCGCGGGCCACCTCGCACGGGTCCAGCGGGGCGCAGGTGTCCTCGCCGTCGCTGATCAGCACGATCCGCTTGGAACCGTCGCCGCCGTCGAGGTCGTCGGCCGCCTTGAGCAGCGCGGGCCCGATCGGCGTCCAGCCCGTCGGAGACAGGGTCGCCACCGCCGTCTTCGCCTCGGTGCGGTCCAGCGGGCCCACCGGGTAGAGCTGCGCGGTGTCCTTGCAGCCGGTCTTGCGGTCGTCGCCCGGGTAGTCCGCGCCGAGCGTCCGGATGCCCAGCCGCACCTCTTCCGGCGTCGCGTCGAGCACCTCGTTGAAGGCCTGCTTCGCCGCCGCCATGCGCGTGCCGCCGTCGATGTCCCGCGTCCGCATCGAACCGCTGACGTCGAGCACGAGGTCGACCTTCGGCGCGTCCTCACCCGTGGGTTCACCGGCGCTCGCCCCGGCCGGGAACGCCATCCCGGCCGCCAGCGCGGCGAGCAGGGCACAGGCGCCCGCCGCCAGCCGTGTTCTTGTGATCATCGGCGGATCTTATTGATCAGTGGTGTCGCGCTCCAAAACGAGACCGCGCCGATGCCCCGACTTCACCTCCACCGCAGCGGATTGGGCAGCTCCGTCCACAGATCGCCCGTGCTCCCCGGTGAAGTCCGCATCGCCGTCAGGGCCTTCACCGGCAGCGGCTCCTCGCGCAGGGCCACCGTGTCCTCCGTGCGGGGCAGTTCGGGCACGGCTGCCTCCAGGGCCCTGCGCAGTGCCGGGCCCGAACCTGCCGTCGCCGCCAGCGCGCCGCCCACCAGTGAACCGAACAGCTTCCGGCGCAGGGCGGCCGGTTCGTCGGTGAGGATCCGGGCGGGCAGGCCGGGGGCGGCGATACCGTGCCGGGCCAGGCGGGCCGGGGAGACGCGGATGTCGGCCAGGTCGCGGTAGACCAGGCGCAGCGGGTCGCCCGCGGCGGAGAGGACGACCAGGAGGTTCTGGCCGTGGGCCTCCAGCGCCACGCCCAGCTCCAGCGCGCGCAGCCCGGCGGTGAGCGCGATGCGGGCGAAGGCGGCGAGCCACCCGGGGGAGCGCGGCAGTCCGGTGGTCGCCAGCGCCGCCACCGGGACGACGTGCTCGCCCGGCGAGGCGTACACCCGGGGCGACTCGCGCAGTACGGCGGCCAGGTCGGGGGAGTGGGCGGTGGCCGCGCCCGGCGTGCGGGTCACGTGGAGCAGGCCGTTCATCCTCGCCGCCAGCCGCTCCCCGAACGCCGACAGGTCCGCCGACGCGGCGATCGAGGCGACCGAGATGTCCCGCACCGAGGACGTCAGCCGGGCGCTCAGCGCGGTCTTCACATGCACCGAACCGGGCATCGCCAGGGTCCGCAGGGACATCAGCGGACGCGCGGCAGGCCCGGCCCCGGCCGACTGCTTGAGCACGTGCGCCGCCTGCCACGGATGCACCGGGACCAGCACCCGCGCCCCGTCCCGCAGCTCCCGCGGCCACGCCCCCGTCACCAGGCACTCCGCCGCCGAAACCGGCACCAGCCCCAGCTCCACCACCGGCCCGTGCTCGGGCCCGTACGCCAACTGCTCGGCCACCGAGAAACCCGGCCGCGCACGGCAGCCCGGGTGGTAGGGATGCCCGTCGACCACCCGGCTCTCCCAGCCCCAGTCGCTGTCCGGCCACTCGTCCGGGTGATTCCCGGACGCCCCCTCCGACGCCCCCTCCCGCGCCGCCCGGGGCTGCGCCGCGCGCGACAGCGCCAACGACGCGGCGCTGTGCCCGAGTTCGGCGGCGAAGGCGGTCGAGTGCGGTACGGCGAGGTCGGTCATCAGCCGCTCCGGGTCGTCGTACGCGACCTCGTCCAGCCGGACGAGCGGCACGTACGCGTCAGTGCGGTACGGGTCGGCGGCCGGTCCGGTCAGCCGCCGGCCGTCCCGCAGGCGCAGGACCAGTCCGTCCCCGGACCGCTCCCGGCCCTCGATCCACGGCAGCGGTTCGAAGGCGAGGGCACGCCACAGCCGCGACAGCACGGCCGCGCGCGCCCCCGGCCGCTCGGCCGTGAACCGGGCGACCAGAGCGGGGCGGACGGCCGCCACCTCGTCGGCGACCGCGGCCGCTGCGCTGGGAGGACGATGCACGAGCTGGCTCCTCGGATACGGGTACGAGTACGGGGCAGGGCGTCACGGCGGAGGGCCGACGAGGGTCATGACGAGAGACATACTGATCGTCTCCGTCCTCTCCGCCATGGACCGACCGTAGGGAACGAGTGGAACGCGTGGATCTCCTGCCCCCGCCCACCGGCGCCGACTCCCGGGACGACGTGGCGCGCCGCGCCGACGCCCACGCGGCCGTACCGCTGCTGAACTGCCTGCTGCGCGAGGTGGCCGAGCCCCTGCCGGGCCCCGGCGCCCGCCCCGTGTACCGGCTGCCCGGCGGCAGACTGCTGCGGGTGCGCCGGGGCCGGCGGCCCGCCGAACCGGAGGTCCGCGCGGCGGACGGATGGCACCGCGTCGACCACGCCGAACTGGTGAAGCTCGTCGCCGAGGCGCTGCGCCGGCACACCGGTGTGGGCAATCACGAGCTGCCCACCGAGATGACCGACAGCCGCGACGCGGTGGCCGCGCTGCTGACGGCACGCGCCCGTGCCACCCCGCCCGCGGACCCGTACCTCCGCTCCGAGCAGGCCCTGCTCACCGGCCACACCCACCACCCCGCCCCCAAGGCACGCGGCGGCGGCCCGCACGCCGGGTGGCTGCCGTACGCGCCCGAGGCGCACGCCCGCTTTCCGCTGACGCTGCTCGCCGTGCGCGAGGACACCGTCGTCGACGAGGGCGACACCGCCGCCCTGGACGCCCTCGGCAAGGCCCCGCCCGGCTACCGCCTGCTGCCCGCCCACCCCTGGCAGCTGGAGCTGACGGCACCGGCCCTCGCCCCCGCCTTCGCCGACGGCCGGCTCGTCCGGGTGGGCACGACCGGCTTCTTCGCCTGGCCGACGGCCGCGATCCGCACGGTGTACGCGCCCGAGTACCTGCCCGGACAGGACCTGTTCCTGAAGTTCAGCCTCGACGTGCGCGTCACCAACGACATCCGCCGCCTGTGGCGCCACGACCTGATGCGACTGCGCCGCACGGACACCGCCGTCACCGAGGCCTTCGCCTCCCTGGGCCCCCCCGCGGCCTGGCTCGGCGACCGAGGCCACCGCACCGCCGACTTCGCCTTCGAGGAACTGGCCGTCGTCGTCCGCGACGGCCTGCGGGAGCACCTGCTGCCCGGCGCGACCCCGCTCCTGGCCGCCGCGCTCGTGGAGGGCTTCCCCGGCAGCCCGCTCCCGGCCACCGCGGACCCGGCGGCCTGGTGGGAGGCGTACCTCACCGCCGTCGTCCCGCCCGTCCTGACCGCCTTCGCCGACGACGGCGTCGTCCTGGAGGCGCACCTGCAGAACACCCTGGTCGCCGTGGACCCGGCCGGCACCCCGGTGCAGGCCCTGTTCCGGGACGCGGAGGGTGTCAAGCTGCTGCCGGACACCCCCCGGGCGGCCGGCTGGGAGCGCCTGGTCTACTGCCTGGTCGTCAACCACCTGTACGAGATCGCCGCCGCCCTCGCCGAACACCACCCCGGCCTCGACCCCTGGCCCGCCGTCCGCCGCGAACTGGCCCGCCACGACCTGCCCGAGATCCCCGCCCTGCTCGCCGCCCCCGCCCTCCCCGCCAAGACCAACCTCCTGCTGCGCTGGACCGGCGCGGACGGCGCCGACGCCCGCTACCGCCCCCTGCCCAACCCGCTGCGCGGGGCCTGAGCGGCGGCCTCCGCGACGCCCGGAATTCCCGTGCCGTACCGCACCCCGGTGGGGCACACTCACCGCATGGCGGACATGGACGCGTTCCGGGACGAGCTCGCCCGCTGGGCGGCGGGCGGCGCCTCAGACACGGCAGCGGAGCTGGCGGCGGACCTCGGCCTGCGGACGGCGGTGCTGCTGGAGGGCCCCAGCGACCTCGCGGCCGTCGAGGCACTGGCGGCCCGCGAAGAACGCGACCTGACCGCCGAAGGCGTGGCCGTGGTCTCCATGGGCGGCGCCATGAGCGTCGGACGCTACGCCGGTCTGCTCGGCCCTCCCGGGCTCGGCCTGCGCCTGACCGGCCTCTGCGACGCCCGCGAGGAGCCCTTCTACGACCGAGGCTGGCAACGGGCGGGCGCCGCGCGCGACTTCTACGTCTGCGTGGCCGACCTGGAGGACGAGATGATCCGGGCGCTGGGCCCCGAACGGGTCGAGGAGGTCATACGGTCCGAAAACGAACTCCGGCCCTGGCAGACCTTCCTGGCCCAGCCCGCCCAGCACGGCCGCTCCCGGCAACAGCAGTTGCGCCGCTTCCTCAGCACCAGGAAGGGCCGCAAGATCCGCTACGGCAGCCTCCTGGTGGAAGCCCTCGACACCGACCGGCCACCGGCCCCGCTGGCGGACCTCCTCACGGGGCTGTGACCGCCGGGCTACGTCAAGCCGTGCCGCCTCGTCGAGGGACCGGGGGCGCTGCTTGACATTGCCGCTGGCGGCAGGGTTACACGATGACCGGCATGAACAGCACCGCATCGCAGAGCAGCAGGGTCGTCGCCGTCACCGGAGCCGGCACCGGGATCGGCCGGGCCACCGCCCGTGCCTTCGCCACCGAGGGCGCCCACGTGGTCGCGATCGGGCGGCGGGCCGAGCCTCTCGAGGAGACCGCGGCCCGGCACGAGGGGATCACGCCGCTGGCCGCCGACATCACCGCCGAGGGCGAACCGGATCGGATCGTCCGGGCCGTGCTGGAGACACACGGCCGGCTGGACGTGCTGGTCAACAACGCGGGCATCGTGCGCAGCGGCGTCCTCGGCACGCTGACGCCGGAGATGATCACGGCTCAGCTTGCCACCAACCTCGTCGCGCCCATCCTGCTGGCCCAGGCCGCGCTGCCACTCCTGGAGAAGTCGGGCGGGGTGATCGTCAATGTCAGTACGTCGGTGGGGCAGCGGGCCTGGCCCGGCAACTCGGTCTATGCGGCTACCAAGACCGCTCTGGAACTGCTGACCCGCAGCTGGGCGGTCGAACTGGCACCCCGCGGGATCCGGGTGGTGGCGGTCGCCCCCGGCGCGATCGACACCCCCATCGGCGAGCACCAGGGCCTGACGCCGGAGCGGAGGGCAGCGGTGCGGGAGTGGCAGCTGTCGCACACACCACTGGCCCGGATCGGCCGCCCGGAGGAGGTGGCCTGGGCGGTCACCCACCTTGCCGCACCGGCCGCGTCGTTCGTCACCGGAGTGGTACTCCCTGTTGATGGCGGAGCGGTCGTGGCGTGATAGGAGTGGCCCGGGAGATGAGATGGATGCGGATCGGTGAGCTGGCCATGGCGACCGGGACAACTGCCCGTGCGCTGCGGCATTATGAGCAGGCCGGACTGATCTCCTCGCAGCGGGCCCCCAACGGCTACCGCATCTACGACGAGCGGGCAGTGGTGCGGGTCCGCAATATCCGCTACCTGCTGGCCGCCGGGCTCGTCCTGGACGACGTGCGGGTGTTCCTGCCGTGCCTGGACGGCGATGTGACTGCCGCACGGCCCTCGGACAAGGGCCTGCGGGTCGCGTGGGAACGGCTGGCGGTCCTCAACGAACGGATCGCTGCCCAGACCGAGGCCCGCGACCGGCTGGAAGCCGCGTTGCGACAGGCAACCGGTGGCCGGGACCGCCCAGTGGCCTGACGCCCGCCTCGTCGCAGAAGCTGAGGAACCGGGACCACGCCGTGGGGGACACGGCGAGCCGGACCCCGTCCCGGACCTTGGAGTCACGGACGTGGACGGTGTCAGGGCAGGCGGCCACCTCGACGCAGTCGCCGTCGCCACCGCTGCTGTACGTGCTCTTGAACCAGGACAGTTCCGTCGTGTTCATGGGGCTCCTCGCATCTGCTGCAACAGGCCCAGGGAGTCGTCGAGGGAGAGAGCCTGTGACCGCATCCTGGCATACCTCATTTGAAGGACGCTGACCTCTTTCCGCTCGGAAACGAACATGCCTCCGCGCTGCCCCTCGTTGTAGGCGAACCAGCGTGCGTCGGGCGTCTCCAAGAGCTGCATCGGGCCGTCCAGCCCCGCGTGGGCTTTCCGTGCCAAGGGCATCATCTGAACTTCGACATTGCGCAGCTCAGCGATTCCCAGCACATGGTCGACCAACTCCTGCGTGACCTCCACTCCGCCCATGCACCGCAGGAACAGGTGTTCCTCCAGAATGAAGCTGAACGCCGTGTTCGGCCGCTCCCTCAGCAGCCGCTGTCGTTCAGCCCGTGCCACCCACTGCGCCTCGATCTGATCGTCACCCAGGGGCGGGAGTTGGTTCGTGAACAGCGTGCGTGCGTAAGCCTCGGTCTGCAACAGCCCCGGAATCAACCGGCATTCATACGTGTACAGACTCACCGCCTCCGCCTCGAACCGCGCCCACTGCCGGAACCAGCTCGCCAGTCCCGGTTGCCGCGACAAATGCCGTGCCGCACCCCGCAGCGCCCCGAACGCGTCCAGGGTCTGCTCAGCGCGCTCCACGAAGTCCACCGGAGGGAACCGCCGCCCCTGCTCGATCGACGCCACCGTCGGCACCGAGTACCGCACTTGCGGCGCGAACTCCTCCTGAGTCAGCCCCGCCCGTTTGCGGAACGCCTTGACGACCTCACCGAACGCCTTGAGGCTGTCCGAGACCTCCGGTTCACCCGCGCCGCCCGTACCGTCCGTCATCCGGGACACCTCCCACCCGTCACGCCCACTCAACGGGCCCATGGTCACGGACGGTTACCCCTACTGTCCACCGTCCGCACCCGTACGCTCACCGTGCGTACCGGTCGCTGATCTGGTGGGACGCCGTCGCCGCAGGTGGGATGGCGGTATGAGACCAACCCCCACCCCCCGACTCCCGGTCACCGCGCGTGTGTTCGTCCAGCGGTTCAGCTCCACCCCGCGCGGCGCCCGACTGGCACGCCACCTCGTCCTGCACCGTCTCGACACGTGGGGCGTCCCGTACGGTTCGGCGGTGTCCGACACGGCCGCGCTGCTCGTGGCGGAGCTGGCGGCGAACGCCGTGACGCACGGGCGGGTGCCGGGGCGGGACATCGAGGTGCTGTTGCGGCTGGACGCGTACACGCTGCGGATCGATGTCTCCGACAGCCGGGGTGAGCGCCGCCCGACGGTCACGGCGGCACCGGAGGCAGAGCACGGGCGCGGACTGGTGCTCGTGGACGCGCTGGCGGACCGGTGGGGTGTGTTCGACCGCGTACCCGTCGGCAAGACGGTCCGCGCGGAACTGGACCTGCCGCCGCGTGGCGAAAGATCGCGCGCGGGTGATGACTTCGCGCGGGGATGAGAGTCTCCGTCACGACCGTCCCGCCCCGATGACAGGAGACCTTCCCGCATGACTGAGCCTGAGGAGACCGGCGTCTGGTCCTCGATCCGTGCGGAGCGAGCGGCGCTCGCGGCCGACCTCGCGGATCTGACCGACGAGCAGTGGGCGACGCCGTCGCTGTGCACCGGTCTGACGGTGCGCGAGGTGCTGGCGCATCTCACGGCGGGCGCGAGCCTCAACACCGTGCGCTGGCTGGCGGGGGTGATCCGCTGCCGGTTCGACTTCGACAAGCAGGTCGCCGTGCGGCTGGCCGAGCAGTTGGGCGCGGATCCGGCGGAGACCCTCGCGCGCTTCAGGCGCGTCGTCCCGAGCACGACCAAGCCGCCCCTGCCCGCCATCGCCATGCTGGGCGAGACGCTCGTGCACGGCGAGGACATCCGGCGTCCGCTGGGCGTCCGGCGCGACTACCCGATCGACGTCGTCACACGGGTGGCCGAGTACTACCAGGGCTCGGACATGGTGGTCGTCGCCAGGAAACGCATCGCGGGGCTGAGACTCGCCGCGGAAGACGGCCCTTTCACGACCGGCGCCGGGCCCGTGGTGTCCGGTCCCACCGTGGCCCTGGTGATGGCCATGACCGGCCGCGCGACGTACTGCGACGACTTGGCAGGGAAGGGCGTGGACATCCTCCGCGGTCGCTGCGGGACGGCTTGAACCGGCCTGCCGGTCGGCGCGTTCCGCGCTCGGGCGGGCGCGTCCATATGCTCGTCCCATGCTCACCGAAGTCACCGCCACCCGCTACGTCGAGCCCCTGCGCTCCGGCGGCTCCGTGCCCGCCGTGGTCGAGGCCGACGATCTCGGCACCTACGTCCTGAAGTTCACCGGCTCCGCGCAGGGGCGCAAGGCGCTGGTCGCCGAGGTGGTCGTGGGGGAGCTGGCCCGGGAGCTGGGGCTGCGGGTGCCGGAGCTGGTGCTCGCGCACTTCGACCCGGCGATCGCGGAGGCCGAACCGCACCAGGAGGTGCGGGACCTGCTGCACGCCAGCGCGGGACTCAACCTCGGCATGGACTACCTGTCGGGCGGCGCCGACTTCACGCCCGAGCTGGCCGAGGTGTTCCCGGTGGACGCGCGGGAGGCCGGGCGGGTCGTCTGGCTGGACGCCCTCACCGTGAACGTCGACCGGACGGTGCACAGCTCCAACCTCATGGTCTGGCCCACCCTCGGCACCGCACCCCCGCGGCTGTGGCTGATCGACCACGGCGCGGCGCTCGTCTTCCACCACCGCTGGGGCGCCTCCCCGCCCGAGAAGGCGTACGACTTCCGCCACCACGCCCTCGGCCACTACGCGCCCGACCTCCCGGCCGCCGACGCGGAGCTGGCGCCGAAGGTGACACGGGAGCTGCTGCGCGAGGTGGTGGACCGGGTGCCGGAGGCCTGGCTGACCCGCGAGGGCGGCCTCGACACGCCGGAGAAGGTGCGCGCGGCCTACGTGGACTACCTGCACGCGCGCGTCCGGGCCTCCCACCAGTGGCTGCCCACCGGCTTCCCGAGCCGCGAGGAGCTGGCCGCCGAGAACGCCGCCCGCGCGGCGCGCACCCAGCGGGGCCGGCCGGACTGGCTCAAGCGGGTCCCCGACCTGCACGGCAAGCCGCCCGCCGAGCAGGACTGGTCGGTCCACCTGGGCTGACACACGTCCGCGCCCCCGGTGCCGTGCTTCGGCGCCGGGGGCGCGGACCGTCGAACGCGGGTCGGCGTCAGCCCTTGAGCTGCTCGTACGCCGGCAGCGTCAGGAAGTCGGCGTAGTCCTCGTCGAGCGACACCGTGAGCAGCAGGTCGTGGGCCTGCTGCCAGTTGCCGGCCGCGAAGGCCTCGTCGCCGATCTCGGCGCGGATGTTCGCCAGTTCCTCGGCGGCGACCTTGCGGGCCAGGTCGGCGGTGACCTGCTCGCCGTTGTCGAGGACGACCTCCGCGTTGATCCACTGCCAGATCTGCGAGCGGGAGATCTCGGCGGTGGCCGCGTCCTCCATCAGGTTGAAGATGGCGACGGCGCCGAGGCCCCGCAGCCACGCCTCGATGTAGCGGATGCCGACCTGGACGGCGTTGACGAGTCCGGCGTACGTCGGCTTGGCGTCCAGGGAGTCGATGGCGATGAGGTCGGCCGCCTCGACGGCGACGTCCTCGCGCAGGCGGTCCTTCTGGTTGGGCTTGTCGCCGAGGACCTTGTCGAAGGACTCCATGGCGATCGGGACCAGGTCGGGGTGGGCCACCCAGGAGCCGTCGAAGCCGTCGCCGGCCTCGCGGTCCTTGTCGGCGCGGACCTTCTCGAAGGCGACCTTGTTGACCTCGGCGTCCCGGCGCGAGGGGATGAAGGCCGCCATGCCGCCGATCGCGTGCGCGCCGCGCTTGTGGCAGGTGCGGACGAGGAGTTCGGTGTACGCCCGCATGAACGGGGCGGTCATCGTCACCGCGTTGCGGTCCGGCAGCACGAACCTGGCGCCGCCGTCACGGAAGTTCTTGACGATGGAGAACAGGTAGTCCCAGCGCCCGGCGTTCAACCCGGCGGCGTGGTCGCGCAGTTCGTAGAGGATCTCCTCCATCTCGTACGCGGCCGTGATCGTCTCGATCAGGACGGTGGCGCGCACCGTGCCCTGCGGGATGCCGACGTAGTCCTGCGCGAAGACGAACACCTCGTTCCACAGGCGGGCCTCCAGGTGGGACTCCGTCTTCGGGAGGTAGAAGTACGGGCCCTTGCCGAGGTCCAGCAGACGCTGCGCGTTGTGGAAGAAGTACAGGCCGAAGTCGACCAGGGCGCCGGGCACCGGGCGGCCGTCCACCTGGAGGTGGCGCTCGTCGAGGTGCCAGCCGCGCGGGCGCATGACGACCGTCGCCAGTTCGGCGTCCGGGCGCAGGGCGTACGACTTGCCGGTGCGCTCGTCGGTGAAGTCGATGGTGCGGGTGTAGGCCGCGGTCAGGTTGAGCTGGCCGAGGACCACGTTCTCCCAGGTCGGCGCTGAGGCGTCCTCGAAGTCCGCGAGCCACACCTTCGCGCCCGAGTTGAGCGCGTTGATGGTCATCTTGCGGTCGGTGGGGCCGGTGATCTCGACGCGGCGGTCGTTCAGCGCGGCCGGAGCGGGGGCCACCTTCCAGGAGTCGTCCGCGCGGATCGCGGCGGTCTCCGGGAGGAAGTCGAGCGTGGAGGTGCGGGCGATCTCGGCGCGGCGCTCCGCACGGCGGGCGAGGAGCTCGTCACGCCGGGGCGTGAACCGCCGGTGCAGCTCGGCCACGAAGGCGAGCGCCGCATCGGTGAGGACCTCCTCCTGCCGGGGCAGGGGCTCGGCGTCGACGATGGCCAGCGTGGACGGCGCTGGTGCGGACATGAGCTGTCACTTCCTTCAGCGGTGGCACCGGGTGCCAGAGGGTGCGTATGGGGCATTACGCACTCGCCGTGCAGCGGAGTGCTTCTGGTCAGTGGATAGTAGTTTCCTCATCGTGGAACTTCAATGGTTTGTTGACGTCGAGATTCTCCGGGTCGAGGAAAGGTGGCGCTGGGTGCCACCTCCCTCACTCAAGGTGGACCAGGTCCGCCTCGGTGTCGATGTCGTACGGCCGTGCCACGTCCCCGCACTCGACGAGGGCGATCTCCGCCTCGTGTTCCCTCAGATAGGCGCGGGCACCCCGGTCCCCGGTGGCGGTCGCCGCGATTCCCGCCCAGTGCGCGGCGCCGAGCAGTACGGGATGCCCGCGCACACCCGCGTACGCCGCCGAGACCAGCGACGTCTCGTCCCGGTATCCGGCGCGCACCCGGGCCATCGCCTCCGCGCCGATGCCGGGCTGGTCCACCAGGCACACGAGGGCGGCCCGCGCCCCTGTTCCCGCCAGCGAGCCGAGCCCGGCGCGCAGCGACGACCCCATGCCCTGTTCCCAGCCGGGGTTGTCCACGAGAACGCAGCCGTCGAGCGCCGCCCGCGCGCGTACGTCCTCGGCGCGCGCCCCCAGCACGACATGTACGCGGGTGCAGCCGGCCGCACGCAGCATGTCGACCGCGTGTTCGACGAGCGGGTGTCCACGATGTTCGAGCAGTGCCTTGGGGCGGCCACCGAGCCGTCGGCCGCCCCCGGCGGCCAGCAGCAGCCCCGCCACCCGGCCGTCCACCTGGTCTTCTGTCAGGCCCTCGTTGTCGGTCATGCCCCCTGCATACCTGACCGCCCGCCAAACGCTCCGGCGTGCGCGGGATGTCCGGAGACTTTCCGGAGACTGAATTTCGGTCCGCGCGGTGGCGCGCGCGGCGCGGGGTGGCGTTTACTGGCCCGCGCACAACGGGGTGCGAGGGGGAGGGTTGTGTTGCGGAGCTTGGGGCAGAGGCACGTGACCGTCGGCGACGAGGACGTGAGGGTGGTGGCGCTGCGGACCGCCGTGTCCCGGCTGCGCCGCCAACTCGCCCTGCTGGCCGCCGATTTCCCGGACCGCGGGATCGCGGAGGACGAGCTGGCCGACCTCGCCGCCATGGCGGGCCACGGCGTCCCCGAAGCGGCACGGCTGCGCCGCTCCCTGCTGCTGATAGCCGGTGCGATCGGCTCCGTCAGCGCCCTCGCGCCGGGGCTGACGGAGGTCCGTCACGCCGTGGAGCTGTTCGGGGACCCGCCGCGCCCCTGAGCCCCGTGCGGGGAGGGTGCCTCAGACGACCGGGTTGCCGTTCGAGCCGTTCGCGCCGTTCGAGTTCAGCAGGGCCTGGGACAGCTCCGCCGCCACCTGCTGGAGCAGGGGCACGATCCGGTCGGTCGCGGCCTCGGTGACACGGCCCGCGGGACCGGAGATCGAGATGGCCGCGGCGGTGGGGGAGTCCGGCACCGGGACGGCCAGGCAGCGGACGCCGATCTCCTGCTCGTTGTCGTCGATCGCGTAACCCTGGCGCCGCACGTCCTCCAGCGCCGCGATGAAGCCGTCCGGCGTGGTGATCGTCTTGTCGGTCGCGGCCGGCATGCCGGTACGGCTCAGCAGGGCCCGCACCTCGTCCGCCGGGAAGCCCGCGAGCAGTGCCTTGCCGACGCCCGTGGAGTGCGGCAGGACGCGCCGGCCGACCTCGGTGAACATGCGCATCGAGTGCTTGGACGGCACCTGGGCGACGTACACGATCTCGTCCCCGTCGAGCAGGGCCATGTTCGCCGTCTCGCCGGTCTCCTCGACCAGACGGGCCAGGTGCGGGCGCGCCCAGGTGCCCAGCAGCCGGGAGGCGGACTCGCCGAGGCGGATCAGGCGGGGTCCGAGCGCGTAGCGCCGGTTGGGCTGCTGGCGTACGTATCCGCAGGCCACGAGCGTCCGCATCAGGCGGTGGATGGTCGGCAGCGGCAGCCCGCTGCTGGCCGAGAGCTCGCTCAGGCCGACCTCGCCCCCCGCGTCCGCCATCCGTTCGAGCAGGTCGAAGGCGCGCTCCAGGGACTGGACGCCGCCGGTGGCGGACCTGGCGGAGTCGGTGGTGCTGGCGCTGGACGTCGGCACGGCACGTTCCTTTCGGGGCTGGCGGGAGGAAAGAAGCGTACCCGGCGGCCGGTTGACTACCGGCTTGTACGTAGCTACGTTCTGCTTGCTGGAATTCTAATTCCGCTTTGTGGAAACGTCCAGGGCTGAGCCGTGGGCATGCCCGCACAAAGGGTGCCTCTTGACGGCACGGGAGCGGGAATGAAGACTCCTTCGACAGGAGACTTCAACAGAACGTTGAAAAACTCGGCGGCAGAAAAGAGGGGTTTCGGGTGTCCGGAGCTGAACTGGTGCTGCGCTCGACGCGCGTCATCACCCCCGAGGGGACACGCGCCGCGTCGATCGCGGTGACCGGGGAGAAGATCACGGCGGTCCTGCCGTACGACGCCCCCGTCCCGGACGGCGCCCGGCTCGAGGACGTCGGCGACCATGTCGTCCTGCCCGGCCTGGTCGACACGCACGTGCACGTCAACGACCCCGGCCGCACCGAGTGGGAGGGCTTCTGGACCGCCACCCGCGCCGCGGCCGCCGGCGGCATCACCACCCTCGTCGACATGCCGCTCAACTCCATCCCGCCGACCACCACGGTCGACAACCTGCGCACCAAGCGCGAGGTCGCCGCCGACAAGGCGCACATCGACGTCGGCTTCTGGGGCGGCGCCCTGCCGGACAACGTCAAGGACCTGCGCCCGCTGCACGAGGCCGGGGTCTTCGGCTTCAAGTCGTTCCTGTCGCCGTCGGGCGTGGACGAGTTCCCGCACCTCGACCAGGAGCAGCTCGCCCGGTCCCTGGCGGAGATCGCCGCCTTCGACGGCCTGCTGATCGTGCACGCCGAGGACCCGCACCACCTGGCCGCCGCCCCGCAGCAGGGCGGTCCCAAGTACTCCCACTTCCTCGCCAGCCGCCCGCGCGACGCCGAGGACACCGCGATCGCCACCCTGCTCGCGCAGGCCAAGCGGTTCAACGCCCGTGTTCACGTGCTCCACCTCTCCTCCAGCGACGCCCTGCCGCTGATCGCCGAGGCCCGCGCGGACGGGGTGAAGGTGACGGTCGAGACCTGCCCGCACTACCTCACCCTCACCGCCGAGGAAGTGCCGGACGGCGCCAGCGAGTTCAAGTGCTGCCCGCCCATCCGCGAGGCCGCCAACCAGGACCTGCTGTGGCAGGCGCTGGTGGACGGCACCATCGACTGCGTGGTCACCGACCACTCGCCGTCCACCGCCGACCTGAAGACCGACGACTTCGCCACCGCCTGGGGCGGCATCGCCGGCCTCCAGCTGAGCCTTCCGGCGATGTGGACCAAGGCCCGCGAGCGGGGTCTCGGCCTGGAGGACGTCGTGCGCTGGATGTCCGCGAACACGGCCCGCCAGGTGGGGCTCGACGGCCGCAAGGGCGCCATCGCGGTCGGCCGGGACGCCGACTTCGCCGTCCTCGCCCCCGACGAGACCTTCACCGTCGACCCGGCCGCCCTCCAGCACCGCAACCGCGTCACCGCGTACGCGGGCAAGACCCTGTACGGCGTCGTGAAGTCCACCTGGCTGCGCGGCACGCGCGTCGTGGCGGACGGCGCGTTCACCGACCCGAAGGGACAGCTCCTCGACCGGGCCTGACGTCCCGGACCCCCTGAACCCAGTCCCTCCCGAACGGCCCCGAAAGGAACACCTGATCACCGTGACGGCCCAGCAGAACACCTCGTTGGCCAGCTTCACCGGAGACGCGAACCCCTACGGAGGCGGCGACCCGTACGCGGACTACCGCACCGCCGACCTTCCCTTCACCCAGTACGCCAACCTTGCCGACCGGCAGCTCGGCGCGGGTGTCGTCGCCGCCAACGACGAGTTCTTCGCCCAGCGCGAGAACCTGCTGGTGCCCGAGCCCGCCGAGTTCGACCCCGAGCACTTCGGGCACAAGGGCAAGGTCATGGACGGCTGGGAGACCCGCCGGCGCCGCGGGGCCTCGGCCGAGCACCCCTGGCCCACCGAGGACGACCACGACTGGGCGCTGATCCGCCTCGGCGCCCCCGGCGTGATCCGCGGCATCGTCGTCGACACCGCCCACTTCCGCGGCAACTACCCGCAGGCCGTCTCCGTCGAGGGCGCCACCGTCGCGGGCTCCCCGTCCCCCGAGGACCTGCTCGCGGACGACGTGAAGTGGACGACCCTCGTCCCGCGCACCGCGGTCGGCGGCCACGCCGCCAACGGCTTCGCCGTCTCGGCCGAGCAGCGCTTCACGCACCTGCGCCTCAAGCAGCACCCCGACGGCGGCATCGCCCGCCTGCGCGTGTACGGCGAGGTCGTCCCGGACCCCGCCTGGCTCACCGCCCTCGGCACCTTCGACGTGGTCGCCCTGGAGAACGGCGGCCAGGTCGAGGACGCCTCCAACCTCTTCTACTCGCCGGCCACCAACACCATCCAGCCGGGCCGCTCCCGCAAGATGGACGACGGCTGGGAGACCCGCCGCCGCCGCGACCGGGGCAACGACTGGATCCAGTACCGCCTGGTGGACCGCGCGCAGATCCGCGCGATCGAGATCGACACGGCGTACCTGAAGGGCAACAGCGCCGGCTGGGCGTCCGTCTCCGTCAAGGACGGCGAGGCGGGCGAGTGGCGCGAGGTGCTCCCGCGCACCCGGATGCAGCCCGACACCAACCACCGCTTCGTGCTGCCCGAGACGGCCGTCGGCACCCACGCGCGCGTGGACATCTTCCCCGACGGCGGCATCTCCCGCCTGCGCCTGTTCGGCTCCCTGACCGAGGACGGCGCGGCCCACCTCGCCGCCCGCCACCAGGAACTGGGCGGCTGACCCGCCGCTCGGCACAGACCCGCGGGGCGCACCGGCAGGACAGCACCGGTGCGCCCCGCGCGCACGTTCCGGGGCGCGCGTCGCGCGCGTCCCGGGAGCGGCTACGCCGCGTGGCCGCCGTCCACGGCGAACTCCGCGCCGGTGACGTACGAGGCGGTCGCCAGGTACGCCACCGTCGACGCCACCTCGTCCGCCGTGCCGAAGCGGCCCAGCGCCGTCATGGCCGCCTGCCCGTCCGCGTAGGGGCCGTCCGCCGGGTTCATGTCGGTGTCGATGGGCCCCGGGTGCACGATGTTCGCCGTGATCCCGCGCGGGCCCAGCTCCCGGGCCAGCGCCTTGGTCAGCCCGATCAGCGCCGACTTGCTCGTCGCGTACAGCGTCCCGCCGGGCCCCGGCACCCGCTGGGTCATGCAGGTGCCGACGGTGATGATCCGCCCGCCCCCGGTCATGCGGGCCGCGGCCGCCTGCGAGGCGAGGAAGACGCCGCGGACGTTCACCGCGAGCAGCCGGTCGACGTCGGCGGTGGACAGGCTCTCCAGCGGGCCGAGCAGGCCGAGGCCCACGTTGTTGACCAGCACGTCGAGGCCGCCGCCGAGCGCCGTGGCCGCCCGCTCGACCGCCCCCGCCGCCTCGTCCGCGTCGGCCGAGTCGGCCCGCAGGGCCACCGCCCGGCGCCCCAGCGCCCGGGCGGCCCGTACGACGTCCTCGGCCGCGTCCTTGCCGTTCACGTAGGTGAGGGCCACGTCCGCGCCCTCCCGTGCCAGCCGCAGGACGGTCGCCGCGCCGATGCCCCGGCTGCCGCCGGTCACGAGGGCGGTGCGGCCCGTCAGGGGAGCGGTGGCGGGGGCGAGTGGGTTGGTGTGCGTGTCGGTGTTCATGGGTCCATCCCAGCCGGGCCGCCGCGCCCGTGCTGGCGGCGAACGGACATCGACCTGACCGGCGCGCAGGCCGTGCCGGACAGGGGTGTGAACACGCGGAAAACACATAGGACGTCCCGGGAAACTCCACGGTCTTGTCATTGACATGCCACTGTCTACGCGCGTCATCATGAACGCATGCGATTCCCCCCACGCGCCGCTCGGCTCGGCGCAGCAGCCGCAGTCCTGTCCGCCCTCCTCGTGGGCGGCACCGTCTCAGCGACCACGGCCGGCGCCGCCCCCGCGGCGGTCGGCGACATCTGCTACAGCGACCTGCCCTCCCAGGCGCACGACACGCTCGACCTGATCGAGCAGGGCGGTCCCTACCCGTTCGAGCAGGACGGGACCGTCTTCCAGAACCGGGAGGGCGTCCTGCCCAGCCAGTCCTCCGGGTACTACCACGAGTACACGGTGATCACGCCGGGCTCCGACACGCGCGGCGCCCGCCGGATCGTCACCGGCGAGGAGAACCAGGAGGACTACTACACGGCCGACCACTACGCGTCGTTCGACCTCGTCGACTACGGCTGCTGAGGCCCGGCCCGCCCGACTCACCGGGACGTGCGGCTCTCGGCGGCGGCGAACAGCGCGCCGCCGAGGGCGAGCAGCGCGACGCTCGCGTAGACCTCGTAGCCGTCCAGGGCACCGATCCGCTGCACCAGACCGATGTTCCAGTCGGTGAACTCGTGCACCAGGCCCATCGCGCCCTGGAGCACGGCGAGGAAACCCAAGAACTCCAACAGTTGCTTCATGATCCCGACTCTCGCCCCGCGGTACCCCCACACACATCGGCCGCGGGGCGAGTCCGGCCCGACGGAAGGCGGCGGTGCGCGCGTACCGCGCGCCGAAAGTCGCGGCTCGCGCGACTTTGGTCGACGGTCCCCGCCGGCCGGCCGTTCCGGACGCTGCCCCTGCGTAGATTTGTCGACTGTGAACAGTGACGAGCAGGCCACGGTGCCCCCGGCCTTCGCGAAACGGCGCTGGGTGCTGCCGGCGGCCCTGGTCGAGGACCTGTACCCGCAGCCCCGGCGGCCCGGCGGCCGGCCCCGGCGCACCGCACGCGACTGGGTCGTCGACTTCGCCTGCTTCCTGCTGGCGGTCACCATCGGCCTGCTGGCCGCCGACGCGCTGGACCAGGAGCCGGACCTCTCGCCCGCGATGGCCGTCGCGGACCAGCTGATCGGCGCCCTGGCCTGTGCCGCGGTCTGGCTCCGGCGGCGGTGGCCGGTCGGGCTGGCCGCGGCCATGGTGCCCGTCTCCCTGGTCTCGGCCACCGCGGGCGGCGCCGTACTCGCCGCCCTGTTCACCGTCGCCGTGCACCGGCCCCTGCGGTACGCGGCGTGGATCGGCGGCGCGAGTCTCGCCGTGACGCCCGTGTACTACTGGATGCGCCCGGAACCCGGGCTGCCCTTCCTCGCCTCCCTCGTCATCGCCTTCCTGCTCACCGTCACGGTGCTCGGCTGGGGTCTGCTGGTCCGCTCCAAGCGCCAGCTCCTGCTCAGCCTGCGCGACCGCGCCCGGCACGCCGAGGCCGAGGCACGGCTGCGGGCCGAACAGGCGCAGCGGCTGGCCCGCGAGGCCATCGCCCGCGAGATGCACGACGTCCTCGCCCACCGGCTGACGCTGCTCAGCGTGCACGCGGGCGCCCTGGAGTTCCGGCCCGACGCTCCCCGGGAAGAGGTCGTCCGGGCGGCGGGCGTCATCCGGGAGAGCGCGCACGAGGCCCTCCAGGACCTGCGGCAGATCATCGGTGTCCTGCGGGCCGGGGAGTCCGACGACGCGGGCCGTCCCCAGCCGACGCTCGCGGCGCTCGACGCGCTGGTCGCCGAGTCCCGTGAGGCCGGCATGAAGGTGACCCTGGCGGACCGCGTGCCCGACCCCGGCACGGTCCCCGCCGCCGTCGGCCGCACCGCGTACCGCATCGCCCAGGAGGCGCTGACCAACGCGCGCAAGCACGCGCCCGGCACCGAGGTCACCGTCTCGGTCACCGGAGCACCGGGCGACGGACTCGCCCTGTCGGTGCGCAACGCCCCGCCCCCCGGCGAGGTACCGCACGTGCCCGGTTCCGGCCAGGGCCTGATCGGGCTGACCGAGCGGGCCACGCTCGCGGGCGGCACCCTGGAGCACGGCCCGACACCCGGCGGCGGCTTCGAGGTACGGGCCCGGCTGCCGTGGGACTGAGACGTCGGCAAGTGGCCGGGGGCGACCGTGATTACGTAGGACGCATGACTGCGATCAGACTGCTCCTCGTCGACGACGACCCGCTGGTGCGGGCAGGGCTGGCCCTCATGCTGGGCGGCGCCGACGACGTGGAGATCGTCGGCGAGGCCGCCGACGGCGACGAGGTCGGGGCGCTCGTCGACCGCACCCGCCCGGACGTCGTCCTCATGGACATCCGGATGCCGGGGGTGGACGGCCTCACGGCCACCGAGCGGCTGCGGGGCCGGGCGGACGCGCCCCAGGTCGTCGTGCTCACCACCTTCCACGCGGACGAGCAGGTGCTGCGCGCCCTGCGTGCCGGTGCCGCCGGGTTCGTCCTCAAGGACACCCCTCCCGCCGAGATCCTCGACGCGGTGCGCAGGGTCGCGGCCGGAGACCCTGTCCTGTCGCCCGCCGTCACCCGGCGGCTGATGGAGCAGGCGGCCGGTACCATCCCCGACGCGCGGGGGCGGCGCGCGCGTGCCCGGGTGGAGAGCCTCAACGACCGCGAGCGCGAGGTCGCCGTCGCGGTCGGGCGCGGCATGGCCAACGCCGACATCGCGACCCACCTCTTCATGAGCGTCGCCACGGTCAAGGCCCACGTCTCCCGCATCCTGGCCAAGCTCGACCTCGGCAACCGGGTCCAGATCGCCCTGCTGGCGTACGACGCGGGGCTCCTGGACGAGTACCAGGACGACACCCCCTAAGGGGTGAGCACCTCGGGGACCTCCGCCAGCCGTACGGGTCTGCGCTCGCGGCGGGAGATGTCGCAGGCCTCCGCGATCCGCAGGGCCTGCAGCGCCTCGCGCCCGTCGCAGGGGTTGGCCCGCTCGCCGCGGACCACCCTCACGAACGTGTTCAGCTCGGCCTCGTAGGCGGGCCCGAAGCGCTCCACGAAGCCCGTCCACGGCTTGTCCGCGGCCGGGGGACCGGTCGGCTCGGTGGACGCGATCGGCGTACGGTCGTCCAGGCCCACGACGATCTGGTCCAGCTCCCCGGCCAGCTCCATGCGGACGTCGTACCCCGCCCCGTTCAGCCGCGTCGCCGTCGCCGTCGCCAGCGTGCCGTCGTCCAGCGTGAGCAGCGCCGCCCCCGTGTCCACGTCGTCCGCAGCGCGGAACACCGGCGGACCGGCGTCGGACCCGGCGGCGTACACGTCGACGACCTCGCGCCCGGTCACCCAGCGCAGGACGTCGAAGTCGTGGATGAGCGTGTCCCGGTAGAGCCCGCCGGACTGCGGCAGGTACTCGGCCGGCGGCGGGGCCTGGTCGCTCGTCACCGCCCGGACGGTGTGCAGCCGGCCCAGCCGTCCGGACCGCACCGCCTCCCGGGCCCCGGTGTAGCCGGTGTCGAAGCGGCGCTGGAAGCCCATCTGGAGGATCGTCCCGGCGGCCTCCACCTCGGCGATCGCCTGTAACGTGCCGGGCAGGTCGAGGGCGATGGGCTTCTCGCAGAACACCGGCAGCCCCGAGCGGGCCGCCCGTCCGATCAGCTCCGCGTGGGCCGGCGTCGCCGTGGTGATCACCACCGCGTCCACGCCCCACTGGAAGATCTCGTCCACTCCCGGCGCCGCCGTCTCGCCCAGCCGGTGCGCCAGGTCCTGGGCCCGTGTGAGGTCGGCGTCAGTGAGGATCAGGGACCCGACGTCGCGGTGGCGGCTGAGCGTGTTGGCGTGAACGGTGCCGATGCGGCCCGTTCCGATGACCCCGATGCGCATGGAATCAAGGTGGGCTCACAGCCGCCCCCTGTCAATGCGTATGTCCGGACAATCGAACTACACAACTTCCCGTCATCTGCGCGCGGAGCTACGCTCGGCCCGTGCCGAAACCAGAAGTGGACCCGACCGTGTCGCTGGACCTCAGCGTGGATCGCAGCAGCCCCGTGCCGCTGTACTTCCAGCTGTCGCAGCAGCTGGAGGCCGCGATCGAGCACGGCGCGCTGACCCCCGGCAGCCTGCTGGGCAACGAGATCGAGCTGGCCGCGCGGCTCGGTCTGTCCCGGCCCACCGTCCGCCAGGCCATCCAGTCGCTCGTCGACAAGGGCCTGCTCGTGCGCCGCCGCGGCGTCGGCACCCAGGTCGTGCACAGCAAGGTCCGGCGACCGCTGGAACTGAGCAGCCTCTTCGACGACCTGGAGGCGGCGGGCCAGCGCCCGGCCACGAAGGTCCTGGTCAACACCGTCGTGCCGGCCACCGCGGAGATCGCCGCCGCGCTCGGCGTCGCCGAGGACAGCGACGTGCACCGCATCGAGCGGCTGCGGCTGACGCACGGGGAACCGATGGCGTACCTGTGCAACTACCTGCCGCCCGGCCTGGTCGACCTGGACACCGGGCAGCTGGAGGCCACCGGCCTCTACCGGCTGATGCGCGCCGCCGGGATCACCCTGCACAGCGCCCGGCAGTCCATCGGCGCCCGCGCCGCCACCCCCGGTGAGGCCGAGCGGCTCGGCGAGGACGCGGGCGCCCCGCTGCTCACGATGGAGCGCACCACCTTCGACGACACGGGACGCGCCGTCGAGTTCGGCACCCACACCTACCGGCCGTCCCGCTACTCCTTCGAGTTCCAGCTGCTCGTGCGGTCCTGAGCGAAGCACCGCCGGTCCCCTCTGCGTCCCGTCCGGCGGCGGCTCCCACCGTGCGGGTTCGTCGCATTGTCCGGACAATGTGACCCTCGGCCGATCCCCGGAGGCATGCGCTCCGCTTGTGTGTCGGACAATGGGGCGTTTGGGGTTTCCAGAACCCGGCCGGGGTGGTGACAGACCCCGCACGCACAGCACGGCACAGCAAGAAGGGCACGGCCTCGTGGCACGGTTTCGGACATGGGTGGGCATCGCGCTGGCAGGGGCACTCTCGCTGTCCCTGGCGGGTTGCAGCAGCACCGGCGGCAAGCGCGCCGAGGACGCCCGCAAGGCCGCGTCGGCCGAGGGCAGGGCGGCGGTGAAGACCCCCCGCTGGACCTTCGCGATGATCACCCACTCGGGCGACGGCGACACCTTCTGGGACATCGTCCAGAGCGGCGCCGAGCAGGCCGCGGTCAAGGACAACATCAACTTCCTGTACTCCCACGACGACGAGGCGCAGCAGCAGGCCCAGCTCGTGAACGCGGCCATCGACAAGAAGGTCGACGGCATCATCGTCACGCTCGCCAAGCCCGACGCGATGAAGTCCGCCCTCGCCCGCGCGCACAAGGCGGGCATCCCCGTGATCACCGTGAACTCCGGCTCCGAGGAGTCCAAGGAGTTCGGCGCCCTCACCCACGTCGGCCAGGACGAGACGATCGCGGGCGAGGCCGTGGGCGAGGAGCTGAACCAGCGGGGCCGCGAGCAGGCGATCTGCGTGCTCCACGAGCAGGGCAACGTCGGCCACGAGCAGCGCTGCGACGGAGTGGAGAAGACCTTCGAGGGCAAGGTCCAGCGGCTCTACGTCAACGGCACCAGCATGCCGGACGTGCAGTCCGCCATCGAGGCCAAGCTCCAGACCGACAAGTCCGTCGACGCCGTGGTCACCCTCGGCGCCCCCTACGCCGACACCGCCGTCAAGGCCAAGCAGGGCGCCGGCAGCAAGGCCGAGATCGACACCTTCGACCTCAACGCCAAGGTGGCCGCCGGACTGGCGGACGGCACCCTCGGCTTCGCCGTCGACCAGCAGCCCTACCTCCAGGGCTACCAGGCCGTCGACCTGCTGTGGCTGTACAGGTACAACGCCGACGTCCTCGGCGGCGGCCGCCCCGTGCTCACCGGGCCGCAGATCATCACCAAGGACGACGCCGCCGCGCTCGCCGACTACACGAAGCGGGGCACCCGGTGAACGCCACGCAGGTGAAGGAGGCCGACGAAAGGCTTCTGCAGACCTCGCCGCTGCGCAAACTCCTGGGCCGCCCCGAGCTGGGCTCCGTCGTCGGCGCGATCGCCGTCTTCGTCTTCTTCGCGTTCTTCGCCGACAGCTTCCTGCACGCCGCCAGCCTCAGCACGGTGCTCTACGCCGCCTCGACGATCGGCATCATGGCCGTCCCGGTGGCGCTGCTGATGATCGGCGGCGAGTTCGACCTGTCCGCGGGCGTCATGGTCACCTCCTCGGCGCTGGTGTCGTCGATGTTCAGCTACCAGATGACCGCCAACGTCTGGGTCGGCGTCGGCGTGTCGCTGCTGGTCACCCTGGCGATCGGCGCCTTCAACGGCTTCATGCTCACCCGCACCGGACTGCCCAGCTTCATCATCACGCTGGGCACCTTCCTCATGCTGACCGGCCTGAACCTGGGCTTCACCAAGCTCATCGACGGCACCGTCTCCACCAAGTCGATCGCCGACATGGAGGGCTTCTCCTCCGCCCGCGACGTCTTCGCCTCCACGATCACCGTCGGCGGCGTCGGCTTCAAGGTGACCATCCTGTGGTGGCTCGCCCTGGTCGCCGTCGCCAGCTGGATCCTGCTGCGCACCCGCGCCGGCAACTGGATCTTCGCCGTCGGCGGCAACAAGGACGCCGCCCGCGCGGTCGGCGTCCCGGTCACCAGGACCAAGATCGGCCTCTACATGGGAGTGGGCTTCGGCGCCTGGATCTCGGGCCAGCACCTGCTCTTCTCCTACGACGTCGTCCAGTCCGGCGAGGGCGTCGGCAACGAGCTGATCTACATCATCGCGGCCGTCATCGGCGGCTGCCTGATCACCGGCGGCTACGGCAGCGCCGTCGGCTCGGCGGTCGGCGCGTTCATCTTCGGCATGACCAGCAAGGGCATCGTCTTCGCCGAGTGGAACCCCGACTGGTTCAAGTTCTTCCTCGGAGCGATGCTGCTCCTCGCGACCCTGCTCAACGCCTGGGTCCGCAAGCGTGCGGAGGCCACCACATGACGCAGACCGGAAGCCGTACGGCGCTCGTCGAGCTGTCCGACGTCAGCAAGAACTACGGCAACGTACGCGCCCTCGAAGGCGTGTCCCTGGAGGTCCACGCCGGGGAGATCACCTGTGTCCTGGGCGACAACGGCGCGGGCAAGTCCACCCTCATCAAGATCATCGCCGGTTTGCACCAGCACGACGGCGGCACGCTGAGCCTGGACGGCGAGGAGACCCGTCTGTCCTCCCCGCGCGAGGCGCTGGACCGCGGCATCGCCACCGTCTACCAGGACCTGGCCGTCGTCCCCCTCATGCCGGTCTGGCGCAACTTCTTCCTCGGCTCCGAGCCGCGCAAGGGCGTCGCCCCGTTCAAGCGCATGGACGTCGACCACATGCGCCGCACCACCCACGCGGAACTCCTGCGCATGGGCATCGACCTCCGCGACGTCGACCAGCCCATCGGCACCCTGTCCGGCGGCGAGCGCCAGTGCGTGGCGATCGCCCGCGCGGTGTACTTCGGCGCGAAGGTCCTGGTGCTCGACGAACCGACGGCGGCACTGGGGGTGAAGCAGTCGGGTGTGGTCCTCAAATATGTGGCGGCGGCACGTGACCAGGGCCTGGGTGTCGTACTCATCACCCACAACCCACACCACGCGTACCTGGTGGGCGACCGCTTCGTCCTCCTGAAGCGCGGCACGATGGTCGGCAACCACGAGCGGGACGCCATCACGCTGGACGAGCTGACCCGCCAGATGGCAGGCGGAAACGAGCTGGACGATCTACGCCACGAGCTGCAGCGCCCCTCTTAGGGGCGCGGGGAACTGCGCGACCAGCCACAACGCACCCGCACCCGGCAACAAACCGTTCCGCCCGCCCCCGCCCATTCGGCACCCGGCGTGAGCGTGCGGCACAATCGCACCCGATGAGCACCTACCGCGACTTCACCGCCCCCATCGGCTCCCGCCGCGCCCCGGTCCTGCGCACCGTGGGCACCAGGGAACGCCGCTCACACCTCACGGCACCCCGCGTGCCCACGGTCGGCATCGACATCGGCGGCACGAAGGTCATGGCGGGTGTCGTCGACGCCGACGGCAACATCCTGGAGAAGCTCCGTACGGAGACCCCGGACAAGTCCAAGAGCCCGAAGGTCGTCGAGGACACGATCGTCGAGCTGGTCCTGGACCTCTCCGACCGGCACGACGTGCACGCCGTCGGCATCGGCGCGGCCGGCTGGGTCGACGCCGACCGCAACCGCGTGCTGTTCGCCCCCCACCTGTCCTGGCGCAACGAACCGCTGCGCGACCGCATCGCCGGCCGCCTCGCGGTCCCCGTCCTGGTGGACAACGACGCCAACACCGCCGCCTGGGCCGAGTGGCGCTTCGGCGCCGGCCGCGGCGAGGACCACCTCGTCATGATCACGCTCGGCACCGGCATCGGCGGCGCGATCCTGGAGGACGGCCAGGTCAAGCGCGGCAAGTACGGTGTCGCCGGCGAGTTCGGGCACATGCAGGTCGTCCCCGGCGGCCATCGCTGCCCGTGCGGCAACCGCGGCTGCTGGGAGCAGTACAGCTCGGGGAACGCCCTGGTCAGGGAGGCCCGCGAGATGGCCGCCGCCGACTCGCCGGTGGCGTACGGGATCATCGAGCACGTCAAGGGCAGCATCGGGGACATCAGCGGCCCGATGATCACCGAGCTGGCCCGCGAGGGCGACGCCATGTGCGTCGAGCTGCTCCAGGACATCGGGCAATGGCTCGGCGTCGGCATCGCGAACCTCGCCGCGGCCCTCGACCCCTCCTGCTTCGTCATCGGCGGTGGCGTCAGCGCCGCCGACGACCTGCTGATCGGCCCCGCGCGCGACGCCTTCAAGCGCCAGCTGACCGGCCGCGGCTACCGCCCCGAGGCCCGCATCGTCCGGGCCCAGCTCGGCCCCGAGGCCGGCATGGTGGGCGCCGCCGACCTGGCCCGGCTGGTCGCCCGCCGGTTCCGCCGGGCCAAGCGCCGCCGGGTGGAGCGGTACGAGCGCTACGAGCGGTACGCCGAGGCCCGCCGCACGTCCGGGGAGTCACTGTGACGGAATCCCTGCCCCATCAGCCCGGCCCCCCGGAGGCGACCGGCCCCGCGACGGAGGGCCGCCGGCACATGATCCGCCGGCGTGCGCTCACCCTGATCATCATCGTGCTGCTCATCGGCGTCCCCGCCGGCTACCTCGCGATCTCCGCCGGCCAGAGCCGCGACAGCGGCCGGGACAAGGAGGCGAAGTACGCGGCGACCGGCATGACCGAGGGCTGGCCCTCCAAGCTCCAGCGCCGCATCTACGAGGTGCCCGTCCCGGTGCCGTCCGAAGAGGTCGCCTACTACGAGACGAACAACTGGAAGACCAGCCGGCTCTACGTCCAGTTCGAGACCACCGCCGCCGGGCTCGACGTCTTCCTGGCCGGGCTGGGCGTCGACCGGGACGCGCTGAAGAAGGACAGGATCGCGATCAGCGACCGCGCCCAGCGGGTCACCGGCTGGGAGTTCGGCGGGTCCGGCTCCTGGTGGGGCGTCGTCAACGAGCAGGAGGACCCGGCGCCGACCCAGGATGTGGTCGTGAACATGGAGAACCCGGACTACCCGATGGTGTACGTCGTCTCACACACCGTTCCGTAGGGCCCGGAGGTCCAGGCCAGGCGGTCCGGCCCCGGCGGCAGGCCGTCGGAGCCGATTGTCGGACCCCGCCCGTAGAGTCGAAGACATCTGATCGGGCAGACGGGCGGGAGGTGACAGGACGTATGGGTGACGTGGCCGTGACGGAGACGAGGCGGGCCGAGGCGCCGACGGCGTCCGTCCCCGTGCGGCTCGCGGCCGTCTTCCTGCCCGCGCCGCTCCCGCGCGGGGGACGGATCGCCTTCTGGGACCCCGCCGGCGACCCGGTCGCCTGGGAGGCGGAAGACGACCGGCCCGGCGAACCGACGGAGCTGACCGTCGTACGGCGGCACGGCGCCGGGGTGCGGCGCGGGACCGCACCCGCGCTGTCGCTGCCGCTCACCGAGGCGCTGCCGCTGCTGGTGCGCGCCCGGCACGACCCGGCCGCCCACCCGGCCACCGCCTGCTGGGGCGCGGCGGCCCTGCACGCCCTGCGGCTCACCGCGCGCGGCCGGCTGCTGCCCGGCCTGACCGCGGCCGGACACGACGCCTGGCGGGCCGGTCCGCTCGACCCCGACGACATCGCGCACCTGCGGGCCGTGGCCGCCGCCCTGCCCCCGGAGGGCCACGCGGTCCCGCTCGAAGGGCCGGGCCCGATCCGGCTGCCGGAGCCGGAAGCGCTGGTCCGCGCGTTTCTGGACGCGGTCGCCGACACCCTGCCCCGCACCCCCGCCGCACCGCACGCCACGGGCCGGCCGTTTGCCGCACGCGAGGCCCAGCGCCTGCCCGACGCCCACGACTGGGCGGCGGAGGTCGCCGCCGGCATGGACGCGGGCGTGCGGATCTCGCTCCGCCTGGACCTGTCGGCGTACGACCTGTTCGACCGGGACGGGGAAGGCGCCCCGGGGGCCGGGGGAAGCGGTGACGTCGGCCCGCGCAACGCCGGAGCGGCCGTCGTCCAGGTGCACAGCCTCGCCGACCCCACCCTCGTCACCGACGCGGCGGACCTGTGGTCGGGGGTGGCCGACGCGGAGTTCGGCGCCCGCGCGCGCGTGGACACCGCCCTGGCGGTACGGCGCGCGGCCCGGGTCTGGCCGCCGCTGGACCGGCTCACCGAGCAGGACGTGCCCGACGTGCTCGCCCTGTCCGAGGAGGAGGTCACCGACCTGCTCGGGGTGGCGGCCGCCCGTCTCGCCGCCGCCGGGGTCGCCGTGCACTGGCCCCGCGACCTGGCCCAGGACCTCACCGCCACCGCGGTCATCAGGACCGCCCCCGGTTCCGCGACCGACGGCACGGGCTTCTTCGAGAGCGAGGACCTCCTTCAGTTCCGCTGGCAGCTCGCGATCGGCGGCGATCCCCTCACCGAGGCCGAGATGGACACCCTCGCGGAGGCCCACCGCCCCGTCGTCCGGCTCCGTGACCGGTGGGTGCTGGTCGACCCGGCGCTCGTCCGCCGGGCCCGCAAGCGCGATCTCGGCCTGCTCGACCCGGTCGACGCCCTCTCCGTCGCCCTCACCGGCAGCGCGGAGGCCGACGGCGAGACGGTCGACGTGGTGCCCGTCGGCGCGCTGGCCGCCCTGCGCGACCGGCTCACCGCGGGCGTACGGCCCGCCGAGGCACCGCCCGGCCTGCACGCCACCCTGCGCGACTACCAGCTGCGCGGTCTCTCCTGGCTCGACCTCATGACCTCGCTCGGCCTCGGCGGCTGCCTCGCCGACGACATGGGCCTCGGCAAGACCGTCACCGTCATCGCCCTGCACCTGAGGCGGGCCCGGACCGAACCGACCCTGGTGGTCTGCCCGGCCTCCCTGCTGGGCAACTGGCAGCGGGAGATCGAGCGGTTCGCGCCCGGCGTCCCCGTCCGCCGCTTCCACGGCCCCGACCGCACCCTCGACGACCTCACCGGCGGCTTCGTCCTCACCACGTACGGCACCATGCGGTCCGCCGCCACGAGCCTGGCCGAGCAGCCCTGGGGCATGGTCGTCGCGGACGAGGCCCAGCACGTGAAGAACCCGTACTCGGCGACGGCGAAGGCCCTGCGGATCATCCCGTCCCCCGCGCGGGTCGCCCTGACGGGCACGCCCGTGGAGAACAACCTCTCCGAGCTGTGGGCGCTGCTCGACTGGACCACCCCCGGGCTGCTCGGCCCCCTGAAGTCCTTCCGCGCCCGGCACGCGCGCGCGGTGGAGAACGGCGAGGACGACCAGGCGGTGGAGCGCCTGGCCCGCCTCATCCGGCCCTTCCTGCTGCGCCGCAAGAAGTCCGACCCGGGCATCGTCCCCGAGCTGCCGCCGAAGACCGAGACGGACCACCCCGTCCCGCTCACCCGCGAACAGGCCGCGCTGTACGAGGCGGTGGTGCGCGAGTCGATGCTCGCCATCGAGGAGGCCGAGGGCATGGGCCGCCGCGGTCTCGTCCTCAAGCTGCTGACCTCGCTGAAGCAGATCTGCGACCACCCCGCGCTGTTCCTCAAGGAGGAGCACCCGCAGGGCGGCACCGACCGGATGACCGCGCGTTCGGGCAAACTCGCCCTGCTGGACGAGCTGCTGGACACCGTGCTCGCGGAGGACGGCTCGGCGCTGGTTTTCACGCAGTACGTCGGCATGGCCCGCCTCATCACCTCCCACCTGACCGCCCGCGCGGTCCCGGTCGACCTGCTGCACGGGGGTACGCCGGTGCTGGAGCGGGAGCGGATGGTGGACCGCTTCCAGAGCGGGGCGACCCCCGTCCTCGTGCTGTCCCTGAAGGCCGCCGGTACCGGCCTCAACCTCACCCGCGCCGGGCACGTCGTGCACTTCGACCGCTGGTGGAACCCAGCCGTGGAGGAACAGGCCACCGACCGCGCCTACCGCATCGGACAGACCCAGCCGGTCCAAGTTCACCGGCTCATCACCGAGGGCACGGTCGAGGACCGCATCGCCGAGATGCTCCAGTCCAAGCGGGCCCTGGCCGACGCGATCCTCGGCTCAGGGGAGTCGGCCCTCACCGAACTGACGGCCCGTGAACTGTCCGACCTGGTGTCCCTGCGGAGGCCGTCATGACCTCCCGGCCCGCCGACGAGGCCCGCCGCGCCCTGCGGGAGGCACGCGGGCGCGGGGAGGCGGCGGGCGCGGACGGGGAACGCGGGGTGACATCACCGCCCTCGTCGCCGTCGCCGTCGTCGCACCCGGCCCCGTCGCCGTCGGTCCCGGAACAGGAGCAGGAGGGCGACCCGGGGCGGAAGCCGGGGGAACCCACCCTGTCGCGCCCCGGGGACATCGCCCGCGCCGCGCTGCGCAGCGCACGCACCGCACGGCAGGCGGGGGCGCACAACCCCGCGGACAGCCCTGACACGCCGCCCGACGTCCACGACGAGCCCGAGGTCTCCAACGCCTCCGACGTGCCGCCGCCGGGGTCGCCGGGCGCTGGGCATCCGGCCGGTTGGGCGACCCCGGCAGACCCGGCCGACCCGACCGGCTCGGAAGATCCGGGTCCCGTGGGGGAGCCGGTGGCTCCGGGAGAGAGGACCGGCCGGTCCGACGACGTGCCCGCACCGGACGGCTCGGAGGGGTCGGGCGGCCGGGACGGCCGGGCCGGCTCGGACGGCCGAGCCGTTCCCGAGGGGGCGTCACTCCCCGGCTCCGTGGGCGCGGGGGCCGCCCGGCCGGCGGATGTGGCGCGCGAGGCCTTGCGGGCGGCGCGTCGGCAGGCGAAGGCGGAGGCGTCGGCCAAGAGCGGTTCGGCCGAGGGCGGTTCGGCCGAGGGCGCGGCGCACGCGCGGCGGTCGTCCCGTCCGGCCGGTCGTCAGCGGCGGGCGGACGGTCCGGGCACCGCCGACGCCCGCGCCCGTGCCGTACGGGACTTCGCCGCGGGCGCGTTCCGACTGCCCCCGGAGGCCGACCCCGTCGAGGAGGTCCTGCCTGCCGGGGAGCCGGCCGGTGGCCCCGCCGCCGGGGTCCGGGCGGCCGCCCACCCGGAGCAGGACTCGGCCCCGGTCGAGGAGGTCCTGCCTGCCGGGGAGCCGGCCGCTGCAACCGACGCCGAGGGCCGAGCGGCCACCCACCCGCACCCGGAGCCGGACCCGTCACCCGGCGCGGACCGCGCCGCCGAAGCTACGCCCACCTCCTCTGACGCCGACGCCGACCTCACGCCGGACCCGGAGCCGGACCCGTCACCCGGCGCGGACCGCGCCGCCGAAGCCACGCCCACCTCCCCTGACGCCGACCCCGCGCCGGACCCGGAGCCGGACCCGTCACCCGGCGCGGACCGCGCCGCCGAAGCCACGCCCACCTCCCCTGACGCCGACCCCACGCCGCACCCGGAGCCGGACCCGTCACCCGGCGCGGACCGGGCCGCCGAAGCCACGCCCACCTCCCCTGACGCCGACGCCGACCCCACGCCGCACCCGGAAAGCCCGGAGCCCGGCGCCGAGTGGGCGCGGCGCCCGCGGCAGCCGTCGACGCCGCGCGGCCGGGCCATCGCCGACGCCACCGCACCGCCCGCGCAACCTCGCGCACCCCGCTCGATGGCGGCCCCGGACCGTGACGGCGATCTCCGGCGCACCTTTCCCGCGCTGCCGCCCCGGGCCGCGGACGAGGGCTTCGCCGGGACGTGGTGGGGAAACGCGTGGGTGACCGCGCTGGAAGAGGGCGCCCTGGACGCCGCCCGGCTGGAGCGCGGGCGCGGCTACGCGGAGCGGGGACACGTCGACGCCATCACCGTGACGCCCGGTCTGGTCCTCGCCTACGTGCAGGGCAGCCGCGCCCGGCCGTACCGCGTCCAGGTGCGGCTGCGGACGCTCGGCGACGCCGACTGGGACCGGTTCCTGGACGCCGCCGTCGAACGGCCCGGACACATCGCCGCCCTCCTCGACAGGGAACTTCCGCACTCCCTGGCCGACTTGGCCGATCGCGGTGTCCCGCTGCTCCCCGGACCGGGCGACCTCACCCCGCAGTGCAGCTGCCCCGACTCCGGCCACCCCTGCAAGCACGCCGCCGCCCTCTGCTACCAGACGGCACGTCTGCTCGACGCCGATCCCTTCGTCCTGCTCCTGCTGCGCGGCCGGGGCGAACGCGCGCTGCTCGACGCCCTGTCCCGGCGGAACGCGGCCCGCGCGGCGCGTGCGGCCCAGGACCGCGGACCGGCGCCCCTGCCCGGCGTCCGGGCCGGTGAGGCGCTGACCCCGCGCGCCCTGCCGCCCCTCCCGGCGCCGCTGCCCGCGCCGCCGCACCCCGAGCAGCCACCGGCCTACCCGGCCGCCCCCGGCGGCCCCGACCCGTTCGCGCTGGACCAGCTGGCCACCGACGCGGCCGCCCGCGCCCACGCCCTGCTCACCACGGGGCGCGATCCCGTCGGCGGCCTGACGCTGTGGCAGGACGCCGTCCGGCTCGCCGCCGCGCGCCCCGGCTCCGGCCTCACCGCGGGCACCCGCGCGCTCTACGCGTCCCTCGCCTCGGCCACCGGACGCGACACGGCGGAGCTGGCGCGGGCCGTCGCCGCCTGGCGGCAGGGCGGGCCGGACGGCCTCGACGTCCTGGAGGAGCCCTGGGACCCGCCGGCCGGCCGGTTCGACCGCGCCCGCCCGCTGCTGCTCGCCGCCGACCTCCCCGCCTTCCGCCCCTGGCGCAACCGCCTCACCCACCCCCGGGCCCATGTCCAGCTCAGACTCGGCCGGACGGGGCTCTGGTACGCGTACGAGTCGGAGCCCGGCCGCGAGGACTGGTGGCCGCGCGGCACTCCCGACCTCGACCCGGTCGGCGCCCTGACCGGCCTGGGCACCCGAGTCGATCTCTGACCCCCTCCGATCGCCGGGGACGAGCCGGGGACGAGCCGGGGACGAAGGGGGCGTTGTCTTCCTCCTGCCGGATGTATAGCCTCACCCATGGCATGTGACATTGCACAGTGCGGTGCGCGCGGAGGAGGAGCCGTTGACCCTGAAGGTCGTCGTCGTGGGCGCGGGAGTCGTCGGAGCCGCCTGTGCCTTCCACGCCGCATCGGCGGGCCTGGACGTCACGGTCACCGACCGCGGACCCGTCGGCGCCGGGACGACGAGCCGGGGGGAGGGCAACGTCCTCCTCTCCGACAAGGAACCCGGCCCCGAACTCGACCTGGCGCGGCTCAGCCGCACGCTGTGGGACGAGGCGGGCCGGGAGTTGGGCCCCGGCACCTTCGAACTGGAGCCGAAGGGCGGCCTGGTCGTCGCGAGCGGCCCCGAAGGCCTCGCCGCGCTCCAGGAGTTCGCCGCCCGGCAGGAGGCGGCGGGGGTCCGCGTCGAGCGGGTCGACCGGGTGCGGGACCTCGAACCCCACCTCGCGCCCGGCATCCCCGGCGGCGTCCACTACCCGCAGGACGCGCAGGTGCAGCCGGTGCTGGCGGCGGCCGCCCTGCTCCGAGCCGCCGTACGGCACGGCGCGCGCTTCCACCCGGGCGAGGTGGCCGGGGCGGTCACCGGCCGGGACGGCCGCGTCACGGGCGTCCGGACGGCCGCCGGTGACGTGCTGCCCGCCGACGCCGTCGTCAACGCCGCCGGGACCTGGGGCGGCGAGGTCGGCCGACGGCTCGGCGCTCCCGTCGAGGTGCTGCCGCGCCGCGGCTTCGTCCTGGTGACCGAACCGCTGCCGCCGATGGTCCGTCACAAGGTCTACTCCGCCGACTACGTCGCCAACGTCGCCTCCTCCGACGCCGGACTGGAGACCTCGTGCGTCGTCGAGGGCACGCGCGGCGGCACGATCCTCATCGGCGCCAGCCGGGAACGCGTCGGCTTCGACACCACCATGAACACCGCCGTGGTCACCAGGCTCGCGGCCCAGGCGTGCCGGCTCTTCCCGTTCCTGCGCGGAGTCCATCTGATGCGCGCCTACCGCGGGTTCCGGCCGTACTGCCCGGACCACCTGCCGGTGGTGGGCCCCGACCCGCGCGTGCCGGGCGTCGTCCACGCGTGCGGTCACGAGGGGGCGGGCATCGGGCTCGCCCCCGGGACCGGCGCGCTCGTCACGGCCCACCTGCTCGGCCGCCCCTGGCGCGGCGCCGATCCGGCCGCCCACACCGGTCTTCTCCCCGACCGCTTCCTGACCGCCGGAGGTGCTCCCCAGTGAGCGAGATCGTCGTCGACGGCGAGCCCCTGCCGTTCGTCGAGGGACAGACCGTCGCCGCGGCCCTCGTGGCGACGGGCCGCCTCGCCTGGCGCACCACCCGCGTCGGACACCGCCCGCGGGGGGTCTTCTGCGGCATCGGCGTGTGCTTCGACTGCCTCGTCACCGTCGACGGAGCCCGTGGACAGCGCGCCTGCCTGGTGCCGGCCCGGCCGGGCATGACCGTCACGACCCGGGAGGGCGACGATGAGTGAACCGGCGGACCTCGTCGTCGTGGGCGCGGGCCCGGCCGGCATGGCCGCCGCGGCCACGGCGCTGGCCGGTGGACTGTGCGTCGTACTGCTGGACTCCGGCACCGCCCTCGGCGGTCAGTACTGGCGGCACCCGCCGGAGCACGCACGCGCGGCCGTCCCGACCGACGACCTGCACCACGGACTGCGCCGGTACCGCGCCCTGTGCGAGACGCTGGCGGCGGGCCGGGCCGCGGGCCGGCTCGACCTGCGCCTGGGACACCACGTGTGGTCCGCCGTCCGCGAGGACGACGGGTTCGCGGTCCACGCGGTGGACCGTCGCGAGGCGCCGCGGGAGACCGCCCTCGCCCTGCGGACGCCCAGACTTCTGATCGCCACCGGCGCCTACGACCGTCAACTGCCCTTCCCGGGCTGGGACCTGCCCGGCGTACTGACCGTCGGCGGCCTCCAGGCGCTGCTCAAGGGCGGCGGAGTGGCGGCCGGAAGCCGCGTGGCGCTGGGCGGCACCGGCCCGTTCCTGCTGCCGGTCGCCGCCGGACTCGCGGCACGCGGCGTCGAGGTCGTCGCGGTGTGCGAGGCAGCCCACCCGAAGGCGTGGCTGCGGCACCCCGGCCCGCTGCTGCGCAACCCCGGCAAGTGGGCCGAGGGAGCCGGGTACGCCGCCGCGCTCGTGCGCCACCGCGTCCCCCTCCGCCCGCGCACGGCGATCGTCGCCGCGGAGGGCGGCGAACGCGTGACCGCCGTGCGGATCGCCTCGCTGGCGCCGGACGGCAGCCCGCGTCCCGGTACGGAACGATGTGTCGAGGTCGACGCCGTCGGCGTCGGCTGGGGCTTCGCACCCCAGCTCGACCTGCTCGTCCCCCTCGGCTGTGCCCTCACCGACTCGGCGGACGGCAACGCGGTCGTCGCGGTCGACGGCGGCCAGCGCACCACCGTCCCCGGTCTCTACGCCGCGGGGGAGACCTGCGGTGTGGGCGGGGCGGCCCTCGCCGTGAACGAGGGCCGGCTGGCCGCCCGGTCGGTCCTCGCCGACTCCCGCGCCACCCACGTACCGGCGAACAGGCGGCCGGCCGCGGTGCGTTCGGCGGTGAGCCGGCAGCGGGCCTTCGCCCGGGCGATGGCCCTGGCCCACCCGCTCCCTCCCGCCTGGCCCTCGTGGCTGACCGACGAGACCGTCGTGTGCCGCTGCGAGGAGGTGACCGCCGGGGCGGTCCGCGCCGCCCGCGCCGACGGCGCCCACGACCACCGGCAGGTCAAGCAACTGACCCGGGCCGGCATGGGCTGGTGCCAGGGCCGGATGTGCGGGCCCGCCGTGCACTGCCTCACGGAGCGGCGGCGGGCCTACGAGCCCGCGGAACGGCTCGTCGCGACGCCCGTCACCCTCGGGGCGCTCGCCGACCTCGACGAAGCACCGGCGGCACCTTCGGGATCGACTGCATCGACGGCACCTTCGGCATCGACGGACAACGGGGAAACCGACAAGGAGTGTTCATGAGCGAGACCCGCAAGCCCTGGCACGGCGTCATCGTCGCGACCAGCCTGCCGTTCCACGACGACCTCTCGGTCGACTTCGCGGCCTACGGCGAGAGCGTCGCCCACCTCGCCGAGCAGGGCATGCACGGCGTCGCCCCGAACGGCTCCCTGGGCGAGTACCAGACCCTCACGTACGAGGAGCGCGACCGCGTCGTCGAGACCGCCCTCGCCAACGCCCCCGAAGGGTTCACCGTCATGCCGGGCGTCGGCGCCTACGGCGGCCGCGAGGCCGAGCGGCACGCCAGGTTCGCCAAGGACGCGGGCTGCCAGGCGGTCATGTGCCTGCCGCCCAACGCCTACCGCGCCGACGACCGCGCGGTGCTCGAACACTTCGAACGGGTGGCGTCGGTGGGCCTGCCCGTCACCGCGTACAACAACCCCATCGACACCAAGGTGGACCTGCGCCCCGACCTGCTCGCGAAGCTGCACGCCGAGGGGTTCATCGTCGGGGTCAAGGAGTTCTCCGGCGATGTCCGGCGCTGCTACGAGATCTCCGAGCTGGCCCCCGGCCTCGACCTCATGATCGGCACCGACGACACCGTGCTGGAGGTCGCCGTCGCCGGCGCCAAGGGCTGGGTCGCCGGGTACCCGCAGGTCTTCCCCCGGGCCTGTCTCGCGCTGTACGAGGCGTCCGTCCGGGGCGACCTGGAGACCGCGCTGCCGCTCTACCGTCAACTGCACCCCGTACTGCGGTGGGACAGCAAGACGGAGTTCGTCCAGGCCATCAAACTCGGCCAGGAGATGACCGGCCGCCGCGGCGGTGCCTGCCGTCCGCCGCGACAGCCGCTGGCTCCGGAGACGGAAGCCGTCGTCCGGGCCGCCACCCAGGCCCTCGTCGACGCCGGGGTGAACTGACGATGCGCTCGACGGTCTGCTACCACGCCGTCGACTCGCACACCGAGGGCATGCCCACCCGCGTGATCACGGGTGGTGTGGGTGTCCTCCCGGGCGCGACGATGTTCGAGCGACGCCGGCGGTTCGTCGCCGAACGCGACCACCTGCGCACCCTGCTGATGTGCGAACCGCGCGGACACGCCTCGATGTCCGGGGCGATTCTGCAACCCCCCACCCGGCCGGACGCCGACTACGGCGTCCTGTTCATCGAGGTCTCCGGCTGCCTGCCGATGTGCGGGCACGGGACCATCGGGGTCGCGACGGTCCTCGTCGAGACCGGCATGGTCGAGGTGACCGAGCCGGAGACCCTGGTGCGGCTCGACACCCCGGCGGGGCTGGTCACGGCCCGGGTGCGGGTGCGCGAGGGCCACGCCGAGTCGGTGACCCTGGAGAACGTCGCCTCGTACTGCCACGCACTCGACCAGGTCGTCGACGTCCCCGGGTACGGGGCGGTGCGCTACGACATCGCCTACGGCGGCAACTTCTACGCCTTCGTCCGCACCGACGACCTCGGCATCCCCTTCGAGCGGGCGCACAAGCAGCGGCTGCTGGACGCCGGGCTGGCCGTCATGGACGCGGTCAACAAGCAGAACCCGGTGTCCCACCCGGAGAATCCGGAGATCGACGTGTGCCACCACGTCTACCTGGAGGCCCCCGGATCGACCGCGCGGCACTCACGGCACGCCATGGCGATCCATCCGGGATGGTTCGACCGGTCGCCCTGCGGCACGGGCACCAGCGCCCGGATGGCGCAACTGCACGCTCGCGGTCTGCTGCCGGCCGGTGAGGACTTCGTCAACGAGTCCTTCATCGGCTCCCGGTTCGTCGGGCGGGTCCTGGAGGAGACGACGGTCGGGGACCGCCCGGCCGTCCTGCCGTCCGTCACCGGCCGCGCCTGGATCACCGGCACCGCCCAGTACCTGCTCGACCCCACGGACCCCTACCCGGCGGGTTTCACTCTCTGACGGACTCGGCGGTGCCGTCTGCCCACAGCGTGCGGACGTGCGCGAGATGGCGGCGCATGCACTCCTCGGCCTCCCGGCCGCGGCCCGCCACCATCAGATCCAGCAGGTCGACGTGCTCCTGGGCGGACGCGACCAGCCGCCCCGCCTCGTCGAGGCTGCCCAGCCCGAACAGGCGGGAACGCTTGCGCAGGCCGGCCACCACCTCCACCAGATGGTGGTTGCCGGCCAGGCCCAGCAGTTCGAGGTGGAAGCGGTGATCGGCTTCGAGGTACGCGAGGACGTCGTGCTCGCGGGCCGCGGTGACGATCCGCCGCGCCAGCGGCCGGAGGGCCTCCAACTGCTCGACGGTCGCGGTGGCGGCGACGCGTCCCACGGTGGGAACCTCGATCAGCGTCCGGATCTCGGTGAACTCGTCGAGGTCCCGCTCGGTCATCTCGGTGACGCGGAACCCCTTGTTGCGCACCGCTTCGACCAGCCCCTCCCGGGCCAGGTCCAGCATGGCCTCGCGCACCGGAGTGGCGGAGACGCCGAGTTCCGCGGCCAGGGTGGGCGCGGAGTAGACGACACCGGGCCGCAGATCACCGGCGATGAGCGCGGCCCGCAGCGCCTCGGCGACCTGATCACGCAGATGGGCCTGGACGGAGATCGCCTGGGACTTGAGATGCGGCATCCGTGCTCCTGCGTCCGGCCAGACAATTGGCCCTCACCATACAATGTCACGTTGCGCCGAACGCGGGCCGCACGGTGTCCGGTTCTCGACGGTCCGCCGTAAATGCCTGGACTGCGTACCCCGTCCGACGGGAAACTTCCGGCTTGCGAACCTCCGGGAGTGTGATGGGGACAACAGAGACGCGAGGGCCGGCGCCGGGCAGGAGCGCCGTCGTCCTGGCGCTGCGCCACTACGGCCGGGAACTGCTGCGACTACGACGACTGGCCCTGCCCGCGCTGCTGCTGCCGGCCGTGGGCAACATCGGCATCCGCTACGTCGCCCCGCTGCTGATCGCCAAGCTGGCCGGACAGGCCGCCGACGAGCGCGGGCTCACCCTCGGCCCGGCGCTGCCGTACGTGCTGGGCTTCGGTGTGACGCTGCTGCTCGCCGAGGCCGTCTGGCGGATCGGTCAGCACTGCCTGAACCGCGTGGACGCCCTCGGCATGGAGCATCTGTACGTGAGCGGCATGGACGAACTCCTCGCCAAGGACGCCGCGTTCTTCCACGACAACTTCGCCGGCTCGCTGACCAAGCGGGTGCTCAGCTACGGCAAGCGCTTCGAGGACTTCGTCGACACCGTGACGTACCGGATCGTGGGCAGCCTCGTCCCCCTGGTGTTCGGCGCCGTGGTGCTGTGGAGCTACGAGCCGATGCTCGTCGTCGGCCTGTTCGTCATGATCGCGCTGACGGTGGTGACCGCGACGCCGCTGATCCGCCGTCGGCAGCGGCTCGTCAACGACCGGGAGGCCGCGATCGCCCGGGTCTCCGGCCATGTCGCCGACAGCCTCATGAACATGGAGACCATCAGGGCCTTCGCGGCCGAGCGGCGGGAGGCCGCCGAACACCGCAGCCGGGTCGCGGAGTCCCGACGCCTGACGCTGAGGTCGTGGGACTACGGCAACCTGCGCGTGGACGTCCTGATCGCGCCCATGTCCGTACTGACCAACGTACTGGGCCTGTTGGTCGCCATCGCCTTCGGCGGTCCGGGCCAGGGAGTGGAGGAGGTCGTCGTCGCCTTCACCTACTACTCCAACGCCACTCAGATCATGTTCGAGTTCAACCAGATCTACCGGCGGCTGGAGAGCTCGATGACCGAGGCCGCCCAGTTCACGGAGCTGCTGCTCGACCCGCCCACCGTGCTGGACGCCGACGCACCCGAACCCCTCGCGCCGCGGGACACCGGCATCCGCTTCGAGGCGGTGACCTTCGCCCACACGGGAGCGAAGCCCATCTTCCAGGGACTCGGCCTGGACGTGCCCGCGGGCGCCCGGATCGGCCTGGTCGGCAGGTCCGGCGGCGGCAAGACCACCCTCACCCGGCTCCTGCTGCGGATGTCGGACATCGACCACGGACGCATCCTGATCGGCGGTCAGGACATCAGCCGGCTGCGCCAGACCGACCTGCGCTCACTGATCGCCTACGTCCCGCAGGAACCTGCCATGTTCCACCGCAGCCTGCGGGACAACATCGCCTTCGCCCGGCCGGGCGCCACCGACGAGGAGATCCACGCGGCCGCCGCGGCCGCGCACGTCACGGAGTTCGCCGAACAGCTCCCCGACGGATTCGGCACGCTGGTGGGGGAGAGGGGGGTGAAGCTGTCCGGCGGCCAGCGCCAGCGCGTCGCCCTCGCCAGGGCCGTCCTGCGCGACGCCCCGATCCTGCTGCTCGACGAGGCGACCAGCGCCCTGGACTCGGAGAGCGAACTCCTCGTCCAGGACGCCCTGTGGCGGCTGATGGACGGACGCACGGCCCTCGTGGTCGCCCACCGTCTGAGCACCGTCGCCGGCATGGACCGCCTCGTCGTCCTGGACCGCGGACGCGTCGTGGAGCAGGGCACCCACCAGGAACTGCTCGCGACGGACGGCGCCTACGCCAGGCTGTGGCAGCACCAGTCGGGCGGGTTCCTCGGCGAGAGCGACGAGTCCGAGCGCGACGAGCCCGAGCGCGACGAGACGGAGCCGGCCCTGGAACGGCCGGTCGTCTGACCCGGCGCCCCCGGGCGTCAGTCGTCGTACGACAGGCCGTGCCCGATGGGGAAGAGGACCTCGGTCGGGTCGTCGGCCCGCTGGACGGGGACGGGCAGCTTGCCGCGCGGCTCGACCCGGCCCGCGATCACCCGCGCGGCGGCGCGCAGTTCGACCTCGGTCCAGCAGTAACAGGCCAGCGAGGCCGGGACGTCGCCGAGGTGGGCGATGTCGTAGGGGTTGCGCACCGCGAGGTGGACGACGGGGACGCCCGTCGCGCGCAGCCGGGACACCAGGGTGCGCTGGGCGCCGGCGGCGCCGACGTTGTCGGTGGTGACGACCACCGCGTCCCGTCCCCGTGCGGCGGCCACGGCCTCGTCGATCTTCGCCGCGTCGGGCTCCCGGCCGGTGGCGAGGTGGGTGGTGCGGTAGCCCAGCTCCTCGAACGCCTTGGCCAGCTCCGGCACCGAGGTGCGGGTGTCGTCGGTCGGGAAGGCCGGGCTGGCGCCGGTCACGAGCAGTTTCCGCTGCCCGCGGCGCAGCGGGAGCGCGTTGTCCTCGTTGACCAGCAGGGTGGTGGTGCGCTCGGCGATCCGGGCGGCGGCGAGCCGGTGCCCGCGGGCGCCGACGACCCGGTCGACCTCCCCCGGGGAGGTGTGGGGGCTGCCGCTGAGCAGGCCGACCTTGTCCTTGATGCGCAGGATGCGCAGGACCGACTCGTCGAGCCGGTCCTCGGTGATCTCCCCGCTGCGCACGGCGGCCAGGACACCGTGGTAGGCGACGTCGATGTCCGGGGGGAACAGCAGCTGGTCGACGCCGGCCTCGAGGGCGAGGACGGGCACGCGGTCGTCGCCGTACTTGGTGCGCACACCGGCCATGTTGAGGGCGTCGGTGACGATGACGCCGTCGAAGCCGAGTTCGTCGCGCAGTACGCCCTGGAGGATCGCGGACGACAGGGTGGCCGGTTCGTTGCTGGGGTCGAGCGCGGGGACCTGGAGGTGCGCGGTCATGATCGAGTCGACGCCGGCGGCGATCGCGGCCCGGAAGGGCGGGGCGTCGACGCGCTCCCACTCCTCGCGGGTGTGGGTGATCACGGGCAGTCCGGTGTGGCTGTCCTGTCCGGTGTCCCCGTGGCCCGGGAAGTGCTTGGCGCAGGCCACCACGCCGCTCTGCTGGTAGCCCGTCACCTGCGCGGCCACCATACGCCCGACCTGGCGGGCGTCGGCGCCGAAGGAACGGACGTTGATGACGGGGTTGGCCGGATTCACGTTGACGTCGGCGACCGGGGCGAAGTTCTGGTGGATGCCCAGGGCGGCGAGTTCGGTGCCCGAGATCCGCCCGGCGGTGCGCGCGTCGGAGGGCGAGCGGCCCGCGCCGAGCGCCATCGCCCCCGGCAACTGGGTGGCGCCGCTGGCGATGCGGACGTTCGCCCCGTGTTCCTGGTCGATGGAGATCAGGGACGGGACGGGGGTGGGCAGGGCCAGCGAGGCCCGCTGCACGCCGTTCGTCAGGTCCGCGACCTGCCGGGGGTCCCGGATGTTGTTCGTCCAGCCGGAGAAGAGGATCACCCCGCCGACGTGGTACTTGGCGATCAGCTCGGCCACCGTGCGGACGCCGAGTTCCCGGAGGTTGCGGTCCTGGTCGAACTGGCTGGGAGAAGTCGCCGACGTGCCGTAGAAGTACGGGACGAACAGCTGGCCGATCTTCGCCTCGATGCTCATCCTGGAAATGATCTTCTTGAGGCGGTGGTCGCGCCCGTGCGCGGCCGCGGGGGTGGCCGTCACCCCCACGGCACCCGCCGTGCCCGCGGCGACCACGGTCGCGGAGGCGAGAACGGTCCGTCTGGACAGACTCCGGTCCTGCATGCGGACATGCTCCTTCCAGCCTTGCTCGTCAAGGGAGTTGAAGGAAACTTGAAGGACGCCGAACAGCGGGAAACGTAGCCTGCGCGTCACGGGCGGGCAAGAGGTCTAGACAAAATAGGTCTAGGCCACGGCAGGGATCGAGCGGCCCGCCCACTCCGGAGCCGGTTCGGTCAGTTCCGTGAAGCGGCGCCGCACCGCGTCCGGGAACTCGACGGCCCGGCCCGCCCGCTGGTCGACGTGGACCGCCAGCAGCTCCGTCGTCGCCACCGGAACCGCGCCGGACGGCGGCTCCGACTCCGGTCCGGACACCACGTACATCTCGTGCGTGAAACGCGCCTTGCGCGCCGCCGCGCCCAGCACCCGGGTACGGACGGCGAGGTGCGAGGCCGCGGGCACTTCCCGCAGGAAACGGACGTGGGACTCGGCCGTGTAGAGGGAGCAGCCCGTGGTCTCCCGGTAGCCGGAGTCCAGGCCCGTCCCGATCATCAGCGCGTCCGTGGCGTGGCCGAAGACGAGGACGTAGAAGGCCTCGCTCATATGGCCGTTGTAGTCGATCCATTCCGGGCGGACCGTGCTGTGGAACAGGGGAAGCCTCGTCATCGGGAGCCCTCCCCGCGGTCCAGGCGGCCGGTGGCGCGCAGCACGTCGACGACACCCCGGTCGCGTTCGGCCACCAGGTCCGCGAGGGAACGGCCGTCCGCCGCCTCGTCGCAGCCCGCCACCACGGCGTCGTACAACTCCTTGTCCAGCTCCGGCGCTTCGAGGCGTGTCCACGGCGACTTCAGGGACGGGCCGAAGTGGTCCAGCATGTGCGCCATGCCGCCCTCGCCGCCCGCGAGCGCGAAGGTCAGCATCGGCCCCATCACCGCCCAGCGCAGCCCCGGACCCTCGGTGATCGACAGGTCGATGTCCCGGACCGTCGCCTCGCCGTTCGCGACCATGTGCAGCGCCTCGCGCCACAGGGCCTCCTGGAGGCGGTTCGCGATGAACCCCGGTACCTCGTTGTCCATTGTGATGACGGACTTGCCCGCGACCTCGTAGAAGCGGGCGGCCCAGGAGACGGCCGCCGCGTCGGTGCGCTCGCCGCCGACGACCTCGACCAGCGGGATGAGATAGGGCGGATTGAACGGGTGCCCGACGACCAGGCGGGACGGGTCGGCGGCCGTCGTCTGCATGTCGGTCATCGGATAGCCGGAGGTGGAGGAGGCGATGACGACGCCTGGCGGTGTCGCCGCGTCCAGGCGGGCCAGCAGATCACGCTTGAGGTCGAGCTTCTCGGGGGCGCTCTCCTGGACGAAGTCGGCGTGGGCGACGGCCTGTTCGAGGGTGTCGGTCACGGTGAGCCGGTCGGTCGACGCGCCGTCGGCGAGGCCGAGGAGGGTGAGCGTCGGCCAGGCCGCGTCGACCAGGCGGCGCAGCTTCCGGGAGGCGTCGGGCGCCGGGTCCCAGGCGGTCACGTCGTAGCCGCGCGCCAGGAAGTGGGCGACCCAGCCGCCGCCGATGACTCCGGCTCCGACGCAGGCGACGCGGCGGACGTTCTCGGGTGAGGTCATGAGGGGATCCTTTGTCGTCCGGGCGGACCTGCGGGCTACTTACGGGGCTTGAGACCGAGGACGGCGCGGGCCTCGTCCGGCGTCGCGACGCGGGCGCCGATCGACTCGGTGATGGTCACCGCCCGCTCGACGAGCTGGGCGTTGGTCGCCTTGTTGCCCTTGCCGAGGTACAGGTTGTCCTCCAGGCCCACGCGGACGTGACCGCCGAGCAGGATCGACTGGGCGACCCACGGCATCTGCATCCGGCCGAGCGCGAAGCTCGCCCAACGGGCGCCCTCCGGAAGCATGGTGACCATCGACTGGAGCACCCCGGGGTCCGCGGGCGCGCCCCACGGAATGCCCATGCAGAGCTGGAACACCGTCGGGTCGTCGAGCAGGCCCTCCGCGAGCAACTGCTTGGCGAACCAGAGCTGCCCCGTGTCGAAGATCTCCAGCTCGGGGCGTACGCCCAGCTCCTGGATGCGCCGCGCGCCCGCGCGCAGCATGTCGGGCGTCGAGACGTAGAGGTTCGAGCCGTCGCCGAAGTTGAGCGAACCGCAGTCCAGCGTGCAGATGTCCGGAAGCAGGTCCTCGACGTGCGGAAGCCGGTCCAGCCCGCTGACGAGGTCGGTGCCGGGGAGGTGGGTGAGCGGGTCGTCCGGGTCGATGACCAGGTCGCCGCCCATGCCGGCGGTGAGGTTGATGACGACGTCGGTACCGGTCTCCTTGACGCGCTCGACGACCTCCCGGTACAGCTTCGGGTCGCGGGACGGATCGCCGGTCTCCGGGTCGCGTACGTGAATGTGGACGACGGCCGCTCCGGCGGCGGCCGCCTCCACGGCGTTCCTGGCTATCTGCTCCGGGGTGACGGGCACGTGGGGGCTCTTGCGGACGGTGTCGGCGGCGCCGGTGAGCGCGCAGGTGATGATGACGTTCTCGGTCATGGGCATACGGGAACTCCCGGGGTCGGGGCCTATGTTGCTTCCGGGCCGGCTTGCGGCTCGGCTTCGGTCCGCTTCGGTCCGGTCTACGGGGCCGGAATCGTGTCGGTGACATGGGTGGTCAGCGCCGCGTGCATCGCGTCCGCGGCCGCGGCGGACGACGGCCCGCTCACCGAGAGGACGTGCGTCGCCAGGCCGTCGATCAGCGCGGTGAGCGTCAGCGCCGCCGCCTGCGGATCGAGCCCGGCGCGGAACACGCCCTGTGCGACACCTCGGCGTACGACGTCGGCGACGGTCTCCCGCCACTGCCGGTAGTACTCGGAGTGCAGCCGGCCCACCGCGGTCGAGCGGGCGGCCTCGGCCCACAGGTCGAGCCACACCGCCCACTGGCGGCGCTGCTGCGCGGTGCGCGGCGTCTGCAGCGCGATGAGCTGGCGCAGCTCCGCCGCCGCGTCGTCCGCCTCGGCGAGCCGGGCGGCACGGCGCGCGGTGTCCTCGTCCATGCACCAGCGCACGGCCGCCTCCAGAAGTTCGGCGCGGCCGGGGAAGTGGTAGTGGATCGCGGCGCTGCTGGTGGCGCAGGCGCGGGCGATGTCGGCGACCCGCACCGCGTGGAAGCCGTGCTCCGCGATCAGCCGGACCGTCTCGCGGACGATCTGCAGCGGCCGCCCGCCCTCGACGCCGGCGGACGGCTCCGTTGCCTGCTCGCGGGGCCGGGTGCCGAGCAGCCAGCCCGCGTCCACCCGCCCCTCGTCGGCGATCCGGGCCAGCTCCGCGGCCGTGAAGCGGCGGGTGCCGCTCAGCGAACGCGACAGCTTGGACGGATCCATGACGACACGGCGCGCGAACTCGCGCTGGCTGACGCCTGCGGCCGCGATGACCTCGCGGACGCGGGCGGCGGTGTCGGCGGTCGGTGCGCCGTCGAGGGCATCGTCGGTTTCCACGGGCACGACCCTAGACATGTGTTGCGAAAAACTCAACGGTAAGGGAGAAAGGACCTCCTGATACAAACCCCTATTGAGACACTGACTGATGCGTCAGTCAGAAGCGCGAGGGGGTGATGGCGACAGGGGAGGGAGCAGCCTCCGCGAGCCCCGTTCCATCACGGTTGAGTACCTGGCCGGAACTATGGCTTCCGTCACAGCAAACGCGATCTTGGCCTGGTGAGATCGCCGGATGCTCGGTTTCCTCGTCCGTCTCCTGCCCTTCTGGGTCCGCGAGCCGCTGCTCATCGTCGTCGGGTCCGTCTTCGGCGTGCGCATCATGTACCTCGCCCACCGCGACGGCGAGTGGGTGGCGGCCGGGATCGGCCTGGCGTTCCTGGTGTTCACCGCGGTGCGGATCCACACGGTGGTCCAGGCCCTGCGCGCACGCCGCACCACGGCCCCGCAACCGCAACCGCAACCGGGGCCCCAGCCCCAGCCGCAGCGCCCGGCTGTGCAGCGCCCCACCACCCCGACCGTTCCGGAGAAGGAACCCAACGCGTGGGGCCAGGCGTTCGCGGCCGTGGCCGTCATCGCGGCACTCGGGGCGGCGGCGTGGCTGGGTCCGAACCTGCTGCCCTCCGAGGACGACGGCACGCCGCGGGCCGCCTCGTGCGCGAGCGGTGAGGACGAGAAGCTGCCGGCCGCCTACGAGAAGACGTCCCGGGCCGTGACCGGCGACGAACTGTGCAAGGCGCTCAACAGGTCCGACCTGGCCCAGCTCCTCGGAACGCCCGCGGAGACCGCGACCGTGGCATCCGGCACCAGCGACACCGCCCCGCTGACCGACGGGAAGGTCGCCCAGCCGGAGGCCGAGGTCCAGTTCGACACGTACACCGTGAACGTCTCGGTCACGTACAACCAGCTGTCGGTCGCCCAGTACGTCAAGCTGATGAAGTACGGCGAGGAGACGGACGTCAGGACACTGTCCGTCCTCGGCCGGCCCGCGGTCCTCGCCTCGGACCACACCATGAAGATCGAGATCAACCTGGGGGGCGGCAGCTCCGGCGGACCGGTCGAACAGGGCCCCCTGGCCCGCACCTTGTCCGTGGCCCTCGACGCGAAGGATCAGGGCGGCTACTACGACATCACCGTGTGGAGCGCCTCCGGAGCCCTCCCGGACGACACCGCCCTCCTGGACATCGCCGAGAAGGTGCTCCCGACGATCCCCGAACGGCCCGTGTGACGAGCCGGGCCCTCCACCTTCTGCCGAGGCCGAGGCGGCTACTTCTTGTGCGCCACGTACACGGTGTTGGTCGCGGTGCCCCCTTGGAGGGGATTGTCGAACGTGACGACGTGAGCCCGCGGTGCGGCGAAGGCGTCCGCGAGCGCGGAGGTGAACTGCTCGTCCGGCGGGTCGTTCGACCACAGGGCGAACACTCCGCCGGGGTGGAGGTGCGTTGCCAGGGCGCGGAGCCCGGCGGGCCGGTAAAGGGCGGCGTGGCGGGGGTTGAGCACGTGGCTCGGCGAGTGGTCGATGTCCAGCAGGACCGCGTGGAAACGACGGCCCGGCATAGTCGGGTCCAGTCCACCGGGATCGGCGGCCAGCGCGAAGAAGTCGCCGTGCACCAGTCGGCAGCGCGCGTCCGAGGTCAGCGCGGTACCGAGGGGGACCAGCCCGCGTCGGTGCCAGTCGATGACTTCGGCGAGTGCGTCGATCACCGTGAGGGTGTCCGTCCGGGGGTCGTCCAGCGCGGCCCGGGCGGTGTACCCCAGTCCGAGTCCCCCGACGGCCACGTCCAGCCGGACGTCCGCCAGCCCCGCCAGCCCCAGTTCGGCCAGCGCGATCTCGCCGGCCGTGAAGAGGCTGGACATCAGGAACTCGTCGTCCAGTTTCACCTCGTAGACGTCCTCGCCCGTCGCCGGATGGCGGCGCCTTCGCAGGCTGATGTCACCGATCGGCGTCTCCCGCCAGTCGATCTCCTCGAAACGCAGACTCATCCGTTCGCCTCTCCCTCGCCGGCTGCCGTGCGGGCCGCTGCCTGCCGGGAGTCGGTCTCGAGCCTTCGCCGCAGGGTGGCGGCGAAGTCCTCGGCCATCGTCAGGCGCGCGCGCAAGGTCTCGCAGCGCACGTCGGCCACCTTCCGGTAGGAGTCGAGACGCTCCCGCAGCCGTTCCCTCTCCTCGCCGACCGGTGGCTCGTCGGGTGCGGCGAGCCGGTCGGTGATGTCCAGCAGGTCCCGCATCTCCTCGAGGGAGAAGTCCAGCGGCTTCATGCGGCGGATCACCATGAGCCGGTCGACGTCGGACTCCGTGTAGAGGCGGAAACCGCCCTTGCTGCGGGCCGAGGGAATGACCAGGCCGACCTCTTCGTAGTGACGGATCGTGCGCAGCGACAAACCGGTCCGTTCGGCCACCTCGCCGATCTGCATGTGCCGCTGCTCCGTCATCGTCCTGCCGTCTCTGTCCGTTCGGTCCGCCGGGGCTCCGAGAACACACTCTGCTCTTACGTGAGGGTAGAGTGTCCACGGCTGCACTGAAGACTTCCGGGCAATGATGCCCGACCGGCGACCTGAGAGTTGCCGCCCAGTCCGGCAGGGCCCCCGCCGAGGCGGCTGGGCTGCCGGACGATTCCTCACCGGGATCACGTACGCCGAGCGCGTGTGTCCAGCGGCAACGGACGCCTGCGCCTGAACAGAAACGGTCGCATGTCCTCACCGCTGTCCCACGCTCCCAAGCCGCGCCTGTCCAGGCCCGAATGGCTCGCGTCACCCAAGGTCGTGCGCACCGAGGTACTGGCCGGGCTGGTCGTCGCCCTGGCGCTCATCCCGGAGGCGATCTCGTTCTCCATCATCGCCGGCGTCGACCCCGAGATCGGCCTGTTCGCCTCCTTCACGATGGCCGTCGTCATCTCCGTCGTGGGCGGCCGCAAGGCGATGATCTCCGCCGCCACCGGCGCCGTCGCCCTGGTCATCGCGCCGCTCAACCACGAGTACGGCTTCGGGTACCTGGTCGCCGCCGTCATCCTCGCGGGCGTCTTCCAGGTGATCCTCGGCGCGCTCGGGATCGCCAAGCTGATGCGGTTCGTGCCGCGCAGCGTCATGGTGGGCTTCGTCAACGCCCTGGCCGTCCTGATCTTCATGGCCCAGGTGCCGGAGATGCACGACGTGCCCTGGGCCGTCTACCCGCTCATCGCCGCCGGCCTGGCCCTGATGGTGTTCTTCCCGAAGGTCACCAGGGTGATCCCGGCACCGCTGGTCTCCATCGTCATCCTGACCGTGATCACTGTCGGTGCGGGCATCGCCGTCCCCGACGTGGGCGACAAGGGCGAGCTGCCGTCCTCCCTGCCGGTGCCGGGCCTGCCGGACGTTCCGTTCACCCTGGACACGCTGACCACCATCGCCCCGTACGCGCTCGCCATGGCGCTGGTGGGCCTGATGGAGTCGCTGATGACGGCCAAGCTGGTCGACGACATCACCGACACCCGGTCGGGCAAGACCCGCGAGTCGATCGGCCAGGGCATCGCCAACATCGTCACCGGCTTCTTCGGCGGCATGGGCGGCTGCGCCATGATCGGCCAGACCATGATCAACGTGAAGGTCTCGGGCGCCCGCACCCGGCTCTCCACCTTCCTGGCCGGCACCTTCCTGATCATCCTGGTGGTCGTCTTCGGCCCCGTCGTGTCCGACATCCCGATGGCCGCCCTGGTCGCCGTCATGATCATGGTTTCGGTCGGCACCTTCGACTGGCACTCGATCCGGCCCAGGACGCTCAAGCGGATGCCGGTCGGCGAGACCGTCGTCATGGTCATCACCGTCGCGTGTGTGGTCACCACCCACAACCTGGCCATCGGCGTGGTCGTCGGCACCATCGCCGCGATGATCGTCTTCGCCAAGCGGGTCGCTCACCTGGCCCACGTCTCCGGCGTCGTCGACCCCGAGGGCAGGCAGGTCGTCTACTCGGTCACCGGGGAGCTGTTCTTCGCCTCCTCCAACGACCTCGTCTACCAGTTCGACTACAAGGACGACCCCGACGACGTCGTCATCGACCTCTCCGGCACCCACATCTGGGACGCGTCATCGGTCGCCGCGCTGGACGCGATCGAGACCAAGTACGCCCAACGCGGCAAGAAGGTCACCATCGTGGGCCTGAACCCGCCCAGCGCCGACATGCGCCGGCGCCTCGCCGGACAGCTCACCGGCGGCCACTGACGAACCGTGAGTCGGTCAGGACCGCGCCCGGTCACGCCTCTGCTGCGCGTCGAGCTCGGCGACGAGGGCCTCGACGCGAGTCCTGATCTCGTCGCGGATGGGGCGGACGGCGTCGACGCCCTTGCCGGCCGGGTCTTCCAGGGCCCAGTCGAGGTACTTCTTGCCGGGAAAGACGGGGCAGGCGTCGCCACAGCCCATGGTGATGACGTAGTCGGACGCCTGAACGGCCTCGGTGGTCAGGACCTTCGGCCTGGCGCCGGCGATGTCGACACCGACCTCCTTCATCGCCTCCACGGCGGCCGGGTTGACCTGTTCGCCCGGGACGGAGCCTGCGGAGCGGACCTCGACGCGGTCGCCCGCGAGGTGCTGGAGGAAGCCGGCGGCCATCTGGGAGCGGCCGGCGTTGTGGACGCAGACGAACAGCACGGAGGCGGGCGGAGCGGAGGACATGCGTTCTTCCTTCACAAAGTGAGAGAGCCTTCATGTCGTCGCGGGTTCGGCGGATCGACCGGCCCACGGATCAGCCTCGGCTGTTATCAGTGCAGGGTGATGTGACAGTATCAGCCCATGATGACGTCAGTCGACGCTGACCTGATCCGGGTGCTGGCCGACCCGCTCAGGCTGCGGATCGTGACCCTGCTCGCCCGCGAGACGCTGTGCACCACCCACCTCGTCGAGGAGACCGGCGCCCGGCAGACCAACCTCTCCAACCATCTGAGGGTCCTGCGCGAGGCCGGGGTCGTGGAGACCGAGCCGTGCGGGCGCTTCACCTACTACAAGCTGCGTCCCGACGTCATCGCCCAGCTCGCCGGGCGGTTCGCCGGCCTGGCCGAGTCCGCCCGCACCGCCGCCGACAACAAGAGGGCCTGCCCGTGACCTCCACCGAGCCCACCACCTCCGCTCGGGCCGGGGTCGGGGACGACTCGATCGCCAGGAAGCTCTCCACCCTCGACCGCTACCTGGCGGTGTGGATCCTCATCGCCATGGCCGTCGGCCTGGGCCTCGGACGGGTGATCCCCGGGCTGGACGACGCGTTGGCGAAGGTGGAGGTCGGCGGTGTCTCCCTGCCGATCGCCCTCGGCCTGCTGATCATGATGTATCCGGTCCTGGCGAAGGTCCGCTACGACAGGCTGGACGCCGTCACCGGCGACCGCAGGCTGATGATCTCCTCCCTGGTCGTCAACTGGGTCCTCGGACCCGCGGTCATGTTCGCCCTGGCGTGGATCTTCCTGCCGGATCTCCCCGAGTACCGCACCGGTCTGATCATCGTCGGCCTGGCCCGCTGCATCGCCATGGTCATCATCTGGAACGACCTCGCCTGCGGCGACCGCGAGGCCGCGGCCGTGCTCGTCGCGCTCAACTCGGTCTTCCAGGTCCTGGCGTTCGGCCTGCTCGGCTGGTTCTACCTCGATCTGCTGCCCGGCTGGCTGGGCCTGGGCGACGGGGAGCGCCTGGACATCTCGATGGGGGAGATCGCCTTCAACGTGGTCGTCTTCCTGGGCGTCCCGCTGCTGGCCGGCTTCCTGACCCGCCGGACCGGCGAGAGGAAGCTGGGCCGCGAGGGGTACGAGGCCCGTTTCCTGCCGAGGATCGGCCCCTGGGCGCTGTACGGGCTGCTGTTCACGATCGTCGTTCTCTTCGCCCTCCAGGGCAGGACCATCACGTCCCAGCCGCTGGACGTCGCCCGGATCGCGCTGCCGCTGCTGGTGTACTTCGCGGTCATGTTCTTCGGCACCTTCCTCCTCGGCAAGGGCCTCGGCCTGGCCTACGACCGCACCACCACCCTCGCCTTCACGGCGGCGGGCAACAACTTCGAGCTGGCCATCGCGGTCGCCATCGCCACCTTCGGCGTCACCTCCGGCCAGGCCCTCTCCGGCGTCGTCGGGCCGCTCATCGAAGTACCGGTCCTGATCGGCCTCGTCCACGTCGCGCTCGCCTGGCGCAAGAGATTCACCGCCGGCGCGGTGACGACGACCCGCTGACGCGGACGTGGACGTGATGGCGGCCGGGGGCGGCCGAGCAGGGCTCGCCGCCGGCCCCGGCGGCGGTCAGCCGCGCAGGTCGAGCATGGCCGCCATGGCCGCCACCACGGACGGGGCGACCTGGTAGTAGACCCAGGTGCCGCGCCGTTCGGAGGTCAGCAGTCCGGCCTCGCGGAGCTTCTTCAGGTGATGGGAGACGGTCGGCTGCGAGACGCCGACGTCCGCGATGTCGCACACGCACGCCTCGCCGCCCGGATGCGAGGCGATCTTGGAGAACAGGCGCAGGCGCACCGGGTCGGACAGTGCCTTGAACATGGCGGCCATCTTCTCCGCGTCCGCCCGGGACAGCTCCCCGGCGGTGATCGGCGGGCAGCACGGCACGACGTCCCCGTCCTGAAGGGCGGGGAGCTCCACGACCTCTGAATTCGACATGTGTCTATGTTGACGCTCGTCGATACGGGTGGCAAGCTCCGGGGCATAGAGACACATCGACAGACATCGAATCAAGGAGTCGTCGTGGCCACGAGCACCCATCAGCTCCCCGTCGTCGTCATCGGGGCCGGTCCCGTCGGACTCGCCGCCGCCGCCCACCTCGTCGAGCGCGGTGTCGCACCCCTCGTTCTCGAAGCGGGCGACCAGGCCGGCGCGGCCGTGCGTGCGTGGAGCCACGTACGCCTGTTCTCCACCTGGGGCGAAGTCGTCGATCCGGCCGCCGAGAAGCTCCTCGCCCCCGCGGGCTGGACCGGGCCCGACCCGGCGGCGTATCCGTCCGGCGGAGAGTGGGCCGAGCAGTACCTGCAGCCCCTCGCCGACGCGCTCGGCGACCGGGTGCGCACCGGGGCCACCGTCACCGGCGTCTCCCGGGCCGGCCGCGACCGGATCGTCGACGCCGACCGGGAGCGGCAGCCGTTCGTCGTGCACGTCGAGTACGCCGACGGCCGGGAGGAGCGCGTCCTCGCCCGCGCCGTGATCGACGCCTCCGGCACCTGGACCACGGCCGGCCCGGCCGGCGGCAGCGGCCTGCCCGCGCTCGGTGAGAAGGCGGCGGCCGACCGGATCACCTACCGCGTGCCGGACCTGGCGAACCCGGCCGTCCGCGCCCGGTACGCGGGCAGGCGCACCGCCGTCATCGGCTCGGGCGCGTCCGCGTTCACCGCGCTCGCGTACCTCGCCGAGCTGGCCGAGTCCGAGGACGGTACGGGCACCCACGCGGTGTGGATCCTGCGCCGCGGCATCTCCGGCTCCACCCTCGGCGGCGGCACCGCCGACCAGCTCCCCGCCCGCGGCGCCCTCGGCCTCGCCGCCAAGGCCGCCGTCGACAAGGGGCACGCCGACGCGGTCACCGGCTTCCGCACCGAGGCGTTCGAACGCGACGCCGACGGCCGCCTCGTCCTCCTCGGCGAGGACGGCCGCCGCCTCGACCCGGTGGACGAGGTGATCGTGCTGACCGGCTTCCGCCCCGACCTGTCCTTCCTGGACGAACTGCGCCTGGGCCTGGACGAGCGCCTCCAGGCACCGGTGGAACTCGCCCCGCTGATCGACCCCAACCAGCACTCCTGCGGCACCGTTTACCCGCACGGCCACCGCGAGCTCTCCCACCCCGAGCAGGGCGTCTACCTGGTCGGCATGAAGTCCTACGGCCGCGCCCCCACCTTCCTCGCCATGACCGGGTACGAGCAGGTCCGCTCCGTCGCCGCGGCCCTCGCCGGTGACCTCGACGCCGCCGACCGCGTAGAACTCACCCTCCCCGAGACCGGAGTCTGCGGCGGCGCGGGCCTGTTCGACACCCCCGACGCCCAGCAGACCGAAGGCGGCGGCTGCTGCGCCGCACCGGAGCCCCGGCTCGTACAGCTCGCCGCGCCGAAGCACCGGTCCTGATCCCCGGTCCCTCACATCCGGGATCTCAGCACGTCGACCTCGCAGCCCGGCGCGAACGGGTCGAAGCCGTGCCCGATCAGCCAGCGCACCGACAGCAGGCTGCGCAACGACCACCACGCGTGGATCACCTCCAGGTCGACGTCGGTGCCGTAGCCGGCGACGACGTCGTCGAGGTGCTCCTCATGTCCGAGCGTGAAGGTGGCGAGGTCGTACAGGGCGTCACCCCGGCCCGCCTCGGACCAGTCGATGATGCCCGTGACCTCGTCGCCGTCGAGGAAGACGTGCGCGATCTGCAGGTCGCCGTGCGTGAACGCCGGGGTCCACGGCCGGAGCGCGGCCCCGGCGACCCGGCGGTTGCGGGCGACCAGGTCCGCGGGCAGGACGCCGTTCGTCACGAGCGACTCGCACTCGTCGTCGAGTTCCGCCGCCAGCGCGACGGTGCTCCGCCCGGCCCGGCCCGGTCGGGACGGCGGCGGCGCGTCGTGCAGCTTCCGGATGGCGGCGCCCGCCGCGGCCCACGCCGCGGGCGACCCGGTCGACGGCCCACCGAGGCGCCCAAGCGTCGTCCCCGGAAGCGCGGCGATCGCGAGCACGGGCGGCCTGCGCCACAGGACCTCCGGGGTCGGGACCGGCGCCAGGGACATCGCCTCGACCTCGGCGTCGATGCGCGCCTGATCGGAGTCCACCTTCAGGAACACGTCGCCGACGCGCAGAGTCGCGCGCTCGGAGTGGGCGACGACGACTTCGACCTCATCCATGGGCGACCAGTATCCCGGCAGGTGATCGCCGACGTCGCCGGGTTTCTCACGTGCGACGACGCGGCCGACTCCGCGTACGGCCGGCCGCGGTCCCGACGGCCTCCTCGTGCGGGCAGGCCGAGACCGGTGCCACCTTGCCGTCGAGCCGCTTCACGGCGGCCCCTCGCGCAGGGCGTCCGAGACGGACTTGACGCCGCCGTGCGCGGTCATGCCGCCGTCCACCGGGATCTCCGCGCCGCTGATGAACGACGCGTCGTCGGACAGCAGGAACACGACCAGGGGCGCCACCTCGTCGACGGTTCCGGTGCGGCCGAGCGGCGTCTCGCGGACGTTGGCCTCGCGGAAGGCGGGCGCGGCGGAGGCGGTCATCCCGGTCTCGATGTAGCCGGGGTGGATCGTGTTGACCCGGATGCCGCGCGGTCCCAGTTCCAGGGCGGCGGTCCTGGACAGGCCGCGCAGCGCCCACTTGCTGGTCGTGTAGGCGACCGGGTAGTGCGCGGTGAGGGCCGCCGAGGAGCCGACGTTGACGACGGAGGAGCCCGGTGGCATGAGCGGGGCGAGGTGCTGGATGCCGAGCAGCGGGCCGGTGACGTTGACCGCGTGGACGCGGGCCATGTCCTCGGGGCGTACGTCGCCGACGCGGGCCCGCCAGGTGATGCCGGCGTTGTTGACCAGGCCGTGCACCCGCCCGTACGACTCCCGCAGCTCGGAGGCGAGCCGGGCCCAGTCCCGCTCGCTGCTGACGTCGAGACGCCGGCAGCCGGGCGCCCCGGTCACGTCGGTGGCGACGACGTGGGCGCCCTCCCGGGTGAGCGACTCGGCCGCGGCGGCGCCCTGCCCGCGGGCCGCGCCGGTGACGACGACCACCTTGCCGAGCAGCCTCTCGGGGCGCAGGTCGCTCACGGCCGCTCCCGGGACCGGCGCCGGCCGGCCGGCAACGGGACGGGCCCGACACCGGGAACGACGGTGTTGGTGAGGGTGCCGATGCCCTCGACGGTGAGCGTGACGGTGTCCCCGGGCTTCAGCGGCGCCGGGGTCTGCTCGCCGCGCCGGCCCCAGAGTTCGGCGAGGCAGCCGCCGTTGCCGCAGGTGCCCGAGCCGAGGACGTCGCCGGGGACGACGCGGGTGCCGCGGGAGGCGTAGGCGGTCATCTCCTCGAACGTCCAGCTCATGTTGGACAGCAGGTCCGCGCCGACCTTAGCGCCGTTGACCTCGGCGCTCAGGGCCAGCCGCAGGAAGCCTTCGGAGTCCCGGTACCTCTCCAACTCGTCGGCGGTGACGAGGTACGGGCCGAGGGCGGTGGCGGTGTCCTTGCCCTTGCAGGGGCCGAGGCCGACCTTCATCTCGGAGGACTGCAGGTCACGGGCGGACCAGTCGTTGAAGACCGTGTAGCCGACGATGTGGTCGCGGGCCCGTTCCGGGGTGAGGTCGCGGCCCTCCCGGCCGATCACGGCGCCCACCTCCAACTCGAAGTCCAGCACGGCCGAGCCGGGCGGGACCGGGATGCCGTCGCGGTGGCCGTAGACCGCGTGGGGGTTGGTGAAGTAGAACGTCGGGGCCGCGTACCACTGCTCGGGGACGCCGCCGGTGCTCTCCACGGACCGGCGTACCCCCTCCACGTGCTCCTCGAAGGTCACGAAGTCCCGTACCGAGGCGGGCTGCAGCGGGGGCAGCAGCCGTACTTCGGAGGCGTGCGGGCCGGGCGGCACGTCGAGGGCCGCTGCGCCGGCGGCGAGCAGTCCGGGGAGCCCGTCGGTCGCCTGGATCAGTGCGGTGAGCGAGATGGCGCCGGGAAGGGGGAAGAGAGTGTCGTCCTCTTCCACTACCGCCACCCGGCGGCGGTCTTGATGTTCGTATGCGGCGAAACGCATGGTGCGGCTCCAGCGGAGTCGGTCAGGTCAGGGGGATGCACAACGGGAACGCGGCAGCGCGCGCCAGGGCGGGGGCCGTACCGCCGCGTCCCCGGAGTCGACGGCCTCGACGGCCTAGACCGGAGGGGCGACGAAGACGCCGCGGTCGGGGTCGTTGAAGGACTCCTTGGCGATCAGCTCGTTCATGGGGTTGGCGGTGCCCCACTGGTCGGTGACCTCCGGCTGGGAGAAGTCGTAGACGTGCGGGTGCCAGGTGTCCTCGTCCAGGCACTCCAGCTCGGTGGTGTACTCCACGGTGTTGCCGTGCGGGTCCAGGAAGTACGTGAAGGTGTTGTCGCCCGCCATGTGCCGTCCGGGGCCCCAGATCTTCTTGAAGCCGGCCCGGATGACCCGTCCGGAGCCGCGCATGTACTCGTCGATGCCGCGCATCTCGAAGGAGACGTGGTGCAGCGCGGTGTGCGGGCCCTGGGCGATGGCCATGGAGTGGTGCTGGTTGCTGATCCGCATGAAGTGCATGACCTCGCCCATGTGCGGCGAGCTCAGCGTGTCGGACAGGGCGAAGCCGAGGTGGTGTTCGTACCACTCGCGGGTGCGGTTCAGGTCGGGGGAGTTGAGGACGACGTGGCTCAGCTTGACCGGGATGGACTCCTTCTCCTCGATCCTGCGGTGCTGCCGCACCTCCACGTCGGCGGAGACCTCGATGGTGCGGCCGTCGACGTCGAAGAAGCGGAAGCCGTATCCGCCGCCGGGGGTGTCGACCTTGCCCGGCCGGGACAGCAACTGCACGCCTCCCGCGAGCAGTTGCTCCGCGAGCGTGTCGACGACGGCGGGGCTCGCAGCGCCGTAGGAGACGAGGTCGAGGCGCTTCTCGTCGGCCTTGCGGAGCCGGACGACGTACTGCTCCGGGGAGCCCTCGGCGGCCAGGAAGGAGATGCCGGAGTCCTCGGCGACCTTGGTCAGGCCCCAGACGCCGGCGTAGAAGTCGAGCTGCTTGTCGTAGTCGGGCACGGCGAGGTCGACGTGCCGCAGGTGGGTGAGCAGACGCATGGTGTCAGTCCTTCCGGAGGAGGTCCGCCGCGTTGCCGCCGCGGACGGCGTGGAAGCCGGCCTCGGGGAGCCCGGCGGCGCGCAGGGCGCCGACCGGGTCCTCGGTGCCCATGTCGAAGGGGAAGTCCGAACCGAGCAGCACCCGGTCCGCACCGGCGACCCGGACCAGCTCCCGCAGTACGCCCGGGTCGTGGACGAGCGAGTCGAAGTACAGCCGCTTCAGATAGCTGCTGGGCGGGTGGGCGCAGCCGGCGCCCGCGTCGGAGCGCGCCGACCAGGCGTGGTCGGAACGGCCGATGTGGGTGGGGAGGTAACCGCCGCCGTGCGCGGCGATCAACTTCAGACCCGGGTGCCGGTCCAGGACACCGGAGAAGATCAGGTGCGAGAGGGCGACGGCGTTCTCGGTGGGCTGGCCGACGGTGTTGGACAGGTACCACTGGTCGAGGCGCTCGTCGAGGGTGCAGCCGAAGGGGTGCAGGAAGAGCAGTGCGCCCGTCTCCTCGGCCCGGGACCAGAAGGGTTCGTAGGCCGGGTCGGAGAGTTCGCGTCCGGGTGCGTGGCTGGAGATCTCCACACCGAGCAGCCCCTGCGCGAGGGCGTGGTCGAGCGCGTCGACCGCGAGCGCCGGGTGCTGGAGCGGCACCAGGCCCAGTCCGCGCAGCCGGTCGGGAGCGGCCGCACAGTGCGCGGCGGTGGCCTCGCCGGCCAGCCGGCAGACCTTCTCCGCGGTCGTCTCGTCGGCCCAGTAGTGGTAGTGCGAGGGGGAGGGGCTGACCAGCTGGACGTCCACGCCCTGGGCGTCCATCGCCGCCAGCCGTACGGTCACGTCGGTCAGCCGGGTCAAGCGCTCGCGGAGCATGGGCCCGCTGACGGCGAGTGCGGCCGGGCCGTTGCGGCGGGCGTCCAGGGCCCGCGCCTCGGCGAGCCCTCGCTCGCCCGCCACCAGCGCCTCGACCTCCGGCAGCAGGACGTGCGCGTGCACGTCCACGGTGGGGGCCAGCGCCCCGAGTTCCGGAACGGTCACGGCAGCTCCCGCAGCAGGGTCATGGTGCGGGCCATCAGACCGGGCACATCGGCGTCGCGCACGCCGTCCAGCTGCCACTGCCCGATCCGCACCGACGCCTCCACGACCGGGCGAACGCGGGTGATCCGCCGCTCGTGGTACGCCTGGAACAGCGCGTCGTCCCAGGTCTCCGCGGCGGTCAGCATCTCGGCGAGGACGAGCGCGTCCTCCAGCGACAGGGCGGCGCCCTGGGCGAGGGTGGGCGGGCAGCAGTGGGCGGCGTCGCCGACGAGGACCACGCGGCCGCGATGCCAGGAGCCCTCGACCAGCAGCCGGTCGAACCAGGTGTAGTTGACCTTCGCCGGGTCGGTGATGTGCTCGGTGATCTCCGGCCAGAAACCGCCGTACGCCGAGGCCAGCCGCCGCATCTCGTCGGCGTAGGTCTGCGGCGGTATGGAGGCGCGGTCGCGGTTGGCCTCGACGACGTACGCGTACAGCGTCGTCTCGCTGGTGGGGCAGTACCCGGCGATGTAGGCCGGGCCCCCGTAGGCGAGGTCGGTGCGGACGACTCCCGCCGGGCGCGGGGCGGCGACCCGCCAGATCGCCATCCCGGTGGGCTCGGGCTTGTCGGTGATGCCGATCGCGGCGCGGGTGGCGGAGCCGAGGCCGTCGGCGGCGATCACCAGGTCGTAGCGGGCCTCGGTGCCGTCGCTGAGCCGTACGGAGACACCGCCGGCGTCCTGGCCCAGGATCTCGGTGGTGGTGCCGAGCCGGACGGTGGCGCCGCTCGCCCGGACGGCCTCGATCAGAATCCGCTGGAGCCGCGGGCGCTGCATGCCGACGGTGGCGGGCAGGTCGTCGCCGCCGGTGCGCAGGTCGTCCTGGGCGTGCAGGACGGTGCCGTCGGGGGCGGTGATACCGACCGAACTGAAGCCGAAGCCGGACGCCTCCACCTGTTCCCAGACACCGAGTTCGCGCAGCACGCGCAGGGCGTTGCCCTGGAGGGTGATGCCCGAGCCGGCGGTGGCGTTCCAGTCGTCCCTGGCCTCGACCAGGTCCACGGTGAGACCGGCGCGGCGCAGCAGGATCGTCACCGCGTTGCCGGCCGCGCCGCCACCGACGACGAGGACCGTGCGGGGCTGGGTCATGAAGAACTCCTTCGTTCCTCGGTCTACTTGACCGCGATCGGGTTGACGGGCGAGCCGACCGCGCCGGTGATGGGCAGGGGGGCCGCGGTGAGCCAGAACGCGTACTCCGCGTCGGCCGCGCAGTCCTCGGCGAGGGCGTCTAGGTCCCACATCTCGCCGATCAGCAGGCCGAGGTGGGGGATGGCGACCTGGTGCAACGGCTGGAAGGCGTGCTCGAACTCGTTCGGACGGACCTCGAAGCCCCAGGTGTCGGTGGCGATCGCGGCGATCTCGCTGCCGTGCAGCCAGCCGGCCGTGGTGAACGACAGGCCGGGCGCGGGACCGCCCGCGTAGTCGCCCCAGCCCTCGCGCCGGACCCGGGTGAGCTGCCCGGTGCGCACCAGCACGATGTCTCCGCGCCCCACGGTCACGCCCTGGGCCGCGGCGGTCGCCGTCAGGTGCTCCTCGGTGACCGCGAAGCCGTCGGGCAGCTCCCCGTTCTCGCCGACCGCGCGGCCGACGTCCAGCAGGACACCGCGTCCGGCGACGTGCGGGGCCATGTGCTCGATGCCGGTGACCAGGTCACCGTCGGAGGTGACGACCTTCTCCGCCGGGCGCCCGTTCCACGCCTTGCCGTGGTCGAAGATGTGCCCGAGCCCGTCCCACTGGGTGGAGCACTGCAGCGGCATGGCGATGACGTCGTCGGCGCCGCCGATGCCGTGCGGGAAGCCCTGGTTGCCGAGCGCGGCGTCGGCGCCGGTGTCGAGCATGGTGTGCACCGGGTTGGTGCGCCTGCGCCAGCCCTTCTGCGGGCCGTTCATGTCGAACCGCTGCGAGAGGGAGAAGCTGACGCCCCGTCGGATCAACGCGGCTCCCTCGCGGCGCTTGGCCTCGTCCAGGAAGTTGAGCGTCCCCAGCACGTCGTCCTCGCCCCAGCGGCCCCAGTTGGAGTACGCCTTCGCGGCCCGGGCGACCGAGCCCGCGGGGTCCGTGCGGTCCAGGGTCACTCGGTCACCTCCGCCACGCAGCGGGTGCGCTGGGCACCGAGCCCGGTGATGGAGGCGTCCATGACGTCGCCGTCGCGCAGCAGCCGCCCCCAGTGCATGCCGTTGCCGGCCGGGGAGCCGGTCAGGACCAGGTCGCCGGGGAGGAGCCGGGCGGTCTGCGAGGCGTAGGACACCATCCGCGCCACGTCGAAGATCATGTCCTTGGTCGACTCGTCCTGCATGGTCTCGCCGTTGAGCTTCAGCGTCAGCCGCAGATCGTCCGGGTCGGTGACCGATCCGGTGGGCACGATGAAGGGGCCGAGCGGGGTGAAGCCGGGCGCGTTCTTGCTGCGCAGCCAGTCGGTGCCGATCTGCGGCATGTCCCGGCGGAAGACCGTGGCACGGTCGGTGAGGTCGTTGGCGATCGTGTAACCCGCGACGTGGCCGAGCGCCTCCTCGACGGGCACCCGGTGGGCGGTCCGGCCGATGACCGCCGCCAACTCCAGCTCCCAGTCCGGCTTCTCGGCCCAGGACGGCAGCACGACGTCGTCGTACGGTCCGGTGATCGCGCTCGGCAGGCCGATGAACACGTACGGCAGGTCCTCGGCGGCCCGCCGGTCCATGATCTCCGCGGCCTCGGCGCGCCGCTCCTTCTCCGGCCGTTCGTCACCGGGCGCGCGGTGCGCGACGTGGAGGTCGATGACGTGCTGCCGGTAGTTGGCGCCGGACTGGAACACCTGGCGCGGCTCGACGGGCGCGTGTACGCGGAACTCCGCCAGCGGCCTGCGCGCCAGGGTGCCGTCGTCGGCCAGCGCGGCCAGTCGCGGTGCCGTCGAGTCCCAGTTCTCCAGGAGCCCGCGCATGCTCAGGCCGGTGCCGCCGAGGACGGGCCCCAGGTCGAGCACCTGGGCGTCGGGTGTGAGGAGAGCGGGGAAGGCGGGGCCCTCGGGAGCGGAAAGGGTGGCCAGGGCGAAGGGTCCGGCGAAGAGGGCGGACGCGGCTTCAGGTTTCACGGACAGGTCCTCCTGATTGCGGTGGCACTAATCTGGACCCGCCATCAGTGATCAGGGAAATCAATTCTGTGGATGACTGTCATCCACCCGGTGAATTCCCGCAGGTCGTCGCAGGACGGGTAGGGAAAACGCAGTGAATCTCAGTCGCCTGGACCTCAACCTCGTCGTCGCCCTGCGGGCCCTACTGGAAGAACGCAACGTCACCCGTGCCGGGCGGCGGGTCGGACTCAGCCAGCCCGCGATGAGCGCGGCCCTGTCCCGGCTGCGCCGCCACTTCGACGACGACCTGCTCGCCCGGGTCGGCGGCCACTACGAGCTGACCGCCCTCGGCCAGGTCCTCCTGGACCGCACCTCCACGGCGTACGACGTGCTGGAGCGCCTCTTCGCCAGCCAGGCGGACTTCGACCCCGCCAAGGAGCACCGGGAGTTCAAGCTGATCGCGTCCGACTACGCCGTCGCGGTCTTCGGTGCCGAACTGGCCCGGGTCATGCACGAGGAGGCGCCCGGCATCCGGCTGCGGTTCGCGCAGACCCCGACCACGGTCGTGGACGCCACGGACACGCTGCTCAGCACGTCCGACGGGCTGCTGATGCCGCACGGTGTCATCAGCGACTTCCCGGCCACCGACCTCTACGGGGACCGCTGGGTCTTCCTCGTCGCCGACGACCACCCGAGCATCGACGACCACCTGACCCGCCAGGACCTCGCCCGGCTGCCCTGGGTCACCTACCAGCGCACCTACGACGCCCCGGCCGTGCGCCAGCTCGGCATGCTGGGCATCGAACCCCACGTCGAGGTCTCCGTCGACAGCTTCCAGATCATCCCGCTGCTGGTGGCCGGCACCCGCCGCATCGCCCTCATCCAGGCCCGCCTGGCCCGGCTCCTGGCGCCCCTCGCCGGCGTGCGCGTGGTGGAGCCGCCGTACGAGGCCGTGCCGTTGCGGGAGGCCATGTGGTGGCACCCCGTGCACACCCACGACGCGGCCCACATCTGGCTGCGCGAGACCGCCGCGCGCGTGGGCAGAGGGATGGCCGACGAGCCCGAGAGGTGAGAGCGGCGGCACGTCTGCTGCTTGACTCCTGGCAGAGCGCGAGTCCGTGCCGTGCCGCCCCGGTGAGGCGGCCCGGCACGGACGGGCTCAGCTCAAGAGCCGGTACAGGAACGCCCAGAGGTTGGCGCGGGCGCGGTCGATCTGCTGCTCGACGGTGAGGGACTCCTCCATGCGTCCGCCGGGGTGGGGCGTGAGGCAGAGCGAACACATGCTGCGGCGCAGGAAGCCGCGCGTGGTGGACGACGAGAGCAGGGTCACGCCGACCGGTTCACCGCCGCGCTCGGTGACGAGGTAGCTGCGGGCGGGCGCGGACAGATCGCGCCAGCCCAGGAAGTACAGGTCGCTCCAGTGGTCGATGTCCGCCAGATCCTCGGGCAGGGGGAGGCGTTCGGCCACACCCTTGGAGCAGTTGACGAAGGAGGTGCGGATGTCGCGCTCGGTCAGGGGTCTCATGATGTGGATTCCTTCGGTGCGCGAGATGAGTCGCGTCGCGTCGAGTTGTTTTGAGTTGTTTTGAGTCGAGTCGAGTCGAGGGTTACGGAAGGGGGTTTGGGACAGCGGACGAGAGGTCGGTACGGGGTTGAGCCGGGCTAGGCTCTTCGGATGCGCGATCGGAGCCGACCAGCCGCGTCACGGGCAGATGCAGCGCGTGCTGCGGGGACGGTCCGAACACCTGGATCGTGAGCCCGCGAAGCGCCGGGATACGAGGCAGCAGGCTCGTAAGTCCCGACGCCGAGCCGGCCTGCAACCTCACCTGTCTCCGCCGTCTGCGAAGGGACGGTGCCGCCTGCGCCCTGGTAGCCCTTGTTCGCCCAACAGTTGATGCCGGCCCGGGCGAGGGCGTCGATGATGCCGTGTTCATGTGCGGACCGGACGTCATGGACAGCGCCGGCCAGGGCCGGTGAAGCCCAGAGCAGGTGTCCTTTGGGATCGGCTATGAGCTGCACGTTCATGCCGTGCTTCCGGTGTTCTGCCCGAGTAGAAAGGCCGGTCGGCAGCGATGCGGTCCATGGGCAGAAGGGCCCCGTCCAGGATCAGGTATGCCTTCATCGACGCGGCCGTACGGTTTGCGAGCGTGGGAGCGAGGGCGGCCAGGAGCTCGACTGCCTCGGCGATGTACCGGTAGGCGGTGGTGGTGCCGATCCCGAAACCGGCTGCGAGCTGGGCAAGGGCTGGCCGTTGCGGAGGTGGTCTCGCGGGGCCGGGCTCTTCGAAGCCGCCCACCGGGCCTGTCCCGGGGACGACGAACATGCGGTCGCCTGCGGCCACCGCACGCCTTTTGCGGCCCCGCCCCGTATTCTCATTGGCCCCTGGCACACGATCACGGGACCAGTCAGCTCTGGTCCGGTCCCGGGAGCGGAGTGGACTGCAGGCGTTGCATCCACAGGGAGCTCAGGTACTGGCCGTTCTTCACGGCGTACTCGTGGAAGGTTCCGATTTCGGCGAAGCCGAACTTGCGGTGCAGGGCCAGCGACACGTCGTTCGGCAGCGCGATGCCGGCGAGGGCGACATGCACCGGTTCGTCGGCCAGGAGACCGAAGAGCGCACGGTAGAGGGCGGTTCCCAGCCCCTGTCCTCTGCTGTCCTCGCCGAGTCCGATGCTCACCTCGACCGTTTCCCGGAAAGCGTCCTGATCGCGGTAGCACTGGCTGCAGGCATAACCGAGAACCTGATTGCCGCGCCGGGCGACGAGCATTCGGTACGGACCCGTCTCCGCGAACTGAGCGAACCAGTCCCGCCGCTCCTCCATGCGATGCGGTCTGGTGGCGAACCGGGCGTGCGAGGTCGCGGCCGTGTGATTCTGGATGGCGACGATCCCGGGCAGATCATCCGTAATCGCAGGGACGAGTTCGACAGCGGTCTCGTAAATCTCGTGCAAGAGAGGCTCCTCACCTCACCGGGAATGTCATACCAGGCACGCTATGGGCGCCGTCGGCCACACAGAATCCCGTGATCCCAAGGCGCTGGCGATAGGTTGCACCTATGGCTCTGGAACTCGCGGACCTGCGTGTCTTCGTCACCGCCGCATCCGTCGGCTCGCTGTCCGCCGCAGCACGTGAGCTGCGCGTTGCGCAACCGTCCGTCAGCGAGCGGCTGCGCCGGCTGGAACGGCTCGTCGGCCAGCCACTGCTCGACCGCTCCAGCCGAGGAGTGTCGCTGACGCCCGCGGGGGAACGGCTGCTGCCCCATGCGGAGCGGTGTCTGGATCTGGCGGCTCGCGCCCTGGACATTGCACGGGAGGACGACACCCAGGGCACCCTGCACGTGACCACCCACGCCAGCTACGCACCGCTGGCCGTCCCCTTCGTCATCGGTGCCCTGCAGCAGCTCAGATACGCCGTCGTGGTCGACGACCAGCACAGCCAGGACGCACTCCAGCGGGTGGCCGCGGGCGCGACCGACATCGCCATCACACTGCCGATGCCGCACGCTCACGAGGTACGGCTGCACATGTTCCGCAGTGAGCCGGTCGTCGCGGTCTGTCACCCGGACCACCCGCTCACGGCGGGCCCCTGCGACACGGCAGGGCTGAGCGGCCACCCCCTCGCCGTGAACCTCTGGGGCAGCGGTGCGCAGCTCTTTCACGATCTGCTCCTGGACGCCCCCGCCCGCGCGCATCAGCTCTACCGCATCAGTTCCGCCGAGACGGCAGCCGATCTCGCGCGCTCCGGGCAGGCCGTCGCCGTCCTCACCCGCGCCACGGTCGAACGCGACCTCGCCGCCCGTACCCTGGTCGAACTCGACGTGAGCGACATGCCGGAATGGCACGTCCACCTCATGGCAGCCCACCACCGCGAACGCGCCGCCGAGCCTGCCATCGCTGCCGTGATCAACGCCCTGGGCCACCTCGAGTCCTGACCTACCGCACCCACGGACACCACCACGCGGGAAACGCCCCGTCCCCACGCATCACCAGCCTCGTCCGAGCCGTCCTCACTCTCCATCTGGCCAGCACAACTTGAAGTTGACCTCCGCGAAGCCCGCCGGCACATGGGATGGCCTGCACGGTGATCTGAACGGTGTTCGCCGTGGATCGAGGTCCCCGACGACTTGGTCGTCGGGGCTGGGCCGGCGTAGGAGGCCAGGTGGGCGGCGGTAGGGAAGCTGGTTCCGTCGCCGATGGTGACCAGCAGGGTGGCGGCGGTCCTGACCGCGACCCCCGGAATCGAGGTCAGGACCGCGGAAAGAGGGTGGGCCTCCAGCAGTTGTCCGATCTGCGCTTCCAGGGCTCGTCGCTGTTCATGGACGGCAGCAAGCGAACGGGCCAGGGACGGGATCACGAGGTTGAGGGTGCCAGTGCCCGGGACCACGACGGTCTGCCCGTCGAGCGCGTCGAACACCTCGTCGATCAGTCGCTGGGCCATGCGCGGAGCCTTGGGCCGGATCACCTCGACCAGCTTGCGGCGTCCAGCTTTCCGCAGGGCGGCTGGAGATCCGTAGCGTTCCAGCAGCCAGGTCACGGCGGGGTGGTCCGGGCGCGGGCCGAGGACGCGTTCCAGGCTAGGGTGGAAGTGGGTGAGCAGGCCGCGTATCCGATTCGAGGTGCGGGTCGCCTCGGCCGCGAGGTCCTGGTCGAAGCCCACCAGCACGGTCAGCTCGGCGGTGATCTCACCGGTCAGTTCCAACGAGCGCAGGGTGTGCGACATGGTCCGTGCGGCCTCCGCGATCACCGCAGCGTCTTTGGCGTCGGTCTTCGCCTCGCCCGGGTAGAGATCGGCGATCCGCCGCACGGACAGGCCGGGCAGGTAGGCGACCTTGCAGCCACCCAGCCCGCGTCGGCGCTTGAGGTGAACTCGCATTGCCGGGCCGGGGCCGATGACGCGCATTCCCGTATGGGCCGGCCCGGTATCGCCTACCGGCCTTGCTCCTCGTCCTCTTCGTCTTCTTCCTCCTCTCCGTCCTCCTCGTCCGCGTACGGGGCGTCGGCGTCGTCCGCGTCGTCCGCGTCGTCCGCGTCGCCTTCCTCGGCTTCCTCGTCGTCCCGCTCCCCGTCCCCTTGCTCCTCGTCGTCCTCGAGACCTTCTTCGTGCGATCGGACCACCTCGCCGTCGCGGATCTCGCCGCGCCAGCCCTCCAGGTCCTCGTCGTCCGAGAGAGTGACGTACCGCAGGAAGTGCTTGAGGTCGAGGCGCAGGCGGCGTCCCTGCGCACGCCAGATGTTGCCGGTCTTCTCGAAGAAGCCGGACGGGTAGTACTCGACCACGGCGACGACCCGTGTGAGATCCGGAGTCAGCTCGTGGAAGCTGACGGCCCCGCGCGTGGTGCCTTTGCCGCCTTCGGAGTTCCAGACGATGCGCTCGTCGGGTACCTGCTCCTGAACGGTGGCCTTCCAGCTACGGCTGGAGAAGGCGATCTTGGCATTCCAGTCACTCTCGGTCTCGTCCGACTGCGAGACGCTCTGGACGCCCTTGGTGAAGGAGCTGAACTCCTCCAGCTGGGTCCAGCGGTCGTACACGGTGCGCAGCGGCTTGCCGACGTCGATGACCTCGACGATGTTCGTGACCTTCACGCTCCCCGCCTTGCCACCGCCGCCGAATGCGCCCTTCACGGTGTCGGCCACCTTGTCCTTCACATCGCCCGCCTTCTCTCCGAGGAACGCCTTGATCGGCGACTCCCCTTCGCCGAGTACGCGTTTGCCGACATTGAGCAACGTGCTGTTGCCGTCGCTCACGTCCCCCAGGCCCTGCGAGAGATCGCTGATCTTGTCACTGGCCTTGTCCACCAGACGCTGGCCCTGCGCCGCAGCGAACGCGGACAACTGCTCCTTGAGCCGGTCCATGCCGGAAGCGCCGGCATGGGCTGCTTTCTCCGCCGTCTTGGCCATGACCTACCTCTTTCGGCTGCCACGGGTAGATGCCTTGCCGGAGGCGACCTTCTTCTCCGCGGGCTTCGAAGCGGCACCCTTCTTCCCGGCGGGAGCCTTCTGCGCCGGAGCGGTCAGGGATGCGGACCTCTTCGCCGGGCTCTTCTTCGTCCGGCTCCGACGGGGCGGCGCCTGGGGGCCGTCCCCTTCTTCTCCTCCGGTGCCCTCTTCCTGCCCTTCTTCGTCGTCCGGTTCCGCTTCCTCAGACGGTCCCTCGTCCTCGTCGCCGGGCCGGCCCACGAGAGAGTCGGTGCGCTGCTGCAACGAGTCGGCCAGCGCACCCAAGCGGCGGTCGGCGGTCGCGGACAGGGCGGATCGAGCGGAGTCCATGAGTTCCCCGCGCACCTGCTCCAGCAGCTGCGCGGCCTGCGGACTTCCGAATGCCTTGCGCAGTGCTCGGTTGATCAGCTCCTTGGGACTCAGCAGTCCTTGTCCGGCGAGTACGGAAGTGACCCCGATGGCGACTCTGCCCTTTTTGGTGCGACCCAACGCGTATCCGGCCGCGAGGGCGGCGGCGAGCGTGGCTTGCGTCTCGGTATCCATGAACGGCCCCAAGTACGGTCGGCGAATCATGCTGTTCAGGTCGCATGCGACCCTGCCGCCCGGTCCGTGGGTGCCCCCGGCTCCTGCGCCCCGGCTGGACGGCCGCGACCCCTATCCCCACCCTCCTCCGACATCCGTGCCCTCGCATCTCACCGGGGGTCGGGGCCGGGCACAGTCGCTGCGCACACCGCAGCCGTCCGCCTAGGCCCGAAGAGGCGTGCCCCGCAGCGGTGCCCCGGCCTGGTGGAGGCTGACGAGCACGAGCCGGTACGAGGCGACCAGCCCCGTCTCGGCACAGTCGACACCCAGTTCCCGGCAGTACTGCAGGACGATGGTGCGGGCCTTGCGCAGGTTGGGGCTGGGCATGCTGGGGAACAGATGGTGCTCGATCTGGTTGAGGCCGCCGAGCGCGAGGTCCGTGAACCGGCCGCCGTGGACGTTGCGCGAGGTGAGTACCTGGCGGCGGAGGAAGTCGGGGCGGTCGTGGGCCGTCAGGATTGGCATGCCCTTGTGGTTGGCTGCAAAGGAGGAACCGAGGCAGACGCCGATCGGGCACTGGTGGACGGCGAGGAAGGCTAAAGGAGGTTGTCCAGCCATGGAACGCCTCGGAGGTGGGTGCCTTCGTCGCTGCGATGAAGAGTGACCGCCTGTTTGCGCCGCTGCTGCTGTCCCTGATGGGGCTCCGTCCGGCGGAGGTCTGCGGCTTGCGGTGGTCGGACATCGACTTGGACGCGGCCACGCTCAGCATCGCCAACACCCGCACCGTGATGGGCAACCGCACGGTGGTGGAGAAGGACAAAGAGCATGGCGGGGGAGCGTGTGTTGCCGCTCCCGAGCCTCGTACGGGAGGCGTTGAAGACGTTCCGCGCCACGCAGGCAGTGGACACCTGGCGGCGGGCGAGGGGTACGAGGGCGACGGGTATGTGCTCGTGGATGAACTTGGGGGCGCGCTGAACGGTCGGCAGCTCCGAACGCGGGCCCAAAATAATGGATGCAAACGGCCTTCGCAGGGTCCGTCTGTACGATGCTCGGGCGTCTTGCCTCACGTACCTGGCCAACAACGGGGTGCCGGATCACCTGCTCGCCATGTGGGTCGGGCACACCAACGTGAAGACGCCGAAGAAGTGGTACGTGAAGCCGGACGTGGCGGACCTGCTTCCTGCGGCGGAGGCATGGGGAGGTCTCGCAGGGGGCGTGTGACAAATTGTGACAGATGAAGGTGTGAACCCGTGACCGAAGCCAAGATCGAAACACTGCAATACCGCTTTGACGGGCCAGAACACCTCCCCGTGCTGATCTTGGGACCGTCCCTCGGTACCACATGGCACATGTGGGACCGGCAGGTGCCCGAACTGGCTCAGCAGTGGCGGGTCTTCCGGTTCGACCTGCCCGGACACGGCGGTGCCCCGGCCCACCCGGCAGGGTCCGTCGCCGAACTCACCACGCGTCTGCTGGCCACCCTCGACGGACTCGGCGTGCACCGCTTCGGGTACGCGGGCTGCGCCTTCGGCGGCGCGGTCGGTATCGAGCTGGCCCTGCGCCACCCCGAGCGGCTCGCCTCCCTCGCGCTGATCGCCGCCTCGCCCCGGTTCGGCACGGCCGACGAGTTCCGCCAGCGCGGCGTGATCGTGCGTACCAACGGGCTCGACCCCATCGCCCGCAGCTCCCCGGAGCGCTGGTTCACCGGCGGGTACGCGGCCGCGCAGCCCGCGATCACCGAGTGGGCCGTGCAGATGGTGCGGACCACCGACCCCGGCTGCTACATCTCCGCCTGCGAGGCCCTCGCCGCCTTCGACGTGCGCGGCGAACTAGGCCGGGTCGGCGTCCCCACCCTGGTCCTCGTCGGCTCCGACGACCAGGTCACCGGCCCCGCCGAGGCCCGCACCCTGGTCGCCGGCATCCCCGACGCCCGCCTCGCGGTGGTCCCCGGCGCCTCCCACCTGGTCCCGGTCGAGCAGCCCGCCGCCGTCACCGACCTGCTGGTGCGGCACTTCACCACCGCCTGGCAGGCCCCCCACGACGCCACCTCCACCGGCCAGATCCCCGTCCCGGTCCACCTCGCACACCCGGTCCCGGTCGCCGGGACCGGCGCCGGGCCCGTCCAGCCGGTGCCCGCCCAGCCGCCGCAGACCGCGCCCATCGCCGAGATCGCCCCGGCCCCCGCCGTGCCGCCGCAGGCACAGGGGCGGCCCGATCCGTACGACGCGGGGCTCAAGGTGCGCCGCGAGGTCCTCGGCGACGGGCACGTCGACCAGGCGCTCGCGCAGGCGGACGAGTTCTCGGGGGACTTCCAGGAGTTCCTCACCCGGTACGCCTGGGGAGAGATCTGGGACCGTCCGGGCCTCGACCGGCGCTCGCGCAGCTGTGTCACCCTCACCGCCCTCGTCGCCGGCGGCCACCTGGACGAGCTGGCACCCCACCTCAGGGCCGCCCTGCGCAACGGCCTCACCCCGGGCGAGATCAAGGAAGTACTGCTCCAGGCGGCCGTCTACTGCGGCGTGCCGGCCGCGAGCGGCGCGTTCCGGGTGGCCCAGCAGGTCATCCGCGAGGAGACGACACCGCCCGAGTGAGCCCCACGGGCGGGCAGCGGGCGCGCGGCGGCAGGATGGAGTCATGAAGCTCACCAAGAAGTCGCACGCCTGCGTCCGCCTCGAGAAGGACGGGCAGACGCTCGTCCTGGACCCCGGCGGGTTCAGCGAGGAGGACGCCGCCCTGGGCGCGGACGCGATCCTCGTCACCCACGAACACCCGGACCACTTCGACGAGCTGCGGCTGCGCGCCGCCATGGAGGACAACCCGGCCGCCGCGATCTGGACGCTGAAGTCGGTCGCGGAGAAGATCTCGGCGGCGTTCCCGGGCCGCGTCCACACCGTCGGTCACGGCGACACCTTCACCGCCGCCGGTTTCGACGTACAGGTCCACGGGGAGCTGCACGCGGTGATCCACCCGGACATCCCGCGCGTCACCAACGTCGGCTTCCTGGTGGACGGCGGCAAGGTCTTCCACCCCGGCGACGCCCTCACCGTCCCCGACCGCCCGGTCGAGACGCTGATGCTGCCGGTCATGGCCCCGTGGAACAAGATCGCCGAGGTGATCGAGTACGTCCGCGAGGTCAAACCGCGGCGGGCCTACGACATCCACGACGCCCTCCTCACCGACCTCGCCCGCCCGATCTACGACCGTCAGATCGGCGAGCTGGGCGGCTCCGAGCACCTGCGGCTGACGCCGGGCGACTCCGCCCGGGTGTGAGACCCGGGGCCGGACCCCGGGCGGGACCCGTTGTCAGTCCCGCCCGGTAGGTTGTGGGACATGCGCATCGCGACCTGGAACGTGAACTCGATCACCGCCCGCCTGCCGAGGCTGCTCGCCTGGCTGGAGAGCAGCGGCACCGACGTGCTGTGCCTCCAGGAGGCCAAGGTCGCCGAGGCGCAGTTCCCCTTCGACGAGCTGCGCGAGGCGGGATACGAGGCGGCGGTCCACGCCACCGGCCGATGGAACGGGGTGGCGGTGCTCTCCCGCGTCGGCCTCGACGACGTGGTCAAGGGCCTGCCCGGCGACCCGGGCTACGAGGGCGTCCAGGAGCCCCGCGCGATCTCCGCCACCTGCGGCCCGGCCCGCGTCTGGTCCGTGTACGTGCCGAACGGGCGCGAGGTGGACCACCCCCACTACGCGTACAAGCTCCAGTGGTTCGAGGCCCTGCGCGCCGCCGTCGAGGGCGACGCCTCCGGCAGCCGCCCCTTCGCCGTGATGGGTGACTACAACGTCGCGCCGACCGACGACGACGTCTACGACCGTGCGGCCTTCGAGGGCGCCACCCACGTCACCCCCGCCGAGCGCGCCGCCCTCGCGTCCCTGCGCGGGGCCGGCCTGTCCGACGTGGTCCCGCGCCCACTCAAGTACGACCACCCCTTCACGTACTGGGACTACCGCCAGCTCTGCTTCCCCAAGAACCGCGGCATGCGCATCGACCTGGTGTACGGCAACGAGCCCTTCGCCAAGGCGGTCACCGACTCCTACGTCGACCGCGAGGAGCGCAAGGGCAAGGGCGCCTCGGACCACGCGCCGGTCGTCGTGGACCTGGACCTGTAGCCGCGCACGCCGCGCACACCTTCCGCGTGCCCTGTGGTGCACATGGCGGTACGAATGACAGTGTGGAGGTATGAACATCCCCTTCCTGGGCAAGCGGCGCGAGGACCCCCGGGCGCACGACGCGGAGGGCATCGGCGAGCTGCTCGCCGACTGTGATCTGCTGCGCTCGCAGGCGCTGCGGGAGGGGGTCAGGCTCGACGACTCCGCGCTCTCCCTGGAACAGCTGGACCAGGTGCTGCCACGCTGGCGCAGCGACGAGGAGATCCTGACCTGGCTCGGCAACGACGCCGGTCTGTACCTCGGCACCGTGATCGTGCGCACCGTGCCCGGCGCCGCCTGGGCCATCCGCTCCGACGGGCAGCCTGTCGTCCGGCTCGCCTCCGGCCGGGAGTTCGACGTGGTGGCGAACGGCCACGCGTGGGCGGAGGACGGCGTGCCCGAACTCTCCCAGCTGTATGGAGAAGTCGCCGAGGCCTGAGGCGAGGCGTGGGCCGAAGTGCGCACCGCGGAGCCGCCGCCGCGGTCGCCCGCCGTCACGCCCTCCCCAAAGCCCGCCTTAAATAGGGGTAATGATCAAAGGGTGCGTGTCGGTGGCATTCGTACCGTTTGTCTCGATACGTTGCGGTGGTCGGAGCCGACACGAACGCACGGGGGACTACGCAGGGTGCAGCCGGAGATCACTGCTCGCGGGCGAGGAGAAGGTCAGCTGCATACCGGCGAGCGACCGCGTCGAGGCACCGCTCGACGACTCGGCGCTCGCCGGTCGGCTCAGCGTGCGGTGCCGGACGGAGCCGAGGGCAGATACCGGGGCGCCCGCCAGGCGTCCAGCCGATGCTCCACCGCCGCCCCCAGGGACAGCAGTTCGGCGTCCTGGCGGTCGCCGGCCATGAGGAGCAGCCCCACCGGCAGCTCCCCGGCGAAGCCGGCGGGCACGGACAACGAGGGGTACCCGGCGACGGCGGCGGGGGTCGAGGACGGGATCACGTCGTTGTCGCCGCGCGCGCAGTCGGTGGTCCAGGCGGGCGGGTTCGCGGGGGAGGCGATGGCGTCCAGGCCGTGCGCGGCCATGACCTCGTCGATGGACCGCCGGGACAGGTCGGTCAACTCCGCGCGCATCGCCCGGTACTCCGGGTCCGTGGTGGGCGGTGCGGCCAGCGCCTGCTCGAACAGCTCCTGGCCGGCGAAGCAGGTCTGCTCCCGCGGGTGCGTGCGGTTGAACTCGATCAGTCCGGCCAGGTCCTGCGGCCCGCCGCGGGTCGGGAGGTAGGCGTCGATGTCCCGGTGGAACTCGCTCAGCAGTGCCGGGAACTCGAGTTCGGCCAGCCGCTCCTGGTAGGGCATGGTCACCTCGACGACCTCGGCCCCCGCGGCGGTCAGCCGCTGCGCGGTACGGGTCATGAGGGCGTCCACCTCGGCGCCGAGCGACGGCAGCCGCCACAGGCCGATCCGTTTGCCGCGCAGGCTGCCGGGACGGCCGGCCGCGTCCGTGAGGCTCGGAGCGCCGCCGGTGCGCACGGTGTCACGGCCGCCGAGCACGGAGAGGGTGAGCGCGGCGTCGATCACGTTGCGGGCCATGGGTCCCGCGGTGTCCTGCTCGGCGGAGATCGGTACGACGCCCGACTGGCTGACCACTCCGAGGCTGGGCTTGAGGCCGACCACGCCGTTCATCCCGGCGGGGCACACGATGGAGCCGTCCGTCTCGGTCCCGATCGCCACCTGGGCCAGCGACGCGGCGAGCGCCGCGGCCGAACCGGAGGACGAACCGCAGGGGTTGCGGTCCAGGACGTACGGGTTGTTGGTCTGCCCGCCCACCGCCGACCACCCCGACGTCGGCTTCGCCGCGCGGAAGTTGGCCCACTCGGAGAGGTTGGTCTTGCCGAGGATCACCGCGCCGGCCGCCCGCAGCTTCCCGACCAGGTCCGCGTCGGTGTCCGGTGGGGTCCCGGCGAGGGCCAGCGACCCGGCGGTGGTCGGCATGTCGCGGGTGTTCACATTGTCCTTGAGCAGAACGGGGATGCCGTCCAGCGGGCCCCGGGTCCTGCCGAGGCGATGCCTCAGGTCGCTGGCGGCCGCCTGGCGCAGGGCCGTCGGGCTGGTGCGCAGCACCGAGTTGATCCTCGGGTCGACGGCCTTGATCCGCCGCAGGTAGGCGCGGGTCAGCTTGAGCGAGGACAGCGATCCGCGGTTCATACGGACCTGGAGTTCGGGGATGGTCACCGTGTCGAGGTCGACCCCGCCGACCAGCGTCGACTCGGCGGATCGCGCCGCGTCGCCGGGTCCGGAATCAGCGGCCACGGCCCGTTGACCGGGCGCCACCGCGAGGAGGGAGGCCACGACCAGGATCGCGGTCAGGGCCGCCATGCTTCTCTTCTTCATGGCGGACAGCCCACTACACCGGGCCGCCCGGCACAAGGGCCCCCTCGGCCTTGGGTGTTGGCGCGACGCGCACCCCCTTGACGGCCCTCACTCCTTCGCTAAGGTCTAGACCTACACGCGCAGGTCTAGACCTGCGGGCGAGGTTGCCTCATCGGCACCGTCGTAAGCCGGGGCAGGCTGATTCGACGCGGACCGAAGGGAACAGTGATGTCATGCGCATGAAAAGAAGGGTGGCCGCCGCCGTGGGAGCGCTGGTCGCCCCCGTGGTGGCCCTGAGCCTGCCGGCGCCCACGGCGAGCGCCCACGGCTGGGTGGTCTCGCCGGGGAGCAGGCAGGACCAGTGCGCCAACCGCGTGGTGCAGTGCGGCCAGATCAAGTGGGAACCGGCGAGCGTCGAGGGCCCGAAGGGGCTGCGCAACTGCAGTGGCGGGGACGCCCGGTGGGCCGACCTGGACGACGACGGCAAGGGCTGGCGGGTCACGCCGATCGGGACCACGCACACCTTCACCTGGACCATCGAGGCGCGGCACGCCACCAGCAACTGGCAGTACTTCATCGGCGACCGGAAGATCGCCCAGTTCGACGGGCACGGCGCCCTGCCGCCCGCCTCGGTCAGCCACCAGCTGGACTTCGGCGGGTTCAGCGGGCGGCAGAAGGTGCTCGCGGTCTGGAACATCGCGGACACCGCCAACGCCTTCTACGCCTGCATCGACGTCAACATCGGCGGCGGCGGTGACGACGGCGGTGGCGGCCAACCGGGCGACTGCGTCGCGGGAGCCTGGAACGCCGGGAGCGTCTACAACGGCGGCGAGACCGTCTCCCACGACGGCCGCACCTGGCGTGCCAAGTGGTGGGTGACGGGCGAGGAGCCCGGCACCACCGGCGAGTGGGGCGTCTGGGAGGACCTCGGCGCCTGCTGAGCACGACCGGTCGGCGTACGCACCGGAAGGCGCGTGCGCCGACCCGCGCCGTCCTGGACCGGCCCACATCGTCCTGCTGCTCGGCGTCACGGCGTCCGCCACGGGTCCCGCGCGAGCTCCTGAGGTCGACGGTGTGTCGTAGCGGCCTGATAGCGATGCCAGCGGCCCCCCTGGGTTGCCTCCGGTGCTGGCCTGCTGATCGCGTCCCGAGAAGGATTGGCATCGATAACATCGTCTGCCATAGTCGCAGCCATCGATGGTCAAGGAGGCACCGTGCAGCGATCCACCCTCACCCACGCCGACGGCACCCTGCTGCGGAACGGGCGCCCGCACCGCCTCCTGGCGGGCTCGCTGCACTACTTCCGGGTCCATCCCGGACACTGGGCCGACCGGCTCCGACGGCTGGCCGCCCTCGGTCTGAACACGGTCGACACCTACGTCCCGTGGAACTTCCACGAACGCACCCCGGGCGACATCCGCTTCGACGGTCCGCGCGACCTGGACCGCTTCGTCCGACTGGCCCAGGACGAGGGGCTGGACGTCGTCGTGCGGCCGGGCCCGTACATCTGCGCCGAGTGGGACAACGGCGGTCTGCCCGCCTGGCTGACCGGCACCCCGGGCATGCGGCTGCGCACGTCCCACGGCCCTTTCCTGGAAGCGGTCGACCGCTGGTTCGACGCGCTGATCCCCCGCGTCGCGGACCTCCAGGCCGGCCGGGGCGGACCGGTCGTGGCCGTGCAGATCGAGAACGAGTACGGCAGCTACGGCGACGACCACTCCTACGTCCGCCACATCCGGGACGCCCTCGTCGCCCGGGGCATCACCGAACTGCTCTACACCGCGGACGGACCGACCCCGCTGATGCAGGACGGCGGAGCCCTGCCCGGCGAACTGGCGGCGGCGACCTTCGGCTCACGTCCCGCCGAGGCCGCGGCGCTGCTGCGCTCGCGCCGGAGCCGGGAGCCGTTCTTCTGTGCCGAGTTCTGGAACGGCTGGTTCGACCACTGGGGCGAGAAGCACCACGTCCGGTCGGCGGCGAGCGCGGCCGAGGACCTCGGCGGCATCCTCGACGAGGGCGGCTCCGTGAGCCTCTACATGGCGCACGGAGGCACCAACTTCGGGCTGTGGGCGGGCGCCAACCACGACGGCGAGGGCCTCCAGCCGACCGTCACCAGCTACGACTCGGACGCCCCCGTCGCCGAGAACGGTGCCCTGACCCCGAAGTTCTTCGCCCTGCGGGACAGACTCACCGCGCTCGACGGCGCCGGAGCCCGGCGACCGCTGCCGGCCGACCCACCGCTGCTGGCCCCCCGCGACCTGCCGGTCACCCGGCACGCGGGCCTGCTCGACGCGCTGCGCGCGGTGTCCGAGCCGGTGTCCGCACCGCTGCCACTGAGCTTCGAGGAACTTTCCCTGGCCTCCGGCCTGGTGCTCTACGAGGCCGAGCCGCTGCTGCCCCCGGGGAACCACGAGGTGACCGTCACGGGTCTGCACGACCGCGCCCAGGTGTTCGTCGACGACACACCCGTCGCCGTACTGGACCGCGAGAGCGCCTCCTTCACCGTCTCCGGGACCGGCGCGCGGGTCCGGCTGGCGCTGCTGGTGGAGAACCAGGGGCGGATCAACTACGGCCCGCTGCTCGGCCAGGGCAAGGGCATCCTCGGCGGCGTCCGGGTGGACCGACGGCTGGTGCACGGCTGGACGACGCGTCCCCTGCCGCTCGACGCGTGGACCCCGCGGGACACGGCACGCGCCGCTGCGGCGGCTCCCTCGGACGGCCGGGCGGGGTTCGCCACCGCGGTCCTGTCCGTGGCCGAGCCCGCGGACACCTTCGTCGCCCTGCCCGGGTTCGGCAAGGGGTTCCTGTGGGTCAACGGCACCCTGTTGGGCCGCTACTGGGAGATCGGTCCCCAGACCACGCTCTACCTGCCCGGCCCGCTCCTGCGCCCCGGCAACAACACCCTGACCGTGCTGGAACTCGAACGCCTCGGCGACCGCGTCGCCCTGCGCGACCGCCCCGGCCTCGGGCCGTCGGAGGAGTACGTCGAGACCTTCGACTGACCGCTTCGGCCGACGGCGGCCGGGTGCGGCCCGCCTCCCCAAGGGACGGGCCGCACCCGGCCGGTGGCTCAGCGGACGTCGGCCGGGCGTTCCCCCGGCGGGTAGCCCGTGGGAAGGTCCACGGGCACGCCGTACACGCGCATCTCCGCGGCGGCCGCGTAGGGCTGCCCGTTG
>NZ_JBVISR010000006.1:367067-457405 GCF_055575415.1 Streptomyces sp. NPDC034099 | reverse complement strand
TTCATCACCACGATCATCTGCATGCGCGCGCCCGGCATGACCATGTTCCGCATGCCGATCTTCACCTGGAACGTGCTGCTGACCGGTGTGCTGGTCCTGCTGGCCTTCCCGGTGCTGGCCGCGGCCCTGTTCGCGCTGGAGGCCGACCGCAAGTTCGGTGCCCACATCTTCGACTCGTCCAACGGCGGGGCGTTGCTGTGGCAGCACTTGTTCTGGTTCTTCGGGCATCCGGAGGTGTACATCATCGCGCTGCCGTTCTTCGGCATCGTCAGTGAGATCATCCCGGTCTTCTCCCGCAAGCCGATCTTCGGCTACATGGGCCTGATCGGCGCGACGATCGCGATCGCGGGTCTGTCGGTGACGGTGTGGGCGCACCACATGTACGTCACGGGCGGCGTGCTGCTGCCGTTCTTCTCCTTCATGACCTTCCTGATCGCGGTCCCGACCGGTGTGAAGTTCTTCAACTGGATCGGCACCATGTGGAAGGGCTCGCTGTCCTTCGAGACACCGATGCTCTGGTGCACCGGCTTCCTGATCACCTTCCTCTTCGGCGGGCTGACCGGGGTGATGCTGGCATCGCCTCCCATCGACTTCCACGTGTCCGACTCGTACTTCGTGGTGGCGCACTTCCACTACGTGGTGTTCGGCACCGTGGTGTTCGCGATGTTCGCCGGCTTCCACTTCTGGTGGCCGAAGTTCACCGGCAAGATGCTGGACGAGCGCCTGGGCAAGATCACCTTCTGGACGCTGTTCACGGGCTTCCACGGCACGTTCCTGGTCCAGCACTGGCTGGGCGCGAACGGCATGCAGCGCCGGATCCCGGACTATCTGGCGGTGGAGGGGCTGACGGCGCTCAACACCGTGTCGAGTGTCTTCTCCTTCCTGCTCGGCATGTCGCTCCTGCCGTTCTTCTACAACGTCTGGAAGACCGCCAAGTACGGCAAGAAGATCGAGGTGGACGACCCGTGGGGCTACGGCCGTTCGCTGGAGTGGGCGACCTCCTGCCCGCCGCCGCGGCACAACTTCCGCACGCTGCCGCGCATCCGCAGCGAGTCCCCCGCCTTCGACCTGCACCACTCCCCCGCGGCAGGCGCCGAGCGGGAGCTGACCCTCCGGTGACCGGCGGGGAGGGCCGTCCCGCGGCCGCCCGGGTGCTCATCAGCGAGATCGAGGGCCATCTGCTCGTCGCCGCCACCCGTGCGGAGGGGCGCACGGCCGCCGCACGCTTCACGGCGCCCTTCGACTGGCTGGGCGACGACCGGCGCCGCGAGGTGGAGGAACGATTCGAGGCCGAGTACCTCGCGCTCGCCCGGAGTTCCTGGCAGCGCACGGCCGAGCGCGCGGGGCGGCTGCGCGGGGAGTACGAGGAGCGGTACCGCGCGCTGCGGCGCCGGCTGCTGGCCGGATTCCTGCTGGGGGCGGGCGCGGTGCTCGGGTGCGCGGGCGCCCTGGTCCTGGTCCTGGTCCTGGGGCGGGGGTAGTCAGCGCGCCGTCGGGATCCAGCCGGGTGGGCGCAGCAGGGACAGGAGCTGGCGGACCAGTTCCTCGACGACCTCGTCGAGAGTGGCGTCCACCCAGCCGGCGCTGTAGTCGTGCAGCAGGCCGTTGACGCCGCCGATGAACGCGGTGGCGGCGAGCCGGTAGTCGCGGGGTGCCGCCTCCCCGCGCAGGGCTGCCGACCGGGCCTCGGCGCAGATGAGGTCGACCCAGCGGGCGCGGCGGGCCAGCCGTTGCTCCTCCAGGCGCGGGCTGACGCCGATGATCTCCACGAAGGTGATGCGGACGCGGCGCGGATCGGCGGTGACGTCGGCGGCGTAGGCGCGGAAGATCGCGGCGGCGCGCTCGGGGAGCGGCAGGTCGCGGGTGGCCTCGGCCGCGGTGCGGACGGCGTCCTCGGCCCAGGCGTTGACCTGGAGGTGGAGTGCGGCGAGCACGTCCTCCAGGGTGCGGAACTCCTCGTAGAACTGGCGGGTGGACAGGCCGGCGGCGTCGCTGAGGGCCGCGACGGTCGTGGCCCGGTAACCGGGGGTGTCGCCGAACAGCTGGAGCGCGGCGTCGAGGAAGCGCCGGCGGCGTTCGGCCTGGCGCTGCGCGGCCGACTTGCCGCCGTAGCGGCCCGTCGGCGCCCTGAGCCTGCCCGTCACCCGCTGCCTCCTCGTGTCAACTCCCGGCCGTGCGGCTGATTTTGTCGTGTCCGCGGCCTTGTGGAGAAGGGCACCCATTCCTTACTTTGCAGTAAGTTCACTCTGAAAGCGGCTGTGTTCAGATTGCGCGCTCCATCGCTCCAGCGCTCCATCGCCCCCACACCACGCCCCCTGCCGGAGGAGAGCAGCATGCCCGCCTTCACGACCAGGCACCTCGGCGCCGTCGCCGCCGCACTCGCCCTGACCGTCGCCGCCCCCGCCGCCACGGCCTCGGCCGCCCCGGACGCCCGCGCCGGCCTGCGCGAGGTGATGTTCGTCGGGAACAACTGGGACGGCACCGCGGACGTCATCCGGTCCACCGGCGACTTCGCCGGGATCGGCCGTATCAACGTCGTCCCGGACAGGGCGGAGCGGATGGCGGAGATCAACGCCGACCCGATCAAGTGGATCTACTTCCAGGCCATCCGCAACGGCGTCGGCGAGGGACACGACCAGCTCGTCGACGACATGTACTCGACGCCGGACGGCACCTCGGTGGTCGTCTCCCGGCCGAGCTTCGCCGACGTGGTCTCCGTCGACCTCGCCACCGGCGACATCAACTGGCGCTTCCCCGTCTCGGGTTACCGCTCCGACCACATGGCGGTCTCCCCCGACGGCACCCGGGTCGCCGTCTCGGCGTCGACCTCCAACACCGTGCACGTCCTGGACATCGAGACGGGCCGGCAGGTCGGCTCGTTCGGCACGGGCGACAAGCCCCACGAGAACATCTTCAGCCGCGACGGCAGGTACATCTGGAACATGTCCATCGGCGAGGTGAACACCGCGCTCGACGCCCCCTGGCTCGACTGGACGAAGGGCGACCGGCGCATCACGGTCGTGGACGCGAAGACGTACAAGCAGGTCAAGGTCATCGACATGCGCGAGCGACTCGACGCGATCGGCCTCGGCGACTACTCGGACGCGGTGCGGCCCGCCGTCTTCTCGCCCGACGAGTCCAAGCTGTACTTCCAGGTGTCGTTCTTCAACGGCTTCTTCGAGTACGACGTCGCCACCGACCGGATCACCCGGACGAAGACCCTGCCGAAGAACCCCGCCACGAGCGAGGACCGCACCACCTGGGTCAACGACTCGCGCCACCACGGTCTCTCGATGAGTCCGGACGGCGCCAGGATCTGCGTCGCGGGCACGATGGACGACTACGCGACGGTCGTCGACCGCGGCACGCTGCGGGAGGGCCCGCTGGTGGCCGCGGCCAAGCCGTACTGGGCCACGGTCAGCGGCGACGGCCGGTACTGCGTGGTCTCCGAGAGCGGCGCCGACCAGGTCACGGCGATCGACTTCGCCACCGGCGAGAAGTCGGTCTCCGTCCCCGTCGGCGACCACCCGCAGCGGGTCCGGATCGGCCACGTGGCGACGGACTGGACTGGGCCGTCGGCCGGCTGAGGCACCACACGGTCCGGGCCGGCGGAACACCCTCGCACGCAGGTGTGAGCCCGCTGGTCGTGGGTAGTCGCCCGGCAACGGACGAGGCATGCATGTCCCTCGACACCACAGCCCCGGAAGGAGGTCCGTGACAGCGCACTCCAGAAGAAGCGCCCGGGCCGCTTCCCGCGACACGGAGCGGCCCGGTCCGCACCGGGCGGCACCCCCACGGGTGCCGCCCGTCTCGCATCCGGCCCCTGCTCACCGTGGCGGCAGACGGTGCAGCTCGACCCCCTCCAGTCGGCCGTCGGCGACCGTGGCGGTCATATAGGTGCGGTACGGCTGACGGCGCCGGTCCGTCGGTGATCCCGGGTTGAGCAGTCGCAGACCGGTGGCCGCGGTGGTGTCCCAGGGGATGTGACTGTGCCCGAAGACGAGGACGTCGAGGTCGGGGAAGCGGGCGGCGCAGCGGGTCTCCCGCCCCTGCGCCGCCCCCGTCTCGTGGACGACGCCGAAGCGCAGGCCGTCGAGGTCGGCGTACGCCACCTCGGGCAGCCGGGCGCGCAGCTCGGGTCCGTCGTTGTTGCCGTGGACGCCGACGAGTCGGCGGCTGCGGCTCTCCAGCAGGTCGAGGGTGGCCGTGTCGACCCAGTCCCCCGCGTGCAGGACGACGTCCGCGCGCGGCAGCTCCGCCAGCAACGGCGCCGGCAGCTCCCTGGCGCGCTTGGGCAGGTGGGTGTCGGACGTGATCAGCAAACGCACGTCATCCAGCTTAATCGACAGGTAAAACTGTGCAGTCTCAGCTGGACAGTCTTACCTGTCGAATTTACGGTGGTGCCAGGCGCCGGTCGGGCCGGGCCGGGCAGCGGCGGTCTCCGCACCGTCACAGAACCACCGAAAGGCACCATCCCATGACCGTCACCGCCCTCGACCCCCGCACCGCGCTCGTCGTGATCGACCTCCAGGCCGGCATCGTCGCCGCGCCCACCGAGCCGTACACCGGCGCCGAGGTCGTCTCCCGGAGCGTCGAACTGGCCGAGGCCTTCCGCGCCCGCGACCTGCCCGTGGTGCTGGTCCGGGTCTCCTTCGCCGCCGACGGGGCGGACGCCGTTCCCGGCCGTACGGAGGCCGGCGGCGCGGCGGGCCCGCGGCCCGAGGGCTGGGACGTCGTCGTCGGCGAGCTGGCCGGGCACTCCGGCGACATCACCGTCACCAAGCGCAACTGGGGCGCCTTCCACGGCACCGGCCTCGACGTCCAGCTGCGCCGCCGCGGCGTCACCCAGATCGTGCTCTGCGGCATCGCCACCAGCATCGGTGTCGAGTCCACCGCCCGCGCCGCCCATGAACACGGCTACCACGTCACGCTCGCCACCGACGCGATGAGCGACATGAGCACCGAGGCGCACCGGGGCAGCATCGAGCGGATCTTCCCGCGCCTGGGCGAGACGGGCACGACGCGGGAGATCCTGGACCTGCTGGCCAAGACGCACGGCTGACGGGCCCGCGTCGCTCACACCGCGCCGGTGCGCCGCTTGAGCGGCTCCCACCAGGCCCGGTTGTCCCGGTACCAGGCGACGGTCTCGGCCAGCCCGGACGCGAAGTCGCGGCGGGGCCGGTAGCCCAGCTCCTCGCGGGCCTTGCTCCAGTCGAGCGAGTAGCGCAGGTCGTGGCCCTTGCGGTCCTCGACCCGCACGATCCGGTCCGGTCCCGCGCCGCAGGCGTCCAGGAGCAGACCGGTGAGGTCGCGGTTGCTCAACTCGGTGCCGCCGCCGAGGTTGTAGACCTCGCCGGCCCGGCCCCGGGTGCGCACCAGGTCGACTCCCCGGCAGTGGTCGTCGACGTGCAGCCAGTCGCGGACGTTGCGTCCGTCGCCGTAGAGCGGGACCCGGCGGCCGTCCAGGAGGTGGGTGACGAACAGCGGCACGAGCTTCTCGGGGAACTGGTGCGGGCCGTAGTTGTTGGAGCACCGCGTCACCCGTACGTCGAGGCCGTGGGTGCGGTGGTACGAGAGGGCCAGCAGGTCGCCGGACGCCTTCGAGGCGGAGTACGGGGAACTCGGCCGCAGGGGGTGCTCCTCGGTGGCCGAGCCGGAGTCGACCGAGCCGTAGACCTCGTCGGTGGAGACGTGGACGAAGGGCGCCACGCCGTGGCGCAGGGCGGCGTCCAGCAGGGTCTGGGTGCCGACGACGTTGGTGAGGACGAAGTCGGACGCGGCGTGGATCGAGCGGTCCACGTGGGACTCGGCGGCGAAGTGCACCACCTGGTCCGCCTCGGCCGTCAGCTTGTCCACCAGCGGCGCGTCGCGGATGTCGCCGTGCACGAACTCCAGCCGGGGGTGGCCGAGTTCGAGGTTGGCGGTGGTTCCGGCGTAGGTGAGGGCGTCCAGGACGGTGATCCGCGGTGCCCCCGGCTCGTCGGAGGCGAGGAGCGCCCGGACGTACCGGGAGCCGATGAATCCGGCGGCGCCGGTGACCAGGATGTTCATGAGCGGTTCCGTGCCTTGCTGGGGTCGGGGTGGGCGGTGCGGGGCGTCGGTGACGCTACCGGCGTGCTCTTCGGGGTCCGCGACCGGCCCGGGACGCGCACCGCGCCGGCACGGAGGCCGGCGCGCTGGACGGGGTCACCACCCTCGGGGCGTGTTCAGTCCTCGCCCCGGACGATGTTCGACTCCTGGCCCGGTTGCGGTGCGCGGGTGGCGCCGCCGTCCTCGACGGCCGGCACCCAGGTGCGCATCCCGCCCCTGCTCCGCAGGCGGCGGGCCTTCGACCAGCCTGTCTCCAGCCGACGGGCGGTGGTTTTGCCGCCGGTCTCCGTGGTCACGGGGCATCATCTTCCTTCTGGTTCCGCGTCTGGTGCGCTCGCCCGTCCGGGTCCCCGCGCGGAACGCCGCAAAACACGGGGCACATGTCTCGCGCGGGGCCCAGGGGTTGGGCCGGGCCACGCCGATGCCGCCCAGTGCCGACTCCGGATCGCGCTCCATGGCCAGGTCGCCGAGGGGGACGATGCCGACCGGACGGCCGTCGTCGACGACCGGGCCACGGCGTACGGCGTGCTCGCGCATCAGCCGGACGGCGTGGTCCAGCTCGTCGTCGGGCGGTACGGTGACCATGTCGTCGCTGCACGCGCCGGCCACGGTGGTCTGCTCCGGGTCGCCGCCCTCGGCGATCGACCGGACGACCAGGTCGCGGTCGGTGACCAGGCCGCGCAGCCGGTCGCCCTCCGTGACCGGGACGGCGCCGAGGTCCCGGTCGCGCATGATGCGGGCCACGGCCGTGACGGAGGTCAGCGGCTCGACGGTCACCGGATCGCCGGTCATGACGTCGCGGACGTACTGGGTCATGGGGTGTGCCTCCCTCTTTCCGGCTTCTTCGCTCGCTCGTGGCCCGGCCGGGCGGGTACCAGGCGGTGCGGCGGCCGATCCGCCGGGGACGCTCAGCCGACGTTCACCGGGACCTCGCTCCACACCTGCTTGCCCCCGCTGACCGGCAGCGTCCCCCAGGCCGCCGACATCGCCTCGACGAGGAGGACGCCGCGGCCGCCCGTGGCCTCCCAGCCGATGCTGGTCGGCTTGACGGGTGTGCGCGGCGAGGCGTCGGCGACCGCGACGCGCAGCCGGCCGCCGATCAGGGTGAGGTCGAGCCGCACCTGGCCGTCGGTGTGCACCAGGGCGTTGGTGACCAGCTCGGAGACGATCAGCAGGACGCCGTCGATGTCGGCGTCCGGTACCTCCCAGGAGCGCAGGGTGCGCCGGGTGAAGCGGCGGGCGTGCCGCACGGCCTCGGGCAGCCGCCACACCGACCAGCTCTCCCGCAGCGGGCGCAGTGCCATGCCGTCGTAGCGCACCAGCAGCAGGGCGACGTCGTCGTTGCGGCGGGCGTTGCCGAGCAGGGCGTCGGCGACGAGTCCCAGGTGGGCGGGGGCGGAGACGGCCAGGGCGTGCGCGAACCGGTCCATGCCCTCGTCGATGTCGGACTCCGGCGTCTCCACGAGGCCGTCCGTGGTGAGGGCGATCAGCGTGCCGGGCCGCAGCCGCAACGGGCTCATCGGGAAGTCGGCCTGCGTCACCACGCCGAGCGGCGGACCGCCCTCCACCTCCGCGATCTCCGTGGAGCCGTCGGGATGGCGCAGCACCGGCGGCAGGTGCCCGGCCCGCACGCACCAGGCGGAGCCCTCCTCCATGTCGAGGTCGACGTAGACGCAGGTGGCGAAGAGGTCGGTCTCCATGCCGGTCAGCAGCCGGTTGGCGTGGGAGACCACCACGTCCGGCGGGTGGCCCTCGACGGCGTAGGCACGCAGGGCGGTGCGCATCTGGCCCATGAGGGTGGCCGCGCCCGCGCTGTGGCCCTGGACGTCTCCGATGACCAGGGCCACGTGGTGGTCGGGCAGCGGGATCACGTCGTACCAGTCGCCGCCCAGCTCCAGGCCCGCCGTGCTGGGCAGGTAGCGGGCGACGGCGACCGCGCCGGGCAGCTTCGGCAGCCGGCGCGGCAGCAGCTGGCGCTGGAGCATGCCGACCAGTTCGTGTTCGGCGTCGAAGGCGTGGGCGCGCATCAGGGCCTGCCCGGCGAGGCCCGCGGAGGCGGTGAGCAGGGCGCGCTCGTCGGGACCGAAGTCGTGCGGGGTGTCCCAGCCGATCAGGCAGGCGCCGGCCATCCGGCCGCCCGCGGGCAGCGGCAGCACGGCCAGGCCGCCGGGGCCGACGTCGGCGAGGGCGGGTTCCAGGTCGCCGGTGCCGGCGGGCCAGATCCGGGCGCGTCCCTCACGCAGCGCGGCGGCGAGGGTGGGCATGGCCCGTACCGGGGCGTCCGGCCACTCGGTGCGCCACTCCAGGCGCCACAGCTCAGGCCAGGACTCGGGGTCGGGCGGGTCGAGGACGGTGACGACGAGCCGGTCGTTCTCCAGCTCGGCCAGCGCGATGCGGTCGGCCCTGAGCGGTCTGCGCAGGGCGGCCACGACGGCCTGGCTGACGTCGCGGACGGTCCCGGCGGTGGCGAGCGCGGCGGCGAGCCGCTGGACGCGGGCGACGTCGGTCACGTCCGGGCGCAGCGTGGAGGCGTCGGCGACGGTGCCGACCAGGAGGGTCGGCCTGCCGTCGCCGCCGGGCAGCAGGCGCCCGCTGAGCCGCAGCCACTTCGGCGGGCCGGTGGGCTGCAGCACCCGGAACTCCAGCTCGCGCTCGCCGATGGTCATGTGGTCGGACTCGGTCACCGACATCAGCGACGGCAGGTCCTCCGGCACGGTGAGGCCGAGCAGCGTCTCGACCTTGCCGTCGAACTCCTCGGGCGCGAGGCCGAACAGGCGCAGGATGTCGTCGCCGACCTCCGCCCGGCCGGTGTCCATGGCCAGGGTGAAGGCGTTCGGCCGGAGCTCACCGGCGTCGGCGGTCTCGGCGGGCCCGGGCGGGACGGGGCAGGTGATCGCCTCGGCGATCACCTCCAGGCAGGCGCGGCCGTCGGCGTCGAACCCGTCCGGGTGCTCGGTCAGGGCGAGGAGGCAGCCGCCGCCGTCCCCGCGCACCGGCAGGACGGCCAGCGAGAAGCCGCTCGACGGAACGTGCCGCGACTCCGCCGATCCGGCGAACTCCTCCGGCCCGATCCACACCGCCTCGCCGGCGCGGTGGGCGTCGGCGACCGGGGAGCCGCCCGCCGCGGGATAGCTGTCGCGTACGCCGTACAGGGTGCGCGGCGCTCCGGCCGACTCGACCAGGCAGAGCAGCTCGCGGTCGTCGCCGGGCGTGTAGAGCGCGGCGAGGGAGGCGCCCGCGAAGACCAGCGCCTGTTCGAGGACTCCGCGCAGCCGCTGCTCCGGCTGCGGACCGGCCGCGATCGCCTTCAGGGCGCCCTCGGCACGCAGCGTCCTCGGTCCGCGTTCCGGTGCGCCCTCTCTGACCACGTCGCCATTACAGCGCTTATGGGACATCTGCGCAGCCCCTACGGATCGGGTACCGGCGGCCAGGCGCACATCGGGGGCTCGCGGACAGCGGCTTCGAGCCCCCCGGCGGGGGCGGAGGGGCCGGGCACCTGCCGCCGACCACCACCCGCGGCCGGCGCGTCCATCGGAGAACCGGACCGCCGCCCGGCCCCGTCGGGGGTCGGACGGCGGTCCGGGGCGGGGCAGTGTTGGCGTCAGCCCGTCAGTCCCGAGCCGTCCCCGCCACCGACGGCCGCACCGTCACCCGAGTCACCCGCACCGCCGTCGGCCGCCTCTCCGGCACCGGCACCCGCGTCACCCGCACCCGCACCCGCACCGCCTGCGTCACCGCCGTCGCCCGCGTCTCCGGCACCGGCGTCGTCGCCCCCGAGGGTGGCGCCGACCGCCTCCAGGGCCGTGGTGACCGGCTGGAAGAAGGTCTCGCCCCCGGCCGTGCAGTCACCGCTGCCCCCGGAGGTCAGGCCGATCGCGAGGCCGTCCCGGGTGAACAGGGAGCCGCCGCTGTCGCCCGGCTCGGCGCAGACGTCGGTCTGTATGAGACCCGTGACGGTGCCCTCCGGGTAGTTGACGGTGGCGTCCAGGCCGAGGACCTGGCCGTCGGCCAGCCCGGTCGTGCTGCCCATGCGCAGGACCTGCTGGCCGACCGTCGCCTCGGCGGCCCCGCTGATCGGCAGGGTCTGGTCGCCGAGGTTGACCTCGCTCGGCGCCTCGGTCGCCGGGTCGTCGTAGGTGACGAGCGCGAAGTCGCCCTCGCCGGGGAAGACCGCCTGGTCGACGGTGGCCACCGGTTGCCCGTCCTGCGCGTCGGACCACTGGTCGGCCGCGACCCCGCAGTGACCGGCCGTCAGGAAGGCGGGCGAACCGTCGCCCGCGGTGACGTTGAAGCCGAGTGAGCAGCGCGCGCCGCCGCCGAAGATGGCGTCGCCGCCAGAGGCGAAGGTCTTGAAGGTGCCGGCGGACTTCCTGACCGTCGCCATGCCGGAGCCGAGGCCCTCGACGGTGGACTCCAGCCGGTCCCACCGGTCACCGGTGACGGTGCTGTCGGCGGTCACCAGGATCTTGTTGGTGCGCGGGTCGATCGCCCACGAGGTGCCCGGGATGCTCGCCTCGGACTTCAGGGTCCGCGCGCCGCTCCTCAGCTCGCCCATGGTGTTGTCGACCTCGCGGACCTCCGCGCCCGCCTTCTCGGCCTGCACGACGACCTGGTCGTTGTCGCCGGGGACGACGTTGACGACGAGCCGCTGCGCGCCGGAGTCGTAGTAGGAGCCCGCGAAGGTGTCGCCGAGCAGCCCGGCGAGCCGTGTGGCGAGATCCGACGCGTCCGCCGCCTTGAGCGTCCTGGGCGCGGCCGCGGCTCCGTCCGAGGAGCCGCCGTCCTGCGAGGCGTTGGCGTTCGGCAGCAGGATGGCGGCCGCGCCGAGCGCCACCACACCGCCCGCCGCCATCGCGGCCTTGCGTTTCGGGATTCGCTTGTGACTCAACCTACTCGACCTCCTGGGACCGGGGCCTGTGCCCGCCGGTCCGGCAGCTGTTGGGGGCGCCTGGACGGCTGTTGGTACGCAGGGGCCGACCGGGGCGTTCAGCCGGGCCGCCGCATCCCACCGGATCGCCACCCTCCGCATCCGCTCGGCGACGCGCTGTTCCGATCTCGGAGCGGAATGACCGCTTCAGCGAATCTGCACATCGACTGCCCAACCCGGTCACTCTCGTTGGCGCTTCTGCACAAGCCGGCGGCGGCCCGTACGCCTTTGGGCCCGGAGTGCCCCAATCCCCTCCCCGGAGGCAAGGGGTCGCACGGGCCGATGTCGCGCACCGTGTGAAGAAGTCGCCGCGAAGGCGTGCGCGCTCCTGCACGCTTGGGTGCCCGGGCGTCGCAAGTGCGCTGGTGAGGGCGGTGATTGATTGGAAGCCCGGACCGGCCGCGTGCTTTGATCCATCGCACCGCGGGGGCCGCGGAGGGCTCGGGAAACGGGCGCCCGGCGCCCGCGGTCGCGGCCGTCATCTGTCCCCAGAGGGGGCCGCTCCCCCCTTGTGAAATGGCTATACGAAGGGAAGTTCCATCATGAACTCCACCCCCCAGGTTGAGACCGTCGAGATCTCCGACGCCGACCTCGACAACGTCTCCGGCGGCCTGAACGTGAACGCCGTCGGCACCGTCACCGGCCTGGTGGACGGCATCGCCCCGGTCTCCGGCCTGCTCAACACGGCCGTCGGCACGGTCGAGGGTGTCACCGGCCTGAACACGGCCCCGGTCACGGGCCTGGTCGCCGGTCTCTGATCGCACCCTTGTGTCGCTGAGTCCCGGAGCCACCCAGGCTCCGGGACTTTTCGGCCGTTCTCCTCCTTCGGCCGTTCTCATCAAGCCCGGGATACGTCAGCCGTGCAGTTCCGCCAACAGGCCCTCGCCAAACTCCAGTCACCGGAGGAGCTCGATCTCCCGGTGCGTTTCGCCCGTCCCCAGGGCTGGCTGGTGCTGTCCGTGACCGTGGTCGCGATGGCCGCCGCGTCCGTGTGGGCGGTGGGCGGCTCGGTGACCTCCACGGTCGCCGCCCCCGCCATCCTCACCCACGGACAGGGCAGTTACCTGCTGCAGAGTCCCGTCTCGGGGCAGGTCACCGCGGTCCTGGCGCGCCCGGGGCAGCGGCTGGCCGCCGACGCCCCGGTGCTGAAGGTCCGCACCGCCAAGGGTGAGACGGTGGTCCGCTCGGTCGACGCCGGGCGGGTCAGCGCCCTCGCGGCCACCGTCGGGCAGATCATCAGTACCGGCGCGAACGTCGCCTCGGTCGAGAAGGTCGCCCACGCCGACGACCCCCTCTACGCCACCGTCTACGTCCCCGCCGAGAAGGCCGCCGCCATCCCCGCGCACGCCTCCGTCGACCTGACCGTCCAGTCGGTGCCGACGCAGCAGTACGGCGTCCTGCACGGCGAGGTGAAGGCCGTCGACCGCTCGGCCCAGTCGGCGCAGACGATCGGCGCGTTCCTCGGGGACAGCCAGCTCGGCGAGCAGTTCACCGAGGACGGCAGGCCGGTGGCCGTGACGGTGCGGCTGGACACCTCCAAGTCCACGAAGAGCGGCTACGAGTGGTCCTCGGCAAACGGGCCGCCGTTCGAGCTGACCTCCATGACCCTGGCCTCGGGCTCGATCCGGCTGGCCGACCAGCGTCCCGTCGATTGGCTGCTGCCGTGAGCACCGCACAGGAGCCCCGGGGCAGACGCCGCGCCGCCCCGCCGAGGCGCAGCGTGCCGAAGAGCCGCGCGAAGACCGTCCGCACACCCACCGTGCTCCAGATGGAGGCCGTGGAGTGCGGCGCGGCCTCCCTCGCTATGGTGCTGGGGCACTACGGCCGCCACGTCCCGCTGGAGGAGCTGCGGATCGCCTGCGGCGTCTCCCGCGACGGGTCCCGGGCTAGCAATCTGCTGAAGGCCGCCCGGAGTTACGGGTTCACCGCCAAGGGCATGCAGATGGACCTGGCCGCCCTCGCCGAGGTGACGGCCCCGGCCATCCTCTTCTGGGAGTTCAACCACTACGTCGTCTACGACGGCATGGGCCGCCGGTTCGGGCGGCGCGGGGTGTTCATCAACGACCCGGGCAAGGGCCGGCGTTTCGTGTCCCTGGAGGACTTCGACGGCAGCTTCACCGGGGTCGTGCTGACCATGGAGCCCGGCGAGGACTTCACCCGGGGCGGCCGCAAGCCCGGTGTGCTCGGCGCGATGCCGGCCCGGCTGCGGGGCACCGCCGGGACCCTGCCCGCCGCCGTGCTGGCGAGCCTGCTCCTGGTGGCGGTCGGCGCGGCGGTGCCCGCGCTCAGCCGCACCTACATCGACATGTTCCTGATCGGGGGGCAGACCTCGCTGCTCGGCGTGCTGTTCGCGTCGATGGGGGCCTGTGTGCTGCTCACGGTGGTGCTGACCTGGCTCCAGCAGGCCAACCTGCTGCACGGCCGCATCATCTCCTCCACCCTCTCCAGTGCCCGCTTCCTGCGGCACCTGCTGCGGCTGCCGGTCACCTTCTTCTCCCAGCGCAGTCCCGCCGACCTGGTGCAGCGCCTCCAGTCCAACGACGCCGTCGCCGAGACGCTGGCCCGCGACCTCGCCGCGGCGGGCGTGGACGCGATCGTGGTCGTCCTGTACGCCGTGCTGCTGTACACGTACGATCCGCAGCTCACCTTCGTCGGCATCGGCGTGGCCCTGCTCAACATCCTCGCGATGCGGGTCGTCATCCGGCTGCGCGCGACCCGTACGGCCAAGCTGCGGGCGGACACGGCGCGGCTGACCAACACCGCGTACACCGGCCTCCAGCTGATCGAGACGATGAAGGCGACCGGCGGCGAGGACGGCTACTTCCGCAAGTGGGCCGGCCAGCACGCCACCACGCTGGAGGAGCAGCAGCGGCTCGGGGTGCCGAGTGCCTGGCTGGGCGTGGTCGCGCCGACGCTGGCGACGCTCAACAGCGCCCTGATCCTGTGGATCGGCGGCATGCGGGCGGTCGAGGGCCACATCTCGGTCGGTCTGCTGGTCGCCTTCCAGGCGCTGGTGGTCCGCTTCACGGCCCCGCTGACCCGGCTGAACGGCGTCGCGGGCCGCATCCAGGACTTCGCGGCCGACGTGGCCCGGCTGAAGGACGTGGAGAACTTCCGGGCGGACCCGCTCTACGACCGCCCGGGCGGCGGCGACTCCACCCGTCGGCTGCACGGCCACGTCGAGCTGCAGAACATCTCCTTCGGCTACAACCCGCTCGACAAGCCGCTGCTCACCGGCTTCGACCTGACCGTCGGTCCCGGGCAGCAGGTGGCCCTGGTCGGCGGGTCGGGCAGCGGCAAGTCGACGGTGTCGCGGCTGATCTCGGGCCTGTACGCGCCCTGGGACGGCGTGATCCGCGTCGACGGGCAGCGGCTCGACGACATCCCGCGCGGGGCGCTGGCGTCCTCCGTCTCCTTCGTCGACCAGGACGTGTTCCTGTTCGAGGGCTCGGTGCGCGACAACGTGGCGCTGTGGGACCCGTCGATCCCCGACGACGCCGTGGTGGACGCGCTGAAGGACGCCGCGCTGTACGACGTGGTGATGCGCAGGCCCGGCGGCGTCCACAGCCCGGTCGAGCAGGACGGCCGCAACTTCTCCGGCGGGCAGCGCCAGCGCCTGGAGATCGCGCGGGCCCTGGTGCGCCGCCCCAGCATCCTCGTCCTGGACGAGGTGACCAGCGCGCTGGACGCGGAGACCGAGCTGGTGGTCATGGACAACCTGCGCCGGCGCGGCTGCGCCTGCGTGGTGATCGCGCACCGGCTCAGCACCGTGCGGGACAGCGACGAGATCGTCGTCCTGGAGCACGGCGCGGTGGTGGAGCGCGGGCGGCACGAGGAGCTGGTGGCGCGCGGTGGCGCGTACGCGGCCCTGGTCAGGGAGCGGTGAGATGACGACCGTGCACGAGGGACAGGGCGACCTGGTCCTGGGGGCGCTCGGCTCGCTGGGCACGCGGGTCGACTGCGCCGGGTTCAACCGGCTCGACCTGGAGGGGCCGCAGGTGCTGTGGCTGGTGGTGTCCGGCGCGGTGGACCTGTTCGCGGTCGACGCCGGGGAGCAGGGCCACTGGCACCATCTGGGGCGCCTGGAGGCGGGCTCGGTGCTGCTCGGACCGGTCGCCGGGCCGCAGCACACCCTGGTGGCGCGTCCGCTGCGGGACTGCGTGGTGCACCGCATCGGACTGCGCGAGCTGTACCAGCCGGCGAGCACCCAGACATGGTCGTACGACGCGTACGGCAACCCCCAGTACGTGCCGCCGACGACGAGCCCGCTGGAGTACGCCCTCGCCCTCGGCGTGGGCCGCGGCCTGACCGTCCTCTTCCAGGCGCCGATGGCCGCCGAGCGGGCCGGCGCGCCCGCCGACGACGACGTGTTCTGGATGCAGGTGCCGCCGGGCAGCGTGCAGTACGGGGCGCTGTACGGCGAGGAGGCGGCCGCCGACCTGCTGATGGACCCGGCGCTGTGGCAGAGCATGGTCGACCAGCAGTACCGGCTGCTGACCACGCTGGACCGCTGGATCGAGCAGTTGGAGCGCACCCACGAGACGCGTACCGCGGCCGGTATCAAGGCCGGTGAGGCGGTGCGCGAGCAGGCCGACCGGACGCTGCTGGCCTCCATCGGCAGGCGCCGGGCGCAGCGCGGCACCGCCGCCGACGCCGACGCCACGTACGCGGCCTGCAGGCTGGTCGCCCGCGCCGCGGGGATCCCGCTCGCCGAGCCGGCCCTGGGCGGCGCCGAGAGCGACCGGCTCGACCCGGTGGAGCGCATCGCGCTCGCCTCGCGGGTGCGGACCAGGTCGGTGCGGCTGGAGGACCGCTGGTGGCGGGACGACGTGGGCCCGCTGGTCGGGCACCGCACCCTGTCGGGGGCGCCGGTGGCGCTGCTGTGGCGGCGCGGTGGCTATGTGGCCGTGCATCCGGCGACCGGTCGTGAGACGCCGGTGGAGAAGGCGAACGCCGGGGAGTTCGAGCCGCGCGCGGTGATGTTCTACCGGCCGCTGCCCGAGCGGCGGCTGAGTCCGCTGCGGCTGCTGCGGTTCTGTCTGGCGGGCACCCGCGGGGATCTGACCGGTCTGCTGCTCGCCGGTCTGGTGACGGTGGCGCTCGGCGCGCTGGTGCCGGTCGCGACGGGCCGGGTGCTCGGCGAGTTCGTGCCGAAGGCGCAGACCGGGCTGATCGTGCAGGTGTGTCTCGCGGTGATGCTGAGCAGTGTCGTCGCGGCGGCCTTCATGCTGTTGCAGAACCTGACCATCCTGCGTCTGGAGGGCCGGATCGAGGCGACGCTCCAGCCAGCCGTGTGGGACCGGCTGCTGCGGCTGCCGACGAAGTTCTTCACCGAGCGTTCCACCGGCGAGCTGGCGAGCGCGGCCATGGGCATCAGCGCGATCCGCCGGCTGCTGGCGGGGGTCGGTCCGACGGTGGCCCAGTCGGTGACCGTCGGGGCGGTGAACCTCGGCCTGCTGCTCTGGTTCAGCGTGCCGATGGCCCTGGCCGCGATCGGCATGCTGGTGGTCGTCGCCGGGGTCTTCCTGGGCCTGGGACTGTGGCAGGTGCGCTGGCAGCGCCGGCTGGTCAAGCTCACCAACAAGCTGAACAACCAGGCGTTCCAGACGCTGCGCGGGCTGCCCAAGCTGCGGGTGGCGGCGGCCGAGAACTACGCCTACGCGGCCTGGGCGGAGCGGTTCGCCCACAGCCGGGAGCTGCAGCAGCGGGCGGGGCGGATCAAGAACCTGAACGCGGTGCTGGGCGCGGTGTACCTGCCGCTGTGCACGCTGCTGATGTTCATGCTGCTCGCCGGTCCGGCGCGGGGTTCGATGTCGGCGGCCGAGTTCCTCACCTTCAACGCCTCGGTGACGATGCTGCTGACCTCGGTCACCCAGCTGACCGGCGCGTTCGTGTCGGGGGTGGCGGCGCTGCCGCTGTTCGAGGAGATCCGGCCGGTGCTGGACGCGACGCCCGAGGTGCGGACGGCGAGCACCCGGCCGGGGCCGCTGTCGGGGGCGATCGAGGCGCGCCGGCTGTCCTTCCGGTACACCGACGACGGGCCGCTGGTCCTGGACGACGTGTCCTTCGAGGTGCGTCCCGGCGAGTTCGTGGCGGTCGTCGGCCCCAGCGGCTGCGGCAAGTCGACGCTGCTGAGACTGCTGATCGGCTTCGACCGGCCGCTGTCGGGCAGCGTCCTGTACGACGGCCAGGACCTGGCCGCGCTGGACCAGTCGGCGGTGCGCAGGCAGTGCGGGGTGGTGCTCCAGCACGCGCAACCGTTCACCGGCTCGATCCTGGACGTCATCTGCGGCACCGAGCCGTACACGCCCGAGGAGGCGATGGCGGCGGCCGAGATGGCGGGGCTGGCGGAGGACATCCGGCGGATGCCGATGGGCCTGCACACCATCGTGTCGGGCAGCGGCGCGGTCTCCGGGGGCCAGCGGCAGCGGCTGATGATCGCTCAGGCGCTGATCCGCCGGCCGCGCATCCTCTTCTTCGACGAGGCCACCAGCGCCCTGGACAACGAGACGCAGCGCACGGTGATCGAGTCCACCAAGGCGCTCAACGCCACCCGGATCGTGATCGCGCACCGCCTGTCCACGGTGCTGGACGCCGACCGCGTGATCGTGATGGAGGACGGCAAGGTCGCCCAGCAGGGTCCGCCCGCCCAGTTGCTGGCGGACACCGGCGGGCGGCTGCACGAGCTGGTGCGGCGACAGCTGGCCTGATCGGCGCTCGAATGGGTACCTGTTGCCCTCATGCGGATCAGCGTGGTGGATGTGGGGTCGAACACGGTCCGGCTCATGGTGGCGGACGCCGAGGGCGGCGTCCCGCTGCCGGTGCACACCGCCAAGTGGCGGCTGCGGCTGTCGGAGCAGGTCAGGCCGGGCGGCCCGGTCCCGGAGGAGGCCGTGGAGCGGCTCGTCGAGGCGGTCGCGGACGCCGGCCGGACCGCGGACCGCTGGGGCGCGGCGGAACCGCTGGCCTTCGCGACCGCCGTGGTGCGCGCCGCGCCGAACCGGCGTGAGGTGCTGCGCTCCGTGCACGCCCGCACCGGCGTGCCGCTGTGCACCCTGCCGGGCGAGGTGGAGGCGGAGCTGACCTTCCTCGGGGCCCGGCGCTGGATGGGCTGGCGGGTCGGGCCGCTGGCCCTGCTGGACATCGGCGGCGGTTCGCTGGAGGTCGCGTTCGGGCGTGGCCGGCTGCCCGGCTTCGTGGCCTCGCTGCCGCTGGGCGCGGCCCGGCTCACCCACGAGTTCCTGGCGGGCGGCCAGGGCCCGGCGTCGCGGGACCAGGTCAAGGCGTTGCGCCGGGGGGTCCGCCACCAGCTGCGGGACGTCGCCGCGCGGATCCGCTGGGAGGGGCCGCGGACCGCCGTGGCCACCTCGCGGACCTTCCAGCAGCTCGGGCGGCTGTGCGGGGCCCCGCCGGGCCGGCACGGGCCCTTCATGGAGCGGCGGATGCGCTGCTCGGACCTGGGGGACGCGGTGGGCCGGCTGGCCGCCCTGTCCGCCGCCGAGCGGGCCCGGCTGCCGGGCATCTCGGCACCGCGCGCGGCCCAGAGCCTTGCCGGAGCCGTGGTGGGGCACACCGCGATGAAGCTGATCGGCCTCGAGTCGGTGACGCTCTGCCCCTGGGCGATCCGGGAGGGCGTTCTGCTGCGCCACATCGAGGACGGCCCGTCCTGGTGGGCCGAGGTCGTCCGCCGCAGCGAGGAGGCTGCTCCCCCGGCGCCGGTGCCCCTGCGCCTGGCGTCCACGTCGAACTGAACGACCGAGGCAAGAGCCGTACGACGAGAAGCGAGAAGGAGCACATCGTGTCCCAGGACGGCGAGCACGACCACAAGCACCCCGAGACCGCCATCGAGGAGGTGCTGCGCGAGATCGAGGAGGCCAGGCCCCGCGACGCGGAGTCCGACGACGGCGGGCACCGGGGCGAGGCGGGGGACGCCACGTCGCCGAACACCGGTGCCCAGAAGGACGTCGAGGGCGAGTGACGTACCGCTCCGTGCGGCCGGGGGTGCCGGGACGGTGTCCGGGTACTCGCGACGCATGGAGTACGACCGCGAAGGACCACAGCTGCCGACGGCCCGGGGACCGGTCTCCGAGGCCGTCGGCGCACATCTGCTCGGTACGGGCCCGCTGCCCTCCCCCGAGGCCGTCGCCGCCGCGCCCGTGTACGGCGACGACCTCCAGCTCGCCCTGTACCAGTGTTACGAGCTGCACTACCGGGGCTTCGCCGGTGTCCGCCCCGACCTGGAGTGGGACCCTGCCCTGCTGGGCGTGCGGGCCGGGCTGGAGCGGCGCTTCCTGTCCGCCCTGCGGGCCGACACCCCGGTCCACGACAGCGTCGCGGACGCGGTCGGGGCGCTGCTCGTCGAGCCCGTCCACGGCGAGGGGGTCAGCCACTTCCTGCGGGACGAGGGCGAGTTGTGGCAGCTGCGCGAGTACGCGGCCCAGCGCTCGCTGTACCACCTCAAGGAGGCCGACCCGCACGCCTGGGTGCTGCCGCGGCTCTGGGGCCGGGCGAAGGCGGCGATGGCGGCGGTGGAGTTCGACGAGTACGGCGGCGGCCGCGCCGACCGGGTGCACGCCCGCCTGTTCGCCGACCTGATGACGGATCTGGACCTGGACACGACGTACGGGGCCCATCTCGACGCGGCCTCGGCCGAGTGCCTGGCCACGGTGAACATGATGTCCCTGTTCGGCCTGCACCGGTCGCTGCGCGGCGCGCTGGTGGGGCATTTCGCGGCGGTGGAGATCACCTCGTCGCCCGGTTCCCGGCGGCTCGCCGAGGCGATGCGCCGCACCGGTGCGGGTCCGGCCGCCGAGTTCTTCTACGACGAGCACGTCGAGGCCGACGCGGTGCACGAGCAGATCGTGCGGCACGAGGTGATCGACGGCCTGCTGGAGCAGGAGCCGCAGCTCGCGGCGGACGTCGTGTTCGGCATCGACGCCACCGGCCACCTCGAAGCGCGCCTCGGCGACCGGCTGCTCGCCGACTGGCGCGCGGGACGGTCGTCCCTGCGTACGCCGCTGCCCGCCGATCGCCGTGTCCACGGAGAAATTTCTCATATTTCGTGACGACCGGGGTACGTGGGATCCGTGAATTTCATGGTGCTACCGGGCGTCTACGCCCCTCAGGAGGACACCGCCCTGCTGGCCGGGGCGCTGTCGGACGAGTCGCTCCCGCCGGGCGCGGCCGTGCTCGACGTGGGGACCGGCTCGGGCGCCCTGGCCCTGGCGGCGGCCCGGCGGGGCGGCCGGGTGACCGCGGTGGACGTGTCGTGGCGCGCGGTGTGCGCCGCGCGGCTCAACGCGGCCCGGGCCGGGCTGCCGGTCCGCGTCCGGCACGGCAACCTCTTCACGCCCGTACGCGGTGAGACCTTCGATCTGGTGCTGGCCAATCCGCCGTATGTGCCGGCGCCCGCCTCCAACCGTCGTCCGCGTGGTGCCGCGCGGGCCTGGGACGCCGGGCACGACGGTCGCATGGTCCTGGACCGGATCTGCCTTCAGGCGCCCCGGCTGCTGCGCCCGGGCGGTGTGCTGCTGCTCGTGCAGTCGGCGCTCAGCGACCCCGCGAGGACCGAGGCGCTGCTGCGCGAGGCGGGCCTGAAGGCCGCTGTGGTCCGGCGGCGGCGGATCGCGTTCGGTCCCGTGCTGCGCGGCCGGGAGCGCTGGCTGCGGCAGCGCGGACTGCTGTCCCTGGCCGACTACGAGGAGGAGCTGGTGGTCGTCCGTGCCGAACTCCCCGTCTGACGCCCCGCGCCGGATCAAGGTCCAGCGCCGGGGGCCGCTGCTGGTGGAAGGGCCGGTGGAGGTGGAGCTGGAGGACGGGACGACGGTGTTCTCCGACCGCTTCCGGGTGGCGCTGTGCACGTGCCGGCGCAGTCGGCGCTATCCGTGGTGCGACACCAGCCACCGCGCCCGCTCGTCCGGGTCCGGTGACGGGCCGGCCGCGAAGGACTGATCCCCGGCTCCCCGGTGGTCGCTCCCGGATCCGGGAGGGCGGCGGACGGCCCCACTCCGTCCGCCGCCCCCGGTGCGGGCCCGCGGGCTCCGTACGGCGGCGGCTCGCACTCCCCAGTGGCGAGCCGCCGGTCACGCCGCACGGTCCCGGCGGTCCCGGTCCCTCAGAACGTGAAGACGCTCGCGCTGCCCGCGTTCTTCACGCACTCGTTGGCGAAGGTGCGTTCGTAGGAGAGGCGCCGGCCCTGCCAGACCCCGTCGACGGTGACGACCACGGGCGCGTACTCCCGGGTGCACATCACCGTGTCCTCGGCGGCCAGCGCGCCCGGGTCGCCGTGCGCGGCGCGCAGTTCGGCGCAGGCCGCGTCGGCCGCGGGGTGGGTGCCGGAGGCCGTCGGGGCGCAGGTCAGGGTGACCGCCCGCAGGGGTGCGGCGGTGGCAGCGCTCTCTCCGTGCCCCATGGTCAGCACCAGGGCCGAGGGGGCGTAGAGCGACGCGGGGGCGGTGGCCGGGGAGGCGAGAGAGGCCCCGGTGAGGGGCCCGCAGACGGCGGTGGCCGTCAGGCCCAGAGTCGCTGCCCAGCGCGCGGTGTTCCGCATTGTGTGCATCCTTCCGCTCGTTTCGAGGGTGGTGCCGGCCCGGCTCGGTCGGTGCCGGAACGGCGAGCGCGAGTCTGCCGAGTCCGGCGCCGAAACTCATCTCGACCCCATGGGTTTCGGTAACATTGCGTATTGAATCAGTGGCGTGAAGTCACGGAATTTGAACGTTCCAAGTCCGCAACTGGGCGTTTCTTGATCGAATGTTGAGACCGGAACTGGCCGGATGGCGTGATCCACACCTTCGCCGATAGGCCTGAAACACCCCTGAAACAGACCCGTCGACCCTGACGGCCGCCTCCGGCATACCCGCGGGTATGGTGCCCGGCAGCGCGAGCTCGACGACGAGAGGCGGACGTGGGATGCCGAAGCACTGGGCGGACTTCCAGTACGAGATCTACCTGAACGGCATGACGGGCGCCGTGCCCCGGCTGCCCACCGATCTGACCCGGCTGGAGGAGCTGACCGAGCGGCGCCTGGGCCCCGGTCCCTTCGGGTACGTCGCGGGCAGCGCGGGCGACGGCAGCACCGCCCGCGCCAACCGGGCGGCGCTGGCCCGGCGCCGGATCGTCCCGCGCATGCTGCGCGACGTGCACGAACGCGACCTGCGCGTCGAGGTGCTGGGCCGGGACCTGCCCGCACCGCTGGCGCTCGCGCCGGTCGGCGTCCTGTCGATCATGCATCCGGACGCGGAGCCCGCCGCGGCCCGGGCCGCGGCCGCCCAGGGCGTGCCGTACATCCTCTCCTCCGCCTCCAGCACGCCCATGGAGCAGGTCGCCGAGGCGATGGGCGACGCCGAGCGCTGGTTCCAGCTGTACTGGCCCAAGGACCGCGAGGTGGCACGCAGCTTCCTGCAGCGCGCCGGGGCGGCCGGGTACACGGCGCTGTTCGTCACGCTGGACACTCCGCTGCTGTCCTGGCGCCCGCGCGACCTCGACCAGGCGTACCTGCCGTTCCTGCACGGGGTGGGCACCGCCAACTACTTCTCGGACCCGGCCTTCCGGGCCGGTCTGGCGAAGCCGGTGCACGAGGACCCGAACGCGGCGGTGATGCATTTCGTCGGCATGTTCTCCGATCCCGCCAAGTCCTGGCCGGACCTGGCGTTCCTGCGGGAGAACTGGGACGGTCCGATCGTCCTCAAGGGCGTCCTGCACCCGGACGACGCCCGGCTCGCCGCCGACGCCGGGATGGACGGCGTGGTCGTCTCCAACCACGGCGGCCGTCAGGTGGCCGGTTCCGTCGCGGCCGCGGACGCCCTGCCGCGCGTGGTGGAGGCGGTCGGCGACCGGCTCACCGTGCTGTTCGACAGCGGCGTCCGCACCGGCGACGACGTCTTCAAGGCGCTCGCGCTCGGCGCCCGCGCGGTACTCCTGGGCCGTCCCTATGTCTACGGCCTGGGTCTGGACGGCCAGGCCGGCGTGGAGCACGTGATCCGCTGTCTGCTCGCCGAACTGGACCTCACCCTGGCCCTGTCCGGACACGCCTCACCAGCCACGCCGGGCCCCGCCGACCTGGTCGAGGACCCCGAGTGAGGGGACGGCGGCCCCGTCCCCCCGGAGAGTGCGGGTCCCCTCAGCCGCCGGGCAGTTCCACGGCCCGCGCGCCCGGTGCGTCGGTGCGGGCGATCGACAGGGAGCCCTCCGCCGTCGGCACCGGGTCGGTGCGCCAGCGCTGCGCCTCGGAGCCGTCGTGCACCTTGACGACGATGTCGGCGTCCGGGGCACCGGTGGTGGTGGCGAGCGCGAGCAGCTTCTGTCCGCGCGGCACCAACTCGCCCTGACCGGTGAGGTCGTAGCGCACGTCGTCGCCCCGCTCGGTGCCCTCGTCGGCGCAGGTACCGAGGATGACGACGCCGGCGTCCGCCCGCGAGTCCAGACACAGTCCCGGGTCGGCGACGTTGCGCAGCAGCCCGTCGTCCTCGTAGGTCCACTGCTGGGTCCACGCCTCGGAGCACTCCGCCAGCCGGGCACCCGCCCCGGCCTTCGGCTCGCCCCGGACGTCGAGGCAGAGGTTCGCGGCGACGTTGCGCAGCCGGGTGCGGTCCGCCGCCGAGGGCATCCCGGCCGCGTCGGGCGGTTTCGGACGGCTCGTGGCGGACGTCTCGCCGTCCTTGTCCACGGCGCTGGTGGAGGCGGCCGGATCGGCACCGCCGCCGTCGTACGACCACACGCTCACCACGAGCACGATGGCCAGCACCCCGGCGGAGGCGGCGCCGAACTGCCTGAGCACCGAGCGGCCCGAGCGCGGACGGCCCGGGACCCTGCGCACGGGCACGGGGAGCCGGGCCAGCAGCCCGGGACGCCCGCCGCGGTGCCGGGCGGCGCCCTTGGCCAGCGCGCCCAGCGTCGCCCGTGCGGGACGGGAGTCGAGATAGCGCCGGGCGCCCCAGCCGAGCACGGCCTCGGCGATCAGCGTGCCCAGCTCGCGCTCGAAATGGCCGAGTTGGTCGGCGGCGTGCCGGCAGTGACGGCAGTCGGCGAGATGTTTGCGGACGTCCGGCAGCAGGGCGCCGCCCCGGCGAATCGGGACGTCGAGCAGCCGGCTGTGGAAGCGGCAGTCCTGGCTCGGCGCGAGCTGCCGGTGGGCGTGCAGACAACCCTCGCGGAATTTCTCACGCGCCTGTTCGAGAGTGGCCGACGCGGTGTCGGTGTCCATGCCCAGCAGACCGGCCGGGACACTTATGGACTCGCCTTCGACCTCCGTGTGCCACAGCAAACAACGGGCCGGTCCGGGAAGAGAGGCGAATGCCCGGGCGGCCAGCGTGCGGTTTTCCGGGGTCAAGGACTTCGCCGCCCGCATACCCCGTCCGCCGGCGGGTTTGAGCAACTGCGGCAGGGCACCGGATATCGCGTCGTCGGCGGACCACTGGCGGACCGTGTCACGCACGGCCACCAGCAGCCGCGGGCGCAGTGCGGTGGCCGGTTCGCCCTCGGCGAGCCGGGCCAGCACCCGGTGCCAGGCCGCCGCGGTGACCATGGCGGTGACCTGGGCCGAGGTGGCGAGGCAGATGACCGCGTAGTCGTGTGCGGGCTGCCAGTGGCGGGCCATCAGCAGCGCGGCGATCCGGGCGGAGTCGCTTTCCGGGCCGTCCCGGAGCCGCGCGGCCAGCAACTCGTCGGACTCCCCGGGGTCCCCGCCCGAGGGCGGGTAGGCGGGTCGAGGGGGGTGGGGGGTGGGCACTGAGATGTTCCTTCCCACGCGCAGGTGACTCAGAAGTTCCGAACGCCGAAAAGGACCCACGGATTGGTGTGTACCTCTTGGGCGGAGCACGGGAGGCGTGAATTCGCCATGGCGAAATCGGACCCGGCCCGTCAAAGCGCGTGCGAGACCCGGCCTTTACCCCCCGCACGGGTGCTTCACTCTCGCACAAACCACTCATGGTCAACAAGGCGACCGGGCAACATCGGCCGCCTTTGAAAGAAGGTCAGAAACCCCGGCGTGCCAAGAGGGCCGCACCGCCCTTTCCGTTTTCTCCACGGAAGCGGTGCGGCCCTCGACGGGGGGCGGAGTCGGCCGGTCGGGTCAGCCCTGGTCCGCCACGAAGGAGGCCATCCGGGCCAGCGCGGCGTTCCAGTTGATGGTGTGCTCGTTGGTCGACCAGGACTGGATGTCGTCGATGAAGCAGAACTGTCCGACACAGCCCTGGAGTTTGCTCTGCGCGTAGGGGTCCTGGATGCTCGAGTTCGGACCGCCGGACAGGGTGCCGTCGGGCGGCGCGGGCAGGGCGGGGTCGAGCTGGTGGGCGTACCAGCGGCTGTGCTGGTTGTGCGCGTTGACCTCGCCGTAACCGGTGACGTACGACATGTTCAGCGCGTTGCGGCCGAGGATGTAGTCCATGCTCTGCACGGCGCCGTCACGGTACTTGGAGCCGCCGGTGACGTCGTAGGCGGTGGCGAGGACGACCGCGTTGTTCAGGACCTGGTGGCTGGAGCCCCAGTCGTACACGTTGCCGTTGGGGGCGTAGGGCATGCCGTACGGGTGCGCCTTCAGCGTCGCCAGGTAGCCGTCGGCGCCGCGGACGACGGAGCGGCGGACCTGGTCCCGGCCGGGGAGCCGGCTGGGGACGGTCGCCAGGTCGAGGCGGGCGGGGACGGCGGTGCTCGCCCAGTCGAAGCTGATCGGCCCGAAGATGTCGGCGGTGTGCACCGGGGACTTCAGCACGTACTCCTTGAAGTCCCGCTCCCCCGTCGTCAGGTACAGCTCGGCCGCCGCCCAGTAGAAGTCGTCGGCGACCTTGGCGTCGGGGTAGGTGCCGCCGCCGATGCCGTCGTTCTCGTCGGCGAGCAGGTCCGGGTGGGCGAGCGCCGCGGCCCAGGCGGTACGGGCGGCGTCGAGCGCCTTCGCGGCGAACTCCCGGTCGTAGGGGCGGTACAGGCGGGCGGCCTGCGCGGCCGTCGCCGCCAGGTTGAGGGTCGCCGCGGTGGTCGGCGGGTGGAGTTCGCGCTTCTGCGGGTCGTCGCTGGGCAGCAGCGGCAGCCCGGTCCACTGCTCGTCGTGGATCTTGTGGTGCGCCATCCCGGCCAGTGGCTGTCCCTGCGGCACCTGCATCTTCAGCAGGAACTCCAGCTCCCAGCGGGCCTCGTCGAGGATGTCCGGCACCTTGTTGCCGCTCTCGGGGATGTCGAGCGAGCCGTCGCCGAGCTCGGCGGGCTCCCCGGTGCGGGCGTGCAGCGAGCGCTCGTAGGTGCTGAGCAGCTCCCAGGTGGAGATGCCGCCGTTGACGACGTACTTGCCGTGGTCGCCCGCGTCGTACCAGCCGCCGGAGACGTCCAGGGTGTAGTCGCACACGCCGGGTTGGCAGGGCACCTCGGTGTCGCCCTGGTTGGGTGCCGTGCCCACGTGTCCGGCGGGGCGTCCGTAGCCGGGGCGGAGCTCGTCACTGATCGCGGTGCCGCTGCGCTGCGTGTAGTAGTACTTCGCGGAGTCCAGGCGCAGCCGCTCGTAGGCGGCCGTGCCGATGTCGAAGGGGCGGCTGGTCTCGCCGTCGGCGACCAGGGTGTAGCCCTCGCCGCGCTGGGTGTAGCGGCCGAAGTCGATCGAGTGGACGTTCTGCCCGGAGGAGGCGTCGACGCCGCGCGGCGTGCTCCAGCCGTGGGCGACGACCCGCCCGGCGTCGCTCTTCAGCTGCCAGGGCAGGCGGGTGGTGGCGTCGGTGACGAGCGTCGCGTTCTTCGGCCCCGAGGGCAGGTAGGCGACCTGGTTGACCCGCACCCGCGGCCCGGTGTCCGGCACGTACGGCTCGGGCGCCACGCCGCCCAGCAGGGACACGTCGTCCACGCAGAACCGCCAGGCGTCGGGCGTGCCGCCGAGCTGGAAGCCGACCTGTCCCTGGCTGGTGTCGACGGGCGAGGTGAAGGTGTACGAGTAGGTGTTGCCCGAGACGCTCAGCTGCGGGCTGATCTCGTAGTAGGTGTCGTACGGGGACACCGACAGGCCGACGATCGCCCGGACCACGTGGTCGGCGGGCGTACCGGTGGCGGTGAAGGAGAACTTGTACGACTCCCCGGCGACCAGGGTGATGTCGTTCTGGCCGAGGGCGGCGTCCCAGCGGTTGGTGGTGCCGCCGGGGGCGTCGGCGCACAGCCGGCCGTCGGTCACGGCGGCGGTGACGTTGCTGCTCGTCCACCAGGACTCGGTGCCGTTGTCGAAGGTGCCGTTCCTGACCTGCTCGGTCTCCTCGGCGCCGGCCGGGGCGGCGGGCAGCGCGGTGACGGCCGCCGCCAGCAGGGCCGTCAGGGAGACGAGCGCGGTTCTGCGTCTTTTCACGTCCGGGCTCCTCGGGGGAGGTGGCGCTCGCCAGAGAATGGGAGCGCTCCCAAATGCGGTCGCAGGCCATGCTTGTGGCAGACATGACACGCCGTCAACGGTCCGGACGGGACCGGTTTTCCGACCGGTTCCCGTCCGGAGCGCGGCAGGGCGGCTCAGGCGGCGGGTGCCTCCAGGCGGCTGACGCGGATCGCTCCCCGTGCCTCGCCGGGGTGACGGCTGGTCAGCGTGAGGCGGACCCGGGAGCCCCGCAGCCGCGGGAAGGTGATGACCGTGGGCGCGTCGGAGGCGATGGCCCACTCGGTCCGCACCTCCTTCGCCGCACGCCAGGCACGGCCGTCCCAGACGGCGACCTCGACGGCCGCGGGCAGGCTGTGCCCGTCGTCCACGGTGAAGGAGACCTCGACCCGGTCGTAGGTGCGCGTGCGCCCGTGGTCGACCGAGATCCAGTCCTCGGCGCGGGCGCCGTCGAAGGCGGGGAGCAGGGCGGTGGCCGCCTTGTGGAAGCCGTTGGACCAGCCGGTGGCCGGGTCGCCGTCGAGCACGGCGGCGGGCAGGGTGTCGGGCCGTCCGGAGTAGCTCGCGTCCGCGTGCGGGTGGTCCACGGGCGCCGGGTGCTCGGGGCGGAACCGCGGGGCCGGTGTGGTCGCCCGGTCCGGGGCCCGCCGGGCGTGCACCGCCGCCGTGCCGGTGCGCAGCCCGTCCGCGCGGGCGGTCACCCGTACCGTGCCCGCACGGGTGCCGGACCGGACGATCGCCAGCGCCTTGCCGTGGAAGGCGGTGCGGGTGCTCGCCTGGTAGCGCTCCGCGCTCTCCTGGCGGCCGTTGTCGAGTCCGGCCAGCGAGCCGCCCGCGACGTCGAAGGAGATCAGGTGCTCGGCGCCGGGCACCACGACCCCCTTCCGGTCGACCACCTCGGCGGTCACGAACACCAGGGAACGGCCGTCGGCGTCGACAATCTCGCGGTCCGGGGTGAGGCGCAGGGCGTGCGGCGCCTGGGCGGTGCGCAGGACGTCGGTGGCCACCGTCCTGCCGCCGCGCCGGGCGACGGCCTTCAGCTCGCCCGCCTCGAAGGGCACGCGCCAGGTCAGGTGCAGCTTGCCCGCGCTGCCGTTGGGGCTGGTGTAGCTGCCGGGGTAGGGGCCGTCGGTGAAGGTCTTGTCGTCGCCGGTGGCCTCGGTGGTCTCCAGGTACGTCCGGCCGTCGACGGTCTTCTTCCGGTCGAAGCGGCGGGTGCCGAGGGACTTCCCGTTCAGGTACAGCTCGACGGCGTCGGCGTTGGTGTACGCCCAGACCTCGACGGTGTCGCCCTCGCGGTGGTTCCACGTCGTCGGCAGCAGGTGGACCATCGGCTCGTCCGTCCACTGGCTGCGGAACAGGTGGTACATGTCCTTCGGGAATCCGGCCGTGTCGACGGCGCCGAAGAAGGACGCCTTCACCGGGAAGACGTCGTACGGCGTGGGCTCGCCGATGTAGTCGATGCCGGACCACAGGAACTGCCCGGCGAACCACTTGCGGTCCCGGTCCTTCTTGTGGCCGTACTCGCCGCTCATCGTCCAGGACGCGAGGTTGTTGTCGTAGGAGGAGGTGGCCCGCCCGCCCGGGGTGTGGTTCTCGCCGGTGTTCAGGTGCTCGGGCTCCTGGTAGGTGCCGCGCGTGGAGGTCTCGGAGGACGATTCGGACTCGAAGAGGAACAGGTGCGGGTAGGCCGCGTGCAGGTCGTCCACCGACTTGGCGGTGTTGTAGTTGAGGCCGAGCCCGTCCAGCTTGGCCAGCATCAGGTCGGCGGCGGAGCCCTTGGCGGGCAGCCGGCGGTACTTGTCGGAGCCGATGACCAGGGGGCGGGTGTCGTCGGCGGCGCGGATGGCGTCGATGATGCGGTCGGCCATGGCGAGTCCTGCGGTGGCGGTGGAGTCGGGGACCTCGTTGCCGATGGACCACATGACGACGGCGGGCGAGTTGCGGGCCGCGAGCACCATCTCGGTGGCGTCCCGCTCGCACCACTCGTCGAAGAACCGGCCGTAGTCGTAGCGGTTCTTGCCGGTGCGCCAGCAGTCGAAGGCCTCCACCAGCATGATGATGCCCATCTCCTCGCAGACCTGGGTCATCTCGGGCGAGGGCGGGTTGTGTGACGTGCGGAAAGCGTTGACGCCCATCGACTTCATGAGGGTCATCTGGCGGCGGATCGCGTCGATGCTGACGGCGGCACCGAGCGCGCCGAGGTCGTGGTGCAGGTCGACGCCCTTGATCTTGGCGTACCTGCCGTTGAGGTGGAAGCCCTCGTCGGGGTCGACGTGGAAGGTGCGGATGCCGAACGGGGTGCGGTACGTGTCGACGGTCCGGCCGCCGACGCGCAGTTCGGTGTGCAGGGTGTAGCGGTGCGGGCTCGCGAAGTCCCACAGCCGCGGGCGCTCGACGGTGAGTTCGTGGGTCTCGGACGCCGCGTCGGCGACGTCGACCGTGGAGGCGGTGCGGGCCACGGTGCGGCCGTCCGCGTCCTTCACCGTCGACCGGACCTCGACCTCGCGCCCGGTGCCCGAGGCGTTCACCACCGACGTCTCCACCCGGACGACGGCGCTCCGCTCGCTCACCCGCGGGGTGGTGACGTACGTGCCCCAGCGCCGTACGTGCACCGGCTCGGTGACGACCAGGCGGGCCTCCCGGTAGATGCCGCTGCCGGAGTACCAGCGGCTGCTCGGCAGTTGGTTGCGCACCTGCACCGCGAGGACGTTCTCGGTGCGGCCGTCGGTGTGCACCAGGTCGGTGAGGTCGAGGGCGAAGCCGGTGTAGCCGTACGGGTGGTGGCCGACCTCCCGGCCGTTGCAATGGACGCGGGAGTCCATGTAGACGCCGTCGAACTCGACCGAGATCCGCTTCCCGGCGAGCGCGGGCGGCAGGGTGAAGGCGAGGCGGTACCAGCCGAGGCCGCCCGGCAGGAAGCCGGTGCCGCTGGTGGTGCCGTGCCCGGTGGTGGGCGTCTGCTCGATGCTCCAGTCGTGCGGAACGGCGACCTCGCGCCACGCAGAGTCGTCGTGGGCGGGGTGGGCGGCGTCCGTGGTGTCCTCGGCCGCGCCGTCGAGGTCGACCAGCCGGAAGCGCCAGCCGTCGCGCAGGGCGACGGTGCTGCGGCCCGCGGCGCCGCCGGTCGCGTCCGCGGCCCACGCCGACGGGGCGGCGAGCGCCATCCCGGCCGCGGGCGTGGCGGCGGAGGCGATCAGAACCGATCTGCGCGTGACCGTCATGGCGGATCTCCCTCATCAGAAAACTCATCGAGGCTCATGAGAACTCAGAAGTACTCACAAGCGATCGCGAACAAACAGATTCTGACGTCGAGCCATACGCGCGCGTCAAGGCCACGGAAAGCACTTTCTGTCCGGTGCGGAGCGGATCCCACGGGGACCTGCGCGACGGTCGGGCCCGGTGCGCACGGTGGGTTCGGGTCCGCACGGAGCCCGAAGCCACTAGGCTGGGAACAAGGTGACGCGCTGATCACTGTGAGTGTGCGCAATGGAGTGGCGACGATGAGTCCGGTCAACCCGTTCGACGATGCCGCCGCGGCCCGCGCCGTCGTCGACGGCTCCGGCACCTTGCGGGAGTGGAACGAGGGCGCCCGCCTGCTGCTCGGCCACCCGGCCGCCGAGGTCGTGGGGCGCCCGGCCGCCGACCTGGTCGCGGACGACCGCGACGGCACACCTCCCGGACGCGACGACGAACAGTGGAGCGGCACCCTCGCCCTTCGCCACCGCGACGGGCACACCGTGTCGGTCTGGGTGCTCGCGCACCGCAGACCCGCGGCGGACGGAGCCCCGCCCACCTGGCTCGCCGTCACCCCGCTGCGGTCCGGCCCCGAACCGGAGGACGACCCGCTGGTCAGAGCGGCCCTCACCCAGTCGCCCTGCGCCATGATGATCTTCGACGACCGGCTCCTGCTGCGCGGGGTCAACGACGCCATGGCACGGCTGCTGGGGCTCCCGCCGGACCGTGTGCGCGGACTGCGGGCCACCGACTTCAGCGACCGGCCGCAGAACGCGGAACTGGAGCGGCAGATGCGGCGCGTGCTGTCCTCCGGCCGCCGGCACGACATGCAGACCCGTCTCAAGGCCGTGGGCGAGAGCCGCGCCCACGCGTGGAACGCCCGTATCGCACCGCTCACCGACGCCGACGGCCAGGTACTCGGCGTGTGTGTCAGCGCCCACGACTTCACCGAGCAGCACCGCGCCCGCGAGCGGCTTCAGCTGGTGAACGAGGCCAGCGTGCGCATCGGCACCACCCTCGACGTCATCCGTACGGCTCAGGAGCTGGCGGACGTGTGCGTCCCCCCGCTCGCCGACTTCGTCAGCGTCGACCTGCTGGACCCGCGTGAGCACGGCGGTGAGCCCGCCACCGTGGTCGAACCGCCGGTCGGCCTGCGCCGCACCGCGCACCGGTCGGTCACCGCGGACTGCCCGCAGTCGGTGGCCGAGACCGGGCAGCTGGACGTCTATCCGGCCGGCTCGCCCCAGGCCGAGTGTCTGCTCTCGGGACAGGCGATCGTGGCCTCGGTGGCCTACGGCGACCTCGAACGCTGGCTCCAGTGGGACCCCGTCCGCCTGCGACGGGTGAAGGAGTACGGCATCCACTCCACGATGTCGGTGCCGCTCCAGGCACGCGGCACCACCCTCGGCGTCGCGGTCTTCACCCGGTTCAGGCGCCCCGACCCCTTCACCCACGACGACGTGCTGCTGGCCGAGGAGGTCAGCGCCCGCGCCGCGGTCTGCATCGACAACGCCCGCCGCTACTCGCGCGAACGCGAGGCGACGCTGACCCTGCAGCGCAGTCTGCTCCCCCGGTGGCTGCCGCCCACCGCCGCGGTGCAGGCGGCCTCCCGCTATCTTCCGGCGGCCCGCTCGGGCGTCGGCGGCGACTGGTTCGACGTCATCCCGCTGTCCGGGATGCGGGTCGCCATGGTCGTCGGGGACGTCGTCGGCCACGGCATCCCGGCCTCGGCCACCATGGGCCGGCTGCGCACCGCCGTGCGCACCCTCGCCGACATCGATCTGACGCCCGAGGAGCTGCTGACCCACCTCGACGACCTGGTGGTGCGGCTGTCCGAGGAGTCCGGCGACGACCGGGCGGGCGAGGTGGGCGCGACGTGTCTGTACGTGGTGTACGACCCGGTGTCCCGGCACTGCTCCATGGCCCGGGCCGGACACCCGGCGCCCGTCCTGGTTCCGCCGGACGGTCCGCCCGAGCAGGTCGAACTGCCCTCCGGGCCACCGCTGGGCGTGGGCGGGCTGCCGTTCGAGTCGGCCGAGCTGGAGCTGCGCGAGGGCAGCCTGCTGGCGCTGTACACCGACGGTCTCGTCGAGAGCCGGGACCGGGACACCGACGCCGGCCAGGCGCTGCTGCGCGAGGCACTGGCCGCCCCCGCCGACTCCCTGGACACCGCCTGCGACCGGGTGCTGCACCGCCTCCTCCCGTCGGGCAGCTCCGCCGACGACGTGGCCCTGCTGCTGGCCCGGACCCGGGGACTGCCCGCCGGACAGGTCGCCACCTGGGACATCCCGGCCGACCCCGCGCTGGTCGCCCCGGTGCGCAAGCAAGTCCTCGAACGGCTTTCCGACTGGGACCTGCTGGAGGCGACCTTCACCGCCGAGCTGGTCGTGAGCGAGCTGGTCACCAACGCCATCCGGTACGGCTCCCCGCCGATCCGGCTCCGGCTGATCCACGACACGGCCACCCTGATCTGCGAGGTCTCCGACACCAGCCACACCGCGCCGCATCTGCGCCGGGCCAGGACCTGGGACGAGGGCGGACGCGGTCTGCTCCTGGTGGCCCAGCTCACCCAGCGCTGGGGCAGCCGGCACACGGCCGAGGGCAAGACGATCTGGGCGGAGCTGGCGCTGCTCGACGACGAGGAGTGAGCCCTCGCCCCGATGCGGAGTGCGTCCCCTCGTTTCCCGGACCGCGCGGCGGGACACTCGGCAGTACGGGGCGTACGGTGCCGGTCGCGCCGGGACCGTGCGCGAGAGCCTGACGGGAGTGTGGAGAAGCGATGGCGAACACGCCCCAGCCACTGCGCCGGACGGCCCTGCTCGCGAGCGGGGTCGCGCTGCTCGGTCTGCTGACCGCCTGCGGCAACGAGAGCGCCACGTCGAGCGGCACCCCGCAGCCGAGCCAGGCCGCCCGCACGGCCGGCACGGCCCCGGGCAGCGGCACCGCGACACCCGGCGACACCGCGCCGGCGGTCGGCGCCACGCCCACCGACACCGCGGGTTCGGCCTCCGCCTCGGCCCGCACCGACGGCCGCTGCCACACCTCGGAGCTGCGGGCCGCCGTCGGCCGCGTGGACCCGGGGGCCGGTCAGCGCAACTTCCCCGTCGTGCTGACCAACACCTCCGACCGCACCTGCACGGTGTACGGCTATCCGGGCGCCGCCTTCGTGGACGCGTCCGGCAAGCAGCTGGGCCCGGACCCCGAGCGCGCGGCGGGCGCCCCCAAGACGGTCACGCTGACCCCGGGCAAGAGTGCGTGGGCCGGACTGTCCTTCTCCAGTCCGCAGATCAGCGACGCCCGCACGGCCACCCCGGCGGCGCTGCTCGTCACCCCGCCGGACGAGCGGGAGCCGCTCAAGGTGACGTGGACGGCCGGCGAGGTCCCGGTCGGCGGCAACGAGTCGTCGGTCTCCGTCACCGCCCTGGACGCGGGCACCGGCCCCTGAGGCACCGGTCCCCAGGGCGCCGGTCCGCTGATCAGTGACCGGCGATCGGGTGCGGCGCGTAGGGCCGCTCCAGTTCCTCGGTCTCCTTCTCGCTCAGCGTGAGCTCGACCGCCGCCACGGCGTCCTCGAGGTGGCCCGGCCGGGAGGCGCCGACGATGGGCGCGGTCACCGTGTCCTTATGCAGCAACCACGCCAGGGCGACCTGGGCGCGCGGGACACCGCGCTCACCGGCGATGCGGGTGACGGCCTCGACCACGGCACGGTCGCCCTCCTGGTAGAGGGTGCTGCCGAAGTTGTCGGTGGCGCTGCGCTCGGTGGCGGTGTCCCAGTCGCGGGTGAGGCGGCCGCGGGCGAGCGGGCTCCAGGGCAGCACGCCGACGCCCTGGTCCGCGCAGAGGGGCAGCATCTCGCGCTCCTCCTCGCGGTAGACGAGGTTGTAGTGGTTCTGCATGGACACGAACCGGGTCCAGCCGTTCCGCTCGGCGGTGTACTGCATCTTGGAGAACTGCCAGGCGTACATCGAACTGGCCCCGATGTAGCGGACCTTGCCCGCCTTCACCAGGTCGTGCAGGGCCTCCATCGTCTCCTCGACCGGGGTGTGCGGGTCGAAGCGGTGGATCTGGTAGAGGTCGACGTAGTCGGTGCCCAGGCGCCGCAGGCTGTGGTCGATCTCGGTCATGATCGCCTTGCGCGAGAGCCCGGCGCCGTTCGGGCCGGGGCGCATCCGGCCGTTCACCTTGGTCGCGAGCACGATGTCGTCCCGGCGGGCGAAGTCGGCCAGCGCCTTGCCCACGATCTCCTCGCTGGTGCCGTCGGAGTAGACGTTGGCCGTGTCGAAGAAGGTGATCCCGGCCTCCAGCGCCTGCCGTATCAGCGGACGCGAGGCCTCCTCGTCGAGGGTCCACTCGTGCGCGCCGCGGTCGGGAACGCCGTAGGTCATGCAGCCCAGGCAGATCCGCGACACGTCCAGGCCGGTCGAACCGAGCTTCACGTACTGCATCCTTGCCGCTCCTGTCTTCGCAGATCATCCGTACCGGGGCGAGCGTACGTCCTCGCGCGGGCCCGAACCCCGTCCGGGTCAGCGCCGTCCGAGCAGGTCCAGGGCTCGTTCCCAGCCGAACACCGGGCGGCCGCCGTCCTCCTCGGCGCCCCCGGGGTTCCCGGCGTACGGGTCGCCGAAACGCACGCCCATCCCGCGCAGCCGGGCCAGGCTCTCCCGGTACGCGGGGTGGGCGGCCAGCGCGTCGGCGACGCACGGCAGGACGGCGACCGGGACGCTGAGGCCGTACGTCTCGCACAGGGTGGCCACGGCGAGGGTGTCGGCCATGCCCGCGGCCCACTTGTTGATCGTGTTGAAGGTGGCGGGCGCGACCACGACGGCGTCGGGCGCCGGGAAGGGCCGCGGATCGCCCGGCGTGCGCCAGGCCGAGCGGACCGGGCGGCCGGTCCGCGCCTCGGCGTCGGCCGCGTCGAAGAAGCCGCCCATGGCGACCGGTGTCGCTATGACCCCGACCTCCCAGCCCCGCCCCCGCGCCGCGTCGATCAGTCCGCCGACGCCTTCGGCCACGCCGGCGGCGCAGACGACCACGTAGAGGAAGGGCCTCGCGGCCTCGTCGCCTCCGCTTCCAGCCTGTTCACTCACCCCGGAACCCTACTGTGCGGACCCCGCGCCCACGGATGTCAGCGGACGTCCGGAAGGGCCCCGGTGTCCTCCGTCTCCTCGGCGGTGATCGCGCCCACGGGGCAGGCGCGGGCCGCCTCCCGCACCAGCGGGCTGCCGCCGCCGTCCTCCCGGCCGGGGCGCAGTGTGCTGTAGCCCTCGTCGTCCTGGGTGAAGACGTCGGGGGCGGTCAGGGCGCACTGGCCCGCGCCGATGCAGGTGTCCTTGTCGATGCCGATCCGCATGTCCGGAGCCTCCTACCAGGCCACGGGGAGTTCCAGCATCCCCTGGATCGTGTCGCCGGGTTTGAAGGGGATCTCGTCGGCCGGGGCGGCCAGGCGCAGCGTGGGCAGCCTCTCGAAGAGGCTGTGCAGGGCGATCTCCAGTTCGGCGCGGGCCAGGTTCTGGCCGAGGCACTGGTGGATGCCGAAGCCGAAGGCGACGTGGTGGCGGGCCGGGCGGTGCCAGTCGAGGGCGTCCGGGTCGGGGTAGACGCTCTCGTCGCGGTTGATGACGGAGGTCGAGAAGACGACCCCGTCGCCGGCCCGGATGGTCTGCCCGTCCACGTCGATGTCCTCGGTGGCCATCCGCAGCAGCCCGTCGGCGATCGACAGGACGCGCATCAGCTCCTCGACGGCGTCGGGCAGCAGCGCGGGGGCCGCGCGCAGTTCGGCCAGCCGGCCGGGGTGGGTCAGGAGGGTGTAGGTACCCAGCGAGATCATGTTGGCGGTGGTCTCGTGGCCGGCGACCAGCAGGATCACCGCGAACGCGATCAGCTGCTCGCGGTCGATCGCGCCGTCGGCCGACTGTCGCCGGACCAGGTCGTCCAGCAGGCCGTCGCCGGGTGCCTGCCGCTTGCGGTCGATCAACTCCCCCAGGTACGCCTCCAGTCGGTCGCGTGCCTCCTGGGTGTCGGCGGGCAGGGGGCCGCGCAGCAGCCGGCGGGACTGCTCCTCGAAGAAGTCGTGGTCGGCGTAGGGGACCCCGAGCAGTGCGCAGATCACCATCGACGGCACGGGCAGCGCGAAGGCCGTCACCAGGTCGGCGGGCGGCCCCTGCGCGATCATCGCGTCGAGCCGTTCGTCGACGATCCGCCGGATGCGCGGGCGCAGCGCGGCGGCGCGTTTGAGGGTGAACTCCGGGAGCACCATCTTGCGCTGGGCGCGGTGTTCGGGGTCGTCCACCCCGAGCAGTGCGGTCCTGCGCCCGCGCACGGCGGCCAGGCGTGCCGAGGTGGCGGGGAAGCCGTCGCGGGTGCGGTCGGTCGACAGGCGTTGGTCGGCCAGCAGCCTGCGGGCGGCGGTGTGCCCGGTCACCAGCCAGGCGGGGCGGCCGTCGAAGAGCGTGATCCGGGTCAGTGGCCGGGCGGCGCGCAACGGGTCGTAGCCGGCGGGCGGCTGGTAGGGGCAGGTCCGGTCCTGCGGGAAGGCGACGGGGTGCGCCGCGCCCGACTCCCGCGTGCTGCCGGTGTTCGTCGTCGTGTCGGTGTCCGTCATGGAAGACCTCGCAGACGAAGAGTGCGTCGTGATCTTCATTAGATGCCTCGGGCATCTAATGAAGCGACGACAAGTTCGGCCATATCGGTGGCGGCGGCGGACTGGCCGGGGATCACCGGTCGGGGGCGGCGGAACCCTGGCGCGCGGGCCGGGTCCGCGCCGCGAGTGGCGCGATCGCGACCACCGGCGGTCCGGGCCGTGCCCCGGAACTGGCCGAGCGGCAGGGGGTGACGACCGGCGGCCGGACCCGCCCCCTCCGGTTGTCCGCGCGACCATGGGGTACGAGGGGCAGGATGCGGTAAGGATGGTCACGCGCCGGTCGAGGGTGCCCATCGGTCCGGCCGGCCCGACGACACAGACGAACACGACGACACGACGACACGGACGGATGCACATGCCTCTTGACGGCGAGTACGAACCCAGCCCGACGCAGTGGGTGCGCGAACAGGTCGAGCTGTACGAGAGCTCGGGCGGCACCGAGGGCACGACCCTGGCGGACACCGGTCTGCCCGTGATCGTGCTGACCACCCGCGGCGCGCGGAGCGGCAAGCTGCGCAAGACGCCGCTGATGCGCGTCGAGCACGAGGGCCGGTACGCCGCGGTCGCCTCCCTCGGCGGCGCTCCCAAGCACCCGGTCTGGTACTTCAACGTGACCGCCGATCCCCGGGTGGAGCTCCAGGACGGCCCGGTGAAGCGGGACATGACGGCCCGTGAGGTCACCGGCGCGGAGAAGGCCGAGTGGTGGCAGCGCGCGGTCGCGGCGTTCCCGCAGTACGCCGACTACCAGGAGAAGACCGACCGGGAGATCCCCGTCTTCGTCCTGGAACCGTCCGACGCGGGCTGAGCCGGCGCGCCGGACTTTCCCGGATCGGCGTGCATGGACCGGCGGGTGCCGGGAATACGCCGTTCAGGCCCCGCCGCGTTCCCCCGTCGCGGCGGGGCTTTCGGCTGCCTCCCGCGCGAGCCGGTCGGTGACGTCCAGGAAGACCTGCCCCGCCTCGGGGACGGTGCGCGCGATCGACCTCTTGATGCGCACGGAGACCTCCTCGACCCGTTCGCTGTCCAGGCCCGGCACCAGGTCGACGCGGGCCGCCACCAGGGTCGAGTCGAGGCCGGTCTTCATGGTGAACAGCGCCTCGACACTGTCGATCTCCGGCTGGGCCCGCAGCAGCGCCCTGATCCGGCCGCTGGCCTCCGGGTCGGCGGCCTCGCCGATCAGCTGGTCGCGGGCCTCGCGGCCCAGCCGGTAGGCCACGTAGACGAGCAGTGCGCCGATGGCGAGCGAGGCGCAGGCCTCCCACACCACCTGCCCGGTGACCATGTGCAGCACCATGCCGGTCATGGCGAGGCAGACGCCGAGCACCGCGGTGCCGTCCTCGGCGACGACCGTGCGCAGCGCCGGGTCCCGCAGCCCGTCGGCGAGCCCGCCCTGGCCCCGTACTTGGTGCAGGGCCCGCAGCAGGGAGCCGCCCTCCGCGAGCAGGGCGATACCGAGCACGATCAGTCCGGCCACATAGCCGCTGAGTTTCTCGTCGGCGCCGGTGCGCAGGGCCTCGACGCCCTGGAAGAAGGAGAAGCAGCCGCCCATGACGAAGATGCCGACGGCTGCGAGGAGCGACCAGAAGAACCGCTCCTTCCCGTAGCCGAAGGGGTGTTTGCGGTCGGCGGGGCGGCGGCTGCGGCGCAGGGCGGCGAGGAGGAAGATCTCGTTCAGGCTGTCCGCGACCGAGTGTGCCGCCTCCGACAGCAGTGCGGGCGAACCCGCGATGAACCCGCCGACCGCCTTGGCGACGGCGATCACCAGATTGGCCGCCAGGGCCACGAGCACGGTGACGCGTGTCCTGCGGTCGGCCTTCCGGCCCGGCTTGTCTTCTGCTGCTGTCCCACTCACGAAGCCCCGACTGCCCCGGCCGGCCCGGCTCACACCCCCGCCTTGCGGGTGGCCACCAGTGCCGACGGGCGAAAACGGGGAACGCCTACACAGGGACGGACATCCGGACGACGGAAGGGCAGGGCCATGAGCGGTGACGACGGGACGCCCGGCAACAGCGGCTACGGAAGGAAGGCGTTCAAACGGTCCCGGAGCCACTTCGCGGACCGGATCACGGCGGACGGCCGGGACGGCTGGCCGGTGGAGGCCGGCCGCTACCGGCTCGTGGTGAGCCGCGCCTGTCCGTGGGCGAGCCGTGCCCTGGTCTCGCGGCGGCTGCTCGGTCTGGAGGACGCCCTGTCCCTGGCGGTCGCCGACCCGGTCCAGGACGACCGCAGCTGGCGCTTCACGCTGGACCCGGACGGCCGCGACCCGGTCCTCGGCATCCGCTACCTCAGCGAGGCCTACGACCGGCGGGAGACCGGCTATCCGGGCGGGGTGAGCGTGCCCGCGGTCGTGGACGTGCCCAGCGGGGCGCTCGTCACCAACGACTACCAGCAGATCACCCTCGACCTCGCGACCGAGTGGACCTCCCTGCACCGGCCGGGTGCGCCCGACCTGTATCCGCAGGCCCTTCGCGACGAGATCGACGAGGTGATGGCCGGGGTCTACGAGGACGTCAACAACGGTGTGTACCGGGCGGGCTTCGCCACCGGCCAGGAGGAGTACGAGGCCGCGTGCGCGGGGGTGTTCCGGCGCCTGGAGCAGTTGACGCCCCGGCTGGAGCGGCAGCGCTACCTGGTCGGTGACACCATCACGGAGGCGGACATCCGGCTGTTCACCACGCTGGTCCGCTTCGACGCCGTCTACCACGGCCACTTCAAGTGCAACCGCTGGAAGCTGACGGAGAATCCGGTGCTGTGGGGATACGTCCGCGATCTCTTCCAGACGCCCGGATTCGGGGACACCGTCGACTTCGACCACATCAAGCGCCACTACTACCAGGTGCACACCGGCATCAACCCGACCGGCATCGTGCCCCTGGGCCCGGACCTGTCCGGCTGGCTCACCCCCCACCACCGCCAGGAGCTGGGCGGGCGTCCGTTCGGCGAGGGCACCCCGCCGGGGCCGGTCCGGGCCGACGAGGAGGTACCGGTGCGGGGCAGGCCCTGACCGGCACCGGTACGCATACGACCAGGCAGCCCACACCAGACAAGGAGATTCCCATGGCGAAGTTGAAGAAGAAGAAGCTCCCCCTCGCCTACAAGCCCGTCGGGTTCGCGCTCGGCTGGCTGGGCGGCACGCTGGCCGGGATGGCGTTCCAGAAGACCTGGAAGGTCATCCGGGACGAGGACGACGCGCCCGACGCCCTGGACCCGGACCGCGGCTGGGGCGAGATCCTGCTGGCCGCGGCGATCCAGGGCGCCATCTTCGCCGCGGTGCGCAGCGCCGTGGACCGCACGGGCGCCAAGGCCATCCAGCGCTCGACCGGCACCTGGCCGGTCACCGGGAAGGGCGGCCGCGACTGACCCGGACGGGGCCAGGGCCTGTCCGGCGGACAGGCCCTAGCCCTGTTTGGGTGCGGTCGGTGCGAAGGTGAGGCGGAGGGTGAAGGAGTGCCCGGCCGGGTCGGAGAAGCCGCGCTCCTCGTGCGGGCCGGCCGGGTCCTTCGCCTCCACCGGGCGTCCGCCCAGCCCCACGATCGCCCGCTCGGCCTCGTCCAGGTCCGCCACCACGAAGTCCAGGTGGACCTGGAGGGAGTTCTCCGGGCGCGGCCAGCTCGGCGGGGTGGCGTTCACGTCCCGCCGGAAGGCCATGCGGAAGCCGCCCGGGCCCTCGATCTCGATGCGGTTGGCGCTCACGTCGCTCTCCTCGGCGCCCAGCAGCCCCTTGTAGAACTCGGCGAGCCGCTCGGGTTCGGCGCAGTCGAGCACCACGACGCCCGCGTTGACCAGTGCCATGTCTCCTCCGAAGGATTCCGGGCGCGGGGCGTCGTGCCCCGTGCCCTGTACCTTGCGGATATCCCGGCCCGGCCGAATCAGTCGGCGGCCGGCCGCCGGCCGTCCCGCGGGACTTCGCCGCAGTGCCGGGCGGCTTGGGGAATGGCACGATCACTTCGGAGGTTGCCGATCGTGTCGCCCGTCCCCTCCCCGAGTTGCGAGGTCCCGATGAACACCATGCGCGCCGTCAGCCAGGACGTCCTCGGCGGTCCCGAGGTCCTGAAGGAGGTACGCCCCGAGCGGCCCGAGCCGCGCCCGAACGAGGTGCTGGTACGGGTGCGTGCCGCCGGGGTGAACCCGACCGACTGGAAGCACCGGGCGACCGGTGGCTTCCTCGGCGAGCCGCCCTTCGTACTGGGCTGGGACGTGTCGGGCGTGGTGGAGTCGGTGGGGATCGGCGTCGCCGCCTTCCACCCCGGTGACGAGGTCTTCGGCATGCTGTCCTACCCCTTCGGCCACGGTTCGCACGCGGAGTACGTCACCGCCCCCGCGCGCACCTTCACCCGCAAGCCGTCGGGGATCGACCACGTCCAGGCGGGCGCCCTGCCCCTGGTCTCGCTGACGGCCTGGCAGGCCCTGGTGGAGCGCGCGGACGTGCAGCCGGGGCAGCGGGTGCTGATCCACGCGGCGGCCGGCGGTGTGGGCCATGTGGCGGTGCAGATCGCCAAGGCCCGCGGTGCCCATGTGATCGGCACCGCCAGCGCGGGCAAGCACGAGTTCCTGCGCTCGCTCGGGGCGGACGAGACCGTGGACTACCGGGAGACGGACTTCGCCGAGGCCGTGAAGGACGTCGACGTCGTCCTGGACACGATCGGCGGCGACACGTCACTGCGGTCCCTGCGCGTGCTGCGCCCGGGTGGAGTCGTGGTGTCGATCCTGCCGGTCGGCTCGGACGAGTTCTTCGAGGAGGCCGACCGGCTGGGCGTGCGGGCGGTGCGGATGCTGGTCGACGCCGACCGGGCCGGCATGGAGGAGATCGCCCGTCTGGTCGATTCGGGGAAGCTGCGGGCCACCGTCGCCGAGACGTTCCCGCTGGCCGAGGCGGCGCGGGCGCACGCGCTGGGCGAGATGGGCCGCACCACCGGCAAGCTCGTCCTCGTGGTCGACTGACCGCCCACCCCTCCTGATCGGCGGGCGGCCGGCGCTGCCCGTGAGATTTCGATGACATATGTCAATCGAACATGCTCAAACTCGCTCGATCGGGGTAACTTTCCGAGCGGACTGGGTAGTTGAGCCCCCGGAAGCAGGCCGGAAAGGCCGCGACAGGCTGGAGGCACCGTACGTGCGGCAGGAATCCGCGTCGCCCACCTCGCACCTACGCGTGCGCCACCACCGGGGGCACACGGTGCTGGAGTTCCGGGGCGAGATCGACATCGCCTCGGCGGCGGAGATCGCCCCGCACCTGGACCGGGAGACGGTGCGACCCGGTGCCCGGGTCGTGCTCGACCTCGGCGGCATCGAGTTCTTCGACTGCTCCGGGCTGCGGCTGCTGTACCGGGCCCGCGGCCAGGTGCTCGACCGGGGCGGGCAGGTGCACCTGGTGTGCGCCCACCCGCTGACCCTGCGCATGCTGCGGATCACCGGCCTGGCGCGGCTGCTGCCGCCGTGGCCGACCCTGGACGAGGCCCTCGGCGTCAGCCGGCCGGCCGGGGATCGAACAGGGCACTGACCGACTCGCCGTTGTGGATGCGGCGCACCGCCTCGGCGAGCGCCGGGGCGATGGACAGGATCCTCAGCTTGTCCGTGTGGTCGTCCACCGGCACCGGCACCGTGTTGGTGCAGACGATCTCCAGCACGTCCGGCTGTTCGCTGAGCCGGCCGAGCGCCCCGGCCGCGAACAGCCCGTGCGTACAGGCGAGGCGGATGGTGCGCGGACCCGACTCCCGGAGCCGGTCGAGCAGTTCCAGCACCGTGCTGCCCTTGGCGATCTCGTCGTCCAGCACGATGACGTCGCGCCCCGCGACCTCCCCGATCACCGCGCTGATGCTGACCCGGTCGTCGGCATACCGCTGCTTCGCGCCGGCCGCCACCTGGGCGCCGAGCATCCGGGCGAACGCCGCGGCCTCCTTGGCGTTGCCCAGGTCCGGCGAGACGACGGTCGCCCGGGAGAGGTCGTACTGCCGGAAGTGCGCGGCCAGCTCCCGCAGCGCGTGCAGGTGGTCGACCGGGACCGAGAAGAAGCCGTGCACCTGGGGCGAGTGCAGGGTCATGGCGAGGACCCGGCTCGCCCCGGCCGCCACCAGCAGGTCGGCCACCAGGCGCCCGCCCAGCGAGATGCGCGGGGCGTCCTTCTTGTCGGAGCGGGCGTAGGAGTAGTGCGGCATGACCACGGTGATGCGGCCCGCCGACGCCCCGCGGGCCGCGTCGCACATCAGGAGCAGCTCGACCAGGTGCTCCTGGACCGGCTTGACCAGCGGCTGGACGAGGAACACGTCCCGCTCCCGGCAGTTGGCCATGAGCTGCACCTCGAGGCAGTCGTTGGCGAACCGGCTGACCCGGGTGGGGCTGAGCGGCACGCCCAGCTGGGCGCAGACCTCCTCGGCCAGGTCGGGATGGGCACTACCGCTGAACACGGCGATGTCTCGCACGGACCGCTCCTCGCGTGATCCTGTCCGGCCGGAATCCCCAGCTTACGGAAATCCTGTTGCGCCGCTCCCGGGGCCCCGGGCCATGATGGCCCCGTCCGTCTTCACCAGGACTTCTCGAGCCACCTGACGTCAGGAATCCCTCGCATGCGCCGACTCCTCGGAATCCACCAGCGCCCCTTCCGGCCCACGGCTTTCGAGGACTCCTCCACCCATGCGCACCCTGAACATCGGCATCCTGGCCCACGTCGACGCAGGTAAGACCAGCCTCACCGAACGGCTCCTGTTCGACCACGGCGCCATCGACCGGCTCGGCAGCGTCGACGCCGGTGACACCCGTACCGACGACGGCGGCATCGAGCGCCGTCGCGGCATCACCATCCGCTCCGCCGTCGCCGCCTTCACCGTCGGCGACACGCGGGTCAACCTGATCGACACCCCGGGCCACTGCGACTTCGTCGCGGAGGTCGAGCGCGCTCTGGAGGTGCTCGACGGCGCGGTGCTGCTGCTGTCCGCCGTCGAGGGCGTACAGGCGCGCACCCGCGTCCTCATGCGCACCCTGCGGCGACTGCGGCTGCCCACGCTGGTGTTCGTCAACAAGATCGACCGGACCGGAGCGCGCACCGACGGCCTGCTCGACGACGTCCGGCGCCTGCTGACCCCGCACGTCGCGCCGCTGACCGAGGTGGCGGACACCGGTACCCCGCGCGCCCGGGTCGTCCGCCGCCCGCCCGACGACCGGACCGCGCAGGCGCTCGCCGAGGTCGACCCCGGCATCCTGGCCGCGCTGGTGGACGGCCCCGAGCCGACCGCGCGGGATTTGGCCGCCGCCCTCGCCGCCCGTACCGCCGACGGCTCGTTCCACCCGCTGTACCACGGATCCGCACTCGGCGGCGAGGGTGTCGCCGAGCTGGTCGAGGGCCTGGTCGGCCTGGTCCCGGCCGCCGCGGCGGACACGTCCCGCGGCGCGGAACCGCGCGGCACGGTCTTCGCGGTACGCCCGGGACCCGCCGGTGAGCGCACGGCGTACCTCAGGCTGTACGACGGCGAGGTGCGCCCGCGCCGCCGGCTCACCTTCCTGCGGCGCGAGCCCGACGGGCGGACCACCGAGGTCTCCGGCCGGGTGACCCGCCTCGACGTGGTCGGCGGGGACACCACGCTCACCGCCGGGAACATCGCCGCGCTCACCGTACCCGGGGGCCTGCGCGTCGGCGACCGGCTCGGCGAACTGTCCGACCGCGCACCGCAGTTCGCGCCACCGAGCCTCCAGACGCTGGTCCGGGCGGTGGACCCGGGGCAGGCGGCGCCGCTGCGCTCCGCCCTGCTGGCGCTGGCCGACCAGGACCCGCTGCTGCACGCCCGCCCGGCGGCCTCCGGCGCCACCGCCCTGCTCCTGTACGGCGAGGTCCAGATGGAGGTGCTCGCGGCGACGCTGGCCGAGGACTTCGGCATCGAGGCGGAGTTCGCGCCGGGCCGGGTCCGGTTCCTGGAGCGTCCGACCGGTACCGGTGAGGCGGCGGAGGAGATGCCCTGGCTCGACCACACCCGCTACTGGGCGACGATCGGGCTGCGTGTCGAGCCGGGTCCGCGCGGCTCGGGCGGGGAGTTCGCCTACGAGACGGAACTCGGCGCGCTGCCCCGCGCCTTCCACCAGGCCGTCGAGGAGACCGTGCACGCCACACTGCTCACCGGGCTGACCGGCGCGGCGGTCACCGACTACCGGGTCACACTGGTCCGCTCCGGCTTCAGCTCGCCGGTCAGCACGGCCGCCGACTTCCGCGGACTGACGCCGATCGTGCTGCGCCGTGCCCTGGCCCGGGCGGGCACCGTGCTCCACGAGCCGTACCGGGCCTTCGAGGCGGAGGTCCCGTCGGACACGCTGGCCGCCGTGACCGCCCTGCTGGCCTCGCTGGGCGCGGACTTCACCGGTACGACGGGCGGCGCCCCGGCCTGGATCGTCACCGGCGAGCTGCCGGCCCGGCGGGAGCGGGAGGCCGAGTTGCGGCTGCCGGGGCTGACGCGCGGGGAGGCGGTGTGGTCCTCGCGCCCCGCCGAGGACCGTCCACTGAAGCCCGGAAACGGTGGGCCTGGCAGGGGAGTTGGCGGGCATCCGGGTGAGTAGGAAGGAGGGCCGTCGCCATGACGACTCCCGTCAAGAAGCCCACGAGTGCCGTCGAGAGGCCCGCGCGGCGCATGCCCGGCTGGGCCAAGGCGCTGACCGCACTGGTGCTGGTGCTGGTCGTGCTGTTCGCCGGGCTGCGCCTGAGTGTCGTACCGGGGCTGAAGGACCTGTTCGGCTCCGAGACCCAGGACCGTTCGGGCCCGGCGCTGCTGAAGTCCGTCCAGGACATCAGCCGTTACGACGCCGCGTCGGGCAACTTCCAGGTCGTCGTGGACCTGGAGAAGGACGCCAAGTTCCTGCCCGACGCGGTCCGCGGCACCCGCACCCTGTACGTCGGGGCGGGCACCGTCGACGCCTTCGTCGACCTCGGCAAGGTGGGCGAGGACGACGTGACGGTCAACGGTGAGCGGACCTCGGCCACGCTGCGGCTGCCGCACGCGGCGCTGGGTGAGCCGGCGCTCGACCCCGACCGTTCCTACGCGGTCTCCAAGCAGCGCGGGCTGCTCGACCGGCTCGGCGACCTGTTCTCGGACAACCCGAACGGCGAGCAGGCCGTGCAGAAGCTCGCGGCCCGGCACATCGGCGACGCGGCGAAGGACAGTGAGCTGAAGGCGCGGGCCGAGAGCAACACCACCGCCATGCTCCGGGGCCTGCTGACTTCCCTCGGCTTCGAGGAGGTGCGGGTGACGTACGGGACCTGAGATCCCGTACGTGGGCACCGCTCCGCTCAGCCGAGGGCGGGGAAACCGGCCTGGGCCGGCGGGCCGGGACGGGCACGGCACGGGTGGGCGCGGGCGGTCGCGCGCGGCCGGCCGCTCGCGGGGGCGCGCGGTTTGCCGGGCATCCTCGGCGGATCGGCGGGTAACCGCCTCACCACGCGGGGAACTTGACGACTGGAGGACCGACATGGCTCGTGCCGCCTCACGGCCGCGTTCTTGGCCGCGCCCCCGCGCCGACAAGGCGCGGGAGGGCGACCGTCGCGAACGGCACACGCTCGCCCTGCCCTTGCGGCTGCTGGCGACGGCGTGCGCGTTCGTCTTCATGGTGGCGTTCGCGGTGGTGCTGGCGCGGCTGACCCTGCAGCCCTCCCCCGCGTCCGAGGCCCTGACGCACACCAACCTGCACCCCGGCCGCTCGCTGAGGGCGTATCTGGACCAGCCCGCCCTGCGCGACGCCGTCAAACAGATCGGCGGGAACATCCTGCTCGGCGTGCCGTTCGGCGTCCTGGTCCCGGTCGTCGCCCCGCGCACACGCGGGGTGCTGCGCGTGCTGCTGCTGACGGCCGTCGTGATGCTGCTGGTGGAGTCCGCCCAGGGCGTCCTGGTCACCGGGCGGGCCTTCGACGTCGACGACGTCATCCTCAACACCGGTGGAGCGCTGATCGGTTACCTGCTCCTCGGCCGGCGGATGAGCCGCACGGTGCACGCGCGCGGGGGACGCACCTGAGACTGGGCCATCTGGTCCGTACCAAGGTATTGACCGGCCCTTATCTCACTACTTAAATAAAGAGGCGACACCCCCAACCCCCACCTCGGTCGGCGCCTTCGCGCAAGGCGCCGTACGGAAGGGAGAGCCGTGGCCCGCCCACGCCTGCTCCGCAGATGTCTCCTCGCCGCCGCCCTGTCCGCCGGGCTCGCCGCGTCCCTCGTGACCGGCCCCGCCCAGGCGGCCCCGGTGACCTCCCGGGCCTCCGGGGCCGTCGACGCCTCGTCCTCCGCGGCCGCCGCCGTGGCCTTCTCCGACACCTTCGACGGTCCGGCCGGTGCGGCCGTCGACGCCTCGAAGTGGCAGATCGAGACCGGCGACAACGTCAACAACCACGAACGCCAGTACTACACCTCCGGCAACAGGAACGCGGCCCTGGACGGCCAGGGCCACCTGGTCATCACCGCCCGCAAGGAGAACCCGGCCAACTACCAGTGCTGGTACGGCACCTGCCAGTACACCTCCGCCCGGCTCAACACCTCGGGCAGGTTCACCGCGCAGTACGGCCACGTCGAGGCCCGGATGAAGGTGCCGCGCGGGCAGGGCATGTGGCCCGCGTTCTGGATGCTGGGCACGCCGGTGAACTGGCCGGACTCCGGCGAGATCGACGTCATGGAGAACGTCGGCTTCGAGCCCTCCACCGTGCACGGCACGATCCACGGCCCCGGCTACTCCGGCTCGGGCGGCATCGGCGCCGGCTACACCCTGCCGGGCGGCCAGGCCTTCGCGGACGCCTTCCACACCTTCGCCGTCGACTGGGCGCCCGACTCGATCACCTGGTCGGTGGACGGGAACGTCTACCAGCGGCGCACCCCGGCCGACCTGGGCGGGAAGCAGTGGGTGTTCAACAGGCCGTACTTCCTGATCCTGAACCTGGCGGTCGGCGGCTACTGGCCCGGCGACCCGGACGGCTCCACGGTCTTCCCGCAGACGCTCGTCGTCGACCACGTCTCGGTGACGACGGGCGACTCACCGGCCGGTGGCGCGATCCGGGGCCTGGCCGGCAAGTGCGTGGACGTCGCGGCGGCGAACACCGCCAACGGCACGCCCGTACAGCTCTACGACTGCAACGGAACGGCGGCCCAGCAGTGGACGGTGGGCTCCGACGGCACGGTCCGGGCGCTCGGCAAGTGCCTGGACGTCAACGCCGGCGGCACGGCGGACGGCACGGTCGTCCAGCTGTGGGACTGCAACGGCAGCGCCGCCCAGCGATGGGTCGTCACCGCCGCGCGCGACATCGTCAATCCGCAGGCCGACAAGTGCCTCGACGTCACCGGCAACAACTCGGCCAACGGCACCCGGCTGCAGATCTGGACCTGCACGGGCGGCGCCAACCAGAAGTGGACGGTCGGCTGAGGCACCGGGCGGGGCGGCCCGGGACGCGTCCTAGTGCGTGGTCCAGGTGAACTTGTCCCCGCCCACCCAGCGGACGACTTCCGGGTCGTCGAGGTCGTGGACGATGATGCCGAAGGCGGCGGCGGCCTCCAGTACGTCGGTGACGGCCCTGGCCTCACCGACGACCTGGCCGTCGATCTGCACGATCCGGAACGGGGGCGGGCCCGGGTCCACCCCGAACACGAGGATCCGCGGACTGCCGATGTGCGGGCTGTCGATCTCGGTCATGCCTAGAGGGTAGGCCGCAACCCGCGGGAGCGAGGACCGGGCCACGGTCCGGGCACCGGCCCGACCGCCCGGCTCGTGGTGCGGGTCCCGGTGCTCTGGGGAACCCTGGACATGCCGGCCGAGGCCGGTGGGGGCCGGTCGAGGTCGGACCAGGAGGTGGCGATGGACCCCGTCGAGGCACTGGAGCGGATCGCGTTCCTCCTGGAGCGATCCCAGGCGCCGACGTACCGTGTCCGCGCCTTCCGCACCGCGGCCGGGGTGCTCGGTGGGCTGTCGGCCGCCGAGCTGCGCGAGCGGGCGGGATCACTGGAGTCGCTCAAGGGGGTCGGGCCCAAGACCGCGCAGGTGGCGCGCGAGGCGCTGGACGGGCAGGTGCCCGGCTATCTCGCGAAGCTGGAGGGCGAGGCGGACACCCCGCTCGCCCGGGGCGGTGAACGGCTGCGGGAGCAGCTGCGCGGCGACTGCCACCTGCACTCGGACTGGTCCGACGGCGGCAGTCCGATCGAGGAGATGGGCCGGACCGCCGCGGCGCTCGGGCACGAGTGGGCGGCCCTGACCGACCACTCGCCGCGGCTGACGGTGGCCCGTGGCCTCTCCCCCGCACGGCTGCGCGAGCAGCTGGACGTGGTGGCGGAGCTGAACGCGGCCTGGGCCCCGTTCCGGCTGCTGACCGGCATCGAGTGCGACATCCTCGACGACGGCTCGCTCGACCAGGAGCCGGAGCTGCTGGAGCGGCTCGACGTGGTGGTCGTGTCGGTGCACTCCAAGCTGCGGATGGACGCCCGCTCGATGACCCGCCGGATGGTGGCCGCCGTCCGCGATCCGCACGCCGACGTGCTCGGGCACTGCACCGGACGGCTGCTGACCGGGCGGGGACGGCCGGAGTCGGAGTTCGACGCGGAGGAGGTCTTCGCCGCCTGCGCCGAGTCCGGCACCGCCGTGGAGATCAACAGCCGTCCCGAGCGGCTCGACCCGCCGCGGCGGCTGCTGCGCCGGGCGGTGGCGGCGGGCGTGCTGTTCTCCATCGACACCGACGCGCACGCGCCCGGCCAGCTGGACTGGCAGATCCACGGGTGCGCGCGGGCCGAGGAGTGCGGGGTGCCCCCGGAGCGCGTGGTCACCACCTGGTCCCTGGACGAGCTGCTGGCCTGGACGCGCGAGGGCCGTACACCGTCCGGAGTGGCGAGCCGCTGACGTGGTACCCGACCGCCGATCCGCAGTCCGCGGATCACGGACCACGAAAGGGACAGTGCATGGAACGGGCGGCCGTGTTCGACGTCGACGGAACCCTCGTCGACACCAATCACCTGCATGTGACGACCTGGTGGGAGGCGTTCCGGCAGGCGGGTCACCACGTGCCGATGCACGCCGTCCACCGGGCGGTGGGCCTCGCCTCCGGCGACCTCGTCGCACGGCTGCTGGGCGAGGACCGGGACAAGGACCAGGACGCGGAGCTGAGCGCCGCGCACAAGGCACTGTACGGACAGTACTTCGACCGGCTGCCCGCCCTGCCGGGCGCCGGGGAACTGCTGCGTCGGCTGGCCGGCGACGGCTGGACGGTGGTGCTGGCCACCTCGGCGGGCGGGTCGGAGCTGGGCGCGCTGCGGCGGGCGATCGACGCGGACGACGCGATCGCCGCCACCGCGAGCGCCGACGACGTGGACGCGGGCAAACCGGCGCCGGAGCCGGTCGAGCACGCCCTGGAACTGGCCGGGGTGCCGGCCGAGCGGGCCGTCTTCGTCGGCGACACCGTGTGGGACATGCGCGCGGGCAGCCGGGCCGGGGTGCGCTGCGTGGGCGTGCTGTGCGGCGGTCTGCCCCGCGCCGACCTGGAGGAGGCGGGCGCGGAGGCGGTCTACGCCGACCCGGCCGACCTCCTGGCCTCCCTGGGCGGGAGCCCGCTGGCATGAGTCACCGGACCGAACCCCGCTCCCGCCCCACGCACCTCGCACCCCGCATGCACCGTAAGCCCCGCGTCGAGACGAGTCCGCCGGTCACGCGGGCACCCGGTATCGCATGAGCGCAGTGACACACACCCTGCGGGAGGCACTGAGGGGTCGGCGGCCCTTGGCCGCGGTGTGGTGGGAGGCGTGTGCCGTCGGACGGGCCGCCCGGGCCGCCTGGCGGGGGCCGGGGCGGGAACGCGACCTGGTCGTGCAGTCGCTGAAGGCCGCGGGCGCGGCGCTGATCGCCTGGGCCGTGGCGGGCGTGTGGCTGGACGACCCGATGGCGTTGATGGCGCCCTGGGTGGCGCTGGTCCTCGTGCAGGCCACCGTCTACAGCTCGGTGCGGCAGGCCGGACAGCAGTTCGCGGCGATCTGCGTCGGCGCGCTGGTGGCGTCGGGGGCCCAGGCGATCACGGAGGACAACACGGGGGCGCTGGTGCTGTCCCTGCCGGTGCTGATGCTGGCCGCGAACTGGTCCCGTTTCGGCCCGCAGGGCGTCTACACGGCCACCACGGCGGTGTTCGTCCTGGCCTCCGGCACCGCGGTGTCGGCCGCCGCGGTCGGTCACCGGGTGGGTCAGGCGGCGCTCGGGGCGGTCATCGGCGTGGCGGTCAACGCGCTGGTGCTGCCCCCGGTCCACCTCCGGGACGTACGGGAGAACCTCGCGGCGCTGGCCCGGGAGTCGGGCGACCTCCTGCACGCCGTCGCCGCCGACCTGCGCGAGACCCAGTGGGACGCGCAGAGCGCGGCCGACTGGTCCCGGCAGGCGGCGTGGCTTCAGCGGCGCCTGGACGCGCTGTACTCCGCCCGGTCGTGGAGCCGGGAGAGCCTGCGCCTGACCTCGGGCCCGCTGCGCCGGCTGACCCGCCGGCCCACGGGCGTGCCGCCGGAGGACGAGGACCAGCGGTGGAGCCGGGTCACCGGGAACCTCACCGCGCTGACCCGGACCCTGGCCGTGGCGGCCGACGAGCACCGCACGCCCGTACCGCCGGAGGGGCCCGACCTCGACCTGTACGCGCGTCTGCTGCGGCTGATCGGCGACGCCTGCCACGCCGAGGCCGGCTGCTTGGTGGGCGAACGGGACTGGGCCGACTCGGGGGCGGCGACCGAGGAGACGATGGAGGAACTGCACCGGCGGCTGCAGGAACGTCTGCGGGAGCACGCCGGACAGGGTGCTTCCCGGACCGCGGTCCTCGGAACCCTGCTGCTGCAGGCGGAGAACCTGTGGGCCGAACTCGTGCCCGATCCCCACCAGTCCGGCCCTCACGAGCCCGCCGAACAGTGACGCACATCACCCCAAACCGCGACAGACGGTGGAACACCGACAGGTCGTTCGCCGTTGAACAGACCGTGGGTACGGATGGGACAGTGTCCCCGGGCCTCACCTATTGCCCACAGGGACGATCGTTCGGCTGAAGCCCTGTGGAGCCTTTCGCCGAGAGGCGACCGCCATCCGTATCCACCCCGAGCCGCCCCGGCCGTGATTCCCCCGTCGCGGTCGGGGCTTCTCCATGCCCGCCCGTCCGCGCGTGCCCTTCCCGGGCGGCGGGTACCCGGTGCTCTCCGCACGGGCGAACGGGCGAGAGGAGCACAGGGTGAGCAGCACAACGGGCAGCAGGATCGTGGTCACGGGTGCCACGGGCAACGTGGGCACCAGCGTGGTGCGGCTTCTCTCGGAGGATCCGGAGGTGGGGTCCGTGCTGGGACTGGCCCGGCGGATTCCCGGCTGGTCGCCCGCGAAGACGGAGTGGGCGGCGGTCGACCTGGCCTCCGAGCAGACGGACCTGGCCGGCCACTTCGCCGGCGCCGACGCCGTCGTCCATCTGGCCTGGGCCTTCCAGCCGACGCACGACCCGGCGACGACCTGGCGCACGAACGTACTCGGCTCCATCCGGGTCTTCGAGGCGGTGGCCGCGGCCGGGGTGCCGGCGCTGGTGCACGCCTCGTCGGTCGGCGCGTACTCCCCGGGGCCGAAGAACCACGCGGTGGACGAGTCGTGGCCGACGCACGGCTGGCCGGACGCCGCGTACTGCCGGGAGAAGGCCTATCTGGAACGGACGCTGGACACCTTCGAACGCGACCACCCCGGGATCCGGGTGGTGCGGATGCGGCCGGCCTTCCTCTTCAAGCGGGAGTCGGCCAGCGAGCAGCGCCGGATCTTCGGCGGCCGGTTCCTGCCGGGTCCGGCGGCGCGTTTGGAGCTGCTCCCGTTCCTGCCGGACGTCCCCGGTCTGCGGGTGCAGGCCCTGCACACGGACGACGCCGCCCACGCCTACCGGCTGGCGGTGCGTTCCGAGGACGCCCGGGGCGCGTTCAACCTCGCGGCCGATCCGCCGGTGGACGCCGAGGCGCTGGGCGAGCTGCTCGGGGTGCGTCCGGTCCGGCTGCCCCGCACCGCGGCCCGCTCGGCGATCGCCGCCGCGTGGGGGATGCGGCTGCTGCCCGCCTCGCCGCATCTGTTCGACGCGGTGCTGCGGCTGCCGCTCATGGACTGCACCCGGGCACGGGTGGAGCTGGGCTGGCGCCCGACGCGCACGGCCACGGAGGTACTGGAGGAGTTCCTGCGGGGCCTGCGGCAGGGCGCGGGGGCGGACACGGAGCCGATGCGCGGGCGCAAGGTGGGCTGAGCGTCATGTGTGAGGGGCGGCGGGCATCCTGCCCGCCGCCCCTCACACATGACGCTCTCGGTCCCGGGCCGGGTGCCCCCTTCAGCCGGAGGGCTCGTCGGGCACCGGGTGCTCGGGGTGTACGGCGCCCGAGTGCGGTGCGCCCTGGCGGCCCGTGCCCGCCTCGTCGGTGTCGGGGACGTCGGGCGCGGACCCGGTCTCCCGGTCGCCGGGGGCCTCCCCCTCATCCTCGGGCCGGTCGTTGTCCAGGCCCTGACGGTGCTCGCGCTGCTCGCGGGTGGGCGAGGCGGCCTCCCACGGGTCGTCGTGGTCGCCGGCCTGCTGGTCCGGCATGTCGCGCGGGACGGGGGCACCGTTCTCCCCCGGTCCTTCGTGGCGGTGTTCGGACACGGCACGCTCCTTCCCGCGGCTCTTCTGGTCCTCCGGTCTCCCGACGGCCGCACGGACCTGCCGAACGGTCGTCGGAGCGACGTCGGGTACCTCCGCGGCGACCGGCGAAACCTCAGTGCGGGGCCCGCTCCTCGAGAGCCGTGCGCCAGGCGGGGACCGGGTATTCCGGGGCCGGTTCGGGGCGCCTGCCGCCTCGCGCGAAGAAGTCGGCCAGGGGCAGGATCGCGGCGCCGACGGTGACGGCGTCCGGGCCGAGCCGCCCCAGGTCGACCGTCACCTTCTGGGCGGGGTGGCACAGCGCGTACGACACGGCGTGGCGGCGTACGGCGGGCAGGAAACGGGTGCCGAGCTGGAGACCGGCCCAGCCGCCGATGAGGATGCGCTCCGGCTGGAAGAGGTTGATCAGGTCGGACAGGCCGGCGCCCAGGTACTCGGCGGTCTCCTCAAGGACGGCGAGCGCGACCGGGTCGGGGCTCCCGCCGTCGGCCGGGTAGGCGGCGGCGAGCATCGCGGTGAGGGCGGTCTCCTCGTCGGTGCCCTCCGGCACCCGGCCGTCCTCCTCCCGCCAGCGGGCCAGCAGCGACTCGGCGCCGGCGTACGCCTCCAGGCAGCCGAGCGCTCCGCAGCGGCAGCGGCGGCCCCGGACCCGGACGGTCAGGTGCCCCCATTCGACCGCCCGGCCCTGCTCGACCTCGGGGGTGACGAGGCTGGCGCCGACACCGGAGCCGAAGAGGACCACGACCGCGTTGCGGGCGCCGCGTCCGGCGCCGAACCACATCTCGGCCTGGCCCAGCGTCTTGGCTCCGTTGTCGATGAGGTAGGGCACGGTGTCGGGCAGCGGGGAGCCGGCGCGCAGCAGGGCCTCCAGCGGGACCGCGTCCCAGCCGATGGTCTGGCCGTGCACCACGGCACCGCGGTCCGCGGTGTGCTCCACGATGCCGGGGACGCCGATCCCGGCGCCGAGGAGCCGCTCGGGCGGGAGTCCCGCCGTGGCCAGCACCTCGGCGACGCCCTCGCGGATGTGCCCGACGATGACGTCGACGTCGTAGCGCTGCGGGGCCAGCGGGCGTTCGGCGCGGGCGAGTTCGGTGAGCGTCAGGTCGAACAGCTCGACCCGCACCCGGGTCTCGCCGACGTCCACGCCGATCATGTGGCCGCTGGCGGGGGCCACGCGCAGCAGGGTGCGGGGGCGGCCGCCGTCGGAGTCGACGCTGCCGGCCTCCTCCACCAGGCCGTCTGCGACCAGATCGGCGACCACGTTGCTGACGGAACCGGAGCTGAGTCCGGTCGCCGGGCCCAGCTCGAAGCGGCTGAGCGGTCCGTCGAAGTAGAGCCGCTGCAGCACGGCCGTACGGTTGGCCCTCCTCAGGTCACGCACCGTGCGCCCGTTCCGCCCCGCCATGTGGTTCCTCCCGTACCGTGCCCGGTCTGCAAGATACCTCTGCCGTACGACCGTACGCGACTTCCCTTGACACTTAATTCATGCTATGAACTCGCCTCCCCGAAATCCGGTGGCACCTCAGCACATAGGCTATCTACGCTAGGCGTAAACCTAGAGATCCTAGGTTCCTTTCCATCAAGGTTCGATCAAGGGGAGGCTCCCCATGAGAGCACTCGGCGAGCAGGACGTCCGCGGTTCCTTCATCAACTGCTCGAAGGGCGAGGCCAAGCGCCTGGCCGTCCCCCGCGACCTGGACGAGCGTCCCTGGGACGATCTCGACTTCCTCGGCTGGCGGGACCCGGGGGCGCCCGACCGCAGTTACCTGGTCGCCGACCTGGACGGGCGCCTCACCGGTGTGGCGCTGCGCTTCCAGCCGGCCAGGAGCGGCTTCTTCCAGCGCAGCATGTGCGCGCTGTGCCTGACCACCCATCCCCGGGGCGGTGTGTCGCTGATGACGGCGCGCAAAGCCGGAGCGGCCGGCCGCGAGGGCAACTCGGTCGGCCTGTACATGTGCACCGACCTCGCGTGTTCCCTGTATCTGCGGGGCAAGAAGGTGTCGCAGAGCGGTGCCCGCTTCGAGGAGAGCCTGACCCTGGAGGAACAGGTCGCCCGGACGCTGGGCAATCTGTCCGCGTTCGTCGCCAAGGTGACGAGCTGACCCGTCCGGCGGCGCCCGGCGCGTGAGAGAGGTCCGGCCACCCGCGTCCGGCTACCGTCCTGAGCGGACACGTTCGAGGCGCCTGCGGAAGGGAACAGCCCGAGGATGCGGGATGTGCTTGAGGCCGCGAGGACGGCTCTGCGGCGGGTGAAGTGGCTGAAGGACCCTGTGGTCGTGCAGGCCCTGCGGTCCGCCGCCGCGGCTTCGATCGCCTATGTCATCGCGGTACGGCTGAGCCCCGACAAGTCGGCGGCGCCGCTGACCGCGCCCCTGACCGCGCTGCTGGTCGTCCAGGTCACCCTGTACGCCACGCTGAAGATGAGCTTCCGCCGGGTGAACGCCGTGGTCGCCGGTGTCCTGGTCGCCATCGCCTTCAGCCAGTTGGTCGGGCTCAGCTGGTGGAGTCTGGCCCTGATCATCGTGGCGGCGCTGGGCGTCGGGCACCTGGTGCGCGCCGAGGAGTTCACCGCCGAGGTGGCGATCAGCGCGATGCTGGTGCTCGGCGTCACCTCGCACGGGAGCCTGGCGTGGGCCCGGGTGGTGGAGACCCTGATCGGGGCGATCGTCGGCCTGGTGTTCAACCTGATCCTCGCGCCGCCGGTCTGGGTGGAGCAGGCCGGCGAGTCCGTCGTGGGACTGGCCCGGCAGGTGCGCCAACTGCTGCTGCGGATGGGCGAGGAGGCGGCGGGCAGCACGCCCTTCCACGAGGCGGCGGCCCGGCTGCACGAGGCGCGCCGGCTCGACCACGACATCGGCGAGGTGGACGAGGACCTGCGCCAGGCCGAGGACAGCCTGCGGTTCAACCCCCGGGTGCGCGAGGGCCTGCTGCACCGGGTGGTGCTGCGCACCGGCCTGGACACCCTGGAGATCTGCACGGTGGTCATGCGGGTCCTCGCGCGCAGCTTCACCGACCTCGCCAAGCAGCGTGAGCCGGAGCCCCTGTTCGCGCCCGAGACGGGCGCCGCGGTCCAGCAGTTGCTGTCCGAGATCGCCGACGCCGTGGTGAGCTTCTCGGTGCTGGTCACCACCAGCGCGAGCGAGAACGCCGAGTCCGCGGAGGAGCGCCTGGCCACGGAGCTGCGGCAGGCCGCGGCCACCCGGGACCGGCTGGCCGACCTGCTGCTCGAGGAGGTCCGGCGCGACGCCCGGCAGTGGGAGCTGCGGGGCGCGGTGCTGGCCGAGGTGAACAGGATCATCGACGAGATGGACACCGAGCACCGCTCCCGCCGCCTCCTGGAGGAGCTGGACCGCCACACGCGCGAGCAGCGCGAGCGCATGCCGCGCCTGACCCGGCTGCGGGACCGGGTGCGGGCCGGGCTGCGCAGGCGGAACCGCGGCACCACCACGCGGCGTTCCTCTTGAGGAACGGCGAACAGTTGAGGAACGACGAACAGCGCACGGCCGACGAAGGCGCGTGAACGGTGAATGAGGGGCGTTCGGATGAGCGACACCAGTGTGCGGCTCGACGGGAACCGGCTGTCACTGCCGGGCGGGGCGACGGTCCGCTTCATACGCACCCTGCGGCTGCCTGAGACGGGCACGCACCCGCTGCCGCCCGGGCTCGGCGAGTTCCCGGTCCGCCGGGTCTCCGACTACGCCGACCGCGTGCCCGAGGCGTGGCGGGCGCGCGGCGGCGTAATGCTGCCGGTGTACCTGCGTGAGGCCATGTGGCTGAGTTTCGCGGGCACGAGGGAGCCCGCCGCGCTCCAGGTGGGGGTGGGCAAGGTGTGCGCGGTCTCCGGCAGGCCCTGGAGCGACCGGCTCTCCCGTGACCCGCAGAACTACCTCGTCCTGCCCCGCCAGCCGTGGCTGGACGGCATCAACTCCGGTACCGGCACGGTCCGTCAGTTCGTGGCGGTGCCGCTCGGCATGGGGGCGACCGTCGAGGGCCAGGTCACCGGCGAGGAGGTCTGGGGCGGCGTCCAGCTGCAGGCGTTCACCCTCAACGACACGGAGCTGGCCCGCTGGCGCGAGGAGGAGCGCCGCCGCACGGAACTGGCCCGCAGGGCAGCCCGTTCCGGCGGTGCCTTCGGGGCTCCGGCGCCGGCCTCGGCCCCGGCCGCCCCGGGTGCGGCCGCGGGGTACGGCGGTGCGCCCCGGTCCGCGCCCGCCATGGGTCTCGGCGTCGGCGGCTCCATGCGCCAGGAGGTGTACCGCGACCAGCGGCCGCTGACGGACTGGGCCGAGCGGCCGGCGGGGCGGGTCTTCGTGCACCTGGTGACGCCGCCCGAGTGGCACCGCATTACCGGCGAGGCGCCGCCGCCGTCCCCCGTGGACCGGGCCGCCTACACCCGGGCCGGTCTGCCCTGGTACGACTACTACGACCAGGACGCCCACGATCTCGCACCCACCGCACCGCTCCAGGACGTGAAGCCGGTCGGGGACTGGGTCGGCGACGACCACGAGCCCTGGCAGCCGCCCGCTCCCCACCAGGTCCAGCCGCTGGGGGACGCACCCGGCAAGCCGGTGCAGGACGGGGACTGGTAGCGGCGGGACCGGCACGGGAGGGCCGTATGAAGGGTGACGGATGGAGCAGGCGGCGCTTCGTCGGGCTGCTCGCCCGCACGGCCGCCGCTACCGCGGCCCTCCCCGCGGTAGCGGCCTGCGGCAGCACGGGAGGGGCTCGGGCGCCGTCCACGACGCCCACCGCACCCCGGGCGAGCGGCGGTGCGTCGGGCAGGGAGCGGGGGTCCTCCGGCCCGCGCCCGCTTCTCCTGGGCACGTACACCTCCGCCGAGGGCGGCGGCAAGGGCATCGGGCTCGCCGCGTACGAACCCGGTACGGGCCGGATCACCGGCCGCGGCCTCCTCGCCGAGGTGGACGATCCCTCGTACCTGGCGGTGCATCCCGACGGCCGGACCCTGTACGCGGTCGACGAGCGCGAGGACGGGGCGGTGACCGCCGTCCGGCTGTCGGACCGCAGGGTGCTGGGCAGCCGGAGCACCGGCGGGTCGGCGCCCTGCCACCTGTCGGTGCACCCGGGCGGGCGCTGGCTGTTCAGCGCCAACTACGGCTCGGGAAGCATCGCCGTACACCCGATCGACGCCTCGGGCGCGCCGGGCGAACGCACCCACCTGGTCACGCACTCCACTCCCCCGCCGGGCCCGGGACAGCGGGGTCCGCACGCCCATCAGGTCGTCACCGCCCCGGACGGCGCCCACGTCCTCGCCGTGGACCTCGGCACGGACACCGTGTACACCTACCGCCTGGACGAGGGCGCCGGCACCCTCGCGGAGGTCGCGCGGGCGCGGACCCGGCCGGGCGCCGGGCCCCGGCACCTCACCTTCCACCCGGGCGGAAGCCACGCCTATCTGGCCAACGAACTCGACGACACCGTCACGGTCTGCGCGTACGACCCGGGGACCGGACGCCTGACCGTCGGCGAGCCGCAGTCCACCGGGGCGGGACCGGGCCAGGGGGCGGGCACCAACTACCCGGCGCAGATCCTGGTCACGGCCGACGGCGCGTACGCCTTCCTCGCCAACCGGGGGCGCGACAGTCTGACGCGGTACGCGGTGGAGGCGGAGGGCGCCCGGCTCCGGCTGCTGGGGACGGTGCCGGTGGGCGGCGACTTCCCGCGGCAGATCGCCTTCTCCCCGGACGGCGGGCTGCTGTTCGCGGCCAACCAGCACTCCGGCACCGTGAGCGCGTTCCGGGTGAGCGCGGACGACGGCGGGCTGCACCCCGCGGGAGAGCCGTTCGCCTCACCCGTCGCCGTCTGTGCGCTGCCGCTGTAGGGCCCGCGGGCGGGAGGCGGCGCCCGCCTGGGCGAGCAGCACGTGCACCCGCTCCGTGAGCTGCGCGATCTCGTCGGCGGGCGCGTGGAACGGCAGGCGTACGTCGCCGTGGTCACGGATCCGTTCGATGCGCAGGGTCAGTCCGTGCCGGTCGACGGCGAGCGGCCGCACCCGGACCGCTCCGTGCAGGCTGTCCGGGTCCACGAGCCGGGTCAGCCGCTGTACGGCGTCGCCGTGGCAGTCGGCGAGATGGGTCAGCAGCCGCGCCTCGGCCAGGGCCAGCGGATCGGGCGCGGCGGCGGCGAACTCGTCGACGTCGACCACCACGGTCCCGGACGGCCGCCGCAGCACCACACGGGTGGGCCGGAAGGCCAGATGCCCGTCCGTCACGGCGAACCAGCCGGCGAGCCAGAGCCGGGCCCTGATCCGGCCGCGCACCGGGACGGGCGCCACGTCCGCGAACTCCAGCACGGCGGACGGCTCCCCTCGGGGCGCGCACACCGCCGCGGCGAGCAGCGCGCTGTCCTCGGGGACGTGCAGGAGCACCCGGCCGTCGTCGGTCACGGAGTGCGCGCCGACGAACTCCTCCCGGCCGCCCTCCGCGGTCACCGTGCACGACCATGCGGCGGCGAGCACCGAGCGGGCCTGCTCCGCCGCGGCGGGCGCGGCCGCCCACGTGTGGGTGTCACCCATCCCAACCTCCGATCGGCAATTCATTAGGTAAGGCTCACCTAACCTATCGGAGTTCGGGGAGTGCGCCAACCACGACACCGAGCCGACTCTCCCCCGGCGCGCGCACCGGACCCGCGGCCTCAGGGCGCGATGGCCCCCAACAGCGCCCGTGCGCACAGGTCCCGCACCTGTTCACGGGCGGGCTCCGGGTCCCGCAGCCACTCCAGGCAGACCGCCGTGGTGAAGGCCAGCCAGCCGCGCACCGCCAGCCGTACGTCGCCGCGTTCCTCGAACGCCGGGCCGAACTCCGGGTCGGCGGCGAGGGCGGCGAGGATCTGCCGTTCCTGCGCGGCGAGCGCCTTCTGGTAGACGCGGCGCACCGCCCGGTCGCCGGCCGCGTCGGCGCGGTGGAAGGCGCGGTAGCCGTGCGCGTGGGCCCGCACGTACTCCAGGTAGGCGTCGAGGCCCGCGGTGAGCTGCTCGCGGACCGGGACGCCGGGCACGGCCGCCGTCATCCGCAGCATGCGCTCGCTCTCGCGCTCGACGACCGCCGCGAAGAAGTCCCGCTTGTTCGGGAAGTAGTGGTACAGCAGCCCGCGGGAGACCCCGGCGATCTCGGCGACCCGCTCGATCCGGACCTCGTCGTACGGACTCTCCGAGAACAGGCGCGCGCCCACCGAGAGCAACTGCTCCCGGCGCTCGCCCGTGCTGAGCCGGCGGCGGGTGCGCTCGCCCTGTGTCGCGGCCATGCCCGCACCTTACTTGACGCCGGTTCAACAACGGGACGAGACTGGGCGCGTTATTGAACCCATGTACAACACGCTCGACTCGGCTCGCGCAACACGCCGCTGCGTCAAGGGAGATCGCGTCATGGCCCAGACAGTGAGGGAAACGGCCCGGGACGGACTGCCGAAGGGCTTCCGCAGCGCCGAGCTGGGCTGGCCCGAACTGCGCCGCATCCCGCACCCCCCGTACCGGCTGCCCCTGCTCGGTGACGTCGTGGGCGCGAGCAGGCGCACCCCGATGCAGGACTCGCTGCGGTACGCGCGGCGGCTGGGGCCGATATTCCGGCGGCGTGCCTTCGGCAAGGAGTTCGTGTTCGTGTGGGGCGCCTCGCTCGCCGCCGACCTGGCGGACGAGACGCGGTTCGCCAAGCACGTGGGCCTGGGCGTGGCCAACCTGCGGCCGGTGGCCGGGGACGGGTTGTTCACGGCGTACAACCACGAGCCCAACTGGCAGCTCGCGCACGATGTGCTGGCGCCCGGGTTCAGCCGCGAGGCCATGGCCGGGTACCACGTGATGATGCTGGACGTGGCCGCGCGGCTCACCGGCCAGTGGGACCTGGCCGAGGCGGCGGGCCGGACGGTGGACGTGCCGGGCGACATGACCAAGCTGACGCTGGAGACCATCGCGCGCACCGGTTTCGGGCACGACTTCGGCTCCTTCGAACGCCCCCGCCTCCACCCCTTCGTCTCCGCCATGGTGGGCACGCTCGGTTACGCGCAGCGCCTCAACACGGTGCCCGCTCCGCTCGCCCCCTGGCTGCTGCGGGACGCGAGCCGCCGCAACGCCGCCGACATCGCGTACCTCAACCGCACGGTCGACGACCTCGTCCGCGCCCGCCGGGCGGCCGGTGGCGGGGGCGGCGACCTGCTCGACCGGATGCTGGAGACGGCGCACCCCGAGACCGGTGAGCGGCTGTCGCCCGAGAACGTCCGCCGGCAGGTCATCACGTTCCTGGTCGCCGGGCACGAGACGACCTCGGGCGCGCTCTCCTTCGCCCTGCACTACCTCGCGCAGCACCCCGAGATCGCGGCCCGGGCGCGTGCCGAGGTGGACCGGGTGTGGGGCGACACCGAGGCGCCCGGTTACGAGCAGGTGGCCCGGCTGCGCTACGTGCGCCGGGTCCTGGACGAGTCGCTGCGACTGTGGCCGACCGCCCCCGGCTTCGCGCGGGAGGCCCGCGAGGACACGGTGCTCGGCGGCACGTACCCGATGCGGCGCGGGGCCTGGGCGCTGGTGCTCACGGGCATGCTGCACCGCGACCCCGAGGTGTGGGGCCCGGACGCCGAGCGGTTCGACCCGGACCGCTTCGACGCGAAGGCCGTGCGGGCGCGCGCCCCGCACACGTTCAAGCCGTTCGGGACCGGGGCGCGGGCCTGCATCGGGCGGCAGTTCGCGCTGCACGAGGCCACGCTGGTCCTCGGGCTGCTGCTGCGCCGCTACGACCTGCGGCCGGACCCCGGCTACCGGCTGCGGGTCACCGAGCGGCTGACGCTGATGCCCGAGGGGCTGCGCCTGCGTCTGGACCGGCGCGCCCCGTCGGCGCCCGCGCCCGCTGCCCGCGCGGACGTCGCCGAGGAAGCACGGGAGGAGGGCGCCGGGAACGCCGGTTCAGCGTCCCGCTGTCCAGTGCACCGGGCGGGTGACTGAGTCCGGCAGCCTGGTGCCGGAGCCGCCTCTGGCCGCGTTGACCTGCGGCTGGGTCAGGAAGAAGGCGCCCGTCAGGTCGGCGTCGCGCAGGTCGGCGTCGCGCAGGTCCGCGCCGATCAGGTCGGCGCCCCGCAGGTCGGCGCCGGTGAGGTCGGCGGCGATGAGGTAGGCCCCGCGCAGGTCGGCCCCCGCCAGGTCGGCGCCCCTCAGGCGGGCGCCCATCAGGTCGGCGTTGCGGCGGTTCTTCCTCCGGCCGCGGGTACCGGCCCGGACCAGCTCGCTGGTGCGCAGCAGGAGCACGTTGACCCGCTGCCGGTGCGCGGCCACGTCGAGGACGGCCAGCTCCTCCGGTGTCCCCGCGGCGAGGCGTTCGGTGTCGGCGAGGGCGCCGCGCAGGTCCGCGTGGACCGGGCGGGCGGCGGGCAGCGTCAGTGCCTCGGTCAGGTACCGGAGCAGCTCGTGCAGTTGGCGGACGACCGGGAACACCTCGAACATGCGGCGGGACCGCTCCGGCGGGCCGGTGCGCCAGTCCCGGCCGCCGAAGGTGACCTGCGAGACCCGCTGTCCGGCACCGAAGCAGTCGTAGACCGTGCAACCGGTGAAGCCGCGCTCCCGCAGCGTCGCGTGGATGCCGCAACGGTGGTCGGTGCGCAGGTTCGCGCAGGGGGTGCCGGCGTCCTTGTCGATCGCGAAGTCCGCCGAGCGGGCGAACGGCAGGGCCACGCAGCACAGGCCGAAGCAGCTCCCGCAGTCGGCGCGCAGTTCCGCACCGGCCCGGCCGTCCGCCCGGTCCGCCGTGTGTTCTCGCATGTCGTCGAGGATACGGGCCGTCGGCGCCCGGGCCCGAGGGCGGCCCCGCGCCCTCGGTCAGGCCTCCAGCGCGGACAGGTCCAGGCGCGCCAGCCGCTCCGGGTCGGACAGGATGTACAGGCCCGTGATGAGACCGTCGGCGACGGTGACGTAGGTGACCGACCGCGGCTGCCCCTCGGACACGGCGACGGTACCGACCGCGTCGTTGACCAGGACGACGCGGGCGAGTGGGGCGAGGTGACGGAAGTGGAACGCCCCGGTGGCGACCGTCCGCGCGCCCCGCACCACCTTGGACGCCGCCACGCCCCGGGCCAGCGCGCCGGCGTCGGCCCGCAGCACCACGTCCGGGTGCAGGACGGACACCAGGGCCTCGAAGTCACCGGCGCGGCTCGCGGCGAGGAACGCCTCGACCACCCGGCGCTGCCGGCCGAGGTCCGGTTCGGCCGCGGGGGTCGCGTCGCGCACCCGGCGCCGGGCCCGGCTGGCGAGCTGCCGGGTGGCGGCCGGGGTGCGCTCGACGACCGGTGCGATGTCGTCGAAGGGCACGGCGAACATGTCGTGCAGGACGAACGCCAGCCGCTCGGCCGGTTCCAGGGTCTCCAGGACCACCAGCAGGGCGATGCCCACCGAGTCGGTGTGCAGGGCCTCCGCCTCCGGATCGGCCTGGGGCAGGGCCCGCAGCACGGGGTCCGGCACGAAGGAGTCGAGGCCCTCGGTCATCGGCTCCTCGCGGCGCGCGGTGCGGGAGCGGAGCAGGTCCAGGCAGATCCGGCCGGTCACGGTGGTCAGCCAGGCGCCGAGGTTGTCGATGGCGTCCCCGTCGGAGCGGTCGAGCCGCAGCCAGGCCTCCTGCACGGCGTCCTCCGCCTCGGCCAGTGAGCCGAGCATGCGGTAGGCCACCGCCTTCAGCTGCCCGCGGTGCTCCTCGAACCGCTCCGCGAGACGCTGCTGTCCCCGCATGTCCCGCTCCCCGCGCACGCCCTGCTCCCCCGCCACGCCGCTACCGTCCGAAGACTTCGAAGGTCACCGCCGGCTTCCCGCCGAACCGCTCCCCGGCGGCCTGGGCGAAGCCGGTGAGGAACCCGCGCACGTACGTTTCCGGGTCCTCCTCGGTCAGCACCTCGATGTAGGTGCGGTGTTCGAGCAGCGAGCGCACCGCGCGCTCCAGACCCGGGGTGGCGTCCACGGCGTGGGTGGGCGAGGAGGAACCGGCGACCGCAACCCAGCGCACGCCGTTCCAGGGTTCGAGACCCCGCTCGGTCAGCTCCGGGAAGATCCAGCGGTTGCCCGCGTCGGCGGCCGCGTCGAGCGTGGCTCGGCCGACGGCGACGTGGTCCGGGGTGTTCCAGGCGACGCCGCCCCAGGTGTCCCGGTGGTTGAGGGTGATGACCAGCTCGGGCCGGTGCCGCCGGATCGCGGCGGCGATGTCGCGGCGCAGCGCGGTGCCGTACTCGATGACGCCGTCCCGGTGGTCGAGGAACTCCACCTCGCTCACCCCGACGACCGCGGCGCTCGCCCGCTGCTCGCGCTCACGCAGCGGGGCGCACTCGTCGGGCGGCAGCGTGTCGATGCCTGCCTCGCCCCTGGTCGCCAGGACGTAGGCGACCTCGCGGCCCTCGTCGGTCCAGGCCGCGATCGCCGCCGAGCAGCCGTACTCCAGATCGTCCGGGTGCGCCACCACGGCCAGGGCGCGGCTCCAGTCGCCGGGCATGGGCTCCAGTTGCGTGATCGTCGGCTCCGTCATGCCCGCACACTAACCCGCGCCACCGACGTTCCACCCGGATTTCGGGCCCGGCCCCGGCTGTCCGGCCCCGCCCCTCACGCCTCGTCGTGGGCGAGCGCGAGCAGCCGGTCCAGGACACGGGGGCCGCCGGCCCGCACGCCGTCGTGCTCGAACTCGTCGGTGACCCAGGTGCGCAGGCCCCGGATCGCGCGGGCGGTGGTCAGCGCGTGGGCGGTGTCGACGTACATGTCGTCGTGGTAGACGGCCGCGGCGGCCGGGACCTCGTTGGCGGCCAGGCGGGCGGGGTCGTACAGCGGCGTCCAGTCGGTGCGGGCGGCGAGCAGTTCGGCGGTCTCGCGCAGCGGGCGCAGCGCCGGGTCGCAGTCGAACATCCAGGGGTGGATCGACTCGCCGGTGAAGAGCAGCGGTTCGTCGCCCGCGAGGGCCTTCGCGGCGTCGAAACGCGGGAACTCGGCGCGGACGCGTTCGGCGGACCACGCGGTGGGCCGGGCGTCCTGGCCGTAGATGACCTCGTGGATGAGGGCGTACAGCGGGTTGGCCGCGTAGGACAGCAGGCCCTGGGCCTGTTCCTGGAAGGCGTCGGAGAGTTCGTGTCCGTTCGGGGTGCGGACGAAGGCGTCCTCCAGGAGGAAGTGCAGCCGGTGGCTGCCCTCGCTGCCGCCGAGCATGATGCCGAGGGACTGGAAGGCCTCCACGGTGAGGCGGTAGCCGTTCGGCAGGACCACGTCGTGGGTGAGGAGGTGGTCGGCGATGCGACGGGCGCGCTCGATGTCCTGCGGGTAGCGGGCGTAGTGCGCGACGACCTTGCGCTCGATGCGGGGGTAGGCGGCCCGGTAGACGTCGTCCGCGTGGCCGTCCAGGGAGGGCAGGCCGCCGGTGATCAGGGCGGTGCTCAGGCCCTCGGGGGCCAGCGACAGGTAGGCGACGGTGCAGAAGCCGCCGAAGCTCTGGCCGAGGACGGTCCAGGGGGCGCCGCCGGTGACCTGGGGGCGGATGGCCTCGCAGTCGCGGACGATGGCGTCGGCACGGAAGTGGGTGAGGTAGTCGGCCTGCTCGGCGGGGCCGCCACGCAGCGGGAGCGTCTGGCGGTTGGCCGGGGTGGAGGCGCCGGTGCCGCGCTGGTCCAGGAGCAGGACGCGATAGTCCTTCAGGGCGCGGCCGAACCAGGCGGGACGGCCGATGAAACGGTTCGCCCCGAAGCCGGGTCCGCCCTGGAGGTAGACCAGCCAGGGCAGGTCCTTGTCGGCCTTGTCGCTCGCGACGGCTTCGCGGGCGTACAGCTCGATCGTCTCCCCGGTGGGGTCGGCGTGGTCGAGGGGCACGGTGAAACGGCGGTCGGTGAGGACGACGCCTGGCTGGCGGTAGCTGACGCTCAAGGGGTCTCCCGGGGCGGACGGATCTGGCGGCCGATTCTTTCGGCCGCGTCCCAGTTCAGCACACCGTCCTGCGGCCGCGGACCCCCGGGATCATGAAATCCTGCTGACCGGCCGGTCAGCGGGCGGCGAGGCTGGAGCGCCGCACCACCAGCTCCGGCTGGAGGACGACCCGCCGGTGCGGGTGGGTCCGGTCGGTACCCTCCAGCTCGGTCTCCTCCAGGAGCAGTTCGGCGGCCATGGCGCCCATGGTGACGGCGGGCTGGCGCACGGAGGTGAGCGGGACGGCCGCGGCGGCGGCGAACTCGATGTCGTCGTAGCCCACGATCGCGAGGTCGTCGGGGACGCCGACCCCGGCGGCGTACATGGCCTGCAGGACGCCGAGGGCGAGCAGGTCGTTGGCGCAGAAGACGGCGGTCGGCCGCTCGGCGAGGCCCAGGAGGCGGGCGCCGGCGTCGCGGCCCGCGGCGACGTCGAGGCGCTCGGTGGGCAGTTCGCGCAGCGCGCCGGGGCCGAGCCCGGCCTCGGCGAGCGCGGTGAGGGCGCCGGTGCGGCGGTCGCGCACCTGGTTGAGGCCGGGCGGGCCGCTGACGTAGGCGAGGGAGCGGTGTCCGGCGTCCACGAGGTGGCGCACGGCGAGCGCGCCGCCCGCGACGTCGTCGACGGAGACCGAGCACTCCGTGGTGCCCTCGGCGACCCGGTCGACCAGCACGAAGGGGATGTGGTGGCGCCGGAAGCCCTCGATGTTGCGGCCGGTGGCGTCGGCGGGGGTGAGCAGGACGCCCCGGACCCGCTGCTCGGCGAAGAGCGAGAGGTACTCGGCCTCCTCCCCCGGGTTCTGCGCGCTGTTGCAGACCATCACGCCGAGCCCGGCCTCGCGGGCGGCGCGCTCGGCACCGCGGGCGACGTCGACGAAGAACGGGTTGCCCATGTCCAGGACGAGGAGCCCCATGATGCGGCTGCGGCCGGCGCGCAGCTGGCGCGCGGACTCGCTGCGGACGTAGCCCAGCCGGTCGATGGCGGACAGCACCCGCGCGCGGGTCTCGGTCGCGACGGTGTCGGGCCGGTTGATGACGTTGGAGACCGTGCCCACGGAAACTCCGGCGGCGCGGGCGACGTCCTTGATACCCACGGAATGGGCCATCGGGCAGGGACCTCCGAGGTCGTACTGGGTATGGGGCGGCGGCCGCGGGACCTTCACACAGTACCCGGGCCGCCCCGACGAGATCCCCGTCAGGCGAGGTGGAACACCTCGGTGAGGGGCTTCATCGCCTCGTCGGGGCGGGCCCCGTCGAGGGACTCGAACAGCGGGCCCATCTCCGCCTGCCAGCGGGCGTTGACCTCGGTGGCCTCCATCCCGGCCCGGGCGGCGGCGAAGTCCTCGGTCTCCAGGTAGCCGACGAGCAGGCCGTCGTCACGCAGGAAGAGCGAGTAGTTGTGCCAGCCGGTGGCGGAGAGTGCCTCGCACATCTGAGGCCACACGGCGGCGTGGCGTTCGCGGTACTCCGCGATGCGGTCCCGGCGGACCTTGAGCAGGAAACAGACGCGCTGCATGACTGCCGCTCCCGTACGAAGGTGGGACTAGAAGTTGAACTGGTCGACGTTGCCGGCGGTGAACACGGTCGGCTTGCCGAGGTTGATGACACCGTCCTCGCCGATGGTGTACTCGCCCAGGGCGCCGGCCCGGAAGGTCTCGCCCTCCTTGCCGGTGATCTGGCCGGAGGACAGGGCGACGGCGGTGCGCGCGGCGAGTTCGCCGAGCTTGGCCGGGTCCCACAGCTCGAACGCCTCGACGGTGCCGTTCTTGACGTACTTGCGCATGTCGTTGGGGGTGCCGAGGCCGGTCAGCTTGACCTTTCCCTTGTACTTGGAGCCGGACAGGTACTGGGCGGCGGCCTTGATGCCGACGGTGGTCGGGGAGATGATCCCCTTCAGGTTCGGGTGCTCCTGGAGCAGGCCCTGGGTCTGCTGAAAGGACTTCTGGGCGTCGTCGTCGCCGTAGGCGACCTTGACCAGCTTGATGTCCTTGTACTTCGGGTCCTTCAGCTCGTCCTTCATGATCTCGATCCAGGCGTTCTGGTTCGTCGCGGTCTGCGCGGCGGACAGGATCGCGATCTCGCCCTTGTTGCCGATCTGCTCGGCCAGCTGCTGCACCTGGGTGCGGCCGATGTCGTCGGCGGACGCCTGGGAGATGAAGGCGTTGCGGCACTCGGGGTTGGTGTCCGAGTCGTAGGTGACGACCTTGATGCCGTTCTTCATCGCCTGCTTGAGCGCGGTGCACAGAGCGCCCGGGTCCTGCGCCGAGACGGCGATGGCGTCGACCTGCTGCTGGGTGAGCGTGTTGACGTAGGAGACCTGGCCGGCGGTGTCGGTGCCGCTGGAGGTGCCGACCTCCTTGTAGCTGGAGCCCAGCTCCTTGACGGCCTTCTCACCGCCCTTGTCGGCGACGGTGAAGTAGGGGTTGTTCACCTGCTTGGGCAGGAAGCCGACGGTCAGTCCCTTCTTCGTCTCGGCGTTCGGGTCGGCCTTGCCCGCGGTGGCGGCCTTGCCGCCCTCGTCCTTGACGTCCTCCTTCGTGGTGCCGCCGCAGGCGGTGGCGGCCAGGGCGAGGGAGGTGACGACGGCGAGGGCCGCGCAGGTACGGCGGATGGACGACATGCGCATGGTGGGTTCCTTACGAGGGTGGACGGAGCCGGTGACGGGGTTACGGGGTGGGCGCGGGCGCCTTGGACGGGGGCGTCGGCGCCGCCCTGCGTCCGGCCCTCGCGAGGGAGATCTGCCGTGCGACCCGGGGGCCGAGCACGGAGAGCACGAGCAGGACGCCGGTGACGACGGTCTGCGACTGCGCGGAGACGTCCTGGAGGCTCATCACGTTCTGCAGCGCGCCGAGCAGGAACACGCCCGCGATCGCCCCGCCGAGCGTGCCCTTGCCGCCGTCGAAGTCGATGCCGCCCAGGAGTACGGCGGCGACGACGGACAGTTCGAGTCCGGTGGCGTTGTCGTAGCGGGCGCTGGCGTAGTGCAGGGCCCAGAAGACGCCGGTGAGGGACGACATCAGGCCGGTCAGCGTGAACAGGATCAGCTTCTGCCGCTTGACCCGGATGCCGGCGAAGCGCGCGGCCTCCTCGTTGGCGCCGATGGCGAACAGCGACCGGCCGAACGGCATGGCGTGCAGCGCGACGACGGCGATGGCCAGCAGCACCAGGAAGGGCAGGAAGGCGTACGGCAGGAAGCTGTCGCCGACGCGGCCGGCCGCGAAGTCCAGGTACTGCGAGGGGAAGTCGGTCACCGCGTCGGAGCCGAGCACCATCTGCGCGATGCCCCGGTAGGCGGCCATGGTGCCGATGGTGACGGCGAGGGACGGCAGCCCGAGCCGGGTGACCAGCAGGCCGTTGACCAGACCGCACACCACGCCGAGCAGCAGGCAGAGCGGGATGATCGCCTCGATGGTCATGCCCCGGTTCCACAGGGCGCCCATCACCGCGCCGGACAGGCCCGCGGTGGAGGCCACCGACAGGTCGATCTCCCCGGAGACGACCAGCAGCGTCATGGGCAGGGCGATGAGCGCGATCGGCAGGGTGTTGCCGATCAGGAAGGACAGGTTGAGGGCGTTGCCGAAGCCGTCGACGAAGCCGAAGGAGAGCAGCAGGACGACCACGAGGAGGGCGCCGACGGCCCCGTCCCACCTCAAGGAGGCGGACCGGCGGACGGCGCGCGTCAGGGAACTGTCAGCCATGGCGGGCGTTCCTCTTCTTCAGGGCGTTGGCCACGCGCAGCGCGACGACCCGGTCGACGGCGATGGCGAGGACGAGCAGGACGCCGTTGATGGCCAGCACCCACACGGAGCTGACGCCGAGGGCGGGCAGCACGCTGTTGATCGAGGTCAGCAGCAGCGCGCCGAGGGCGGCGCCGTAGACGCTGCCGGAGCCGCCGGTGAAGACCACGCCGCCGACCACCACGGCACTGACGACGGTCAGTTCGTAGCCGTTGCCGGTGCCGGAGTCGACGTTGCCGAACCGGGCGAGGTAGAGGGCGCCGGCGAGTCCGGCGAGGGCGCCGCAGGAGGTGTAGGCGGCGAGGATCCGCTTGCGCACGGGGATGCCGGCCAGCCGGGCGGCCTCCGGGTTGGAGCCGAGCGCGTACAGCTCGCGTCCGCCGCCGAAGTGCTTGAGGTAGTACGCCGTGGCGACGAGCACCGCGAGGGCGATCATGGCCAGCCAGGGCACGGCGGAGACGCCGCCGGAGCCGAAGTCGACGAAGCCGCCGGACAGGTCGGCCGCGGTGATCTGGCGGGAGCCGACCCAGATGGAGTCGATGCCGCGGATGATGTAGAGGGTGCCGAGGGTGACGACCAGGGCGGGCACCTGGCCGAGGCTGACCAGCAGGCCGTTGAGGAGGCCGAAGCCGATGCCCAGCAGCACCGCGAGCAGCACGGCCACGACGGGGTTGCCGCCGCCCTGGAGGTAGGTGCCGGCGGCGAAGGCGCTGATGCCGAGGGTGGAGCCGACGGACAGGTCGACGTTGCGGGTGATGACGACCAACGACTGGCCGGTGGCGACCAGGACCAGGATGGTCGCGTTCAGCAGCAGGTCCTTGATGCCCTGTTCGGACAGGAACGCGCTGTTGCCGGCCTGGGTGATGGCGATCATCACCAGGAAGACCAGCAGGATGGCCAGTTCGCGCATCTTGAAGATGCGGTCCACCAGCCGGGTGGCGCCGGCCCTGGGCACGTCGGCCACAGGGGCCTGGTCGGGTGCGGCAACGGTCATGCGGCGGCCCTCCCCGTGGCTGCGGCCATCACCGTCTCCTCGGTGGCGTCGGTGCGGGAGATCTCGGCGGTCAGACGTCCCTCGTGCATCACCAGGACGCGGTCGGCCATGCCGAGCACCTCGGGCAGGTCGGAGGAGATCATCAGGACGGCCACGCCGTCGGCGGCGAGCCGGCTCAGCAGCCGGTGCACCTCGGCCTTGGTGCCGACGTCGATGCCGCGGGTGGGCTCGTCGACGATCAGCACCTTGGGGCCGGTGGCCAGCCACTTGGCGAGGACGACCTTCTGCTGGTTGCCGCCGGACAGGGTGGCGACGGTGTCGGCGATGCGGGCGTACTTGACCTGGAGTCTGACCGCCCAGTCGAGGGAGCGGCTGCGTTCGGCCCCGCGGTCCACGAGCCCGGCCTTCACGGTCGTCCGCAGACCGGTGAGGCCGATGTTGCGCTCGATGGACATGCCCATCACCAGGCCCTGGGCGCGGCGGTCCTCCGGTACGAGGGCGAGGCCGGCGGCCATCGCGGTGGAGGGGGCGCCGTTGACGAGCGGCTTGCCGTCGACCTCGACCTCCCCGGCGTCCCAGCGGTCCACGCCGAAGACGGCGCGGGCGACCTCGGTGCGTCCGGCGCCGACCAGTCCGGCCAGCGCGACGATCTCACCGCGCCGCACCTCGAAGGAGACGTCGGTGAAGACGCCCTCGCGGGTCAGCCTGCGCACGCTGAGGGCCGTCTCGCCGGGCGTGACCTCCTGCTTGGGGTACAGCTCGTCGAGGTCGCGGCCGACCATGCGGCGCACCAGGTCGTCCTCGGTCATGCCCGCCAGGGGCTCGCCGGCGATCCGTGCGCCGTCACGCAGGGTGGTGACCCGTTCGCAGAGGCGGAAGATCTCCTCCAGGCGGTGGGAGATGAACAGCACCGCGGCGCCCTGTTCGCGCAGGGTGCGCACCACGCCGAAGAGCCGGGCCACCTCGCTGCCGGTGAGGGCGGCGGTCGGCTCGTCCATGATCAGGACGCGGGCGTCGAAGGAGAGCGCCTTGGCGATCTCGACGATCTGCTGGTCCGCGATGGACAGGCCGCGTGCGGGCCGGTCGGGGTCGAGTTCGACGCCGAGGCGCCGCATCAGTGCGGCGGTGGCGGCACGGGTGGCCTTGTGGTCGATGCGGCCGAGCGCGCGGCGCGGCCGGCGGCCCATGAAGATGTTCTCGGCGATCGACAGGTCGGGGAAGAGGGTGGGTTCCTGGTAGATCACGGCGATGCCGGCGTCCCGGGCGTCGCCGGGGCCGTGGAACACGACCGGCGCGCCGTCGAGCAGCACCTGGCCGGCGTCCGGCCGGTGCACTCCGGCCAGCGTCTTGATGAGGGTCGACTTTCCGGCGCCGTTCTCGCCGGCGAGGGCGTGCACCTCGCCGGGGAACAGCTCCAGGGAGACGTCCCTGAGCGCACGGACCGCGCCGAAGGACTTGGAGACGTCCCTGAGCGCCAGAACCGGGGCCGTACCCGTGTCGGACGGGTGGGTCATTGGGGGCTCCTCGACGGCGCCGGACGGGACGGCCCTCACGGCGTCGTGAAAGGTTTCAACTCGGATGCCGGGGACGTTAGGCAGCAGGGGTATGTCACGTCAATGGTTGCGGGTCGAAAAACTTTCGATAGTCGAAGGTCACGACCGAGTCACAGCGAGCCGGAGCGGCCGGAAGGGTTGACACCCCTTCGGGCGGCTCATAGCTTCGCGTTCTGAATCGTTTCACAGACTGGTCGTGCGCACAGCGGACCACGACCCGATGCCACAGGAGCCCCGAAGTGACCGAGCTCGCCGCGGTGAAGGCCGCGCTCAAGACCCAGGCCGTCGAGACGCCGTCGTGGGCGTACGGCAACTCGGGCACCCGTTTCAAGGTGTTCGCCCAGGCCGGTGTCCCGCGCGACCCGTTCGAGAAACTGGACGACGCGGCGAAGGTGCACGAGTTCACGGGCGCGGCCCCGACCGTGGCCCTGCACATCCCCTGGGACAGGGTCGAGGACTACGCCGCGCTGGCCGCGCACGCCGAGAAGCGGGGCGTACGGATCGGCGCGATCAATTCCAACACCTTCCAGGACGACGACTACAAGCTGGGCAGCATCTGTCACCCGGACGCGGCGGTGCGCAGGAAGGCCGTCGACCACCTGCTGGAGTGCGTCGACATCATGGACGCCACCGGGTCGCGCGACCTGAAACTGTGGTTCGCCGACGGCACCAACTACCCCGGCCAGGACGACATCCGGTCCCGGCAGAACCGGCTGGCCGAGGGACTGGCCGAGGTGTACGAGCGGCTCGGCGAGGGGCAGCGGATGCTGCTCGAGTACAAGCTCTTCGAGCCGGCGTTCTACACGACGGACGTGCCGGACTGGGGGACGGCGTACGCGCACTGTCTGAAGCTGGGCGAGAAGGCGCAGGTGGTGGTCGACACGGGGCACCACGCGCCGGGCACGAACATCGAGTTCATCGTGGCGACGCTGCTGCGGGAGGGGAAGCTCGGCGGGTTCGACTTCAACTCGCGGTTCTACGCCGATGACGACCTGATGGTGGGTGCCGCCGACCCGTTCCAGCTGTTCCGCATCATGTACGAGGTGGTGCGCGGGGGCGGTTTCACCTCCGACGTGGCGTTCATGCTCGACCAGTGCCACAACATCGAGGCGAAGATCCCGGCCATCATCCGGTCGGTGATGAACGTGCAGGAGGCTACGGCGAAGGCGCTGCTGGTCGACGGTGCGGCGCTGGCCGCCGCGCAGGACTCGGGGGATGTACTGGAGGCCAACGCCGTGTTGATGGACGCGTATGACACGGACGTGCGTCCGATTCTTCGGGAGGTGCGGGAGGAAATGGGCCTGGAGCCCGAGCCCCTCAAGGCGTACCGGGCGTCCGGTTGGGGCGAGAAGGTCGTTGCCGAGCGGGTTGGTGGCGAGCAGGCCGGGTGGGGGGCGTAGGCGTCTGCCGGGTTTCCGTTGTTCGCGGGCTGCGGGCTGTTGTGGCTGGTCGCGCAGTTCCCCGCGCCCCTGAAGGGGCGCTTCACCACCCCTCTGTCGAAAAGGCACCGTCATGACATCTCACCCTGAAGCCTCCGCTCTCCTCGCCCGTTCCCATCGGCTCGGCGCCGATCCTCGGAACACCAACTACGCCGGTGGCAACGCGTCCGCCAAGGGCACCGGGACCGATCCCGTCACCGGGGGTGATGTGGAGCTGATGTGGGTCAAGGGGTCCGGCGGGGATCTCGGGACGCTCACCGGGGCGGGGCTCGCCGTGCTGCGGCTGGACCGGATGCGGGCGCTCAAGGGCGTCTACCCGGGCGTCGAGCGCGAGGACGAGATGGTCGCCGCCTTCGACTACTGCCTGCACGGCAAGGGCGGTGCCGCGCCCTCGATCGACACCGCGATGCACGGGCTGGTCGAGGCCGCCCACGTGGACCATCTGCACCCCGACTCCGGGATCGCGCTGGCCTGTGCGGCGGACGGTGAGAAGCTGACCGCCGAGTGCTTCGGCGACACCGTGGTGTGGGTGCCGTGGCGGCGGCCCGGTTTCCAGCTCGGGCTGGACATCGCGGCCGTCAAGGAGGCCAACCCGCAGGCCGTCGGCTGCGTGCTCGGCGGACACGGCATCACGGCCTGGGGGGACACCTCCGAGGAGTGCGAGCGCAACTCGCTGCACATCATCCGCACCGCCGAGGCCTTCCTGGCCGAGCGCGGCAAGGCCGAGCCGTTCGGGCCGGTGATCGCGGGGTACGAGGCGCTGCCCGAGGCCGAGCGGCGGAAGCGGGCGGCGGCACTGGCGCCGTACGTCCGGGGGCTGGCCTCCCGGGACCGGCCGCAGGTCGGGCACTTCACCGACACGGACGTGGTACTGGACTTCCTCGCGCGGGCCGAGCACCCGCGGCTCGCCGCGCTCGGCACCTCCTGCCCGGACCACTTCCTGCGCACGAAGGTGCGTCCGCTGGTCCTGGACGTGGCGCCGACCGCGCCGCTGGACGAGGCGGTGGCCCGGCTCAAGGAGCTGCACGCGGCCTACCGCGAGGAGTACGCCGCCTACTACGAGCGGCACGCCGAGCCGGACTCCCCCGCCATGCGCGGCGCCGACCCGGCGATCGTGCTGGTGCCGGGCGTGGGCATGTTCAGCTTCGGCAAGGACAAGCAGACCGCCCGGGTGGCCGGCGAGTTCTACGTCAACGCGATCAACGTGATGCGCGGGGCCGAGGCGGTGTCGTCGTACGCGCCGATCGAGGAGTCGGAGAAGTTCCGCATCGAGTACTGGGCGCTGGAGGAGGCCAAGCTCCGGCGGATGCCGAGGCCCAAGCCGCTGGCGACCCGTGTCGCCCTGGTCACCGGCGCGGGCAGCGGGATCGGGAAGGCGATCGCCCGGCGGCTGGTGGACGAGGGCGCCTGTGTGGTGGTGGCCGACCTGAACGCCGAGAACGCGGCGGCGGTCGCGGAAGAGCTGGGCGGGGACGACAAGGCCGTCGCGGTGAGGGTCGACGTCACCTCCGAGGAGCAGATCGCCGCGGCGTTCGAGGCGGCCGTGCTCGCCTTCGGCGGGGTGGACCTGGTGGTCAACAACGCGGGGATCTCCATCTCCAAGCCGCTGCTCGAGACCTCGGCCGAGGACTGGGACCTCCAGCACGACATCATGGCCCGCGGATCCTTCCTCGTCTCGCGCGAGGCGGCCCGGGTGATGACCGCGCAGGAGATGGGCGGCGACATCGTGTACATCGCGTCGAAGAACGCCGTGTTCGCCGGCCCGAACAACATCGCCTACTCCGCCACCAAGGCCGACCAGGCCCACCAGGTACGCCTGCTCGCCGCCGAGCTGGGCGAGCACGGCATCCGGGTCAACGGCGTCAACCCCGACGGTGTGGTGCGGGGTTCGGGCATCTTCGCGGGCGGCTGGGGTGCCCGGCGGGCGGCCGTGTACGGGGTGCCGGAGGAGAAGCTGGGCGAGTTCTACGCGCAGCGGACGCTGCTCAAGCGCGAGGTGCTGCCCGAGCACGTCGCGAACGCCGTGTTCGCGCTGACCGGCGGCGATCTGACCCACACGACCGGCCTGCACGTCCCGGTCGACGCCGGCGTCGCCGCCGCGTTCCTGCGATGAGCACCGCCGTGGACGTCAAGGCGTACGCGGCGGTCGACCTCGGCGCGTCCAGCGGGCGCGTCATGGTCGGCCGCGTGGGCGCCGACCGGCTGGAGCTGACGGAGGCGCACCGCTTCCCCAACCGGCCGGTGCGTACGCCCGACGGGCTGCGCTGGGACGTCCTCGCGCTGTACGCCGGTGTGCTGGACGGGTTGCGGGCGGCGGGCCCGGTGGACTCGGTGGGCGTGGACAGCTGGGCCGTCGACCACGGCCTGCTGGACGCGGACGGGGCGCTGCTCGGCAACCCCGTGCACTACCGCGACCTCCGTACCGAGGGCGTCGCGGAGAAGGTGTGGGCGGCCTCGCTGCCCGCCGGGGAGCTGTACGCGGCGACGGGGTTGCAGTACGCGCCCTTCAACACCCTGTACCAGCTCGTCGCCGCCCGGGGCACGGCCCAGTTCGCGGCGGCCCGGCGGCTGTTGCTGATCCCCGACCTGCTGACCTACTGGCTGACCGGCGAGCAGGGCACGGAGCTGACCAACGCCTCCACCACCCAGCTGATCGACCCCCGCACCCGGGACTGGTCGCGGGAGGTGGCGGACCGGCTGGGGATCGACCTCGGCCTGTTCGCGCCGCTGCGCCGGCCCGGTGACGCGGCGGGACTGCTGCGGCCGGAGGTGCTGGAGGAGACGGGGCTCGCGGGGCCCGTGCCGGTGACGGCGGTCGGTTCGCACGACACCGCGTCCGCGGTGGCCGCCGTACCCGCCTCGGGTGAACGCTTCGCCTACATCTGCACCGGCACCTGGTCGCTGGCCGGTCTCGAACTGACCGCTCCGGTACTGACGGAGGAGAGCCGGGCCGCCAACTTCACCAACGAACTCGGCCTGGACGGCACCGTCCGCTACCTGCGCAACATCATGGGTCTGTGGCTGCTCCAGGAGTGCGTACGGGCCTGGGGCGACCCCGATCTGGGTGAGCTGCTGCTCGCGGCGGCACGGGTGCCGGCGCTGCGGTCGGTGGTGGACGCGGGGGACGCCGCGTTCCTGGCGCCGGGGCGGATGCCGGAGCGGATCGCCGAGGCGTGCCGTGTCTCGGGGCAGCCGGTGCCCCGGACGCCCGCCGAAGTGACCCGGTGCATCCTCGACTCGCTGGCGCTGGCCCACCGCGCGGCCGTCGAGGAGGCGCAGCGGCTCGCCGGGCATCCGGTCGACGTCGTGCACGTGGTCGGCGGCGGCACCCGCAACGCGCTGCTGTGCCAGCTGACCGCCGACGCCTGCGGGCTGCCGGTGGTGGCCGGGCCGACGGAGGCCGCCGCGCTCGGCAACGTCCTGGTGCAGGCCCGCGCCCACGGCCTGGTCGGCGACCTGGCGGACATGCGCGGCCTGTTGGCCCGCACCCGGTCGCTGACCCGGTACGAACCGCGCGGCGGCACGGCCCGCTGGAGGGCGGCCGCCGCCCGACTCGCCGAGCGGTGAACCGGGGCTCCCCAGAGCCCGGTCCGCCGACTAGTCTGCACTCATCATTCATCCGATGATCGAACACGAGGAGCCGCGATGCGTGTCGCACTGTTCCTGACCTGCGTCAACGACACGCTCTATCCGGACACCGGCCGCGCCGTGGTGAAGCTGCTGACCGGACTCGGCGTCGAGGTCGACTTCCCGATGGCCCAGACGTGTTGCGGGCAGGCGCACTACAACACCGGCTACCGGCACGAGGCCGAGCCGCTCGCCCGGCACTTCGCCGACGTGTTCGCGCAGTACGACGCCGTCGTGACGCCCTCGGGCTCGTGCGGCGCGATGGTACGGGAGCTGTATCCGCGGATGGGTGAGCGGGCGCGGGCGGAGGGGCGCGGGGACACGCTCGCGGCCACGCTGGCGCCGGTGGTGCCGAAGACGTACGAGCTGACGGAGTTCCTGGTGGACGTGCTCGGGGTGACGGACGTGGGGGCGTACTACCCGCACACGGTGACGTACCACCCGACCTGCCACGGCCTGCGGAGCCTGGGTCTGGGCGACCGGCCGCGGCGGCTGCTGGAGGCGGTGCGGGGGCTGGAGCTGGTGGAGCTGCCGGGCGCCGAGGAGTGCTGCGGCTTCGGCGGCACCTTCGCCGTGAAGAACTCCGACGTGTCGGCGGCGATGGGCGCGGACAAGGTGCGCAACGCGGAGTCGACCGGCGCGGACGTGCTGTGCGCGGCCGATAACTCCTGTCTGATGCACATCGGCGGGACCATGACGCGGCTGCGCACGGGCATGCGGCCGGTGCACATCGCGGAGATCCTGGCGAGCACCGAGGAGGTGGCGGTCGTATGAGCGGGACCTTCGTCGGGATGCCGGCCTTCCCCCGGGCGGCGCGGGAGGCGGTGGGCAACACGACGCTGCGCGGCAATCTGCGCCACGCCACCCACACCATCCGCGACAAGCGGGCCCGCGCGGTGGCGGAGCTGGACGACTGGGCGGCGCTGCGCGAGGCCGGGAAGCAGATCAAGGACCACACACTGCGCCACCTCGACCGGTACCTGGTGCAGGTGGAGGAGGCGGTCACGGCCGCCGGCGGGACCGTGCACTGGGCCGCCGACGCGGACGAGGCCAACGAGATCGTCGCCCGGCTGGTCGAGGAGACCGGCGAGAGGGAGGTCGTCAAGGTCAAGTCGATGGCGACGCAGGAGATCGGCCTCAACGAGGCGCTTCAGGCCCGGGGCATCCACGCCTACGAGACCGATCTCGCCGAGCTGATCGTGCAGTTGGGCAAGGACCGGCCCTCGCACATCCTGGTGCCGGCCATCCACCGCAACCGGGGCGAGATCCGCGACATCTTCCGCTCCGAGATGGGCGAGTGGGGCCGTCCGGCGCCCGAGGGGCTGACGGACACGCCCGCCGAACTCGCGGAGGCGGCCCGGCTGCACCTGCGGGAGAAGTTCCTGCGGGCCAAGGTCGGCATCTCCGGCGCCAACTTCGTGGTGGCCGAGACCGGGACGCTGGTGGTCGTGGAGTCGGAGGGCAACGGGCGGATGTGCCTGACCCTGCCCGAGACGCTGATCTCGGTCGTCGGCATCGAGAAGATCGTGCCGAGGTGGCAGGACCTGGAGGTCTTCCTGCAGACCCTCCCCCGCTCCTCGACGGCCGAGCGCATGAACCCGTACACGTCCATGTGGACGGGCACCGGGGACGGCCGGGCCGGGGAAGGGGACGGCCCCGGCACCTTCCATCTGGTCCTGCTGGACAACGGCCGCACCGACACCCTCGCCGACGAGGTCGGCCGCCAGGCGCTGCGCTGCATCCGCTGCTCGGCCTGCCTGAACGTGTGCCCGGTGTACGAGCGCGCGGGCGGCCACGCCTACGGTTCGGTGTACCCGGGCCCGATCGGCGCGATCCTCAGCCCGCAACTGCGGGGCACCGGCAGCGAGATCGACGCCTCACTGCCGTACGCGTCCTCGCTGTGCGGGGCCTGCTACGAGGTGTGCCCGGTCGCCATCGACATCCCCGAGGTGCTGGTGCACCTGCGGGAGCGGGTGGTGCAGGGCGGTCCGTCCGTACGGAACGGCAACCGGGTCGTCCTGAGGCCCGCCAAGGGACACGCCGCCGAGCGGGCGGCGATGCGGGCCGCGCAGTGGGCGTTCACGCACCCGGGCGCGCTGCGGACCGGGCAGCGGCTGGCCTCGCGCACCCGGCGCCTGCATCCGCGCACGCTGCCAGGACCCGGCCGGGCGTGGAGCGGCAGCCGGGACCTGCCGACGGTGCCCGCGGAGCCGTTCCGGGACTGGTGGCAGCGCACGCACGGTGGAAAGGACGGGGCCAAGTGAGCAGCAGGGAACGCATCCTGGGCCGGGTACGGCGCGCGCTGGCGGATGTGCCGGACGAGCCGAGGCCCTACGAGGAGGCCGTCGCCCGGGACTATCTGCGCGAGCACGGGCGTCGGTCCGTCCCGGAGACGGTGGACCTGCTCGCCGAGAACCTGGCGGACTACCGGGCGGTCGTGCACCGGTGCGCGGACGGGCAGGTTCCCGAACTGCTGGCCCGTCTCCTGTCCGCACGCGGTTCGCGGACCGTGGTGGTACCTCCGGGGCTGCCGGCGCAGTGGCTGACGGCCGTCGACACGCCTCTCGTCCAGGACCTGGCGGCGAGTACGGCACCGGAACTCGACGAGGTCGACAGCGTGGTCACCGGCTGCGCCGTCGCCGTCGCCGAGACCGGCACGATCGTCCTGGACGGCTCCCCCGACCAGGGCCGGCGGCGCATCACCCTCGTCCCCGACCACCACATCTGCGTCGTGCGGGTACCCGAGCAGGTCGTGTCGTCGGTGCCCCAGGCCCTCGAACGCCTCGACCCGAAGCGGCCGTTGACGTGGATCTCCGGCCCCTCAGCGACCAGCGACATCGAACTGGACCGCGTCGAGGGGGTGCACGGCCCGCGCACCCTGGAGGTGGTGCTGCTGGGCGGCTCGTAGCGCTGCCGGGTGTCGCTGAGTACACCCCCCGATACGGGTCCTGCACCCAGTGTGGCCCGGTCCCACTCTCCGTAGCGTCTTCCACGAGGCACCGCACAGGGCGTGCCACACGGAAGGTGATCACGATGTTTCGCTCCGGCGCACGAGGAAATCACGACCCGGGCCCCGCCCCCGAGGCCCTCCGGCTCGTCAAGGTGACCCGTACGTACGGCTCGGCGGAGAACGCCGTGACCGCCCTGGACGGGGTGACGCTGAGCCTGGGGCGCGGCACGTTCACCGCGGTGATGGGACCGTCCGGCTCGGGCAAGTCCACGCTGCTCCAGTGCGCGGCGGGCCTCGACCGGCCGGACAGGGGCATCGTGTGCGTGGACGGCAAGGAGCTGACGGGTGGCGGCGAGGCGGAGCTGACCAGGTTCCGGCGCGGCCGGGTCGGGTTCGTCTTCCAGCAGTACAACCTGCTGGAGACGCTGACCGTCGCGCAGAACACGGTGCTGCCGCTCAAGCTGGCCGGACGCCGCGTCGACCGGAGGCGGGCGCGGGAGATCCTGACGTCGGTCGGTCTCGGGGACCGGCTCGGTCACCGGCCCGACCAGCTCTCCGGCGGCCAGCGGCAGCGGGTGGCGATCGCCCGGGCCCTGGTCACCGAACCGCGGGTGGTCTTCGCGGACGAGCCGACGGGAGCGCTGGACACGCGCAGCGCCCGGCAGGTGCTGCTGCTGCTCCAGGAGGCGGTGCGGGTGCACGGGCGGACCGTGGTGATGGTGACGCACGACCCGGTCGCCGCCTCGTACGCCGACTCGGTGGTCTTCCTCGCCGACGGCCGGCTGGCGGGGCGGATGGACGCGCCGTCCCCGGAGGCGGTCGCGGAGCGCCTCGCGCACCTGGGCGACGACGTGCCGGCGGGGGTGTGAGCGATGTTCGTACTGGCTCTCCGGTCGATCCGGCGCCGTCCCGGGCGGTTCCTCGCGACCCTCCTGTCCGCCTTCCTGGGGGCGGCGATCATCATGACGTTCAACTCGATGCACGACACGGCCGGGCAGGCCGGCGTCGACCCGGTCAGTTCGGAGACGCTGGGCACGGCGGCGGGGGTCGTCGGCGGGTACGGGACCCTGCTGGTGTTCTTCGCGGTGGCCTCGACGCTGACGGTCAACGTGCGTCAGCGCACCGCCGAGCTGGAGCTGCTGCGCTGCTCGGGTGCGACCCCGGCGCAGATCAAGCGGATGGTCGTGGGTGAGGCGGTGGCCGTGGCCCTGGTGGGCGCGGCGCTGGCGATCGGCCCGGCGATGCTCGGCGGACGGGCGCTCCTCGGCCTGTTCCAGGACAGCGGCCAGGTGGCGCCTTCCGTGGACTACTCCTTCGGTCCCGTCGCGCTGCTGAGCGGCGTGGGCATCACGCTGCTGGCGTCCGCGGGCGCCGCGTTCCTGGCGGTACGGCGGGTGGCGCGGGGCCGCCGGGAGCGGGCCGGGGCGAAGCGGTTCCTGGCCTACGCGGCACTGGCCGCCGGGGCCGCGGGCGCCTGCTCCACCTTCCTGCTCTCCGCGACGGACGAGGCGCTGATGGCGGCGCCGGCCTACGGGGCGATCCTGCTCTCGGTCGGTTTCGCGCTGCTCTCGCCGCGGCTGCTGAAGGGCGTGCTCGACCGGCTGCCGCTGAGCGGCGCGAGCGGCTGGCTGGCCGTGCGGAACCTGCGGGAGCGGGCGGATCAGCTGGCCGGAATCCTGGTGTCGCTGATCATGTTCACCGCCGTGTCGACGGCGACGCTCACGATGCAGGCCGTGGAGAGCGACGCGGTGAAGGACTCCGGTCTGCTGAAGTCGGTCGACGCCAAGAACCTGGAGACGCTGAACCTCACGGTGGTCGGCATCATCGCGGTGTTCGTCTGCGTGATGCTGGTCAACTCGCTGTACGCGGCGACGACGTACCGCTCGCGTGAATTCGGTCAGCAGCGGCTGGCGGGGGCGACGCCGGGGCAGGTGCTGGGCGTGGTGGCCGCCGAGGGCGTGGTCCTCACGGTGACGGGGATCTTCTTCGGCACGGTGGCCGCGCTGGCCGGTGTGGTGCCGTTCACGGTGGTCCGCACCGACGCGGTGCTGCCGGACCGGTTCCTCGGGGTGTGGCTCGCGATGGTGGCGGTCTCGGCGGCGGCGACGCTGGGGACGAGCCTGGGCACGGCCCGGCGGGTGCTGCGCACTCCGGCGGTGGGCGCGGTGACGGCGGCCGCGTGAGCGGCACGGGAAGGGTGAGGGGGCGACCGCCGCGGCGGTCGCCCCCTCACCCTTCCCTGCTGTCTGCCGGACGTCGGCCTAGTCGGCCTTGGCGTACTCCTTCGCCATGCTGCCGGCGAAGTCGTACACGACGCACTGTGCGTCGCCGACGACCCAGGCGTCGTGGCCGGGCGAGCAGACGAAGACGTCGCCCGGGCCCACCTCGCTCTCGGTGCCGTCGTCCATGCGGACGTGCATGCGTCCCTCGACCACGTAGCAGTTGTGGTGGATCATGCAGCTGTCGGTGCCGGCGATCGGCGCCACGGACTCCGACCAGCGCCAGCCCGGTTCGAAGGTGGCGACGGCGAAGTCGAGTCCTTCCATGTGCACGGCCTCGATGTGACCGCGGGGGAAATCGCGCCGCTCGTCCGGCTTGTCGAGCGTCTTTGCCTCCAGCATGACGCTCCTCCTTTCCCTGGCCCCACCACTCCATCGTCCGCCTGTCCACTCGGCACCGCCATCCGGGGGAGGCGCGTCGTCAGCGGGGCGTGCCGCAGAGTTCGGCGAAGCGGGCGGCGTCCACGTTGCCCCCGGAGAGGATCACGCCGACGCGGCGGGGCAGGGCGTCGATCCGGCCGTTCAGGAGGGCGGCCAGCGGGGTGGCGCCGCTGGGTTCGAGGACGGTCTTCAGGCGTTCGAAGGCGAACCGCATCGCGTCCCGGATCTCGTCGTCGGACACCACCTCGACCGAGTCCAGCAGCCGCCGGTTGACGGAGAACGTCAGTTCGCCGGGGGTGGGCAGCGCCTGGCCGTCGGCGATGGTGCGCGGGACCGGCACCGTGACCCGCCGGCCCGCGGCCAGGGAGCGCCTGGTGTCGTCACCGGCCTCCGGCTCGACGCCGATCACCCGGGTGGCGGGGTGCAGGCCCTTGACCGCGGTGGCGCTCCCGGCGATCAGTCCGCCGCCACCGACCGGTGCGACCAGGGCGTCCAGGTCTCCCGTCTCCTGGACCAGTTCGAGGGCTGCGGTGCCCTGGCCCGCGATGACGTGCGGGTGTTCGTAGGGCGGGATCAGGGTCAGTCCCCGGTCGGCGGCCAGCGCCTCGGCGAGGGCGACGCGGTCGCCGGTGTAGCGGTCGTAGGTGACGATCTCGGCGCCGTAGCCCGCGGTGGCGTCCCGTTTGGAGGGCGGCGCGTCCTCGGGCATGACGATCACCGCGGTGGTGCCCAGCTCGCGGGCGGCCAGGGCCACCGCCTGGGCGTGGTTGCCCGAGGAGTACGCGGCGATGCCCCGGGCGAGCCGCTCCGGGGTGAGGCGGGAGGCCGCGTTGTAGGCGCCGCGGAACTTGAAGGCGCCGACCCGCTGGTGGTTCTCGCACTTGAGGAAGACCTCGGCGCCGACGAGGGCGTCCAGGGTGCGCGAGCGCAGCACGGGGGTGCGGTGCGCGACGCCCTCGATGCGGGCGGCGGCGGAGCGGACGTCGTCGAGGGTGACCGGCGGGGTGGTGGTCGTCACGGGTGTCCTCAGGGGGTGTCGGCGGCCGGGCCGGTCTCGGCGCGGGCCTGGGAGAGGTAGTGGTAGGCGGAGGCGCGGGAGATGCCGAGCCGGGCGGCGACGTGCTCGACCGAGCGGCGTACGGCGAAGACGCCGCGCCCGTCGAGGTCGCGGAACAGTTCGAGGCGCCGCTCCCTGTCCAGCGCGGCCCAGCTGGTGTCCCGGCGCAGCGGGTGGGCGTCCACGATGGCGTCGACCACGGCGTCGATGTCGTCGCCGAAGGTGGTGGCCGGTACTTCGGCGGGGGTGCGGGCGGTCCCGGCGAGGGCGCCGAGCAGGGCGTGGGCCCGGTCGACGGCGGTGACGTCCAGATTGACGCACAGGGCTCCGAAGACGGCGCCCGTGGAGTCGCGCAGCACCATGGTGGAGGACTTGAGCAGCGTGCCGTCGGCCGTACGCGTGACGTAGTTCAGCTCGTCGCGGGCCTCGTCGCCCCGGGCCAGCACGCGCATGCCGATCTCGCTCATCGCCCCGCCCACCGTCCGCCCGGTCACCGAGCCCGCGACGGCGACGACCGACCGCTCGGGGCGCCGGTAGTCGTGGAGCACCGCCTCGCAGACCGGTCCGAAGGTGGCGGCGATCCCGTCGACGACGGGGCGCAGCGCGGCGAGCACGGCGTCGCGTTCGGCATCCAGCGCGGGGTCACTCATCCGGATCTCCAGTCTGGGACTTCGAGGAGTCCCAGACTACACGTCCAACCTTTGGACGGGGAGTCCAAGTCTCTTTTGGCACCGCGCACCGGGTCCGCGTGCCGGAGTGCGCCTTCACCTCCGGGGCGGAACCGCGGGAGCGCGCGACCCCGAACGGGTATGTCTCCCGCTGCCACGAGACCACCGGATCCGGCACCCCCGCCCGGCACCGCTCACTGTCCGAGTCCCTCGTACGGAGGTCCCTCCCCCCATGCCCAAGGACGCCGAGTCCCCGAAGAAGCCGCGCGGCAACCGTGCCGTGCTCACGCACAAGGTCGGATACGCGCTGCGCCACCCCGAGCGCGTAGGTCCCCACGTCCGCCGGGCCGGCCGGGACGCGTGGCTGCGGCTCCGGCACCGCGACCACGTCGGCTACTACCGGGCGGTGATGGCCTCCGACGCCCGGCGCGATCCGGAGGCCGCGGTCGGCAGCCGGACCCACGACCGCTGGCTGGCGCTCGGGCGGATGCAGTTCGACTACCTGATCGAGCACGGGCTGCGCCCCCGGCACCGCATGCTCGACATCGGCTGCGGCAACCTGCGCGGCGGCTGGCGCTTCATCGACCACCTCGACACCGGCCACTACTACGGCGTCGACATCTCCCCGGACATCCTGATCGCCGCCAAGGAGACCCTGACCGAGCGCGGCCTCCAGGCCAAGCTGCCGCACCTGACCCTCACCGGGGACCTCCGGCTGGACTTCCTGCCCGACGGCCACTTCGACGTCGTCCACGCGCACAGCGTCTTCTCGCACTCACCGCTGAGCGTCGTCGACGAGTGCCTCGCGCACGTCGGCCGCGTCCTGACGGAGACCGGGTTCTTCGACTTCACCTTCGACCGGACGGAGGGCACCGAGCACCAGGTGCTCCACGAGGACTTCTACTACCGCACGGACACGCTGCTCACGCTGGCCGCCCAGCACAACCTGCACGCGCGGTTCATGGAGGACTGGGAGAAGCGGCCGCACGGCCAGTCCAAGATCCGGGTGAGCCGGGCGCCGCTGCCGTCGTAGCGGCCGATCGCGCGACCCGAGGGGCCGGACCGTTCCTCCCGCCCCTACGGACGTGGGTCGACGCGCCGCCAGGCGGGCCGGGCGTCCGTGCCCCGGCGGCCGGCCGCGGCGGCGCAGCGGGGGCAGACCCGGCGGACGGCGTCGGCGGCGCCGCCGGACTCGGGCAGCACGTCGGTCCAGACGACCGCCGGGAACCGGGAGAGCCGCGAGCGGTGGATCGACAGACCGCACACGGTCTCGTTCCTGCCCTGCTCCCAGGCGTGCACCTCACCGGCCGGCAGCCAGCGGTTGTCGTCCTCGTCCCACCAGCGGCCGGAGGCCGCCACGTCGTAGCGCCGTGTCCTGGCCATGACTCCCGGGTGCCCCGGAGGGGCGGCGGCCACACGCGCGTACCTCCTCCTGTGTGATCACTCCGCAAGCCCTGCCCGTTTGGGGCGTTTTGTCTGCTTAGCATGCGGGGTCCGCGCATCGCCCCGTTGTACGAGAGGACACCAGATGGCGCCCACGGGCCGTCCCAGCGCACTGGCCGAGCACGCCTTCTCCCCGCACGACGCCGTGATGGGCGCCGCCGCCCGGCACCTGGGCCGTCGGCGCTTCCTCACCGTCACCGCGGCGGCCGCCGCGCTCGCCTTCTCCACCAACCTGCCGGCCCGCGGCGCGGTCGCCGCCCCCGAACGCGCCGCCCGGATCAGCAAGGACCCCTTCACCCTCGGCGTGGCCTCCGGCGACCCGCTGCCGGACTCGGTGCTGCTGTGGACCAGGCTGGCGCCCGAACCGTTCCTGGAGGACGGCGGGATGGGCACGGAGCGGGTCACGGTCGAGTGGGAGGTGGCCCTGGACGAGTACTTCGCGGGTGTCCTGTTCCGGGGCACCGCCGACGCCCACGCCGAGTACAACCACAGCGTCCACGTGGATGTGAAGGGCCTGACGCCCGGGACGGTCTACTACTACCGGTTCCGCGCCGGCGCCTGGCTCAGCCCGGCGGGCCGCACCCGGACCGCGCCCGCGGCGGGCAGCGCCGCCTCCTCGCTGAAGCTGGCGGCGGTCGCCTGCCAGGCGTACATGGACGGCTACTACACCGTGCTCCGCCATGTCTCCCAGGACGACGTGGACGTGGTGTTCCACCTCGGCGACTACCTGTACGAGTACGCGGTGAACTCCGAGGGCGGTGAACGCCACTACACCGACGTCACCCTGCCCGACGTGTTCAACCGCGAGACGATGACCCTCGCGGACTACCGGCTGCGCTACTCGCTCTACAAGACCGACGAGGACCTGCGGGCCGCGCACGCCGCGCACCCGTTCGTCGTCGCCTGGGACGACCACGAGACGGAGAACAACTACGCGGGCAGCTTCCCCGAGAACGACATCCCGCCGTCGGAGTTCCTGCTGCGCCGCGCCGCCGCCTACCGCGCGTACTGGGAGAACCAGCCGCTGCGCGCCGCCCAGTTGCCGCAGGGCCCGGACGCCCGGCTGTACCGGCGGCTGCACTGGGGTTCGCTCGCCCAGTTCGACATCCTGGACACCCGCCAGTACCGCTCCGACCAGGCCTACGACGACCGGCCGCACGCCCCGGGGGCCGAGTCGGACGATCCGGCGCGCACCATCACCGGCGCCGAGCAGGAGCAGTGGCTGCTCGACGGCTGGAAGGGCTCGACGGCGCTGTGGAACGTGATGCCCCAGCAGGTGTGCTTCTCCCAGCGCAAGTTCGACGTGACCGCCGACGCCGCGCTCTCCATGGACGCCTGGGACGGCTACCGCGCCTCGCGCGACCGGGTGGTCGCCGGGGCGAAGGCCGCCGGGGTCGACAACTGGCTGATCCTCACCGGGGACGTGCACGTGGGCTACGCCCTCGACGTCAAGGAGGACTTCGACGACCCGGCGTCCGCCACCGTCGGCACCGAGGTCACCTGCACCTCGGTGGCCAGCGGCCGGGACGGCGTGGAGAAGCCCGCCAACTGGGACCTGTACATGCAGGCCAATCCACATATGAAGTTCTACAACGGCAAGCGCGGCTACGTCCGGGCCGAACTCGGCCGTCAGGCCACTCACCTGGACTTCAAGACGGTGTCCGCCATCAGCACGCCCGGCGCCGCCGTGACCACGGCCGCGTCCTTCGTCACCGAGGCGGGTGAACCGGGGCTGAAACCCGCCTGATCCGGGCCCGCCGGGCGCAAGGGCGTCCGCGTACTGCACATGGCACCCACGGCGTCCCCCATAGCGCGAAACAGACCGGGGCCGGGCATCGCGGCGGGTCTTTGCGGCAAGGCCTGTGACTTCGCCGCAGGCGACCGTGACCCGCGGTCGCCCACCGAACACCGCTGTCTCGCACAGCGTCCGAAGGAGGCACATCGCATGGTCGGCAGACATGCCGCGCGCAGCCGCCGCGCAGCCCTCACCGCGCTCGGCGCCCTGGTCCTGACCGCACTCCCCTCGGCCGCGTCGGCCGCACCGCCGCCCGTTCCCGGACCGCGGCCCGCCGTGGCCCAGGCGCCCGGCGCCGCCGCCGCTCCGGCGCGCATGCTGAGCGCGATGGAGCGCGACCTGAAGCTGGCGCCCGGCCAGGCGGCGGCCCGGCTGGTCAACGAGGCGGAGGCGGGCACCCGCGCGGGCATGCTGCGCAACACGCTGGGCGACCGCTTCGCCGGGGCCTGGGTGAGCGGCGCGACCTCAGCCGAGCTGACCGTGGCCACCACCGACGCCGCGGACACCGCGGCCATCGAGGCGCAGGGCGCCAAGGCGGCCGTCGTCGGCAGGAACCTCGCCGAGCTGCGCGCGGTCAAGGAGAAGCTGGACGCCGCCGCGGTCCGTACCCGGACCCGGCAGACGCCGGTCTGGTACGTCGACGTGAAGACCAACCGGGTCACCGTCCAGGCCACCGCCGAGTCGGCCGCGGCCGCCTTCGTCGAGGCAGCCGGTGTGCCGGCCGAGGACGTGGGCGTCCGGGTCTCGCCGGACCAGCCGCGGGTGCTGGAGGACCTGGTCGGCGGCGACGCCTACTACATCAACGACCAGGCCCGCTGCTCCATCGGCTTCTCCGTCACCAAGGACGACCAGCAGGGCTTCGCCACGGCCGGGCACTGCGGCGACCCGGGTGCCACCACCACCGGGTTCAACGAGGCCGACCAGGGCACCTTCCAGGCCTCCACGTTCCCCGGCAAGGACATGGCCTGGGTGGGCGTCAACTCCGGCTGGACCGCCACGCCGGACGTCAAGGCGCAGGACGGCGAGAAGATCCAGCTCGCCGGGTCGGTGGAGGCGCTCGTGGGGGCGTCGGTGTGCCGTTCCGGCTCGACCACGGGGTGGCACTGCGGCACGATCCAGCAGCACGACACGAGTGTCACCTACCCGGAGGGCACCGTCGACGGGCTGACCGAGACGACGGTGTGCGCCGAACCCGGCGACTCCGGCGGCCCCTTCGTGTCGGGCACCCAGGCGCAGGGCACCACGTCCGGCGGCTCCGGCGACTGCACCAACGGCGGGACCACCTTCTACCAGCCGGTCAATCCGCTGCTCAGCGACTTCGGCCTCACCCTGAAGACCACCTCCGCCGCGACCCAGACACCCGCGCCGCAGGACAACGCGGCGGCGGACGCCTGGGCCGCGGGCCGGGTCTACGAGGTCGGCACCACCGTGTCCTTCGACGGTGCGCGGTACCGGTGTCTGCAGAGCCACCAGGCGCAGGGCGCCGGCGCACCGGCGAGCACGCCGGCCCTGTGGCAGCGGGTCTGACGGACCGCCGTCCGGCGCGGGGGGGGGCGGAGGGGACCCACGCCCGTTTTTTGGCGGTTTTTCCCCCCACCAGGAAGGGGGAGGGGGGGGGGGGTGAAAGGGCCCAGGGGGGGAAACACCCGGGGTACAACAGGGGCAAGGGGGTGGTT